>CAZXGJ010000043.1:0-33502 GCA_964639955.1 uncultured Ignavibacteriaceae bacterium
TTCTCGCTTTGTGGACTGCAGTTTTTGGGGCATTGCCATCTGGTAAAAAAGTTTTATTTCCATTGCCCAAAGAAAAGAAAGAGGACATTCAGTTCTTCAGAGAAATTATTGAAGCCGGAAAATACAAGGCAGTGATTGACAGACGATATAAGCTGGAGGAAATTGTTGAAGCTTACAGGTATGTTGAGACTGAACAAAAAACGGGAAATGTTGTGATAACAATTGGGCCTTACTAGAATAATTAACTCATCCCAACTCTTCTCTTGAGAAGAAAAGGGCTAATTGAAAAAAACCTTGCAATTTAAGTATTGACAGAAAAAATATATGAACAGTTTTATTTTGAAAACAATTCTCTCTTTTTTCAAGAGAGAGATAGAAAGAGATTTCAACTGAATCAGAACAGAAGAAAGGTAATGTTGTAATAAATTTATAAATGCTACTTCAAAGCATAAATCAATGAAATAAAATAATTTAACTTAATAGGAGGCAAAAAATGGAATACAATCTCACATATCAGAATCAAGCTTATCAGGTTAATTACCGGTTACTCAGTATCATTATTTGGTTCTGTCTAATTTTTTCAGGCGTTGGTTTAGGTGCAAAGCTGTTTGACTTAATTATTCTTGCAGGAGCCTGGGGTGCTTCACCTCCGGATTCACTTAAACATCTTCCTTACGGCGAATTTTTTCATCTCAATCCTGGTGACTTTTTTATGCCTGTGACTGCCTTACTGTTATTCGGAAGCATAGCTGCACTGATAGTTGGAAGAAAAACACCAATAAATTTTAGAAAATGGTTGGTGATACCTGTCTTTGGAGTTGTTATCATTTCAATATTCACTCCTCTGATTTTCTGGCCGATGATAAATGAACTTTATGCAATTAAGACAGGAACTGTAATATTGAATAGTGATGAGATGACAGCGCTTGTTAGCAAATGGAAAATTCTGGATTGGTTTAGGACAATTTTTGCTGCAATGGGATTTGTTTCATACATTCGTGCGATAAGCATGCCGATAAATGCAAAGGCTATATAAGTTTCTTATATAATATTAGGAATGAATTAAAAGAATTAAAATATTTATGACTAAGTATATGGTTATTGAAAATTATCGTGAAGGATGCTTCGAAAAAATTTATGACCGATTTCATAAGCATGACAGAATGCTGCCTGACGGATTATTTTTTATCGAAAGCTGGCTTAAGAATAATGGGAAGAGATGTTTTCAATTGATGGAAACAGGCAATCCGGAATTATTTAAAACCTGGATTACAAACTGGGAAGACCTGGTCGATTTTGAGGTAGTTGAAATAGGGCAAAAGCCGTCTTCCGATAAAGTTTAAATGTAAATTAATATACTTGCATTTATCTCTTTTCAATTACCTCTTCCATCCAGCTAAGAATAGCAACAGTGGAAGGAAAACCGATTGTCGGAAGACCTATCAGTACGGTTTGTTTCACTTCTTCCAATGTGCAACCTGCATCAAGAGCTTTTCTTGTATGTGATTTAACTGCACCTTCCAGTCGTGCACCGGCAGCAATCGCGAGTTTTATCAGTGATCTTGTTTTTTCGTTAAGTGGTCCTGCGCTATGAACACTGCTTCCAAGATTTTCGTATGCGTGAAAAATTTCAGGATAATCCTGCTGAAATTTTTTGAATTGTTCAGGTAAATATGTCATTTGTTTTCTCCGTGGTTAATTAATGAAAAAGCCTATTTAAAAATAGTAAATACTAAATTCTCATTTCGGCTTGACCTAAATCTGGGCTAACTTTCCTTATTAAATAGAAGAAGCTGAAACGAGTTCAGCTTGATATATTGCTATCTACTCAATAATAAATAATAAAAAGATGTTGATAAAAAATAACGAATTCGCTTGTATCCTTTTTTATTCTTCGAAAGCTTCCAGCAGTAATTAACTATTTTTTTGAATTGAGGAATCAATGAAATGATATCCTCCAGATCTTGAGCATATTCTGATTTTCTCTTTGAAACAAATCTGCTAAAAAGTTTTTTCGCAAGCGGTGCTAGTAATATGTACCAAATAAAAGTTATAACCAGAGATCTTACCAGCATAAACAAAATAGATAGCGCAATCTCATCTTCAAGTTCAGGTGAAAGATAAGAAAGCAAAATGACTCCTGCAGAAAGTACAACTACAAAAATTCCGGTCGGACGCAAAAACCAGCTTTTCTTTTTTCTTTTTTCCTTTTGGGTAATTTCTTCACCGGATGTAGGTTCTACTTCAGATGGGATGATTTTTTTGTAATGATTAATTTTTTCAGGAAGTCTACCCGAATATAATCCAATATAAAATCCTGCGCATAGATGAAGAGTTATGTAAATACCGGCCAGCAAGTAACCGTAATTAATATCCGGATGATTAAGATTTAATAACTCTGATGAAACTTGTTCAATAAAAAGATCTATCGATTCCCAAAGCGTATTGCCAAATAAAATAGTCAGTACAACTATTTTTTGAATTCCTGAAAAGAATAAAACAAGCAATCCAAGCAGCAGGGCAGATAATTTGTAAAATCGCTTTACAGAGAATAACAAAAATCCCAAGATTCCCTGCAATGAAACTGCAAAATAAGCAGTAAGAGGGGAGTACGGGCTAACAACGGCTTTTATTAAAATTACAAT
Source organism: uncultured Ignavibacteriaceae bacterium (assembly GCA_964639955.1). Classification (GTDB taxonomy): domain Bacteria; phylum Bacteroidota; class Ignavibacteria; order Ignavibacteriales; family Ignavibacteriaceae; genus IGN2. Next base: position 2,646 of record CAZXGJ010000043.1, read on the forward strand.
TAGAGTGGCTTTAAAAATTTCGTTATTGTTTTTCGCCAGTAACGCAATTAGAGATATAAATAGTACAGCTGCTGATGCTATAAATAATCCTCTAAACGGGATTGTTAGAGCGTGGAGAATCCCACCAAAGGCAGATTCACTAAATGCCCACATTGCAGTTATTCTCAGAATACTAATCTGGTCTGAATTGTCCTTAAAACCTAAAATGTAAGTTTGTGCTTCAGTTTTATTCAAATTATTCAAAAATTCGATTAATTAATTCTTGTAACTTAGTAAAAAAAGGTGTGTAGCCATCACTTAATAACAATTTTTAGATTGATTCATAGGAAAATTTAGTCTAAAAATCATCACAAAATTGCTTCACTCATTTAATCAATCTGTCTAAACTTGAGAATTTTTTAGCTATTAAATTAAAGTAATTAATAAGTATTTGTTAAATAATAAATTTTTTTTATTATTGACTGTGTCTACTGGGGTTAGTTGCTGCTTAAGCTATAAGTAATTAAGAACAAAACAGGAGAAACATATGCGCAGCAAGCTAACAATTTCGCTACTTGCATTTCTGACTTTTTCAAACATTTCATTTTCCCAACTTAATCAATACAATTATTTGAATTCACCTAAATTTTATGGTGGTTTAGTTCTGGGATATAATGGAGGATTTGGGGGTCAATTCAATCTCACCATAGGAAATTTTCAGGGAGGAGTTCCTCTGAGTGCCAGGTTCGGCATTGGTTATACTATTTCAGAGCCTGGAATTGCAGACAGTGCCAGGAAAATATTTATAAATGATGCAACTAACGGAACGCCAGAGGAATCCGGCTACAGTTGGAATTTCAGGTTTGATCTCCTCTTTCCTGTAAATATTCTTTATAAATCTGATATTTATTTTGGGGCTAGTTATTCAATGTTTACCGCAAATTTTAAGTACGTCGGCGGTAATGAATTTTTTGATATATCTTCTGATCAATTCGGATTGGGCGGTGGACTTGAAACCCAGCTTCCTCTTGTTCAAAATCTTTACATGGTTTTTAGCGTTGGTGCAGACTATTTCTTTGAAAGTACACTTTCCGGACACGACACCGCCTACAGCCCTGATGGCGAAAACGTAAACCCGCGTGAAGGATATTCTTACGAAAATGCGGATAATGCAATTAATCAACCTAAGCTTGAAGGTAGGTTTATGATTGGTATTAATTACGGACTCTGATCCATTTGGGGAAGCAAATTTAGGCTTCCCCTTAATTTTTTATTGAGTATTGGAACTAATATTCCCCCGTTGATGTTTAGTTAATTGTTAGTTTCTTAATCAAACAATCTTTAAACAACGGAGGAATTATGAAAAAAATTCTTGGCTCTTTAATCTTCCTTTTAACCATTTCATCATTATTAGCACAACAAACAACCCGTCTTCAGGTAATACATAATGCTGCTGATCCTGTTGCTTCAGTAGTTGATGTTTATGTGAACGGTAATCTGGCTATAAATGATTTTGTTTTCAGAACAGCAACTCCTTTTATTGATATTCCGGCTAATACCTTGTTAAACATTGGTATTGCTCCGGGAAACAGCACTTCAGTTAATGATACTATTAAAAATTTTCAGGCAACCTTAAACAAGAATAAAAAGTATGTCCTGATTGCAAATGGTGTATTAGATCCAACACAGTTCAGTCCAAACCCTGATGGAAAAAATATAAGCTTTACTTTATTTGCAAAAGATAACATACGTGAGCAGGGTGTTAGTTGGAATAAAGTCGATTTTATTGTAGTTCACGGATCAACAGATGCACCTACAGTTGATGTTATTGTTGACAGAGTTTACACTAATGTTGTTACTGATATTTCTCAGGAAGTTAATGAAGAATATGTTGAGGAAACTGACAGTTGGTTTTCTGGTGGAATGAGAATAGTAAATGATGCTTCTTATGGTGACATTACAAATTATAAAAGATTATTTCCTGATGAGTATATCTTAAAAGTTACTCCCGGAAATAATAATAACGTCGTTGTAGCTGAATTTGAAGCTAATCTTAACGGACTCGGTGGTGGTGCCGCAGTTGTATTTGCTTCAGGTTTTCTAAATCCTTCAGCAAATCAGAATGGTTCTGCTTTCGGATTATTTGCAGCATTACCAAATGGAACAGTTGTTGAATTTCCTTTAGTTCAGCCAATGGCAAGACTACAGGTAATTCATAATGCAGCAGATCCAATTGCTTCTTCAGTGGATGTATATCTTAATGGAACTTTAGCTCTTGATAATTTTGGTTTTAGAACTGCTACTCCATTTATAGATGTTCCTGCTGGTGTTGAAATAAATATTGGAATTGCACCAGGTACAAGCGGATCGGTAAATGATACTATTAAAAATTTCCCCGTAACTTTTGAAAATGGAAAAACCTATGTTGGTGTTGCGAATGGTGTCATTGATCCTTCGCAATTCACTTCAAATCCTGATGGAAGAAGTATAGCATTCACAATATTTGCAAAAGATGGCATTCGTGAAAGTGGAATGTATTCAAGTAAAGTTGATTTTGTTGTTCTTCATGGATCAACAGATGCACCAACAGTTGATGTAATTGCAAGAAATGTTGCTACATTGGTTGATAATGCAGCTTATGGAGATTTTACTGATTACATTAGGGTTCCCGCTGCTTCATACATTTTAGACATAACTCCGGGTGATGATAACAATACCATAGTTGCATCATTTGAAGCTGATCTTTCAGGACTTGGCGGAGGTGCAGCCGTAGTATTTGCATCAGGATTTCTGAACCCAGCCGGAAACCAAAATGGTGCTCCATTTGGATTGTTTGCAGCTCTTCCTAATGGAACAGTTGTAGAATTACCAGCTATAGCTCCATTTGCAAGATTACAGGTAATTCACAACGCAGCAGATCCTATTGCTTCTGCTGTTGATGTTTACTTAAACGGAACTTTAGCTTTAGATAACTTTGCTTTCAGAACAGCGACTCCTTTTATTGATGTTCCTGCAGGAGTTGATATAAACATAGGTGTAGCACCATCAACCAGCGGTTCGGTAAATGATACGATTAAAAACTTTGTCGTTAACTTCGCTAATGGTGGAACATACATCGCAATTGCAAACGGAGTAGTTGATCCATCAGGTTTTGCTCCAAATCCGAATGGAAGAGATATTTCTTTCACAATATTTGCAAAAGCAGATGCAAGAGAATCAGCTCAGAATAATAATAAAGTCGATTTGTTCGCAGTTCACGGTTCTACTGATGCACCGACTGTTAACATTTTTGGACTTGGAATATATTTGACCAATGTTTCATATGGTGATCTCAGCAATTATGTTTCAGTACCTGCCTGGAAGAACTGGATAGTAATCACTACACCATGGCCTAATTTCTCAGTTGTTGGAATATGGAATGCTGACCTGAGAGGTTTAGGTGGTAAATCAGCAGTAGTGTTCGCATCAGGATTTTTAAATACTTCAGCAAATCAGAATGGTGAAGCTTTCGGATTATTTGTTGCGTTGGCAAACGGTTCTGTAGTTGAATTACCTCAACTATACGGTGATGAGGCTCAGAATGCATTGAATAAAGTTATGGATGAAAATAATGAACAAGTCTCTGTAGTAAGTGATTTTAGTTTGGAACAGAATTACCCGAATCCGTTCAATCCATCAACATCAATTAAATTCACAGTGCCAACAAGTGAGTTTGTCTCACTAAAAGTCTATGATGTTCTTGGTAATGAAGTGACTACGCTGGTAAATGAACAGAAAGCTCCCGGTACATACGAAGTCAGATTCGAAGCTGGTGATCTTGCAAGTGGAGTTTATGTTTATAGATTGCAAGCAGGTAACTTTACTCAAACACGAAAACTTATGTTGATGAAATAGCGGATCGCAAAAGCATTTATTGAGAGCCCTCTGAAAATGAGGGCTTTTTTATTTTTCATCTTTCTGAACTTGCAAGTCAACCTTTTCCTATATTTATTTTCTTTTGATAGTCGGCTTAACTATATTTGGATAATTCTTAATTATCAGGATTCCCATAACTTATGCAAAAACAATACGATATAGCAATCCTTGGGGGTGGTCCCGGAGGATATGTTGCAGCTATCCGGGCTGGTCAGTTAGGTTTTAAAACAGTTGTTATTGACAAAGACAATCTGGGGGGAATATGTCTTAATTGGGGCTGTATTCCTACTAAATCTCTGCTTAAAAATGCTGAGATATATGATAATGTAAAAAATCACGGCGAAGATTTTGGAATGAAGGTTTCAGGTTTTGATTTTGACTTTAACAGAATTATTAAAAGAAGCCGGGATATTTCTGACCGTATTTCAAAAAATGTTGAACTTCTGATTAAGAAAAATAAAGTTGACCGCGTAAGAGGATTTGGAAAACTCACTTCTAACAATACACTTGAAATCACAGAAGAAAAGGGCAAAGTAACTGAAACAATAAAAGCAGATAAAATAATAATCGCCACGGGTGCCCGTCCAAGAAATATTCCTGCAATTCCTGTTGACCGAAAAAATATAATCACCAGCACAGAGGCAATGATACTTGAAAAGCAGCCAAAAGATTTAATCGTAATTGGAGCAGGTGCTATCGGAATTGAGTTTGCCTATTTTTATTCGACTCTGGGTACAAAAGTTACTGTTATTGAAATGCTAAAACACATTTTGCCAATTGAAGATGAAGAAATCTCTATTGCGCTTGAGAAAAATTTTAAGAAAAGAGGAATTGATATTCTTACCAGTGCAGTAGTTGAAAAAGCTGAAGTTAAAGGTAACAAAGTAAACGTAACTGTGAATGTAAATGGTGAAAAGAAAATTTTATCCGCAGAGAAAGTTCTTAATGCAATTGGCGTAGTAGGAAATGTTGAGGGAATTGGGATTGAACAGCTTGGAATTCAAATCGAGAAAAACCATATCAAAGTGAACAAAGAAACTTATGAGACGAATATTAAAGGCATTTATGCAATTGGTGATGTAATTGGTCCTCCTTGGTTAGCTCATGTCGCATCTGCAGAAGGAATTCATTGTGTTGAAAAAATAAAAGGCATTCATCATCCACCGATTGATTATGATAATATTCCTGGATGCACTTACTGTCAACCGCAGGTTGCAAGTGTTGGAATGACTGAAGCAAAAGCAAAAGAAAAAGGATACGAAATTAAAATTGGAAAATTTCCGTTTATGGCAAGTGGAAAAGCTTTTGCAATTGGCGAACGTGAAGGTTTTGTGAAAATGATTTTCGATGCAAAGTACGGCGAAATTCTTGGTGCTCACATAATAGGAAGTGAAGCTACTGAAATGATTGCTGAAGTTACCCTGGCTCGTTCACTTGAAGCAACTGGAGAATCAATTATTAAAACTATTCACGCACATCCGACTCTATCTGAATCAATTATGGAAGCTGCTGCAAATGCTTATGGAGAAGCAATTCACATTTAAAAATTAAAGGATTGCAAGATTTGAAAATTACAAGATTCAATTGCTTGATTAGTAAATACTTTAGGTTACATCAAAACCAATTGACTAATGACTAATGACAAATGACTAAACGAAGTTTGACATATTGCGATTTAGGTTTCATTGATTATAAGGAGGCATGGGATCTTCAACAGGAGATTCATTCGAAGAGAGTTTCAGGTGAGGTTGAAGATTATCTTTTTCTTCTTGAGCATCCTAATACATATACTCTGGGTAAAACTGCTCACAAGGAAAATCTTATAGGTACAGAGAGTTATCTTAAGGAAAATCAGATTTCTGTTTATGATATTGACCGGGGTGGGGATATTACTTATCACGGTCCGGGTCAAATTGTTGGATATCCGATTATAGATTTAAACCAATGGTTCAAAGACACGCATAAATATTTAAGAGCACTGGAGGAAGTAATAATTTTAACCTGTAACGAATATGGATTGGACTGTGAACGAAACCCAAAACATACTGGCGTTTGGATCGGTGACAGGAAAATTGCTGCTATCGGAATTAAAGTTAGCAGATGGATTACGATGCACGGGTTTGCATTTAATGTGAATACAGACCTAAAACTTTTTAACGGAATAATTCCTTGTGGTATCCAGGATAAATCAGTTACATCATTGAAGCAGGAATTGAAAAGAGAAATAAGTATTCAGGAAGTCAAAGAAAAGTTACTAAAAAATTTCACTGAATTATTTGCATACACCTCTGTGATTTCAAGAAGTAAAGAAAAAGTATTGCAATCAAATTTTTCAACCATTTATTAAGAAGGTTGTTCGATGGCTAAAAAAATTATGAACAACACGATTCATTCATCCCATAAAAATAAAGCTGATGAAAAAAAGACCGGCAGTTCATTGAAAGAAAAAAATATCAATTCCAATGGATTGATGGGTTTTGATAAGAAGCAGTTGATTGATATTCTGAAGATGATGATTCGTTCAAGAGTTATTGATAATAAGGCGATGCGTTTACTCAAACAGGGAAAAACTTTTTTCCACATTGCTGCAGAAGGACACGAAGCTGTTCAGATGGCAATTGGTTTGCATCTTGATCCAAAAAAGGATTGGCTCTTTCCATACTATCGCGATCTTGGAACAGTATTGATGGCTGGCTTAACTCCCGAAGAAGTTTTTCTCGGAACATTTGCCAAAGCAACTGATCCTGCAAGCGGTGGAAGGCAGCTTCCTGTCCATTGGGGAATGATAAATGCACAGGTTCCATCTCAATCAAGCCCAACCGGAACTCAGTTTCTTCAGGCTGTCGGAACTGCGCTCGCATCAAGAAGAAAAGGAATTAAAAATGTTTCTTATGTGAGCAGCGGAGAAGGAACCACAAGTCAGGGTGAATTTCACGAAGCAGTTAACTGGGCAAGCAGAGAAAAGCTTCCTGTGCTTTTTGTAATTCAGAATAACAGATACGCTATTTCAGTCCCTGTTGAACATCAGACTGCAGGTAAAGACGGTTCAGTTGCTGAAATGATGAGCGGCTTTCATACTTTATACAGAAAAAGAATTGACGGAACAGATTTCTTTGAATCTTATGAAGAGTTGAAGAAAGCAATTGATTATTTAAAGAGCGGCAAAGGTCCTGCGCTGATTGAAGCGAATGTTGTGAGATTGCAATCTCATTCATCATCAGATGATCAGAGAAAATACAGAGATCATTCAGAGCTTGAGAAAGATAAACAAAACGATCCGATTGAAAAGTTTGTTTCAAGGTTGAAAAAAGAAAATATCCTGAACGATGGTGATTATCAAAAAATCTGGAAAGAGATAAACGAAGAAATTGATGAAGCTGCTGAAAGAGCTTTCAAAGCATCTGACCCTGATCCGAAAGATGCAGACAGATATGTTTTTGATGAAAGTGGTTTGAGAGAGTCTCTGGACTATGAGAAGAATGATCCTTCTGGTGAGAAAATTGTTATGGTTGATGCAATAAATCATGCTCTTCACGAGGAAATGAAACGAAATAAAGATATGTACATCTTTGGTGAAGACATTGCTGATATGAAAGGCGGAGTATTCACTGCAACAAAAGGTTTATCTACAACTTTTGGTGATGAGAGAGTCTTCAACTCGCCGCTGGCAGAGGCAAGTATTCTTGGCGTTGCAAACGGAATGACTTTGGCCGGACTGAAACCTGTTGTTGAAATTCAGTTTGGCGATTATATCTGGCCTGCATTTATGCAAATGAAAAATGAAACAGCTTCAATGCGTTATCGTTCAAATAATGCCTGGTCAACACCGGTTGTAGTTCGTGTTGCTGTCGGTGGTTATATTCACGGCGGACTTTGTCATAGTCAGAATATCGAATCAATTTATGCTCACGTACCCGGAATTTACATTGCATATCCAAGCAATGCCGCTGATGCGAAAGGATTGCTTAAAACTGCGTGTCGAATAAATGATCCAGTTCTTTTCTGTGAACACAAAGGATTATACAGACAAAGTTCAGCAATTAGTCCGGAACCAGATGACGATTATCTCCTTCCATTTGGAAAAGCAAAAGTTGTAAAAGAGGGGAACGACATTACAGTTGTTTCATATGGTGTTTCGATGTGGGATTCTGTTTTAGCTGCGAAAAAATTAGAAGAAGAATTCGGATACTCAGTTGAGGTGATTGACATCAGAACAATTATTCCTCTTGATGAAGAAACAATTTTCAGATCGGTTAAGAAAACAAATAAAGTTATTGTCATACACGAAGATACTTTTACTGCCGGATTTGGAGCTGAGATAGCAGCCCGAATTGCGGATAATTGTTTTCAATATCTTGATGGACCTGTTAAAAGAATTGCAGCAAAGGATACTCATATTCCTTATGCACCGATTTTAGAGAGTGAAGTATTACCATCTCGTCAGCAAATTTATTCTGGTATAAAAGATTTAATTGAGTATTAATTAAGGCGAAGGCGGAGGCAAAGGCAATGCAATATCCGGATTTTATGAATGTGTCAGTTTGGAAAAAATCAATTGAACTTCTCTTGAAAATTTATGAGATCACAAAATCATTTCCATCTGATGAAAGATTTGGATTGATCAGTGATATGCGTCGGGCAGTAAATTCTATTTCTCATAATTTTGCTGAGGGTTTCGGACGATTTGAACCAAGAGATAAAACCAGATTTTATAAAATATCACGTGGAAGTGGTTACGAACTTATGAGCCAGAGTTTTGCTTCATTTAAATTAGGTTTCATTGTAGAAAAAACAGTACTGGATGAAATCGTAGTTGACACAACAGAAATAGTAAATGAACTAACTGCATTAATAATTTCTTTAGAGAAAAAGGCAGGTACAGCAGATGAATAAAAAACTTTTATGCCTTTGCCTGTGCCTTTGCCTCGGAGGAAAAAGCGTATGAACATAATCATGCCCAAAATGGGTGAAAGCGTGAACGAAGGAACCATTATCAAATGGCATAAGAAGGTTGGTGATACAGTTAAACAGGATGAGATAATTTTTGAAATAAGCACAGACAAAGTTGATACTGAAATTCCTTCTCCTGCTAATGGTGTTTTGAAAGAAATCATTGTCAAAGAAGGAGAAACAGTTGAAGTCGGTACCGTTGTTGCAATAATTGATGGCGAAGGAGAACCTGTTAAATTGGTTGAACCTGAAAAGATTGTTGAAGAAAAAATTATAGAAGAGAAAAAACCTGTTGAGGAAAAAGTTGCCGAGACAGTTTTGTCAGCAGAAGGTTTGGTAGAAATTGAAATGCCTAAGATGGGTGAGTCAGTGATGGAAGGAACAATCATCAAGTGGTATAAAAAAGTCGGCGATAAAGTAAAGAAAGATGAAACAATATTTGAAATAAGTACAGATAAAGTTGATACAGAAATACCTTCACCCGTTGAAGGAACCCTTGCAGAAATATTAATTGGTGAACAGGAAACTGTTGCTGTTGGAACAATCGTTGCAAAAATATCCACCGGTGCTTCACCAATTATTTCAAAAAAGACAGAAACTTTTTCAGAAAAGAAAGTCGAGGTCGCTGAACCAGTTTCAATGCATGATAATTTTGCAAAAGCTGAATTAGTTGAAAGAGAAAAAATTAAAGGCGAGGGGAGCAGTTTTTATTCTCCTCTTGTTCTCACCATTGCAGAAAAGGAAAATGTCAGCTTTGATGAACTTCGAAAAATTAATGGAACAGGATTACAGGGAAGAGTAACTAAAAAAGATATTTTAGCTTATATCGAAAAAAGAGGTGCACACAAAGTTGTTGCAAAACCTGTTGAAGAAAAGAAAGAAAGAACTGCAGCTCCGGCACCATCATTCATTCCATCAGAAGTAAAAACTGTAGCAACCGGTTCCGGTATTGAAAGAATTCCTATGGATAACATCCGTCAGAAGATTATGGATCATATGATTGCAAGCCGCGATACTTCTGTTCACGTAATGTCAATGATTGAAGTTGATATGAATCGTGTGCACAGTTTCATCCAGGAAAATAAAGATGAATTCCAGAAGCAGTACGGAGTTAAACTTACTTATATGGCATTCATTGCCCAGGCTTGTGTTAAAGCAATCAAAGCATATCCTCTGATTAATTCTACAATAGATGGAAATACAATTCTTCGGAAGTCTTTTGTGAATCTTGGAATTGCAGTAGCAATTGAACCGACTGGATTGATTGTTCCAAATATAAAAGGTGCTGAGCAGTTAAATCTGATTGGATTAGCAAAAGCAATAAATGATCTGGCATTCAAATCAAGAAATAAAAAATTAACTCCTGATGATATTTCCGGAGGCACATTTACAATTACAAACTATGGAGTATTCGGAACAGTTTTCGGAACACCTATTATTAACCAACCTGAAGTTGCAATACTCGGTGTTGGTGCAGTTGTAAAGAAACCGATAGTGATAAACGTTGATGGTTCAGATTCAATTTCTATCAGACCGGTTATGGCATTAACTCTTTCACACGATCACAGATTGATTGATGGAATGCTTGGAGGAATGTTCCTCAAGCATTTGAAAGAATCATTAGAAAATTTTGATGCAGAAAGTTTATAAGAATTGTCATTGCGATGATCCGCCAAAGGCGGAGACGAAGCAATCTATGATTTTAATTGAAATAACTTCATCCGGCAATCACCTGATTCCTGATGACATTTAGGAAAATTTATGAGTGTAATTAACCGACATCAAAAAGCATTTAAAGAGCAGATAGAAAAAGAAAAAATTCCTTTAGGGAAAAGACCTGACTGGCTTAAGGTTAAACTTCCAACAGGAGATAATTATTCTGATGTCCGCAATTTGATGCGCGAGAAAAAACTGAACACAGTTTGCGAAGAAGCAAAATGTCCGAACATTGCTGAATGCTGGAATCATCGCACTGCAACATTTATGATTCTTGGGGATACCTGCACACGAAGCTGCGGTTTCTGTAATGTAAAACTCGGGATGCCAACTGAACTTGATCTTGATGAACCACGCAGAGTTGTTGATGCAATAAAGCAGCTTGATTTAAGACACGCAGTTATCACATCTGTTAACAGAGATGAACTTGAAGACGGTGGTGCATCCATCTTTAAAGAATGTGTGAGATTATTAAGAGAAGAAAAACCTGATTGCACGGTTGAAATTCTTATCCCTGATTTTAAAGGTGATGAGAAAGCTTTTGAAATAATTATACAATATCCGCCGGATATTTTGAATCATAATCTTGAAACAGTTAAAAGATTGTATCACGCTGTTCGTCCTCAGGCAAAGTATGAAAGAAGTCTGAACCTGATTAAATGGTTCAAGTCAAAAGGACTCAAAACAAAAAGTGGAATTATGGTTGGAATCGGTGAGAGAACAGAAGAAGTTTTAGATTTGATGAAAGATTTACATAATCACGGCTGCGAGATAATGACAATCGGACAATATCTTCAGCCAACGAAAGTACATCTGCCTGTTGATCGTTTTGTTACACCGGAAGAATTCAGAATGTACAAGGAAGAAGGATTGAAAATGGGATTCAAAATAGTTGAATCCTCGCCATTGGTACGTAGCTCATACCACGCAGACCAGCACGCAAGAGATATATTTTAACAATTAAAAAATGCGTAGTCGCAGTCCGCCTCTGGCGGATTACGTCTGCGATAATAAAATATTCAATACTCGGACATAAAGTGCGAAACTACAAAAATAACAAATGAAGCTATTTCGCTATCCATATCGTGAGAAGAAACATAGGTTAAATGCTGAACTTTATATTGGACAAATACTTGTTTCTGTTACACTGTGCGTAAAAGATAGAAAAGAACTCTTTGTTGACGAAAATATATTTCAACAATTTGAATCGTTTTTACTAAAAGAGTTAAATGAGGGTGATTGCTCGGCTTATATCTATTTATTTATGCCGGATCATGCACATATCATACTTTCTGGTAATTCAGAAAATTCTGATATAAAAAAGTGCATAGATAGATTTAAGAAGAAAACAGGATTTTGGCTTTATAAAAATAAACCAGATTATAAATGGCAAAAAGATTATTACGATCATATTTTAAGGAAAGAAGAAGATTTGGAAACATTAATAAGGTATATTTTAAATAATCCTGTTAGAATTGGTCTAGTGGAAAATTGGAAGTTGTATAAATTCAAAGGGTCAACAGTTTTTAATTTAGACGAATGGGAATGAATGTAGTCGCAGACTTTACGTCTGCGATAATATAAAGTTAATTTCTCGGACATAAAGTCCGAGACTACATCTTAAAAAGCACGCAAGAGATATTTTCTTATTCAAAATCATAAATCAATCAGATTAATTAAAGTCGGGATGAAAGTCCTGGCTTTTTTATGTAACTTTCAATATCAAAATTTAAAGATATTATGAAAATACTCCTTTTTACTTTTTACTTTATTCTTTCATCTTTCACATTCAGCCAATCGCAATTTCAACAATTCATTGATCATGTTAATTCACTTGGCGATCCCACTGCAAAACAAGCAGCAGTTGACAGTTTTATGACTTATGCAAGAACAGTCGGTATTCCTTTTATAGAAGATTCAACTGCGAATTTTATTTATTTAGGAAACCCGAATTCTGTTTCTGTTCCCGGTGATTTTAACGGCTGGAATATGAATGCCTGGCCAATGACAAAACTAAGTCAAACAAATTTTTGGTATCGCTCTGAAAATTTTGAACTCGATGCACGTCTTGATTATAAATTCGTATTGAATGGAAGCAATTGGATACTCGATCCGGAAAATCCTCATACCTGTCAGGGAGGATTTGGTCCGAACTCTGAACTCTCGATGCCGCTTTATGTTCAGCCGTGGGAAATTAATTACAATCCGAATATTGCTCACGGTACTTTAATCACAAAAACTATTTTCAGTACAATAGTTAATGCAAATTACCAGTTAAATATTTACTTACCTCCAGGATACGATTCACTTGCTTCAACAACATATCCTACAGTCTATTTTCAGGATGGATCTGAATACATAAGTCTTGGCAAAGCCGTCAATATAATTGACAACTTGCTGGATAGTTCAAAAATTCAACCTTTGATTGCTGTATTCGTAAAACCAAATAACCGTGTTGTAGAGTATACAGGATCATTGAGAAATCAATACAGATTATTTCTTGTCAATGAACTGGTTCCTTACATTGATTCAAACTACAAGACTAAACTTGATCAAAAGGAAAGGCTGGTACTTGGAGATTCTTTCGGAGGAAATATTTCTTCGCTCATCAGCTACAATCATCCTGAAGTTTTTGGTTTGTGCGGACTTCATTCTGCTGCATTCTGGCCAAACAATTATGAAGCTTATAATCTAATTGTAAATGGACCTGTAAAAGATATAAAATGGAGTTCTGTCTGGGGAACGTATGAAAGTCTTTATACAAATATGAGAGATTTTAGAGATTATTTAATCTCTGCAAATTACGAACTCGACTGGCTCGAGAGACCGGAAGGTCACAGCTGGGGTTTGTGGCGCGCATCAATAGACAGGATGCTTATTTATTTCTTTCCTGATAATTCAAGTGATGTAATTGCTGAAGATTTCGTTCCAAAAGATTTTATACTTTATCAGAATTATCCGAATCCATTTAATCCAAGGACAAAAATCAGTTGGCAATCAGCAGTAGGCAGTTGGCAAACATTAAAAATTTTTGATTTACTTGGAAATGAAGTTGTAACTCTTATTGATGAGTATAAACCTGCCGGAACTTATGAAGTTGAATTTAATGCGGTCAGTCATTCCGGCTTGTCCGGAATAAAGGAGCTACCAAGCGGAGCTTATTTCTATCAATTGAGGGCTGGTGAATTTATTCTGACTAAGAAGATGTTGCTGCTTAAATAATTCCAACAGAGAAACTTCAGGGGTTTTTCTACACCCCGGAGGTTTGGGATGAAGCTTTCTGATTTAAATATTAACATTTCCATTATTTCGCTACTCATTTTTTATTAGTATTTTCCCACCTGGATTTCTAACTGGTAGGGCAATTTAATCAGGATATTTTTACTCAATTCTTTAATGAAAAACTTAAAACGATTAGCATTGCTGTCAGTGCTTTTTTATGCTTTTAATCAAAATCCCGGCGATGAAGATAAACACTTCCCGAAAATCCTGGATGACGACAATAGCAAGTACACAAACATCGGCAACATAGGAATTACTGTAACAAACTTCGGAACGTACGGACACGGATTTGTACTCTGGCCTGAGCAACCGAGCTGTGAGTATCCTCTTGGCAGTGGCATAGAACATTTGTTTGATGGCGGACTGTGGGTCGGCGGATTCATTGCAAATGATTCACTTGGAAGCAACAGAGCCGGGCCATTTGTAACTACCGGCGCTGTTGATGTTGCTTCGGTAGCGACAAGAGGAGGCGGGTTTGAATTTACAAATGATGCCGGAAACTTTGTAAAAGAAAGATCGTCATTATTCGATTCACGGGTGTTTAGTCCGGCAGCAATTTCTCACCAGGATTTTTTAATGGATTTTAATGATACCAACATAACCTTCCTTAATGGTGAACCGATAATCGACCATAATCCTTTCGGTATTGGAATTCATCAGGAAACTTATGCATGGAATTATTCCTTCGCTAACTTCTTTGTAATATTCAATTACTGGATTAAGAATGTTAGCAGTAAATATTTAGACAGCGTTTACGTCGGATTGTGGACTGACACAGTTGTTCGTAATACTAATGTAACCGGAACTCCTTCAGGTAGTTCATTCTATAGCCAGGGTGGTAATGGTTACAGTGATTCTGTAAAGATTGCTTATGAATTTGATGCTGCTGGTGATGGTGGTTTGGCAGACAGTTATGTCGGAATACTGCATTTGGGTTCTGAGCCGGCATTGCCCGAATTTTTTATATCGGAATTGTTCGATACAATTCCGTCAGTGAACTTTGTAAGCTGGCAGTTCCGAAACACCAACGACCCGAATTTTTTTGCCCCTCAGAATGACATAGACCGCTACAGAAAAATGCAGGGCTACTTTGGAGGGAGTAACAGATGGAAAGACGGAATTAACCCTGAAAATCTTTCAACTCCTTCAAACAGGTCTATGTTAATTACAAACGGACATTTTAATTATATAGCACCGGGTGATTCAATTAATGTAGTCTTTGCAATTGTTTGTGCTAAAAAGCCCGGCGCACCCGAAACAGATACTGAAGAACAGAAAATTAACTTATATGCTAATGCAGATTGGGCACTGCGTGCTTACCATGGTGAAGACAGAAACAGGAACGGAATTTTGGATGCCGGTGAAGATTTGGACGGTGACGGGAAGATTACCAGATACATCCTGCCCTCGCCGCCAATTGTACCTAAAGTTAAAGTTATTCCCGATAACCAGAGTGTGACAATTTACTGGGATAAGCGTGCAGAATTTTCAATTGATCCAATCTCGGGCAAGAAAGATTTTGAAGGATACAAACTTTACAGAACTCAGGCAGGGTTCGATCTTACTGAAAAACAGGATCTGCTTGCTTCCCTTGTTGTGCTTGCATCGTTCGATAGTGCTTCAAACAATATTTCTTTCGATACAGGGTTTGATTTTGTCCAACTTGCAGAACCAACAACTTTTTCAAACGACACTGTTCAATATTATTATAAATTTGAACTTGATAATTTACTCAACGGCTGGCAGTACTTGTTTTCAGTTACAGCATTTGATGAAGGCGATGATGTAAATGGACTGGATATTCTTGAATCAAGTCCACTGGCAAATTTTGAAAGAATATTACCCGGCACACTCCCTACCGATAATCCTGATGTTCAAATTGGGGTTTATCCAAATCCTTATTACGGCAGCGCTTTATGGGATGGCGGTTCAGAGAGACTTAGAAAAATTTATTTTTTCAACTTGCCTTCCGATTGTGAAATTACTATTTATACACTAGCTGGTGATATTGTTAAGCGAATTCAACATACAAGCCAGAGCAACAGCTCCGAGCTCAGATGGTTTGAAACTTATGCATCTGATGGAAAACAAATATTTGCTGGAGGTGAGCACGCCTGGGATCTTTTAACTGATAATGAGCAGGCAATTGCCACAGGTTTGTATTTATTTACAGTTAAGAACAATAACAACGGTGAAATTAAAACAGGAAAATTTCTTATAATTAAATGAAGAAAATCTGATAAACCAGATTTTAAAAATCTGGCTTATCTTTCCAAAAAAGTAGTCGCAGACATCCCGTTGAACTCATAAGACCGAAGAAGTCTTATGGATTTGTTTGCAAAAAAAGCCCGGACATAAAGTCCGGGGCTAGAGTAATGACTCAATTTCTGCCGGAAAATTATAAGAGGAAAATTTTTAGTTATTAAATAAACTTAATTGGAGGAACTACAATGAAAAAGCTTCTTTCTCTCGCAGTTTTTTTACTGCTGGGCATTTCAATGTTTGCTCAGTACCCTGAAGTTACTATCAGGGATATTCAGTACCAGGACCCCTCAACTTTAATTACTTATTGGGATGATGATTTTGGTTCATCATTAGACGGAGATACTGTTACAATAACAGGTATTGTTATGGTGCCGCCATATAAAGCTGCAAATCCCGATAGCGGTGTGCTTATGTATTGTGGAGGCGGAAACGCCGGGTTTTATATCCAGGATACATCAGAAACCGATTGGTCTGGTTTGCTTGTAATTCAATCTTCTCCGATTTCACCTGAGTTTCAATACCTGGATAGCGGAACAGTTGTTAAAATTACAGGCTATGTGGAGGAATATGCTACAAGCACACAAAAAACAACTGAGATGTTTGTAATAGGTTTCGATGCAAGTAATATCATTGATTTTAAAAAACGCCCCGAGCCTGTTGAGTTAACTTTGGATTCATTGAAAGAATTGGGGACAAATAATAATAAAGCAATTTCAGAAAAGTGGGAAGGCGTTTATGTAATAATCAGGAATGTTACAACTTTTGATCGCAACTCTTCCGGCGGATTCAGAATCTACGACAGCAATAATACCCAGTTGAGTATCGGTACAAAATCAAATTATTATTACCAGAATCAGGCTCCTCCCGATGGTACGGTTCTGGAATATATTAAAGGATATATAGAAACCAGAAGCGTGGGCTCTGGTGGTGTTACTCTAAATCCGGGCTGGCGGGACGATATGAAAATTCTGCAATATTCTCCAGCTATTTCAGACATAAACCGTAACCCGGTTCTTGTTGGGTATGGTGACCCTGTTACGGTATCAGCTGTAATAACCGATCAGGATGGCAGCATTACTTCTGCAAAACTTTTCTACAGGAAAAATATAACCACATACAATGAGCTTACAATGAATAATGTTAGCGGAGATACCTGGCAGGCAGTTATTCCCGCACAGAATGATTCATCGTTAATCGATTTTTATATATGGGCGCAGGATGATGATAATAACACAACAATTTACCCGCCTGATGAAGAAGACAGATATTTTTATTTAGTGCTTAACCGGCCACTTACAATTCAGGATGTGCAGTATAGCCCCTTCGGTGGCGGCTACAGCGGGTATAATGGTTATGAAATATCGGTAACTGGAATAGTAACTGCTGATACAACTGACCTTCAAGGCGATGGCGGCAGTATCGGTCCGAAAGTTTACATACAGAATGGCTCAGGACCCTGGAGCGGAATCTGGATTTCGGGTACTGAAACGCTTTTAAGGCGAAGAGGTGACAAGGTAACTGTGACAGGTACAGTTCAAGAAAATTTCAGTGTAACCCGTATTGGCGGTTTAGATAATTCCGGCAGTGTTCAGGTAACTGCCACCGGGCAAACTCTTCCTGATCCTGAAGTGCTTTCCACTGCAACAATTGATTTATTAAGCAATGGTTCTGTTCAGGCAGAACAATGGGAAAGTGTTCTTATTAAATATGAAGATATTGATGTGATAGACGAAAATGCCGATGGTTCGCCCGGCCCCGGCGGCGGAGGCAATAATAACTTTGGTGAAATGCTGGTTGCAGATGCAAGCACTCAGGTTACAAGAGTCGAACTTCAGGATGGCACTCATCATTACCATAATTTCTGGACTGCCGGACTGGATACTATCCCCGGAAATATTCGTATACAAACCGGAGATTCTTTTGATGGCTTGATAGGAATTCTTTACTTCTCATTTGGTAACTATAAACTTACTCCACGTAAGGATGATGATTTTATAGGCTATACTTCAGATGTCAGTTATCAGACTGAAGTGCCGGATCACTTTGAACTAAGCCAGAATTATCCGAACCCGTTCAATCCTTCTACCAGGATTAATTTCTCTTTGCCGATCGATGCAAATGTATCCCTGAAGATTTATGATATCCTTGGCAGGGAAGTTAGCACCCTTGCAGAAAATGAACTTAAATCTGCCGGTCAACATACTGTAAACTTTGATGCAAGTAATCTTCCCTCAGGAATTTATTTCTATAGATTACAGGCAGGAACTTTTGTTAAGGTTAAAAAGATGATGCTGTTGAAATAAATGCCCATCCCTAACCCTTCCCAAAGGGAAGGGAATAGGGAGACCGTTTTAAAATCTTTTTAATATCAATCTTTATGAATTGATAGATCTTTGAAGATTTTCAACTTATAAATTTAGTTGCAGATTGATTAATTATACTTAGTAATGAACTTTCACTTTTTGAAAATCGAAATACTTTAACAGAATAACACCTTTGATGAAAAAAGCTATACAGTTATTCTTAACATTAAATATTTCATTGCTGCTACTTTTTTGTTCAGAGGATCAGGTAAGCAATCCCGCGGGTAATCAGCCGCCCGAGACAGGATTATTTTTATATCCTGATTCAACAATTAGTCAGCAGCCCAGCCGTTTACACGTCCATTGGTGGGGTGATGATCCTGATGGTGTAATCCTCGGTTTCTTCTTTAAATGGGAAGGAATTGATTCTTCATGGAATTTCACATTGGCTAATGACAGTATATTTTCATTGCCTATAGGATCAGCCGATACTATTTATAATTTTCTTGTTTCAGCGGCAGATGCTGAAGGCAACGGATATTATGATATGGAAATAATCCGTAATGGAATTAATTACGGTCCAGAATTTTTTATAGATGGAAACGGAAACGGAATTTATAACGAAGGTGAAAAATTTTACGATGCAGGTTTAATCGACTCTTCACCTTCAAGCTTGAAATTTCCTATTAAGAACACACCACCTGTTCTTGAATGGAATGAGCTTACGATACTGCCCGATACTTCATTTCCTGTAATGTCCTTCAAGTGGAATGCAGATGATCTTGATGGCATTGAAACGATTAAATCAATTAACATCTCACTTAACGATACAACCAGTTATGTAACATTAGATGGCAGCGTTAGGTTTTTAACGTTAAGGATTAAAGATGTGCAATCTGCTTCACCCGAAATGCAGATTCTTATAAATGGTTCTGATCAAAATATATTTTCAGAATTACTTCCGGGACTTCAGCTTGATGGTAATAACCGGTTTTATGTACAGGCAGTGGATCTTTCCGGTGCAAAATCAAACAGAATTTCTCTGCCAGATACAAACAAAACCTGGTTTGTGAAAAAGCCGAAAGGAAAAGTTTTAATATTTGATGATTTTACCTCTTCATCATCTAATCTGGAAGCAACTCTGTTTTACCGGCAAACATTCAGCTCAATCGGTGGCGGCAGTCTTTCCGGCAAGTTTGATGAATACGATCTGGCAAACCAGGTTCTTCCCTTTGAAAATATTACCCTGTACGAAACAATGAAATTATTCCTTTATACATTCTGGTATTCAGGCTCAGATCCCCGGCTGGATTTGCTTAATATCGTAACTAATAAATATCTGCTGCAAGGCGGGAAGATTGCTTTTTCTATGACGTTCAGAGATTCAAGTTCTACATTTTTATTCGACCTGTCAAATCTTCAGGGATTTTTACCGGTTGATTCAGTAAGCAATATTATTCCGCAGGGATTTCTTTTATCCGGGGCAGATATACTTCCTGCTTCCGTACAAATTAATTATCCTCCGCTTAAGACAACAGTTACCATTTCTTTTGTACGAACCTTTGTTCCGAATCAGGTTGTTGCTACCGATATTTATGATTTAACCAACCAGCAGATTTCAGGTACAGTTGGATTTATAACAAATGATAAAACAAAATTTTTTATCGGAATGCCTCTTCATCAATGCAATGGGGGAGAGGGTAATGTTGATGATTTACTGGATAAAGTATTCTTTGAGGAATTTGGATTGGTTCCGTGAAGAAATTAATTGTTACATATTTGCTTGTAGCTGAAGCGCTGTTGGCTCAGCAGTCCGGTAACCTGAGCGGTAAAGTTGTGGATGCAGCAAATGGCGAGGCTCTACCCGGTGTTAATGTAATAATAAAAGGAACTTATTACGGTGCAGCAACAGATATTGAAGGCAATTTCAGAATTAACAATATTTCCATTGGTAAATATAATGTTGATATTTCCTTAATTGGCTACAAAACTTTCCAGTTTACCGGCGTAAGTATTGAAACGAATAAAACCACCCGGCTGGATATAAAATTAGAAGAAACAGTACTAACGCTTGAACAGGATGTGGTTGTTATTGGTGATAAACCGCTGATGGATGTCGAGGAAACACAAAGCAAAAGAACTATCTCTAAGGAAGAAATAGATGCTCTTATAGTTGAAAATGTACAAAATATAGTTTCGCAGCAATCAGGGGTAGTGGCAGATAACACAAATGAGGTTCACATCCGCGGAGGAAGAACCTATGAAAATGCTTTCCTGCTTGATGGTGTCTCGGTGCAAGACCCGATTGCCGGAACAGGTTTTGGATTACAGTTAAGTGCTTCCTCGATTGAGGAAGTTGAAGTTATTACCGGTGGCTTCAACGCAGAATTCGGTCAGGCAACTTCGGGCATTGTTAATGTTAAAACCAGGGAAGGAAAAGATAGATTCAATGGTGCTTTAACTTATAAGCGCGACCACCTTGGCAATACAAATTCATCTTACATTTTTAATATTGATGTTATTGAAGCAAACTTAAGCGGACCGGAACCGCTTACCTCATTTCTGCTTCCTGCTTTGGGTTTAGATATTCCCGGAGAACTTACATTTTTTACAAATTTCTATTCAGGATTCAGCGACGGAATTACTCAAGGGTACTATAAACCAACCGCTAATCAATTATACTCAAGCACATTTGGCGGAACACGATTCGCTCCCCGTGCAGAGAACAGCTGGTTCTGGCTGGCAAAGTTTTCGTATTTTTATTCACCTACATTAAAATTTATTTACTCCTTTAATCAGTCGGTTAATATTAATCAGAACTCTCAGTCGCTTCAATCGAATCTTGAGTATGTAGAACCTTCTCCCGGTTATCAATATACTTTTCAGAATATTTTAGACAATGCCAATACTTTTACTCATAATAATATTTATCATAATTTCGGTACTACACACACACTGAACTCACGTACTTATTATGAGATAAAATTCAGCTACTTCTTTACTAACCTGAGAGGTGATGCCAACGGGTTGTTTTGGGATGAGTATAATGAAGCATTGGATTTTGTGAATTTCCCGATCCAATACTACAATGAAAACAGGGACACTGTTGGTGTAATTCCCGGTGATGGTTTCTGGGATGTTGGTAATCCTTTTACCTGGCACGACCACTTCCTGGAAGAATTTTCTTTCAGGGGGGATTTAACAAGTTTCTTCGATGAAATGAATAAATTCAAAACGGGTTTTAATTTTCAGTTCCAGCAGATGCAGGTTGTTGATGTTTATAAACCTTGGGTCGGAGAATTTGGTTTGAACAATGATATATACAATGTTTATCCGGCATTAGGATCTTTATATGCTCAGGATAATATAAATTTTGGTGGAATGATTCTGAACTTTGGTTTGCGATTTGATTATTGGTTCCCGGGTAAATTTGTTGATGACGCAGTTAAAGATACAAACGTCATTACGATACCGGATGAAATAAGAGACAGATATTATGAAGATACCTTCGGATGGTTCGGGGATAGAAGGTATAAAGCGCGCTTGAGTCCGAGGCTTGGTATTTCCCACCCGGTTTCCGATTTCCAAACGTTGTTTTTTTCTTATGGGCATTTCAGCAAGTGGCCTAAACCTCAATTTGTTTATGCAAAATTAACTCCTGCAAGTGCTCAATCTTCATTTCAGAAATTCGGTAACCCGAATCTTAATCCAGAAACTACGGTTGCCTATGAGCTTGGGCTTAAAACACAATTCACTCCCAATGACGTTTTAACTGTTACAGCCTACTACAAAGATATTTTTGATTATGTAAGTACCCGAACTGCCAAAATAACTTCTGCAAGGTTCGCAGCTGAGAGTTTTATTACTTATGTTAATACGGACTATGCCCGTTCGAGAGGAGTTGAAATTGAATTCAGAAAAAGAATCGGCAAATGGTTTAATGGAACCGCTTCATTTTCTTATGCAATTGTAACAGGTAAAAGTTCTTCGCCCGAAGAAGGTGTTTTAGTTTTACGTGGTGATCTTGATGATAATATTAAAGAAGAATATTTATCATGGGACAGACCTATTACAGCTTTCATTTCGACAAACTTCTATGCTGAACCCGGCAGCTTCGGATTTGCAGAGAATATAATTGACGATTGGAGCTTATATCTGCGAGCATTTTATCAATCAGGCAAGAGGTATACACCCGCTGTTTTTACTGGTTATATTGATGAACAGGGGAGAAAAGAATACGAGTATATCCGAAATGAGAGATTCAATAAAATAGGCGACGATTGGTTTTATATAGATTTGAATTTTGAAAAATATTTCAGGCTCGGAAGCTTGTCGCTATCACTTTTTATGGAAGTAAATAACCTCCTTGATAATCAGAATTCAATAATCATCAACCCTGTAACCGGGCGGGCTTATGAATTTGGTGATGACGTTCCAAGCAGCTGGAATGACCCGCGATTTCCGGATGTTCAGGCGCCGATAAGTCCATTTCCATATAATCCGGCACGGTACTTAACGAAAAGAAACATAAAGTTTGGTGTGACGTTCAGGTTTTAAGATGAAGAGAGTATTGCCCATATTAATATTTATATTTTCTACCGCAGAAGTGCCAGCACAACTCTTTCCGACTTTAGGAGGGCAGCGTGCTGGAATATCTACAGCACAATTTCTTAAAATTGGTGTAGGCGGCAGAGCCGCTGCACTCGGTGAGTCATTTGTAGCAATTTCTGACGATGCTTCAGCTCTATACTGGAATCCGGCAGGCTTAGCACAGTTTTCCAAAAACCAGGTTTTTTTCTCGCATAACCTCTGGCTGGTCGATATAAATCATGATTTTTTTGGTATAGTTTATCATCTCGATTCTGATAATACATTTGGTGCATCACTAACTGCACTAACAACAGATGATATGCCGGTAACTACGGAATTTGCACCATTCGGGACAGGTGAATTTTTCAGCTTTACTGATATTGCAATATCTGTCTCTTACGCCAGACGAATGACAGATCAGTTCAGCTTTGGCGGAACAGTAAAATATATCGAAGAAACTCTCGACAAATTAAAAATGAGAGGGGTTATGATTGATATAGGAACATTCTACCGTACCGGTCTTGGCTCTTCAAGATTTGCCGTGACAGTTTCCAATTTTGGTGCTGAATTGGCTCCTGATGGGGAAGTAGTATTAATTGGTAAAAGGAAAGAAAGTGAATGGCAGTCTTTTGCACCGCCAACTATTTTCAGAATAGGTTTTGCTATTGAGCCTTATGAATCTGAAGAACATAGATTTACTACATCGATTCAGCTCAACCACCCGAATGATAACAGCGAGAATGTGGTCTTGGGAGCAGAGTATTCATGGAAAAATTCTTTCTTCGTAAGAGGTGGATATAAATTTAATGTTGATGAGCAAAACTACTCTTTCGGGGCAGGAATAAATGTACCGATAAGTATTGCTGACTTCTCATTCGATTATGCTTTTGCAAATTTTGAACGTCTCGGTTCAGCTCACAGATTCTCAATTATCCTGGGATTATAATGAAATTTAGAAAAAATTTATTTCTTATTGTTTCTACAGTAGTTATAGCTTTCTTTTTAAACTGTGCAGAGAAGCTAAATATCAACGATATTGATACCGGAAGTGGTAACGTAAATCTTGGGGGGGATACACTTTTTGTTCAACTTAATCCGGTATGGGAAGGATTCAACAAACCTCAGGACATTATGGTTGGAAGAGAACCGTTCATTTATGTGGCTGATACGGAGAACGATAGAATTGTAATGATGAATCTTGATGGTCAGGTCCTAAGCTCACGGAGCATATTGAAACCTGTAGCAATTTGCCAGGATTACAAATTAAACTTAATCATCTGTGCCAAGTTTGATACCCTTGGTCAATCCTTTGGTGCGGTTTACAAAATTGATCCTGTAACAGTAAATCATAATTTGGAGATTGCACCCATTAAGCGAATACTTCCACAACTGGTAGATTTTGCACAGCCGCAAAGAATGTATACAGGGTGTGCAGCTTTTTTTGATAACAGGTATTACATCAGTCGAACCGGTCCAAACAACACAAATCTGATCGATCCGGATAATTCAATTCTCATTTATGTTCAAAGAAGATTAAATGACAACGTTACTAAAGATTCTCTAGTGGGGAGAGTACCACTGCTTGACCCGACAGGTTCCGGGATAATGTCTGCTAATCAGGTTAGCTCGGTTACCTCTTACAACGAACAGAATTATGATATTCTTTTATCACTTACAGGTGAAAATAGTTTCAGGATTCAGCCTCTGCAGTATGTATCGTCACCTGAATTTACGGGGTACCGGATTGAATTTCCACCACTTTCTAATGATTTGATGACACCTGGTAATTTTAATGGTCCAGGTGATGCGGTCGTGGATAACTCAGGAAATATTTATGTTGCTGACACAGAATCAGATAGTGTTTATAAATATAATTCCTTCGGAGATTTGCTTATAGCCTTTGGCGGGTCAAATCAATTTAATAAACCTTCCGGTATAGCATTCTTCGATAAAACTCTTTATGTTGCCGATACAGGTAATAACAGAATTCTCAGATTCATTTTATCAACGGAATTGTGATGAAATTAATTTTACAAATTATCATTCTTATTTCTGCCTTTGTAAATTTTGCAATAGCTCAGGATAACAATGTGAGAGTAGTGACATACAATATTTTAAATTACCCTGATAATTACGTTTCAAGAAACCCTGAGTTTCAAAAAGTTTTGCAAGATATTGATCCGGATATTGTTATTGTTCAGGAAATTACAAGCCAGTTTGGTGTTGATGTTTTCTTATCGGGTGCACTTGGCGCTAAATACAAAGCCGGTCTTTTTATAGATGGCCCCGATACGGATAATGCAATTTTTTACAAAGATTCCCTCTTTACTTTTATCAGCAATACTCCCATTTCATCTCCTCAATTAACTAGGGACATATCCGAATTTAAAGTGGTGCATAATTTTACTCATGATACACTTCTTATTTTTTCAGTTCATTTGAAAGCCAGCGAGGAAGACAGTACAGTCAGAAAAAATGAAGTAACAGTTCTCAGAAATTTTACTGATAATCTGCCGCCTGGTACTAATTTTATAATAACGGGTGATTTTAATATTTACAGAGCAAGTGAATCTGCTTATGTGAAGCTAATAAGTAAAACTACCCCGGGCTATGTTATTGATCCGCTTCCTGCCGGCAACTGGCATAACAACGATGCTTATGCTATTCTTCATACACAATCAACTTGTAATCTCAGCAGCTGCCCGAATGGCGGAAGCAATGGTGGTTTAGATGACCGGTTCGATATGATACTTATCTCTCAAACAATTTTTGACTCATCAAGCATCTATATGCTTAAGAATTCGAATAAAGCCTATGGCAATGACGGCTTGCATTTTAACAAATCAATTAATGTTCCTCCATACACAATTATTACGCAGGAACTGGCTAATGCTTTGTTCAATTCTTCTGATCATCTGCCGGTAGTAGCAGATTTTGAGTTTGGTGATATAAATAGTGTTCAGGAAATAAATCCTTATTTGCTTACTTACAACCTTTATCAAAATTATCCAAATCCATTCAATCCTTCTACTACAATAAAATTTGAAGTTCCTGAACCTACACATGTAAATTTGGAATTATACGATTTACTTGGACGTCGGGTTAAAGTTTTATTTGACGGTCAGGTAAAAGCAGGTACAACAGAGGTGCTTGCCACGGCAGAGGAACTTGCAAGCGGAGTTTATTTTTATCACTTAATAACCCCTGAATTCTATTCGGTAAAAAAACTAGTCCTCTTAAAGTAAAATTATGCCTAAAAATTTGTTTGAGAGGGGTGCGAAGTTTAATTTTACTATTCAATTATACATTTATTCTTAAAGGACATATTCATGACTGAAGTTCAAGGTAAAATAATCCAGGTTATTGGGCCTGTTGTAGATATTGAATTTGAAGAGGGACAGCTTCCTGAAATTTACAGCGCTATTCGCATTCCCAGAACAACTACAGAAGGTGTGGAAAAAGACTTAATTGTTGAAGTGCAGCAGCATCTTGGTGAGGACAGGGTACGTGCTGTTGCAATGGATTCTACAGACGGACTTGTAAGAGGTATGGAAGCTTTCGATACAAAAGAACCCATTTCAGTTCCGGTTGGGCCTGAAACATTGGGAAGACTTTTAAATGTTATCGGTGAACCTATTGATGGATTAGGTGAGGTTAAAACTAAAAAAAGATATCCTATTCACAGACCTGCTCCTGCATTCAGATCTTTGTCTACTCAAAAAGAAATGTTTGAAACTGGTTTGAAGGTTATAGACCTCATTGAACCCTACTCAAAAGGGGGAAAGACTGGTTTATTTGGCGGTGCCGGAGTTGGTAAAACAGTTATCATTATGGAATTGATTCATAACATTGCCTCCCAGCATGGCGGGTACTCAGTTTTTTCTGGAGTAGGTGAAAGAACCCGTGAAGGAAATGATCTTTGGCTAGAGATGAAAGAATCAGGAGTAATTGATAAAACCGCATTAATATTCGGACAGATGAATGAACCTCCCGGTGCAAGATTAAGAGTTGGCTTAACCGGTTTAACAGTTGCAGAATATTTCAGAGATGAAGAGGGAAGAGATATTCTTTTGTTTATAGATAATATTTTCCGTTTTACTCAGGCCGGTTCCGAAGTTAGTGCATTGTTAGGCAGAATGCCTTCTGCAGTCGGTTACCAGCCAAATCTTGCAACTGAAATGGCTGCATTACAGGAAAGAATTACTTCTACCGATAAAGGATCGATTACTTCAGTTCAGGCAATATATGTCCCGGCAGATGATTTAACTGATCCGGCACCTGCTGCAGTATTTGCACACCTTGATGCTACAACTGTATTAAGCCGTCAGATATCTGAACTCGGGATTTATCCTGCAGTTGATCCACTCGATTCAACTTCAAGAATCCTTGAACCGGGAGTGATCGGTCAGGAACATTATGATGTAGCAAAGAATTGTAAAGAAATTCTTCAGCATTACAAAGACTTACAGGATATCATCAACATCCTCGGGATGGATGAACTTTCAGATGAAGATAAAATTATTGTAAGGCGCGCAAGAAGAATTCAAAGATTTTTAAGCCAGCCTTTCCATGTTGCTGAAGCATTTACCGGTGTTCCAGGCAAATATGTTAAGCTCGAAGATACTATCAGAGGTTTTAAGGGTATAATTGATGGTAAGTATGATGATTTGCCTGAAGGTGCCTTTTTATATGTAGGCACAATTGAAGAAGCTGTTGAAAAAGCAAAGAAGATGAAATAAAATGGCTGAATTAAATTTGGAGTTAATAACGCCTGAAAAGGTTATCCTTAAAACAGGGGTAGATACTGTTACTGTGCCGGGTTCTGCTGGTAGCTTTCAGATTCTAAAAAATCATGCACCTTTGATCAGCACTTTTGAAACAGGAATTATAACTGTGAAAAGTAATGGCAGTATTTTTCGATTTACTACTTCAGGCGGCACAGTCGAAGTAAATAATAATGAAGTGCTCGTACTTGCGGAAACAGCTGAGAAAATAGAGAGCATTGATCTTAACCGAGCTGAACTGGCAAAAAAGAGAGCTGAAGAACGATTAAGTAAGAAGCATGAAACGAAGATTGATGAAGCAAGAGCAGAGGCAGCCCTGAAAAGAGCAATTAATAGAATTAGTGCAGTTAGGAAATACAGCTGATTTGGTTTGTTGAGGTTTGAAAAGTTAAATTAAATATCCATCTCCCAAAATTATTTTCCTTAATACAGTATTTTTTTCAAGCTGTCCGGCAAGCTTATCAAAGTGGTTTATCAGGTAAAGCAGCCTTTTATTCTCCTCCTGAATTATAAGAAGCTCCTGTTGCTGAGTTAGCGTCAAACCCGACTTTTCTGCAATCTTAAAAGACTTTGTGGAAGATTTTTCAAGCTTTTCCCAGAATGATGGATTCAAATCATAATTAACCTGTTTAAAAATCTCTTTTACTTTAGATTTTAATTCATCATAGAGAACGGGATCGTATTGAGGCAGCACATCGTCAAATTTTTTTACCTCACTCATGTAATATCCGTCTGGATGAATTTCGAGATTTAGTCTTTTAAATCTCCAAACACCTTTCACAATAATATCCAATTCGCCGGTTTCATATTCTTTTGAAACCCCTGCAACTTCTGCATACACTCCGATTTCTGAAATATCTTCCTTTATCTTTGTAACTATTCCGAATCCTGTCTTTTCAGAAAGACAGAAGGAAATCATTTTTTTATATCTATCTTCAAAAATATGAAGAGGGTAGTGGGAGTTCGGGTAGATAACAATGGCTAATGGAAAAATCGGAATCATCATGTTTATTTTATCCCTTTACAGCAAAAATAAAAAAGAAGCAATCACTTTGTATAATTGCTTCTGTTTAAAGTCAGTAATATTTATTACTTAGTTTCGCTGAATCTTTTAGAAACTTCCTGCCAGTTAATGGTACTCCACCAGTTCTCTATGTATTCCGGTCTTCTGTTCTGATATTTCAAATAATATGCATGTTCCCATACATCAAGCCCAAATATGGGCATCCCTTTTAGTTCTGATACATCCATTAGGGGATTATCCTGGTTTGGTGTAGAACCGATTGCAAGCTTTCCGTTCTGCACAACAAGCCATGCCCATCCTGAACCAAATCTTGTAGCACCGGCTTTACTGAACTGTTCTTTGAAGCTGTCGAATGAACCAAAAGCAGCATTTATAGCTTCGGCGAGTGCACCATCGGGTTTACCGCCGCCGCCTTTTTTCATTATAGTCCAGAAGAGTGAATGGTTCCAGTGTCCGCCGCCATTATTCCTTACTGCAGCGGGATGCTTTGAAATATTTTTAAATAACTCTTCAAGTGACTTGCCTGCCATCTCGGTTCCCTCAATAGCAGCATTTAAATTTGTCACATACGCATTATGATGTTTTGTATGATGAATTTCCATCGTCATTTTATCAATAAAGGGTTCAAGTGCATCATAAGCATAGGGCAGAGCAGGCAATTCGAATTTTCCCATTGTAAATTTTCTCCTTTCATTATTATTAATGTAAATTAAATTTTTTGCAAATGGATTGATAGCAGTAAGAGCAGAAAATGCCGCAACTTTATAAATGAAATTTCTTCTTCTCACCTATTGAAATCCTTATGTGTTATACTCCAAAAGATTCACCACATCCGCAGCTTCTGGTAGCATTCGGATTGTTAAACTTAAATCCTTTTCCATTTAAACCGTCTGAAAAATCAAGCTCGGTTCCCATTAGGTAAAAAAGACTTTTCCCATCAACCAACAGTTTTATGCTGCCTGATTCGATAATTGTATCACCTTCTTTCGAAGCGTCATCGAAATTTAGAGTATAAGTTAATCCGGAACAGCCGCCGCCTTTAACACCAACTCTTAATCCGCAGCTTTCAGGAATGTTATTCTCTTGCATTATTCTCTTAATTTCTTTCTGAGCTTTTTCGGTCACGGTTATTTCAGTTGTATCTTTTACTTCTGCCATTTTTATACCTGTAATAATTTTTGATTTACTCAAAACGGATCACCCGGTTCCGTAGTTGCAAATTCCGGGAAATGAATTTTCCAACTCTGGTGATTTACTTTAATGAATATCCCTCTCTCCTCAAAATGTTTCGCCATTTCAATAGCCAGTTTCTCTGCAATCTGGTATGAAATAAAAATATCTTTCTTTTCAAAGAAGCTGCGTATTCCGTACTGAAAGTCCCTGAGAAAAAAGTTTGAATTATGGAAAAGAGGGAATTTCGCTTTCAGATACTTCAACAATTCCTCATCCTTATTTTTCAACAGTTCAAGACTGTTTAAATACTTATCAGCCATTATTTCCTCAATGTGTTAATAATTCTTTTTCTGATGTTTTTTATATTAATTAATCTTTGTTATTCTTTATAAAATGTGAACTAATGATGTTTCACTAAAAACTTTATCTATCTTTCTCTGAATTTCAATTAAAGGATCTCTTATTTTACAACAATCAAAATGCAAGCAATCATCCGATGAACTTTCTGGTTGCATACAATCTGTAATCTGGTAGTTTGATTCGACTGCTTTAATTATATCAAGCAAAGCTATTGCTTCAGGTTTTTTTGCAAGAGAGAAACCGCCGTTCATTCCTTTTGAGGATACTGCGATATCGTTCTTTACAAGATTCTGTAAAACTTTCGCTACAAGCTGATAAGGTATTTTATAACTCTCAGAAATTTCTTTTGCTGTTGAATTACCAATGCCATTCTTTTTAGCCATAAACTTGGCAGCCATCAGTGCATATTCTGCTTTTTTAGATAATTTTAACATTTTAATAGGACTGATTTAGTCTGATTCGAAACTAAAAAATTTCATTCATAAAAGCAAGTAAAAATTCTAGTGTTATGTTGAA
>CAZXGJ010000044.1:0-31847 GCA_964639955.1 uncultured Ignavibacteriaceae bacterium
GAAATTCCTTTTAAGGATTCTCTCAATGGAAAATATAATAGCTGGAATCCTTATGAAAGAAATCACTGGGGATATATGACCGCAGCATTTTTTGCACCGGAAAGTTATTACAGTGAAAATGTACGGGAGCTTAAGTGGGACCAATGGAGCGGAAGCGATGCAAAAGCAGTTACAGATTTTAAAGATATGGTGAAGGCATTTCACAGAGAAGGGATCGCTGTAATTATGGATGTGGTTTACAATCACATTTCAGAATATGAGATTGGAAATCTGAAACAGATTGATAAAGAATATTATTTCAGGCTGGATGAAAAAGGGAACTACATTGCTCAAAGCGGATGCGGAAATGATTTCAGAACTGAAGCACCGATGGCAAGACGAATGATCGTTGAAAGCGTTCTTTACTGGATGATAGAATATCACATTGACGGATTCAGATTTGATCTTGGGAAATTAATTGATTGGGAAACAATTGAATTAATTATTCACGAAGCAAAAAAAATAAATCCGTATGTGGTTTTTGTCTGCGAACCGTGGGGTGGTGGATACGATCCGGCAGGATTTTCTGTTCGCGGATGGGGTGCATGGAATGATCAGATAAGAAACGGAATTAAAGGAGAAAATCCTTTCAATGGACACGGTTGGATTTTTGGTAAATGGTACGGAAACAATAATCCCAAAAGAATAAAAAGTTATGTGAACGGAACATTGACAAAAGATACTCTGGGATTATTTCAGAAACCTGACCATTCGGTGAATTATCTTGAATCTCACGATGGTTACACTCTTGGCGATTTTATTCGTCTTGCTCTTGGTGATGTGAAGAGAGATGAAATCATTAAAGATATTGACAAACACGTCAAACTCACTCCCCAACAATTGAGACTAAACAAACTTGCAGCATTATTTCTTTTTACTTCACGTGGAATAACGATGATTCATTCCGGACAGGAGTTTGCGAGAAGTAAAGTAATCCCATTAAATATTTCCGTGGAAGATCCTCACAAAGGAATGATTGATCACAACAGCTATGAAAAAGACAACGAAACAAATTACATTAACTATAATCATGCTAATATCAATAAAGAACTGTTTGATTATTATAAAGGATTAATTGAGTTAAGAAAAACTTACAAAGCTTTCAGAAGAGCAAATTATGATGATTTATCTTTTATAGAATTAAAAAGTAATCCTTTTACATTGGGATATTCGGTTAAGTTCATGGATGAAGAATTCGTTGTACTTTTTAATGCTGATACTAAATCTGCTATAGATTTTGAACTGCCTGATGGTCAATGGGAAATAATTGTTGATGAAAACACTGCCGGTATTATTCCAATTAAAGTAGTTCAAAAAGGAATAACAGTAAGCAATTCATCAGGAATTGTTTTGAAGAAAAAATAAATGAAAAAATTATCTATAAATCTTTTCTGTCTGATATTTTTCGTTGCGTCGCAGCTATTAGCACAGCAATTTTCCCCCGGTTCACCTGAGTGGCTGGTTGATATGTTCTTCAGCAAAAGCAGTTTTCCCGAAAAAGCAAATTATTTTTCCGGAGAAATGTTGGATGAAATTAGTTTGCCAACAATTGGTGAAGAGTTAAAAGGTAAATCTGATATTTATTTTCGGCAGATCAAGGCTGGAAACAATGAAATTGCATTTGCAGTTGAGTTAAAATCTGAAAATAAAATTATTGATTTTTACTGCTATTTGAAAAAATCTGAAGAGACATGGAAGCTCGATGCTGTAAGACGTTTTATGCTCCCTCCGTTTTTATTCCAGCTACTCGATTCACTTTCAAAACTTGATTCTCCCACAGACAATGATCAGGAGTTGCTAAGAACACTGGAGCTTTTCACTGCAAATGATTCTTTATTAAAAAATTTTATAAGTACAAACATCAACAGCTTAAACAACCTGATTTGGAATTTTAATCAGGGGGAAAATGAAAAAGTTAGTGTGCAATTAAAATCCATAGGATGCAGTGCTGTATTCAAAGATAAAAAATATCCTGGTTGTACATTTATTCAAATTAATTCAATAGACAGAATGGAAGCGGGATTCATTTATGCTTTGAGCGGTTCAGTATTACCCCCAATTTCGCCGGAAGGATTTATTTACATTGAAGAAGTTCTGCCCCGATGGTTTATTTACAGGATTATGTAATGTGGCTATTTCCTGTAATTCCTTTCCTTATTGATTTCTCAACCGCTGTCTTGAAATCTTTGAGATTAACCGGCTTCTGAAAAATATATTCGATCCCCAGTTCAGCATAATCCTGCGAAATATTCCTATCAATATTTCCACTTAAGACAACCACCGGAATTTTTTGTAATAAATTCAACCTAATCATCTCCGAGACAAAAGCGTAACCGTTCATCACAGGCATATCATTTTCAGTAATAACAATTGCAGGAGGAGATGTGGCAATAAGCTCAAGTGCTTCCCTGCCGTTGGAGGCAATATCAACCTGATAATCGGGGGTAATGTTCTTTAAAATTTTTGAGTAAAGTATCCGGTCAGTTTTATTATTATCAATGATAAGAATTTTGTTGGAAGATACGGGAAAGGTAAAAAGGAATTCAGACCCTTTTCCAATTTCGCTTTTAACGGTAATTGAACCCCCATGTTTTTCTATAATTTCTTTAACGAGCGACAGACCGAGCCCGCTTCCTTTTTCCCCGGCCGTTCCATCGGTGGTAAACTTCATATCTATATTAAAAAGTTTCGGAAGGTTTTCCGGCTTAATGCCTCTGCCGAAATCTTTAACCGAAAATCTTAAAAATCTCGATTTTCCTTCGGGCTTGGCTGAGATTACTATTTTTTCATTTTTACTCGAAAATTTTATTGCATTCGAAATCAGGTTGCCAAAAGCCTGGTAAGCTAAATTTTTATCAACAAAAACATACATCAAAGGATCAATCATTATTTCAATTTCAATTTGCTTTTGCAGTGCCATTCCGGCAGATGTACTCACTGCATCCTCAACGAGCTTACGCGCATTTAAATTTTCGGGCTCAAATTTAATACGGCCGGTTTGCAGTCTTGTCCAATCGAGCAATGAATTGACAAGTGCCAGCATAGATTTGGAAGAATCCTGAATATATTTTACGTACTGTTTTGATTCCAGTTCACTCAAGGATTCATCAGTCAGCAGCAGATCAGTAAAACCAAGGATTGAACTGAAAGGAGTTCTTAAATCGTGCGAAATAATTGATAGGAATCTGTCTTTTGCATCATTTATTTTTTTCAGATTTGCAGCCGATTCTTTCAATTCCTCTTCAGCTCTTTTCCTCAAAGTAATGTCGCTAACCAAACCATAGATCTTTTGTATGCTGCTATCTTTATCTCTAATAATATTCACTTTGTTTCTTACCCAGACAATATTACCGCTTTTACTTAGAATTCTGAATTCAAGCTCGCTTGAAGAATGAATTCCGCTTTTCCAGAGAACGCTCAATTTATTTTTAAGCTGAGCAAGATCGTCGGGGTGAATAATTTTTAACAATAATTTAGGATCCGAAAGAAACTCTGCCTGACTGTAGCCGGTTATTTTTTCCACCGCCGAGGTATAAAACAAAGGTCTCAAATATTTGCCTGTTCTTTCGAAAGTATACAAAAAGTCGTCTATATTCTCCGTTATGTTTCTATACTTTTGCTCAGACTCCCTGATAACGCGTTGAGCTCTCTTATGTTCAGTTACATCACGTGCAACAATAACCAGGTAGTTTTTATCAGCATCCGAAAAGCCGGCAACTGAAAGTTCTGCAAAAAAGTTTGAACCGTCTTTCTTTTTAGCCAGAAACTCAAAGCGTTCAGGTCCGTTTTTCTTCTCCTCCTTTAACCTCAAATATTCAAGAACTTTAGAAGAATCTTCTTCTGATACAAATTCAAGCAGTTTCTTGTTATAAATATCTGCAGCTTCTTTAAATCCGAATATTTTTGCAAAAGAATTATTTGCAATAACAATATTCCCTGCAAATATTACAGCTATACCATCCTGTGATGCAGTAAATAACGATTTGTATAAAAATAATTCTGCGGGCGTTTCTTCAATTTTTTTTACTTCGGTTAGATGGCAATAATAGTTACGGTAAGGATCGGTTTCATCTTCCGGTATAAATTTTACAAGAAATGACTTGATATTTCTGTTAAAAGCAACCAGGTTCAGCGTTGTTTCTTTTATGGTTCCATTTCTAACAGCAGTAATATCGATGTAGTCTTTCCTCTTTTCATCAGAATTAATCAACCCTAAAAAATTAGTTCTGTAAAGCTCAATATCAGGGTAGCCGAGTGTTGCTTTGAATGCAGGATTAGAAATTAATATAGTACCGTTTGCATCAATCTTACAAACGGGAACTTCCGAACTGTTTAATAGATTTTCTAAATACTCCTGAGTTAAGATTCGTTGTTCTGTCTTCTTAATTTTTTCTTCAAGATTCCGGGCTATAAATAAAAACGTATCCCGATCATCATTAAAAGCAAGAATTGAAATCTCTAGATGCAGGAGACTGTTTTGCTCACCCCTGAAGTTACCACTTAACTTACTGATTCTTTTTTGTTCAATATCTTTTAATGCTTCAGAAAAATTTTCAGGAGTAATAAATTTGAAAAACTCACCTAAAAATTTACCCGTTACCTGCTCAGCGGTAAGATTAAAGAATTGCTGAGAATTGGAATACCAACATTTAATTCTTCCATTGCGGTCCGTTGTAAACAGTCCATACTTTAAATAAGAGCAGGCGATCTGGTGGTATTTTAATTCTTCAATGCCTGATGATGGAGTTAAATTTTCGTAAACCAATTTATTTATGAAAAAATAAATAAGCTCAACTTTACCTGAAGAATTAATCTGAGGTTCAAGTCTGCACTCATAATTCTCAATTCCATTTTCAACTTCCAAATCGAACTGAAATGAAATAGTCTGCTTTTTCCTGAAAGTCTCGTTGTAATTTTTAACCAGCAAATGAGTAAGCGTTGGATTAATTACTTCTAAAATATTTTTCCCGGTTAAAGATTCTGAAGAATTTATAATTTTACTATTTATTTCACCGAACGTGGATTGGATTGTACCT
Organism: uncultured Ignavibacteriaceae bacterium; assembly: GCA_964639955.1. Classification (GTDB taxonomy): domain Bacteria; phylum Bacteroidota; class Ignavibacteria; order Ignavibacteriales; family Ignavibacteriaceae; genus IGN2. The sequence goes on from CAZXGJ010000044.1 coordinate 5,076, forward strand.
GTGTGGCTTGTTACAAGAAAAAAAGAATTTATTGCTGCCGCGGATGAATTGATATGTTTGTCAAAATAGAGTAATCCATTTTCGTTATCAACCGGATGCTTAAATTCATCAATAAATAACATCCCCCCGATAATTTTATCCTCATCAAGCAGAGGGAAGCCTCTTAAAACCAAAGATATTTTCCCTCCGTTACCGATTTTTTTTTGCGCGATCAGCTTCTGAAAGGGTATCCCTTTAAAGATATCATTTAACTGTTGAATAATATTTAATTCATAGAAGAAATTATCTTCAAAAATATTAACCTGCTGGTAAGATAACGGCAGGTTGTGCAGAATGCAAAGCTTTCTGAATTTCTGATTTGTAAATTCAACTTCGCCGGAAGACGAAAAAGTTAAAATGCCAAATGGGATTTGTTCTATTAATGTTGCAATCTTCTCTTCCATAAATAAATATGGCTGGTTAATGCCCCCAACGTTTCTATAGACAGTTTTCCGCCCTGAAATCTGTTTATTATTTAAATTTTTACAGCAATTTTAGTGCTATTTATTTCTAAAATGTTCTGCCCGGTGTTTAAGATATCGACCGGTAAAAAGCTGTTGGAATAATTCTTATAAATCAATTAAAAAACACACAATTGAAAGATTAAAAAAGATATATTAAGTCAGTTACATTATTCTGATTCCAGTATTACTCTTGTAAATACCTCCGAGCTCAGGTCAGGTGTGTCTCATTATGAACAACTGAAAGTTAAGTTTTGAAGATATTTTGGGACATGATCTTAGAAATAGAAGAATTCTCATTCAAAAAATAAATTATAGTTTCCTTAAATTTTAACTATCAAATAAATCTTTTTCGAATGATAAAAAATATATTTCAGGCACTTGGTCAAAAGACTCTGGCATTCTTAGAGGAGTTTGGTCAAATATCAATTCTTCTTTGGGGAATGATAAAGAATCTGAAAAATATTCCCCGAACAAGAAAAGGTATTTTGTACCAGATGGAACATATTGGAGTTGATTCACTGCCTCTGGTAATAATCATTTCAATCTTTACCGGTGCAGTTGCAGCCTGGCAAGCTGCTTACCAGCTAAAGGGAATAGCACCGCTTTCTTTGCTCGGCGGCACAACCAGCAGGGCAATAATTACGGAATTGGGACCTGTTCTAACGGGTATCGTAATAGCTGGTAGAGTAGGTGCTTCGATTGCCGCAGAACTTGGTACGATGAAAGTTACAGAGCAAATTGATGCTCTCGAGATTATGGCAATTGATCCGATCCGGTTTCTTGCGATGCCCAGATTTCTTGCCTCAGTTTTGATGATGCCGGTGCTGGTTATTTTTGCCAACTCAATTGCTATTGCCGGAGCTTTCGTTGTATCGGATTATTTTTTAAATGTTCCATTTGGTGTATTCTTTAATTCTGTTCGTCAGTTTTTTGTTTTTTCTGATATGACAGGTGGTTTGATTAAAACAATAATATTTGGAGGGATAACTGCTCTTCTCGGATGCCATATTGGATTCAGAACTACTGGAGGTGCAGAAGGAGTTGGTCTATCAACTATTAGATCTTTTGTAATGTCTGCTGCAATGATTTTAATTCTCGATTATTTCTTATGGACTTTGTTATTCTAAACTGTAATCACATCCAGCTCAATTCACTCTAATAACATAGAATAAGGAGTTTAAAATCTCCATAAAATTCATTAAAATGAGCTAAGGATTAATAAAATTGTGGGTTTAACTATGGAACAAATTGAAATAAGAGTAAAAGAAAGAACCTCGAAAATTAATCTTCCTGAAAATTTAGGTTTCGGAAAAATTTTTACAGATCATATCTTTGAGATGAACTACCATCCAGAAAGTGGCTGGCATAATCCAACCATACAACCGATTTATAAATTATCGATGCATCCGGCAACAATGTTCATACATTATGGTCAGGCAGTTTTCGAAGGGTTGAAAGCCTTTAAACAGGAAAACGGTGAGGTGGTCACTTTTCGGGCGGATCGACATATTGCAAGATTAAATAATTCCTGCCGAAGAATTTGTATACCCGAATTAGATGAAAACTTTGTGCTGGAGGCTCTTAAGGAATTGATAAATATTGACAAAGACTGGATACCTGTCAAACGCGGTGAATCGCTTTATATAAGACCCTTTATTTATGGAACGGATCCTTTTTTAGGTGTAAGACCCTCTAAAAGTTTCAAGCTGATAATTCTTTTATCACCTGTTGGAGCTTACTACCCGGAAGGTTTTAAACCGGTAAAAATTTTGGTGACTGATGAATATGTACGTGCTGTAAGGAAAGGTTTGGGTGATTGTAAAACACCAGCTAATTATGCTGCAAGCTTGCTTGCCGGTGAGAATGCGCTTAAAAAAGGTTTTACCCAGGTTTTATGGTTAGATGGTATTAAGCAGAAATACATTGAAGAAGTTGGAACAATGAATATTTTCATCCAGCTTAAAGACGAAATTGTAACTCCAAAACTGAATGGAAGCATTCTACCAGGCATTACCAGACTTTCGGTTATCGAATTGCTGAAAGAATGGAACATGAATATTGTCGAAAGAGAAATAAGCATAGATGAAGTGATTGAAGCTTATGATAATGGTAATCTGCTCAGCATTTTTGGAACCGGAACTGCTGCGATCATTTCTTCCGTCGGATTGTTAAAGTATAAAGACCGGGAGATTATAATTACCTCAGGCAAAACTCACGAACTTGATATTAAACTTTTTGATGAAATAACTTCTATTCAATACGGTTTAAAGGAAGACAAACATAACTGGTTAATTAAAGTTGAGCAGAAGGAAGTTGTAAATCAAAACTAACAGCAATAATTTTATTTGTATGTTCCATATTCCATAAGGGAGTACTTACTAATACTCCGGTAAGATAATTCCAGGGGCCTTCACAATCTTTCTAAAAATTTTACTTGACAAGTGCTCATTTGCACACTATATTTGTAGTGAACAATTGAGCACTTATATGAGTAAAGAATTAACCAAAAGACAAGAATCAATTTTTAACTTCATTAAAGAGTTCCTGCGGGAAACTGGATATCCTCCAACATTGAGGGAAATTGGAAGGAATTTTGGAATTTCATCAACATTCGGAGTAAAAAGGCATTTAGAAGCTCTGGTCAAGAAGGGGTTTTTAAACATTGAGACCAATGCAAGCAGAGGAATTACTCTTCTTAAAAATTTTTCATCTCTCGAATCACAAAACCCTTCTGATGATGGTTCTTTCGTAAGAATTCCTGTAGTGGGTAGAGTAGCTGCCGGTTCACCCATTTTGGCAATTGAAAATATTGATAACTCTATGATTATAGATTCTTCATTTATTAAAAAGGCAGAAAATACATTTGCCCTTAAGGTGCAGGGCGACAGCATGATTAATGCAGGAATTAAAGAGGGTGATTTTGTAATTGTTTCTCAAAATGAACAAACGAAAAACGGTGATATAGTCGTAGCTCTGCTGGATGATGAAGCTACAGTAAAAAGATTGTTTATAAAAGAAGATCAAATTTCGCTTATCCCTGAAAATGAAAATTATCAACCGATTTTAATTAACAACCAAGAATCGTTCAAAGTTATTGGTAAAGTCAGGGGGGTTGTCAGATGGATCAACTAGTTAATGGTGGGTTATGAAAACAAATATTTTTATAAATGCTATTAGAAACAGGCTTGATGTAAGATTTCTCTACTGCTCCGGTGAAATAATGTTAGAACCGTATTATATCACAAGAAATCCTCAGGGGAAAAAGGTAATTTATGGCAGAGTTAAGAATACAAAGGAAATAAAAAAATTTGAGTACGATAGGATAGCTAATATACGTATACTTGATTCTGTAAGATTTTCACCTCTTATTCCCCTGGCTGCAAAAGGAGTTTAAAGTTTATGGATTCCTTAATGAACATAAGCGAAAGAAAAGTTATAGATTTGCTTGTTAACGAATTCTGGCGCCTGGGTTATTTTACAGTTAGCCGGAGATATGGAACGTACCTGCCCGAACCTTCTGAACTGGGTAAATTTAAAGTTGATGTGATTGGCAGACAAAAAGATAAATATGCTGTGGGGATAATACTTAACCCTGAGGAGCTTAATAACCCCGATCTTATAGAAAAGATCTCTTATCTTGCATCGAGGCAATCAAGAATTACAAAAAAATCTGTTATGCTTCTGATTGGTGTTCCGAGTGAATATTACAAAGCTTTTCGTCTGAAAATAAATCAACTTAAAGACGATTTGAAAAAAAATATTAAACTTGTAAAGATTGCTGAAAACGAAAGCCGGGATTTATTTAAGAAAAATAAACTTTCCAAAGTCCTTTTCTCTTAATAATTCTTTTTAATAGCCTCTCCTGGGACAACACGACTTTTTACCTTTATCCGATTGGATATCCTCGTTATAATGCCCGGGAACTTTTTTTATTATTTACTACGGGAACTGTTGATTTCCTTGATTTTATTACCCGACAGGCATAACTTTACTTGCTGAATCAACAAAAAAAATAAAATTGAAAAAAGGCAAATCACAAACTGAAAAAGAACTCGGGGAATTAATTCAAAAATCGGGGGAAATTCCGAAACATATAGCTATAATAATGGATGGAAACGGCAGGTGGGCAAAAAAACGTGGATTGCCAAGAGTTGCCGGCCATCGTAAGGGTGTAGAGACTGTAAGAGAAATTGTTGAAGCCTGTGCAGAAATTGGTGTGAAATACCTGACCTTATATACCTTTTCAACGGAAAACTGGAAACGACCTAAAAATGAAGTTTCGACATTAATGAGACTGCTGCTTAAGAGTCTTAAAGAAAGGCTCGATGAACTCAACAGAAATAATATAAAACTTACATGCATCGGAAATATGAGTTCATTGCCTTACGAAGTTCAGAACCAGCTTGTTGAAGACATTGAAAGAACAAAAAATAATAAACGGATGACTCTAAATCTTGCTTTAAGCTACAGCGGCAGATGGGAATTGCTCGAGGCAATTAAAGAGATAGCAAATAAAATGGTTTCCGGAGAAATCAAGCACGAAGATATTTCAGAGAGAACCGTTTCAGATTTTCTGCATACAAAAAACATTCCCGATCCTGATCTGGTAATAAGAACAAGCGGTGAATTCAGAGTGAGTAATTTTCTTCTTTGGCAGATCGCTTACTCAGAATTCGTTATTATGGATGTTTATTGGCCAGACTTTTCAAAACATCACCTATACAAGGCCATTGAAAGTTTTCAGAAAAGGGAAAGACGATTTGGCAAAGTGAGTGAGCAGCTTAATAATATTACACAAAGCACAAGGAATGAAAATCCGGTTCCCGTTGATGAACTCAGCTAAACTATTAAGTTTATTTTTTTTACTTGTGGTTTCCTCCCAGATTTTTTCGCAAGGGATTCAGCAAAGTTACAAGGTGCTTGGCATCTCGGTTCAAGGCAATAAGTCTGCCGATGCAACCACCATTATTGCAAATAGCGGATTAAAAATTGGAGACGAAATTCAAATTCCCGGAGACCAGACACTTAACGCAATAAAGCAGCTCTGGGCATTGAATATATTCTCAGATATCCAGATTGTTATTGAGAGAAAAATAAACGAAGGCGTATTTCTCTTGATCAAGGTTGATGAGTACCCCCGGCTTGAAAGAGTTGCTATTGAAGGCAACGACGAAATTGATACCGACGATATTGAAGAGAAAATTACTTTTCTGCGCGGAACGGTTATTTCACCACAGGATATTTCAAAGCTCAAGGGTCGAATAATAGATCTGTATGCTGAAGAGGGATATCTTAATGTTAAAATAAAAGATGAATTGTTTAACTATCTCAGTGCAGATACGGTTGATGCTGATATTACAGTTATTTGGCGAAATCAAAAAGATTTCTCCGATGAATACGAAATTTTATATGAAGAAAGTGAAATAACTTATGCTGATCTTATTTCCAGAATTAAGGACAGGGTGTTGCTTAAGTTATCAATTGAAGAGGGCGACGAGGTTACTGTAAGAGAAATTGAATTCGCCGGCAACAATGCCTTTGATGGTGACGACCTGAAGGGAGAAATGGAAGAAACCGGAGAGTCCGTCTGGTGGAAATTCTGGTCAAGTGCACAGTTTAATCCAAAGGAGTTCGAAAAGGATAAATCTTTTATCGTAGATTTTTACAGAGAAAACGGATACAGGGACGCAGAAATTCTTACCGATTCGTTGATTTATTCCAACGAATACAAAGACCTTAAAATTATTATGAATGTTTATGAAGGACCTCAATATAAAATTAGGAACATAAGCTGGGAAGGAAATACGGTTTACCCCCAGGAAGTTTTAACAGAGAGACTGGATTTTGCGCGGGGTGATATATTTAATTACGATAAATTCCAAAAAAACCTTCGCGGAAATGAAGCTCAAACAGACGTTTCGGCTCTTTATCTTGATAATGGATACCTCACTTTCAATCTGCAAGCTGAAGAAAAAAGAGTTGCACAGGATTCTATTGATATTTTTATAAGAGTTGATGAAAGAAACCAATTTAAGGTTTCTAAAGTAAATATTGAGGGCAACACCAAAACCAAAGACAAAGTAATACGCCGGGAATTATATACCATACCGGGAGATTATTTTAACCGCGCATTACTTTTCAGAAGTGTACAACAACTGGCAAACCTGCAATATTTCAATGTAGAAAAATTATACGGTCCGGGCGGAATAGATACGCAACTCGAAAGTGACAGCACTGTTGAAGTAACCTTTAACGTTGAAGAAAAATCGAGTGATTACCTAAACGCTTCCGTTGGGTACAGCGGAAGCTTTGGTTTCAGCGGCTCGATAGGCGTTACTCTTACCAACTTTTCAATTATAGAGCCTTTCTCCCTTGGTGGTGGCCAGATTTTAAACTTTAACTGGCAATTTGGCGTTGGCAATGTTTACAGAACTTTCACAATCGGATTTACTGAACCCTGGATTTTTGACACACCAACATCTGTTGGCGTCGATCTTTTCGATACGCGTCAACAATTTGTTTATGACCTGAGACAGACAGGCGGGACTTTACGAGTCGGTCGCCGATTAAAATGGCCGGATGATTTCTTTTATGTTCAGGGCAGATTCAGATATCAATACAACAATGTAATTGAAGGACAGAATTATTACCGTGAAGGAATCACTCATCAATATACTTTAGGCGGCACTCTTTCGAGGAGAAATATAGATAATCCTATTTTTCCGTCTCAGGGTTCGGTATTCACTGTTGATATGGAAATATCCGGCGGCCCGTTTCTCCCCGGCGATGTTGATTATCTAAAAACACTATTCAAAGCCGAGTGGTATAAACGGCTTTTCAATTCGAACCGGGTTGCGCTGTATACTGTAGCTGACTTTGGCTACATTGATGAAATTGTAAAAGGCACCCCTATCCAGCCATTCGAATATTTTTATATGGGTGGCAATGGGCTTGTTATTGCTACTGTTCCGTTAAGAGGTTACGAAGACAGAAGTGTTGGGCCACGCAATATATTTGGTGAGATAATAGGTGGACGTGTTGCTGCAAAAGTAGGAGCTGAACTCCGTTTTGCGGTAACTCTCGAACCTATTCCGCTTTATCTGCTTACTTTTGCAGAAGCGGGTAATGTTTTTGAAAGTTTTGAGAAAACTGATATTTTTGATATGAGAAGATCTGTCGGTGCGGGCGCAAGGCTATTGATTAACCCAATCGGACTTATCGGTTTTGATTTTGGATATGGTTTTGACCGGAAGATTGTTGATGGACAGGATCCGGAATGGCTTTTCCATTTTCAATTCGGAAGAGGTTTCTAAATTACTTAACAAATAATAAAAAAAGGAAAAAACATCGTGAAAAAATATTTTATTTTAATGCTTTTAATGTTTGGGGGCATATCATTTGCTCAATCGCAAAAGATAGGATTTGTTGATTCACAGGTTATTCTTACACAGCTGCCCGAAGCCATTAAAGCCCAGGGAGATCTTGATGCCCTTACCAATTTATGGTCAAGTCAGATTGATTCTATGAAACAAGCCCTTCAGCAACAATATGCAGATTATCAGAAACAGGCTGCAACTATGACTGACGAACAAAAGCAGAACAAGCAGCAGGAAGTAATTGCTATGGAGCAGCAAATTTATAATTTCCAGAATCAAAAATTCGGACAACCTAACGGCGAAATTTTTCAGAAACAAGAATCAATTTTCGAACCTGTAAAAAAGAAAATTTATGCGGGAATTGAACAAGTCGCAAAAGAAGAAGCTATGCAGTTTGTTTTTGATAAAAGTGGCGACATCATTTTACTCTATGCTGACTCCGCTTACGATATTACGTTCAAAGTTCTCGATAACCTGAAAAGAGGTAAATAGTTCAAGATTTATTTTTCAACAGCGATTCCGTAATTACGGAATCAATTAAAATAGAAGACCTTCCGGAGGTTAAATGAAATATTTTATCTTCCTTAGCACTTTTATTATTCTTTCCGGTGTTGCATTTCCTCAGCTTAAAGTGGGTTATGTAGATTCGGATACAATCCTTGGGAATCTGCCCGATGCTCAGGATGCTCAGCAGAAGCTCGATGCCCTTATTCAAGAATGGCAGGTTGAGCTTAAAAAACTGGAAGCCGACATTAAATTAAAAAGAGACGATTTCGAAAAGAGAAAATTAATTATGACCGAACAAACCAGTAAGGAAGCTGAGGAAGAAATAAACAAACTGGAAAAAGAATTGGCCGATTATCGCGATAAGAAGTTTGGAGCTAACGGCGAAGTATTCCAGAAACAAAACGAATTGATGAAACCCATACAAAATAAAATCTTTAATACAATCCAGGAAATTGCTGTGGAAGAAGAACTCGATTTTGTCTTTGACAGAAGCGGCGATATGCTTTTTCTCTATGCAAAAGAAGAGTATGACCTTACGGCAAAAGTTCTCGAACGCCTGAAGCTGGAATGATCGATGAAAATTCCTTTGAAGGAAATAGCAGCAATAATTAATGGCAAAATTTCTGGCAACGAAAATCTTTTCATCCAAGCACTTGCAAAAATTGATGATGCAAAAGAAGACGACCTGACTTTCCTCTATCTCCCGGCTTATGAAAAATATTTTCCTCACACAAAGGCATCCGCAATTCTTGTTAAAACCGGTTTTAAAAAATCCAGGCAGGATATAACTTACATTGAAGTCGATGAACCGGACAAAGCATTTTCAAAGCTTATTGAACACTATTTTGCGCCTGATTTCCCCCTGGAGGGTATCGATAAAACCGCCTTTGTACATCCTTCAGTAACATTAGGCCAATCGGTTGCTATAGGTAAAAACGTAGTTATTTCTGCCGGCTGCATTATTGGAAGCAACGTAAAAATTTTTCATAACTCTGTTCTTCTCGAGAATGTAGATGTTGGAGATGATTCATTAATTTTTCAAAACGTCAGCATCAGGGAAAACTGCAAGCTGGGTAAAAGAGTTATGATTCACCCGGGAACTGTAATTGGTTCTGATGGTTTCGGCTATAAGCAGGATGATAAAGGTACATATCATAAAGTCCCGCAAATTGGAAATGTGATTATCGAAGACGATGTTGAAATTGGTGCAAACGTTGCAGTAGATCGGGCTGCTATCGGTTCAACAATAATTAAGAAAGGTGTTAAAATAGATAATCTGGTTCAAATAGCTCATAATGTTATAATCGAAGAAAATACAGTAATGTCCGCACAGGTAGGTATTTCGGGCAGCACCCGGATTGGCAAAAACTGTATTCTTGCCGGACAGGTAGGAACAATAGGTCATATCGAGATTGCAGATAAAACCATTTTAATTGCACAATCCGGAGTTTCGAAGTCCATCAGTAAGCCTGGCTATTATTTTGGTTCACCTGCAAAAGAATTTAAAACTGCAAAACTGATTGAAGCTCATACAAGAAATCTTCCGGAATACTCGAAACGTATTGCTCTGCTTGAGGAAGAAGTTAAAAAACTGAAAGAACAATTAAATAAAAAATCTGATCATTAACTTTATTTTATCCCCCGCTTATTCAACCGGCAGATAACTTTGTATTTCAAAACTTGTCTGACTATTTTTTCAATCATATTTTTTGAAAAACATAATATTTCCACAGGTAACTCATGATTGAACTTCAGAGAACTATCTCTAAACCTGTTTCTCTTGCCGGTATTGGATTACACACCGGTACAGATTGTAAAATGACCTTTAAACCAGCACCGGAGAAGCATGGAATTTCGTTCATACGTGCTGATCTTGGAGGAATGCCCGAAATTCCTGCAATAGCAGATAATGTTGTTGATGTTTCAAGAGGAACAACTCTTGGCATTGGTGAAGCTAAAGTTCATACAGTTGAGCATGTGCTTGCTGCTGTTGTTGGGCTTCAGATCGACAATATTATTATCGAACTGGAAGGAATTGAACCTCCGGTTGGTGACGGAAGCGCATTACCTTATGTAGATGCTCTGCAAAAAGCCGGCTTTGAGCAGCAAACTGCTCCGAAGGATTATTTAATAATAGACCAGACAATAATGCACCACGAAGACGATAAACAAATTGATATTGTTGCTCTTCCACTGGATAGTTACCGTGTTACTGTTATGGTCGATTACCAGAATCCTGCACTTGGAAGCCAGCATACGGGCTTGTTCGATTTCGAAAAAGAATTTGCTTCGGAATTTGCACCTGCAAGAACATTCTGTTTTCTCAGCGAAGTTGAATCGCTTGCAGACCAGGGATTAATAAAAGGTGGAGACATCGATAATGCAATTGTTATTGTGGATCATCATCTAAATGAAAAGCAACTGGATGATCTAAGCAAAAAGCTGCGTATTAAAAGCAAGATAAGTTTAGGCGATAATGGTATCCTTAACAACAAAGAACTGCGCTTCAGGAATGAACCGGTAAGACATAAATTGCTTGATTTAATTGGTGATCTTGCTTTAATCGGTGCACCACTTAAAGCACAGATTCTTGCCGCAAGGCCGGGTCACCGAGCAAACGTAGAATTTGCCAAACAGGTAAGAAAACTTTATCAGCAGAAAAAGCTTGTTAAAAAATTCCAGCTGGTTAAAAAGGAGGGAATTATTTTCGATTCGGCTGCCATTGAACGTATTTTGCCTCACAGGTATCCGTTCCTGCTTGTAGATAAAATAATTGATCTTGAAATTGACAGGCGAGTGGTTGGAGTAAAATCGGTAACATTTAATGAACCGTTTTTCCCGGGTCATTTCCCCGGCAACCCGATTATGCCAGGCGTACTGATTCTTGAAGCAATGGCGCAAACAGGCGGAGTTTTTTTACTAAACTCGTTCCCTGATCCTGAAAATAAGGTAGCATATTTTATGCAAATTAATAACGCAAAATTCAGGAAACCGGTTGTGCCGGGTGACCAGCTTTTCATGGAAGTAGAAATGGTTAATAAAAAAAGTAAAATTGTATCTGTCAGAGGTAAATCCTACGTTAATAATGAGCTGGTAGCCGAAGCCGATTTTATGGTGGCTATTCTTGATAAGCCTAACAACTCACAGAAGTAACCTCAGCTTCAATGAATAGCATTCATCCAACCGCAATCGTAAGCAAAAAAGCTTCTATCGGCGCTAATATTATAGTCGGTCCTTATGCAATTATTGAAGATGACGTTGAAATTGGTAACAATTGCGTGATTGATTCTCATGCTGTTATTTATAACGGTGCACGTATCGGCAACGGGGTAAAAATTAAACAGTGCGCCTCGGTTGCAAATGATCCACAGGATTTAAAATATGCTAATGAAAAAACTGAGCTTTTAATAAAAGATAATACAGTAATAAGGGAATTTGCAGCCCTGCACAAAGGCACAAAGGAAACCCGCTTAACAAGTATCGGGGAGAATTGCCTGTTGATGGCCTTTACACACATCGCTCATGACTGTAAAGTTGGGAAGAACTGCATAATATCTAATGCGGTTCAGCTTGGTGGTCATTGCCATATAGAAGATTTTGTCATCATCGGGGGTGTTACAGGCGTACATCAATTTTCCATGATTGGTGAGCATGCAATGGTTGGTGCAACCATACTTGTTAACCGCGATATACCCCCGTTCATTATGGCCGGACACAGTCCGGCTCATTATGCGGGATTAAATATTATTGGCTTGAGAAGAAGAGGATTTAATTCAGAAGATATCGAAATAATAAAATACGCATATACATTACTTTATGATAAAGGTATGAATGTTTCCCAGGCTGTAAAGGTGATTGATCACGAACTTGGAAAGAATAAGTTTGTGAAAAAAATTCTTGATTTTATTGGCACAAGCAAAAGAGGTATTGTAAGTAAATGGACTGGTTCTTCTTAAATACCGGATTTAATACCGGCCGTTTCAATATGGATTTCGATCTCGAGCTGGCCGAAAAATCTGGTGCAGATGTTTTCCTGAGGTTTTACCGGTGGAAGCCGTTCTGCATTTCGCTTGGCGCAAACCAGGATTTGCAAAGTGTTGATTATGAAAGAGCTAAACTGGATGGACTGGATATTGTAAAAAGACCAACGGGAGGCAGAGCAATTCTGCACTCTGAAGAAATAACTTATTCTGTTATTCATCCGGTTAATTCTTACATCACTCCAAAAATACTTTACAGGGAAATTAATTTCGCATTAAAAAAAGGGCTGGCAAATTATCATCCGCTGCTGAAAAGGTTGGAGATGGAAAATAATCAGCCACACTTTCCATCCTATTATAAAGAAACAAAAAGTAATCTATGTTTTGCCGTCTCTGCAAAAAATGAAATTAACTTCGAAGGTAAAAAGCTGGTAGGAAGTGCTCAGAGAAAAATAAGGAATGTTGTATTGCAGCATGGTTCTGTTCTTTGCGGCTTATTTCATAGAAAGCTTGTTAATTATCTCAGGTTACCGGAAAGTGAAGCAGTTAAATTAATTGATGAAATCAAATTCAGAACTACAGAGCTTGAATCCATACTGAATGCAGAGACCGATTATGAAAAACTAGCTGATTCACTTAAGCTTGGGTTCGAAGAGCACTTCAATGTTAAGTTTAAATTAACTGAAGACAAAGAAATGGCAGCTTAAAGCTATGACCGCCGATAAAGAGATTAAACGGGTAACAACAAAAGCACTTGCTCTTCTGAAAAAAGAAGGTATTAAAATATCTGCACTTACAGCTTACGATTTTATCACCGCAAAAATTCTTGATAAAGCAGGCATAGACATAATACTTGTGGGCGATTCTTTAAGCAACGTATTCCAGGGAAATGAAACTACCTTACCTGTTACAATGGACGAAATGATTTACCACACAAAGGCGGTAACCAAAGGAGTAAAACGGGCAATGGTAGTTGTAGATATGCCTTTTATGTCTTATCAGTTAGGAACTGACGATGGTTTCAGGAGTGCAGGCAGGATTATGAAGGAAACACATGCCGGTGCAGTAAAACTTGAAGGTGGCAAAAGAGTGGCAGAAACGATAAGAAAAATTACAGAAAATGGAATACCGGTAATGGGGCATCTTGGCTTAATGCCGCAAAGCATTCATCTATATGGCGGCTACCAGGAAAGAGGTACAACCAAAAAGGAAGCTGATGAAATACTTGAAGATGCCAGGGTGCTGGAAAAAGCAGGTGCTTTCGCAATAGTTCTTGAAAAAATACCGGCATCACTTGCAAAAAAGATAACGCGATCTTTAACTATCCCTACAATCGGAATTGGTGCGGGAAAGTACTGCGATGGTCAGATTCTTGTTACACCTGATATGCTGGCACTTAATGTTGATTTCCATCCGAGATTTGTGAGACATTATTCTAATATTGCAGAGGAAATTGAACGTGCTGTAACCGGTTACATTAAAGATGTCAAGCGCGGCGATTTTCCTTCCCGTGATGAAAGTTATTAATTCTGATGAGCTGTTAAGAAAATGCAGTTTAATAAGTTCGTTAAACAAATTTCTTTAAATAATCATTATCCTTTTTCACACTGCCTGTTCATAGCCGCATTTATCAAATTATTTTTTTTATTTTATTTAATTGTATGTCTCCCGACTGTTTCTCTTGCTCAGGAAAATTCTGAGATTTTTCTTAAAGGTGCCTCAATAACAGATATCGAGCAGGAAGAAGGATACCTATGGGTTGCTACATACGGACAAGGCATTTATCGCTTTTCATTTGCCGAAAACAAATGGATGAACTTCTCATCCAAAAGCGGCAATATAGATAACGACCTTTTTTATTCTGTAGAAGTAAGTAATAATTTTGTATGGGCCGCTTCAGTTGAAGGATTATATACTCTCACAAAAAAAACAGGAAAGTGGAATAAAAGAAAATTTGCACAGGGCGGGCAGTTTGGCAACTGGATAAGAGCATTGAAGTACGATGAGAAAGAAAATGTATTGTGGATTGGCAGGTTCCGGAATATTACAAGGTTCGATCTGCGAACAAGAAAATATGATGACATTGACCGCACCCAGAGTACCGATCAAAAATCGAATAATATTAAATCAATTGAGTTCGATGGCGACAGCCTGATTTGGTTTGGTTCTGAATCCGGTGTGCATATCTATAATAAGAAAAAAAAATTTGATGACCCCTCTGCCTGGAAATACCTTACTAATAAAAAAAGAGGATTCAGAGAGGAAGGTGAAACAGTTTCGGTTTCCGATATACTTTTCGAAAGCAACAATATCTGGTTTGCTACAGATGAGTTTGTAACACCTGAGCAGCCGGAGTTTAACATTGGCGGTATTTACAAGTTCGACAGAAAATTTAACTGGGAAAGAATATTTAAAGGCACCGGACTCGCAGGTAACGGAATTTATTCACTCGGTAAAACCGGAAATTATATCTGGGCAGGAGTATATGAGTTTGATAAACTGCAGAAAACTGAATACGGCAAAGGGTTATTTCTGATTAACCGGATTAACAACAAGGTTTATCCGGTAGACCTGAATGAAATCAGCATAGATTCATCAACTATTTTATCATTTTTATTTGATGGAACTTATATGTGGATTGGAACTGCTGATGGTCTCGTAAAACTAGTGATTGATAACCTGCTCGCCAAATGGAATAAATAGCGAGAAATCTCAGACCTAATTTAGTTTAAGATTCAAATTCCGGTATAAATTAATCCCGCATTTTTATTTAACTCTTTATTTACACTAATCTTGTATTTTCATAAGTTTAAACTATTAAAAAGCAGTAATAAGAGTGCTATATGAAGATCACAATCAAATTTATTCTTCCGGCACTTGTGTTTCACTCTACCGCTTATTCACAAATCACCGAAATAACAAGGCTTCCGGTTCAAGACAATTCTCAGTCAATCATAGAATCCGTTCCAGTCTGGCTTTCCGAAAATGAAATTATGGTTTTCTATGTGAATGAAAAGATGGACACAATCTTTTCCACAAGGAGCAATAACAGAGGTTTAAATTGGGAAGCTTCTCAATTCGTTAATAAGATAGATTCATTACCTGGAAATCATCAGCAAATCTATCCCGCAGGATTGATGACAAACTCGAGCAGAATATTACTTGCCTGGTCGATTCAGGGTCAGGGAGCGTTTCTAATTTATTCAGATAATAAAACCGACTGGTCTGCTCCTCAGATTATTTTAGGAAGCGGAACCATTCAATCCTATCAAAAGAATCTTTCAAATCTCAAACTATCGCAATTGGATAATGGTTCAATCATCCTAAGCTTTAATGCAGCTAACGACGAAACCAAATTGTTTTACCGGATAAGCCTGGATGACGGACTGAGCTGGGGTGATTCGGCTAAGGAAATTCCACGAAGTGATTTTTACCACTTTGAAGACCACACGATAATATCAAATGCGGAAAATTCATTAATGCTCATTTTTAAACTTAGGACAGGAACAAATTCAAATTACCGGGTCTACTCACGCTTTAGCAGCGATAACGGAACAACTTGGGGAGACACAATTAACTTATCTGGCTATAATAATAACGATATAATGCCCAGGATTACAAAAGATAAAAATGGTACTTTGTGGCTTGCCTACGTTCGCACTCAAATAGTAGTTTTTGAGCAGAGTAATTATAAAGTCGGAGATATTTTATACAAGAAAAGCTTAGACGGAGGAAACAGCTGGGATAATGAAATACAATTAACTCATTTCATAGGCGACGACAGCTATCTATCGATGAACACATCAGGACCGGCACCTTTTTTTTCCTACTCAACGGTTAAGTTCACCGGTTTTAATCAAATTGTATATGGTATTCTTGATGAAACAACTGAAACATACACACCACCTAATTTGTTTTATGCCTACTCTCCAAATAATGTTATTTTCCCCTGGGTGAATAACCCGGATGAATTTACAATCCGGGCTTACATAAAAGATGATGATGAGGTTGAATCAGTAAAAATATTTTTTGAAGACTCCACGCAGATTTACGAACTTTTTGATGATGGCACACACAACGATGCTGAAGCCAATGACGGGGTTTTTGCAAACAGCTTTCCGTATAACCTGACTCAGCCGAACGATTTTTTTTACTGCGATGTCAATAAGTTAAAAGTCCCTTTCTCCAATAATGGAATAATTGCTGCCGGTCAAATTGCCTATCAGGTACAAACTAATTTTATTCTTAGGGATAATGAAGAAAACTTGTGTGAATATTATAAAATTATATCAATAAATATAAACCCAGCCGGTGTATATGATGAGGGTATATTTTTATTTTCTTCAGGCTTCTTTCTTTCCGGTTTCTCAAATGGAATATTATGGTCTAATGCAGTAGCGACTTCTACGCTGGTTGAAGATTATTTCCCCGGTACTGTAAACTCAGATCCTAATGATCCGTTATTTAATTTTTATATAATCAATAGATATGATGAACCCTTCGGAGCCAAATGGCAGCGATGGAAAGACGCAGTTGCTCTCGGAGCTGAATTTTACGATGGTGATAATGATGGGATTTACAATCCGCATGATAAAAACTGGAATGGCACCTGGGATTTTAATGAAGATATGCCCCTGCTTATTGGTGACATAACTGCCTGGTGTATATATAATGACGGGATGCCGGCTTATCAGCGAAGATGGCAGTCTGAACCGCAGGGAATTGAAATCCGGCAGACAGTATTTGCAGCTAACCATCCAGATTTAGAAAATGTAATTTTTATCAGATATGTTATCTTAAATTCAGGTACAGTTTCGAACAGCCTGGACTCAGTCTATTTTGGTATTTGGGAAGATGCAGATATTGGGAACTTTGTCGATGATGTTGTTGGCTGCGATACGCTGCTTAACTCCGGCTTTTATTACAATAACCAGCCCGACAATATTTATGGAGAAAATCAGCCTTCTTTCTTTACTTCTTTTTTACAGGGACCTTTGATACAAACCGGCATATCTTCCGATACAGCAAAAAATAACCTGGGAGAGCTGATAGGTAGTACAATAATAAGCGGCGCAGTGAACTGCAATATGAGCGCAAGTGTTTTTTTTATAGGTGGAGACTCCAACCTGAACGATCCTGCTACTGCTGATGAGGCAAGATGTTATCTGCTTGGGAAAAACAAAGTATGCATTTATCCCGACCCCTGCACATTTCCATATTGCGAAGTAAGGGGAGGAGTGGATTGTAATCAGATCAATCCTCTTTACTGGGCTTCCGGCGACCCTATTACAAATACCGGCTGGATAAACACACAAAAACGCGATCACAAGAATTTGATCAGTACCGGTCCGTTTCAATTAGATAAAGACAAACCACAAGATATTATTGTGGCGTATGTAATGGGCAGAGGCACAGATTACTTTAACTCTATTTCCGTTGCAAGAGAGAATGTACACAAAGCAATTGAAGAATACGAGAGCAACTTTGCCTCAATGACTTACTCACCTCCGCCTGCAACAAAACCGGTTACGAGTTATGAGCTTTATCAAAATTACCCGAATCCCTTCAACCCAACCACTACAATACGTTATGAACTTCCTCAGGATGGGCAAGTAACAATTGAAGTTTTCGACATACTCGGGCAAAAAGTAATAACGTTAATAAACGAATTTAAGAAAGCAGACAGATACGAAGTGACGTTTAACTCCACAGGATTTTCAAGTGGTGTTTACATTTACAGAATGAGGGTGAACGATTTTATTGCCAGTAAGAAAATGGTTTCAATAAGATAGAGGAGGATAAAATGAAAAATACAATTTCAATTCTCTGCACTTTTGTAGTGCTGTCATTAGTTTCAAATCAGGTTTTCAGCCAGAACGTAGGTTCTGCTTCTTACATCCAGGTAAACGATATTTACCTTCCATTCAATAATAGAGGAGTAATTGCAGATGTAAATGTTCCACCATTCGGTTCAACAGGGCAGTTTGCGGGAGAAACGTTTTTATTTTCATCTGGTTTCTGGCTGAGCGGTTACTCTGGCGATACTCTTTGGGCTAACGGAGTTGCATCAGCTTCACTTGTTGAAGACTACCTGGCAGGAACGGTTGGAATGGACCCCAATGATCCTAAAGCATCCATTTACAAAGTATCTGTTAACGATGTTCCTTTTGGACAAAGCTGGCAGGATTGGATTGATGCTGTTGATCTCGGTGCAGATTTTTATGATGGTGATGGTGATAGCATCTACAATCCTGTCGATCTAAATGGAAACAATCAGTGGGATGCAAATGAAGATAAACCTGATTTGCTTTTAGACGAAACCTACTGGTGTGTTTTCAATGATGGACTTCCTGCAAATCAAAGGAGGTGGCAGGCAGAACCGCAGGGAATTGAAATAAGACAGACAATATTTGCTGAAGCTTCAATGGGTGAAACTGGTAATGCAGTATTTGTTCGTTACAGAATTAAAAATAAAGGCAACGTTGCCGATACTTTGAAAGATGTTTATTTCTGTATGTGGGCTGATGCAGATGTGGGTGATTATCACAATGATTTCTATGGCTGCGATACATTGCGGCAGGGAATATTCTTTTTTAATGATTCTACAGATAATGTATATGGCGATTCAGTTCCTTCGTTCATGATGGATATGCTTACAGGTCCTCATTCATATATTCCGGGAATCACGTTTATTGATGTTAATGGAAACAACATTTATGAAAATGGAATTGATACTCCTCTTGATACTGCATTCAATTATCTTGGCCCGATCGGGATAAGAATTTTTCCGGGGGCAAAAAATCTAGAACTTAACTCGTGTATAACTTATGTCAACAGTGACCCGTATTTCCGTGAACCTGCGAATATAATTGAGGTAAGAAATTATAATTATGGTTTACAATTAAATGGTCAAATTGTCGATCCCTGTTCCTGGCAGTATGGTGAAGTAAGAGGTGGAGTGCCATGTGAGGAGGTAAATCCCTATTTCTGGTGTTCAGGTGATCCGGTCACAGATTTTGGTTGGATTTATACATACAATCGGGACATTCGGGGGGTTGGTACTGCTGGGCCTTTTACTTTAGTTCCAACTCATGAAATAGAAGTATTGATAGGTTATGAAATTGACAGAAGCACAACTCCTTTGGGTGGAATTACAGCAGTTCGGATAGTCTCAGATTTTGTACAGGATTTTTATGAAAGTAATTTCGGCTATCCGATAGTTTCTGTAGAAGATGAACTACAATTAGTATCAAATTTTAAACTTGAGCAAAACTACCCCAACCCTTTCAACCCAGGCACAACAATAAAATACCAGATATCAGAACCGGGATTTGTTACTTTAAAAGTCTACGATGTTTTAGGAAATGAAATTGCAACTTTGGTTAACGAAGAAAAACCTTTAGGAGAGTATGAAGTAGAATTTGCCGAAGGCAGACTTGCAAGCGGAATATATTTTTACCAATTGAAATCAGGTGAACATTCAGCGGTGAAAAAGATGATTTTGCTGAGGTAACATAAAAAAATAGGGCAGCAAAATTTAATATTATGCTTAACGTACATCCGGACCGGGGAAAACACCAGTCGTTACCTCATTTCCCTGCCCATCATCAAACCTGAAAAAGAAATTATGAAAGCCTGCCGGTAAATTTGTTTGAATATAGAATTCTTTGCCGGCTTCAACTGTTCCCTGCCCCGCAACAAGATCAAAAGGAAGATTATTATCAATAATTACCTGGTGCTGAACAGGTTCATCTCCGTCCTGGTCAATATAGATTACCTGGAAAACAAATTGTGTCTGAACATTCCCTGCCGGTGGCTGAACTATCGGATTTTGCAATAATGGAGGAGTATTCGGCTGATGCGTCAGAACAATGAATGAGCTTGTCGTATCGCTTGCAGGATTTTCATCCCCTTCCAAAGCTGTTCTGAATCCCACCCAATAATTTTCGTTCAATTGCGGTAACCGGAATGCACTAAAGCTTATTGCTCTTGTTTCAGCAGGAGGAAGATTTCCGACTTCTACAGTTTCATACCACAAACACTGGGGTGTTCCCTGCCCGGTTTGCCACCACTGCTGTAATAAGCCAAGCTCGCCCGGATTTGCAATTGCAACGCTTATAGGAAATGATAAAGTTTCCTCGCCAACATTTGTAACATTTACTTCAGGATAAAAAATGCCTGAGGTATCGATATTAAACTGAGTAATCTTTTGAACAGCGGCATCAAGTGAAAATCTTTTTGCCCCTTCGGCGTTGGTCAAGACATTAATATTCCTGATTCCGACTGTACCGTCCGGATGGAAAGTTATATCCGCATTTATATTTGAACACTTGTCAAGACCGTCTAATCTGTTTCTTTCACCTGCAGGTATTGGGACATCTTTATGAATCTGGCATTTTAACCAGGGTGGTTGGAGGATGTGGATATCCATCGTGTTGTTTGTTCTGTCTAATTTATCGATGTGGATATGACAATTAAAAGTCTGATCCCTTGCTCTCAATGTATCTGATGAAGAAAAACCTCCTTCAAGATTGTCAGGATCAGTTACCTTAACTTTTATCTGAATCCAATTACAGGCTCGGAGGCTGGGATCAATTCTTCCGGGTTTTTCAACTCTGACTTGAATAGTCTTACATTGCAACCATTTTGGTGAAATAACATGAACTTTTGCTTTACCATTAATAATACCCAGAAAATGAGCAAGGATATTTTCGGTTGGAGGCTCTGTTTCAGTAACATCAGTTATCCCGACAATTGGCTCAGAAGGTTTTCCTGTTCGAACAGTCAGCCTTACCCACGAACAAACATCAATGGAATCCGGAACATTTAAAGAAGTATCCAGCTTGACTTCACGTGCAGTACACCTCAGAAAATCAGGTTTGTAAAAATGAATCGTTAACTTGGTTGTCTTCAGCGGTTTTCCCGTTCTTTCTCTTTTTTCAACATGCCCAAAAATTTCAAACTCGCCCCGAACCCACCCTTGGGGGTGTTCAATTGGACTAAACTTATCCGGCATTTTTTCTTTTGCGGATTCTGATGATTCGATAAGAACTTCAACAAGATTTTTCTTCTTAGATGCTTTCCAGTCCTCGTTAAATCCGCCGGACCAATCACCACCATCGACAAATACTCCGCCTTTAGTATAAGCGTCTGTATAACTCATTTCAGTTTTTGTTGAACTTACAAAAACAGAAACAACATGCGGATCATTAAAAAGTTCATTAAGAAAATTTCCGCTGTAGCAAGAGAACATAACCACACTAATTTTGCAGCAACAAGAATCCGCAGCTTTTTGCAGAGCTTTCCGAAGTTCATCGGGTTTAATTTCTTTTCCATCTTTCGTAAAATGAAATGCAGGGTTTGAGCGTACCTGAGAAGGATCCTCGCCGTGACCCACCATATAAAGCACAACTTCATCTCCGCATTTGCAGTGAAGACCTTCAAGCATTTTTATCAAATCTTCTTTATGCTCTATTTTTGTTGTATCACTGTCTTTATTGATCTTTTTCATCGCATCCATTGCATCTTTGACTCTTTTATCAAGCAGCTTATCCATTTCAGTATCTTTCTTTCCGGGTGAATATCCACCGTCAACAAAAATTCCAATTGTTCTCCCCTGTGGATAAACTGAAGTTATGAACAGGATACAGAGTAATGAAATTATTTTTAACATCGTCTTCATTTACTTTTTCATTTCAAGTGAACTGTTGAAAAAATAAGCACATCGGGATTTTCTTTTTCTTCATCGCTCATCCATAAAGATTCACCATCAACTACAGGCCACCAGTTCCATTCTTCCCATTTATAATCGCCGGTTTTTGCATCAATAAAGACATATCTTGTCGGGTGCTCGAAGAATGCCTGGGGTTCGTCATTTATCCATCCGAACCATACGCGCCTTTCATTTGTTCTTTCCATTTCATCCTTATTATAAGAAGAAATTACCACTCCCGAATCAATCGGTTCCATTCCTAAGTAAGCTGCAACATCGTGATCAAGAGTCGGTGGAACAATTACTTTTTTTATAATAATATCTATTGCATCCTGCCGGGTTATTTCATCTCCGGTAACAACAGATTCTTTTTTATATATGAAAGACCAGACCTCACTATAACCATTGTTAGAACCGACCGGATTACCGCTTTCATCAACTGCCTGAACACGCCAGACATATTCCCTGCCTTCAGTTAACTCGTTTGCAGCAGGAGGATATGTGTGCATAGTGTGTCTTACAGTAGCAATATAGTATGCACTGTTTCTCTCAATAGCTTCCTGCACCGATTGTCCCCCGAATTTTTCTACAAGCTTAAAAATATAATTTACTCTTACTCCCGGAATCACTGTTGGCAGCCATATAAAGTCAGGATGCTTTACGGTGATCTTGCTTCCGTCATCGGGTGATACAAGAGAGGGAGGTGATGCCAATAACACCGACTGCTGAATACAATCAAACCCCAATTCCTCTACGGCAGATTTCTCAATAACATAAACACAAATTTCATATTCACCTGAAGGTAGTCCTCCCGTTCTTATTACACTCTCTTCGTAGCGGGGATCTTTGTTAACATAATCGATATCAGGATCGAGCTCACTGTAATTTGCTGCTGTGAATATTTTTGTGCCGGGAGGCAAATCGAATGTCTTACTTACTCCTGTTGCTATTAAACCTGCCTGTGTTTCAGTTAATGTTCCTTTCAGATTAACAGTGAATGTACTCGTTGAGGTGTTAATCAGCGTAAGTTTCCAGAGGTCTTCAATTTTAAGCTGATTGAACGGCGGATGCTGGATGTTTACAATTACCTCCTGAGCAAACAAAGTTTCACTGCTCATGCTGAAAGCAAGGAGCAATATAATAATCGCTAATGTATTTTTCTTTAAATTTTTCACTGACTGTTTTTCTTCATATTATAAATCACCAATTAAATCATATTCTCTTAGAAATACCTGCACGAAAAATGAGTTCATCCCTGTCACCGTAAATTAATACATTTTCTCTGTAAAAATTTTGCTGAAGACTGAGGTTAAGGTTTCCAAACCCCCAGACAGGGATCCCCGAATTAAAATAAATCCCGGTACTTTTACTCCGGTCGGATTCGCGTGCATAATTGATTCCAACTGAATTTCTCCACATTTCAAAAAAAATATAACCGGTAGATAAATCAAGAATTACGGTTGTTAAATCAACAGGGCTGGTTTTTATAAAACCAAGACTTCCCGTTAACAACAGCGGAAAGTTGAATGACACATTTTCGCTAACTGTAAAGTTGAAGAGAGTCAGATCGTTATCACCGGTATTTGATGAGCTGCTCTGCACCGAAATGACGAAGTTTGTTGAACTAACCAGGTACTCTTCAATAACATTTAATCCGGTCATCAGTGAAAAAACATGAGCGGTGTTTTCCCTCTTTAATGTATCCGCCTTCAAATCATTCGAAACAAAATTCGGGCGGTAATCAATTACCAGATAAGGTGCATTCGGAAAACTCATTTTTAAATTGAAAGCATATTTATAATAGGTTGAAGTGGAAATGCTCTGCGATATCAGGTTATTTTGTTCCCTTGCAAGCGAAGCTGAAAAGCTTACGATGCGATTAAACAATATCTGGTTCAGTTTAACACTGAATCCTTCAACATCTCTCCTGATTCCAGGGGCACCAAGAGATGTATAGCCGGGTCCTACCATTTTGTACGATCCTTTCAGCTTTGTATCCGTGTCCTTAATATCCAATGCTGAGAATATTTCATAAGAATAATCCAGCTGCGAACTCATTGTTGTAGTAGTAAAATTCGAAACAAAGCCGGGAATATCATCGCTTTCAAGCTCCGGGCTGTTCACATCTCTTGTGAAAACAGAAGCGTCAACTTCACCACCGATCGCAAAAATGTTGTCGAACAAATTAAGTGAAGCATCAGTGCCGAAAACCAAATTTTCCTGCGGCGTTAAGGATAAAGGAATTTCATTTACACTAAGGGAATTTATATCGTCCTCTGCTTTCATTACGGTAATATGAAAATGGCTTTCGCCTTTAGCTCCTGCACCGATTCTTCCCGCAAGCAGATTTCTTGCATAAGTTGAATTCGGAACAGCATCAAGATTTTTCCATCCTGCAAAAGCAAAGTAGAGCCAGGCAGGATTCATTTCGAGATTTAATCCCGTGACCCTTGCACCATCGAGAGTGTAGCTTGTGTATTTGGGGTAATTAGTCCCAATACCAAGCGTGTTGAAAATTGAAAAGAACCCCTGTGAACCGGGAAGATGTCTTTCAGGATTATTTTTCAAACTCTCGATCTCGTCGATAGTGTTTTTAATTTCATTATCAAATTTTTCTATCTCTTCCGGGCTAAGATTTTTTCTCTGCTTTTCCATATCAGTTTTTTTGCTTTTAAGATCGTTCTCAAGCTCCGTTATTTTTTCCCTTGCTTCTTCTTCCCCAACTTTTTTCAGATAATTAAGATCGAGAAGAAGAGCGAGACTGTTAATATTCTGAAGTGCACCCTGCTGCTGAGTAGAATAGAATAGGCTGAATGAAAAAGGAATTCCGTAAACAACCAGGGTCGGATCAAATCTCAGGTTCAGATAATTCTTTGGGATTTCGGAACCGATTCCCTGCATATTTGAATACTGATATTCAGTACTGTAAGAGCCGAGAAATTCAAATGCTTTATGTTCTTCAGGATAACTTTTTGAAATTAACGGTGGATACAGAACAGGAAAATCTGGAAAGAGAATTTTATTATTTAAAGATGAATACTGACTTCTTGCTGAAAACCCGGATGGAAGTTTATCAGGGAAATTATCAGCAAAACCCGAATCAAAAAAAGAATCATCTTTAATATCAAATGACCTTTCAATGTTAGTTTCCGGTGGTTTTAGTTCAATATCAATCTGCTCTTTGATTTCTTTATTCCTCTCCCAAATATTGATATTTATATTTTCATAAGAGAACTCTCTGATTTCACTTTCTGAAAGGAGAATTCCATCAACATAAGTTTTGAGCTGCCACGCATAGCGCATACTGTCGGTAAGCGGTCTTGCACCCAGCGGATAGCGGAAAAGATTTGTTCTGATTCCGTTCTGAACAAACCAGATCGGGTTTGAAAGAAGTGCATATTCCGGCGTTTGCCTTTCGAGAATTTCAACTACAAGTAAATCATACGTTACTTCGCTGCCGTGTGGAGCCGGTACAGCAGGCAGCCAGTTGAATGAAGGGAAAATATCACGAACTATCTCTTTATCAAGCGGGGAAAGCAGCTCGGGCTGTGTAAGTGTAAGCACGCTTGCATCCTGACAGGTTGAACCTAAAACTTCTTTTGTCCCGGCGGAGAGAGCATAAACACAAATGCGGTATTCGCCATCGGGCAATGTTCCGATTTTTTCAATAGTTCTTTCAACCAAATCGGTGTGTTTTGCCAGATCAATAGGGGTGATCTCTGCAGCAGTAATTCTTTTAGTTCCGGTTGGCAGATTAAATACGGAGCTTGTGGCTTCGGCAAGTAATTTTCCTTCATCAATACTTTCCACGGTGCCATAAAGATAAATGTCAATCGGTGAACCGGAATTCATGAGAGTAATTTTCCAGAGATCTTCTATTTTGAATTTGAAAGGAGGTGGTAGTTGAAGGTTTACGCTAACCTGTGCAGTTACGCTTTTACAAAAAGTGCAATATAAAATTGTTAATAAAACGTATTTCCCGACTAAATGAAAGAAACATTTTCTCACCAAAGGGTCTCTCCTCCGCACTGGTAAAGAAACTAAAATTGACTAAGTGCTTTTTTCTCAGGTGAAGGAATTTTCAGAACAAGATTAAAAAAGCTTGCTTACGTTAAGAAAGTCTTTTGATAAATGCAAATAGTTTATAATCAGCGATTAAATTATCTGAGAAAAATAATCGCTGCACCAGCAACAGCTACAATTGCCCCTGATATTGCTTTCAAGGTAAGCTTTTCTTTAAAGTAGAAACGGGATATCGGCAGCATAATTACCGGCATCGTTGCCATCAGTGTGGAAGCAATTCCAACTTTTGCATATTCAATAGCAATCAGACTTCCGGTAATTCCTAATACCGGTCCAAAGACTGTTCCAATTAAAATTACTTTTGCCGAATATTTGTCCTTTGGGTATATGCCAAAAGGATTTTTATATCTTCTGAAAGTTGCAGCAATTGGAAGAATAATTATTGAAGCAGAAAATAATCTGATAAAGCTTGCAGCAAATCCATTCAGATCTCCGCCTTGAAACGCAAACTTAGCAAAGATTAATCCGGTTGCCTGACCGAGCGCTCCAAGGAATCCATAGAAGATACCAAGTTTATTAATAGAGAAATTATTCTCATCTGAATTTTTTCTTTCAAGAACGACAATTAATATTCCGGTAATTGTCAAAAGCATACCAAACATTCCGAGATA
>CAZXGJ010000045.1:0-28079 GCA_964639955.1 uncultured Ignavibacteriaceae bacterium
TTTTTTACATTAAGTAAATTTAGGAAATTCCTTTTCCTTCTGAAGCATTACAGTACACCATCTGGTCCTGGTTCTACTTCTTCTATTACTAATTTATTTGACAGAGGATCGGGATATTTTGCCTGATAGTACTTCGTCTCACCAAGCAAAATTGTATGCTCTTCTGCTTTCACTTCGACACTACCGTCCCCCATATAATCCCTAATAATTTCTCCGACAAAGCAATATGTGGTCGGGTTATCGGGGAGTGGTTCCGGTTCCTTTTTATTTTTATTTAGTTTTTGGTTAGTAATATTTTTTCTGTTCTCGGTAACTATTTCATCCGTTTCATCTCCTCCGGTGATCATTGGTCGGCTGCTGCCGCCTATTCCCTCTATCAATCCTACTCTTATTCCTACCGTTATTGTTGTATCTGCAATTGTTGAATCGGCTACAAAATATATCGGCTGATATACTTCTGCAAAATATACCTCAAGAGTTGTATCAACAAGTATCATTCCGCCTTCGCATCCTTCTATCATTCCTATTTCAAATAAATCCCACTGAGAAAAATCCTCAAGTGTTCCGTCCGGGTTTCTTCTTTTCAATATTATCTGTGTCGTATCTCCCGGCGCTAACTCCGACTGAGCAAACTGGACAAGTATTCCTTGTTCGGGAGGATATTCGTTATACGCAACAGGTAAACTAAACTCAATTGTGTTTATATCTCCGTCGGATGGAGTGCTTCTTATTGTTACGATTCCTGGATTAGCGCTGTCAGGCTGAACTCCATCTGCAATGAACTTAAACCTGTATCCATATTCGTAAGAAAAAAGCGAACCACTTCCACTTTCAGTTACAATTCCTGAAAATGAAAGAGCTGTCTCATCAGTTTCAACATCGTAAAGAACACCATACTCCTGTCCCTGAATAACTTCAAGTGTAAACGTAACAGATGAAGGCAGTTCGCCTCCGCACTTCCAGCAGTAAGGATGATTTTGATAATAGCCGTCATTTATTTCTGCAAACACATCAATCCACCTTCCGTAATGATGATAAAGCGTATCAAGCTCTGTTCCATTCTCAATACTCAGTAACGGTGTTTCAACTATAGTGTGATAGTTTATTGTTGAGCCATCACCGGTTATTCTTACTATTACTTCTGTGCCTGCCGGTATGTCTCTTTCAAAGTGCATTGTATATTTTGAAGGATATTCCTTTTCATCAATCCAGCAGCCCTGAAGCACCAGCCACTGACCGGTTCCGATTAGCTCTTCGCCTGGAATGTTCAGAAGCTCATCGCCGATTATTTCCGGCTCGATGAACTCTCCTGTAACCGAATCAGTATATCCTGCTTTCTGTATCCAGCAGTACTCCCAGCCCTGTATTATTTCTACATTGTATGTATACTGCGGACTGAGTGCATAATTTTCATAAAGGTTCCCCTGGTGATTGAATAACTGCTGGTATGGATCAATGTAAAGCCAGCCGCCGTTCCATATTACCTGGTAAGGATTGTAGAAATCGGTTTGAGTGGGATACGGTCCGCAAGGTGTGTATTGAGGTTCAGGATAGTCTGGAATAATTTTTTGTGGATCAATCTCAACCCGCTCTTCTATTTTAATCTGTGCCTTAAGCGATGATGAAAGAATAAAGCTGATGAATATAACTATTGTGAGTAGTGAGTAGTGAGTAGTGAGTAGTGAAATTTTTTCAGGTTTGTGTTGTTTGTCAAGAACTTTTTTTCAGTAGGCTTTACTCCCATATTTTCTCCGCCCGTTTTTTTGTGTGCAATTTTCTTCTGCTGCAACTTAACCCGCGGTTCTTATTTTGTCAAGCAGTTAATGAAATATTTTTTTGCATTCAACTTTCGTGCTAAATAAAAAAGCTCAGTCTTTGCAACTGAGCTTTGAAATGGGTTTTATTAATCAGATGATTAGTTTTTACTCTTCTCTGCAATCAAATTCAGCGCACTTCCGGCTTTGAACCAGCCAATCTGTGTTTCATTCATCGTGTGGTTGAGCATAATTTCATCTTTACTTCCATCTGAATGCTTGACGATCATTTTCAACTGTTTGCCTGGTGCAAGCTGAGTTACGAGTAAATCAACTTTGTCATCCTCTTTTATTTTGTCATAATCTTTCGGATCAGCAAATGTCAAAGGAAGCATTCCCTGTTTCTTCAAATTAGTTTCGTGAATGCGTGCAAAACTTTTTACGATAATTGCTCTTCCACCAAGAAATCTTGGTTCCATTGCTGCGTGTTCTCGCGAAGAACCTTCACCATAATTTTCATCGCCGATAACAACCCATCCGATTCCTTTTGCTTTGTATTCTCTTGCCACTTCAGGAACAGATTTGATTTCGCCGGTAAAAATATTTTTAACTTTTCCTGTATCTCCGCTATAGGCGTTTGTTGCACCAATGAACATATTGTTGGAAATATTATCAAGATGTCCCCGGAATCTCAGCCACGGACCAGCCATTGATATATGATCCGTAGTACACTTTCCTTTTGCCTTCAGAAGAACAGGCAAATAAACAAAATCTTTTCCATCCCATTTTTTAAATGGTTCAAGTAACTGAAGTCTTTCACTTTTTGGATCAACTTTCACTTCCACAGAAGATCCATCTTTTGCAGGTGGAATGAATCCGCTGCTTCCTTCGTCGAATCCTTTTGGAGGAAGTTCTTCTCCGCTTGGTGGATTTAGTTTTACTTTTTCTCCTTTTTCATTTACAAGTTCATCAGTCAATGGATTGAATGAAAGGCTTCCGGCAATTGCAAGTGCAGTTGTAATTTCCGGAGAAGCAACAAATGCAAGTGTTTCCGGATTGCCATCGTTTCTCTTTGCAAAATTCCTGTTGAATGCAGTAACGATTGTATTCTTCTCACCTGTTTTAATATCCATTCGCTTCCACATTCCAATACAGGGACCGCAGGCATTAGCAAGAATTAATCCACCAATGTCAGTTAATGATTTTAATTGTCCATCTCTTTCAATTGTTGCTCTAACCTGCTCGGAACCGGGAGTAATTGTGAATTGCGATTTTGCTTTTAGTCCTTTTGCTATCGCTTGTTTTGCAATACTTGCTGAACGATCAATATCTTCATAACTCGAATTTGTGCAGCTTCCGATAAGTGCAACAGAGATTTTATCAGGATAATTTTCCTTCTTCACTGCTTCTTTCATTTGAGAAATCGGCCAAGCTTTATCCGGTGTAAATGGACCATTGAGATGTGGTTCAAGTTCACTTAAATTAATTTCAATCACCTGATCGAAATATTTTTCAGGATTCTGAAAGACTTCTTTATCTGCACATAATTCATCGGAAAGACTTTCTGCAAGAGCAGCAACATCAACTCTTTTTGTAATCCTTAAATAAGATGACATCTTTTCATCAAAGGGGAAAATGGAAGTTGTTGCACCAATCTCAGCACCCATATTACAAATCGTTCCTTTACCTGTACAAGAAATTGATGAAGTTCCATCACCAAAATATTCTACGATTGCTCCAGTGCCGCCTTTTACAGTTAATATTCCTGCAAGTTTTAATATTACATCTTTTGCCGATGTCCAGCCATTCATCTTACCTGTTAATTTCACTCCGATTATTTTTGGCCATTTTAATTCCCACGGCATTCCTGCCATAACATCAACAGCATCTGCGCCGCCAACCCCAATTGCGATCATACCAAGTCCGCCTGCATTTGGAGTGTGAGAATCCGTTCCAATCATCATTCCGCCCGGGAAAGCATAATTTTCTAAAACAACCTGATGAATAATTCCGGCACCTGGTTTCCAGAATCCAATTCCATATTTGCGGGAAACGCTTTCAAGAAAATTATAAACTTCCTTGTTCTCTTCGTTTGCTCTAAGCAAATCATTTTCAGCACCAACCTGCGCCTGAATTAAATGATCACAATGAACAGTTGAAGGTACCGCTGTTGTTTTTTTACCTGCTGACATAAATTGAAGAAGAGCCATTTGAGCTGTAGCATCCTGCATTGCAACACGATCAGGAGCTAAATCCACATAATCTTTTCCTCTTTGAAATTCTTTGGTTGGTTTATCCCAGAGATGAGTGTAAAGAACCTTTTCAGCAAAAGTCAATGGTCTGTTTATAATTTTTCTGATTTGTGCAATTTTTACCTTATAACTACCATAAGATTTACTAATCATATCGAAGTTGGCGGTCATCTTTTTACCTTTCCTAAAAGAGTTTGTTAAATGTTTTTTCAAAATTACAAAAACGACTGATAATTTCTTTGAATTAAGGATAAAAGATTGCCTTGCACGAATTTTGTAGACTGACAGATAGGTAATCAGAAAAATTATTAGTTAATTTTAACCAGTTACAATAAAAAAAATTCAAATTTGGACAGAAATCCTATACTTGTAGTTGATGATGAACCATCCTATCTGGAATTGATGAAAGGTCTATTAAACCAGGAAGGATTCATTAATATAATCACAAGGGAAAATCCCCTGGAAGTTTTACCGCTCTTAGAACGAACCGACATTGATTTAATACTTCTGGATATTTTCATGCCGCAGATGAATGGGCTGGATCTTCTTGAAAAGATATATGCAGAGTATCCTTCAATTCCGGTGATTGTTATTACAGCCGTTAACGAAGTTGATATCGCTCTGAAAGCCGTTAAACTTGGTGCTTACGAGTTTATAACAAAACCCCCGGATACCGACAGATTATTTCTGACAATCAGAAGAGCATTGACAAAGAGACTTCTGGAATTTGAAAGAGATTCTCTAAGAAGAACTGTTCTAGAACATGAACGCCCGCAAAACCGTTTTCCTGATATCATAACAGACTCCCCGCTTATGAGCAAAGTTTTTGATATAGCTGAAATCTTTGCGCCTACTAATGAAACCATTCTTATAGCAGGCGAAACAGGAACGGGAAAGGATATGATTGCAAGAAAAATTCATGACCTCTCACCACGCCGGAACAAACCCTTCATTGCAGTTAACCTGGCTTCAATTTCATCAAGCTTGTTTGAAAGTGAATTATTTGGCTACAGGAAAGGAACATTCACCGGTGCAACAGAGGATAAAGCGGGATATTTTGAAGCTGCCAACGGCGGCACTATATTCCTGGATGAAATAGGAGAGCTGCCTCTACCTCTGCAGGGAAAATTATTAAGAACAATCCAATACAATGAAATTTACAGGATTGGTGAAGCAAAACCAATTAACCTGGATCTAAGAATTATTTCGGCAACAAATAAAAACCTCCTTGAAGCAGTAAACAAGAAAGAGTTCAGGGCTGATTTATATTACCGTATAAACCGCGGCTACATTTATCTGCCGCCGCTCAGAAACCGGGGTGATGATATTATTATACTTGCCGAACATTTTCTGGAAATAGGGAATAAAACTTATAACAGAAATATACAGGGCTTTTCAGATGATGTGCTGGAAGCATTGAAGAGCTATAGTTTTCCCGGAAATGTAAGAGAGCTCGAAAATATTATTCTTAATGCCGTTGCAAAAACTGGCGGCGACGATTATATAAAATCTGTTGACTTGCCTGCCGAATACCTTAAAACAAGAGAACACAAATCACAAAAAACAAAACTGATAAGTATTTCTGAAGCAGAAGAGGAACATATTCTAAGCGTGATGAGAACAGTTGACAACAGCGTTCAAAGGGCTGCGCCTATTCTTGGAGTGAGCGAGAGAACTCTGCAGCGAAAGCTTAAAGCAATAAGAGAAAAACTTAAATAGTATTTTGAAGCGCCACTTTTGTCGATTCTTTTTAGACAATAATGGCAAATTTTTCTGGTAAAATTTTCCTTTATTATTTCCCATTTGATAAAATCTAGCCGTTATCCTCTCAAAATGTGAATTGTTAACGCCACTATTGACGGTTCAAACCGGTATATTGATTGTGGAAAGTGTAAGACTTTAATTGGAGAAATAAATGTCAAATACACAATCGCTAGTAAGTATCGGTGCTCTTCTACTTTTTTCGGTAACTACTCTTCGAGTAAATAACAGAATCCTCAGCACTGATGAAATAATGCAAAACTCAAAATTTTCAATCCTCGCTCATTCGCTGGCAACCTCTCTGATTGAGGAGGCTAATAATAAAGCATTTGACCTTGCAACTGTAAGCGATGGTATAATAGACGTTGAATTGTTAACATCTCCGTATTCTTTGGGTCCCGCACCCGGCGAACTCCCTGCCAAGTATAACGACTTCGATGATTACAATGGATACACCAGACACGTAACAAACATACCATCAGCCGATTTTGATATCAGCTGCGTTGTAAAATATGTAGACCCGGATCAAATAGACGGATATGTAATGGAAAAAACCTGGCATAAAAAAATTACTGTAGAAGTCTCAAGCCCTTCGATGTCAGATACAATCCGTATATCTAAAGTTTTCAGTTACTGGAATTTCCGTTAGGTGAAAATATGGGTTTTACTACATTACTTGATATTTTGGGTTCAATGCTTATAGGTGGGATACTGCTAAGCATAGTGTTCAGGCTGAATGATGCTGCAACAGAAAAAACTTACAACAACAGCGGCGAACTTTCATTACAGCAAAATCTGGCTACCGTTGCAAGAATAATTGAATACGATTTCAGAAAAATAGGTTACTGTGCAGACTGGAGCCAGATTCCCATTCCCTCCCGTTCAATTTTGCTGGCAGATGTTTCAAAACTAAAATTCTTAACTGATACGGATGCAGACGGTACGCTTGATTCGGTTTATTACTATACAGGTTTACCAGATGAGTTACCTCAAACTCCGAATCCGCGTGACAGAATATTGTACAGATTAGTAAATGAAGAACAGCCGATAGCTTCAAACCTTGGTATAACCGATTTCCATATGATTTTTTTTGATGCACTTGGTGATACTATATCACTACCAATTACTGAAACAGGTTTAATATCCAGTATTGAAATAAACGTAACGGTTGAAAATGTTGCAGCGTACGATACTTCTTATTCTTCAGCATTCTGGAGACAAATAAAACTTGTAGCAAGAAATTTAAAGAAAAGATAACAAGGAGCGGTCATGGGCGGTAAAGCATTATTAATTGTTATTTCCGGATTTACACTTGTATTCATGATAGCAGCTCAATACTTTGGCAATATTAGCACAAGAGCTGTTGATAATATGGTAAACTATCACAATGAAATAATTGCTCATAATATTGCTGTCAGTGGAGCGAACGTTGCTGCCAATCAGATTTACTTTAATCCTGAATGGAAAGTTGGATGTGAAGACATGCCTTTCCAGGGGGGTTTACTTGATATTGAAGTTGAAGTTATCGATCCATACCAAGATCTGACTGAAGTCAGATCAATAGGTGAGTATAATGGCTATACGCATGTTGTAAAAGTTCAATTGGCACCAACCAAATATTCAAAGTTTGCCTACTTTTCGGTTTCCGAAGGCAGTAGTATCTGGTGGACTGGCAGCGATACAGTTTGGGGTCCTTTCCACACTCAAGACTGGCTGAGAGTTTACCGTCATCCTGTTTTCTACGGTAAAGCTACCACGAAAAGAGATTTAAAATACTATTCAAGTAAAAGTAAAGATAAGCCATATTTTTTCGGCGGTTTCGAAAAGGGAGTTAACCTCCCATTACCGGTAGATGGGCTAAACAAAATTGAACTGGCAGCAAAAGATGATGGTTTATTTATGGAAGGACACGATACAATTTATCTTACCTTTGATTCAGATAGTATAAAATACAGATATGCATATAATGCACCTGATACCGCTTTACATCTGCCGACTGTTGCTCCAAATGGTGTTTTATTTATGAAGAATGCTGTCGTTAGATTGAAAGGAGTTGTAAAAGGTCAATACTCAGTAGCGTGTTCAGGGACATTAAGCAAAGGAAAGATTTATCTCGATGATAATATAATTTATGAAAAAGATCCAAGAATATATCAAGCGTCTACTGATTTGCTGGGTATCATCGCTAAAAATGAAGTAATTATTACAGACAATGAACCAAACCAAAGCGATATTACAATTCAAGCCTCAGTTTATGCTGAAATAGGCGGATTCGGTGCTCAAAACTATGATAGCAGACCAATTAGCGGCAATATAAATTTGCTGGGGGGAATTATTCAAAACATACGCCGCGCTGTAGGCACATTCGATAATTACGGTACTAAGACCGGATTTAATAAACGATATAAATATGATGAAAGGCTTATGCTTGCTTCTCCGCCGTACTTCCCCGGAACCGGCAGTTTCGAAATAGTTTCCTGGTATGAATAGAGTTGGGTTTAACTTTAAATAGACCGTAAATCAGTTAAGCGCTTATTATAATCATAAGCCGAATGTAATTTAATTCTTCTGCTACAACCCTAAGAATTTTTATTTCTCATCGATAGCCTGATTTAACTCATCCTCTGTAAAAATTTTATGCTCTCTCTGTCTATCGGATAAATTAATTTCTGAGAGATCATCAACGGTGGATTGAGTAATGTCGGCTTTTTCAAATTGTTCTTCGGAAACAATTGATTCCTGGTTTCCATTCAATTCTTTTCCGTTTTTATTGATGATATTTTCTTTAAGTGTTTTATTCAGCTGCATTAATTCTTTTAGCTCTTCAGCATTAATTTTATAAAGAATACAATCATTATTAGCAATTGCGTAAGAAAACCTTTTCTCACCGCATAATATTTCCTCCTCACCGAAAAAATCTGTAATGAACCTGTACTCAACTTTATTTTTGCTGCTGAATTTTAATTTTACCTCTCCTTCAACTATTAAAAAAAGTTCGCTACTCTCATCACCATTACTATAAATTAATGTGCCTTCCTTAACCCCAAAATAATTTTTTGCTTTAATAACTGGTTTCAGAAAATCCTTCGATACTCCTTTAAACAGAGTATTTGAGCCAAGCATTTTTATCTGTTCCTGATTAACTATCATATTAACCTCCGGAATATTTTTATCATAATTCTTTCAATCAGTAACTTCAAAAATGATACCACTGGATAATGCGTGACTATAACTTATTTTTAATTACAAGATACTTTAACCATTTTAATTTAGAATGGCTCTTACAAGAATTAATAATGAATATAATTCCCTTAATGAAAATAACTGAAGAATTTACCGGGCGGCGACACAATCTATAAGTACTCGACAGATATGACGTCTTGATTAGCAGCTATGTATTTAAAGCTTTCAAATTAACTTAAAAACAAAGGTTTGAAGAGTTACAATCTTTTGCACGTATATTGTATAAAATATCACCGGTTAAAAATTGCAGCATAAAAATTATTTAAAAAGGTGCTATGAATACAAATCAATCACTTTTAAGTCTTGGTGCTTTACTTCTCCTCTCAGTCACAGTCCTGAGAGTTAACAACAATATACTTTCTACTGATACTGTTTTATATGATACAAAATTCGGGCTTATCGCAAATTCACTCGCCACCTCAATAATCGAAAAGGCAGGCAAGAAATTTTTTGATGCAAATACCACCGAAGGTCCGGTATTAGATCCTGACGGGCTTACTTCAGCCGGAAGTTTAGGCCCCGGCTGGTGGGAAATTCCGCCGGATTCCTGTAACGACTTTGATGACTTTAATAATCTTTCTCTTCAGGATACATTTTATGGCTCTGTAGTTTTTTATACTGATTGCAAAGTTAACTACATAAATCCAACAAACCCGAACGCTAATTCGAGTTCAGAAACCTGGCATAAAAAACTTACAGTAAGCGTGTACTGGAGACAAATTGGAGACCCCGGTGGAACACCAACCGACACAATTAAGCATTCTACAATTTACAGCTACTGGTATTTTGAATAAGGAGCGTTGAATATGGGATTTACAACTTTAATAGACATTCTAGGTTCCATCGTTATGGGAGGATTTCTGATGATCATTGCCTGGCGTTTGAGCGATGCAGCAACTGAAAAGACTTACAACTTTAGCGGTGAACTTTCTCTGCA
This sequence comes from uncultured Ignavibacteriaceae bacterium, assembly GCA_964639955.1. Classification (GTDB taxonomy): domain Bacteria; phylum Bacteroidota; class Ignavibacteria; order Ignavibacteriales; family Ignavibacteriaceae; genus IGN2. The sequence goes on from CAZXGJ010000045.1 coordinate 9,948, forward strand.
GCAAAACCTGCTTACAGTTGCAGAGATTATAGAAAACGATTTCAGAAAAATAGGCTGGTGTGCAGATTACAATAAATGGCCGGATCCAACTAAATCTATTCCTTATGGAGATGTATCCGAGATTAAATTTTACACCGATGTAGATTCCGATGGAAACTTAGATTCTATCAGATACTATCTCGGTCCTACATCCGAACTTACCTCAACACCAAATCCACGTGACAGAGTTTTATACAGGATTGTGAATAATGAAACTCCCATGCCATCGAACTTAGGGGTTACACAATTCAGAATGGTTTATTACGATGTTTTCGATGATACTATACCTCCACCTGTTGTGATTCCAGGTTTAATTTCCAGCATCGAGATAAATTTAACGGTAGAAAACGTTGCCGCTTACGATACTGCATACTCTAATGCTTTCTGGCGGCAGATCCGATTAGCATCAAGAAATATTAACACAAGATAAAGGATTGAATAATTATGGCAGGAAAAGCTTCTCTTTTAGTTGTAGCGGGATTTAGTCTTTTGTTTCTGGTTATCTCGCAAAATTTTGGAAGCGTTACAAACAGAGCAGTTGATAACTACATTAGTTATAACACTGAAACAATTGCACATAATATTGCAGTAAGCGGTGCTAACATGGCTGCTAACGAAATTTACCGCAACGGAAGCTGGGATGATGGCTTCTCAGATCTTCCTTTTCAAGGGGGTGAAATTAATGTTGAGATAAATGTAATCGACGCTGTTAAAAATATACGTGAACTGGTATCTACAGGTACCTATCCTGTTGACATGCCGCACAGCCATACAGACACCGTAAGAATAATTTTAGCACCAAGTAAATTCTCTGAATACGCTTACTATTCAGTAAGCGAAGGCGGAACTATCTGGTGGACCGGAAACGATACTGTATGGGGACCATTCCATACCCAGGATTATTTCAGAGTTTACAGGCATCCGGTATTTCTTGGCAAAAAAACTTCGCACAAGAAAAAAATTATCTACTACACCAGTAAGAGTAAAGATTCACCGGTTATAACCGGCGATTATATGCCTGGTTTTGATCTGCCGTTACCAATGAATGCAGTTGATGCACTTGAACCAATCGCTGATGATGATGGATTAAAATTTAGTGGAAAAGACACAGTTTACCTTACATTTGATCAGGATACTCTTAAATACCGGTACTCTTACAGTGCTAATGATACGGCGGTTTATTTACCTTCTGCCGCTCCTAACGGGCTTATCTTTGCCAAAAATTGCATTGTAAGAATGAAGGGTGTTGTTAAAGGACAATATACTGTAGGCATCTCTACTTCCGGTGATGCAAATAAGGGAACTGTTTATCTTGATGACGACATTGTTTTTGATAAAGACCCGCGGATTTATCCCACATCAACAGATTTACTTGGTATATGCGCTGAAAATAATGTCTATATCACCCAGAATACACCGAATACTTCAGATATTAAAATTCATGCTTCAATTTATTGTGAGAAAGGAGGATTCGGAGCGCAGAATTACGATTCGAGACCGCCAAGCGGAGACATTAAACTGCTCGGTGGCATTATACAGAATACACGAAAAGCTGTCGGAACTTTCGACAGTAAAACAGGAGCAGTTAAAACCGGATTTGCAAAGAAATATCGTTATGACGACAGGCTGATGGTCGCATCACCTCCTTTTTTCCCGGGTACCGGCGGATTTAAAATTGTTGCATGGTACGAATAAGAAAACAAAATTGTGGTTGAGTTCGAGTATTAAATTAAAATAGGAGAGAACTTATGATGCAGTTAAACTCCAAAGGAAATCCTGCCAGGGATATTTCCGAATATGATGTTTATATAAAAACCGGTGGCAACGGTTTCAGCCAGATAGCAAAATATGTTGTTGGAATTTCCATATTGCTTGCAGTGTTAATGTTCACAATCAGGTAATTTGGTATTTCCTGTTTATTAAGAATGAATTTTCTCCGGCAGCACTTGGCTATATTCATATATATATTCTAAACAGAAAAATCTTCGTTCCTGATTAACAGCAGCAATGCTGATTGAGGTATTATCAGATACTTCTCACTGTCAAATTCAATCTCTACAGCTTCTTTTCTTAAAAAGATTGCGAGGTCTCCTTCTTTTGCCTGAAGCGGAATATACTTTACTTTATCCCTCATTTCCTTCCATGGTTCATCTTCTACCTCAGTGGAAGTGGCATACCCCGGACCGACTTTTATTATATACCCGCTCTGAACTCTTTCCTTTTCAGCTACACCGGCAGGCAGGTAAAGTCCGCTGGTAGTTCTGGAGGATTCTTCCCGCGGTTTAATCAGCACCCTGTCGCCCACTACAACAAACCTGTCGAGATTAGTCAAGGTTATTCCCATTCTAAATATTTCAGATTTTAATATGACAAATATACTTATTACACTGTTTTAGTAATTATACCGTTTTACAAGATGTGTACCGTAAGAAAATTATGCTGCTTTGCAAATTACTAATGAATCAATTATCATTTTAAGTAAATATTTTCACTATCGGATTCAATATTCATAAATTTGAATGAGTAATTTATTAGTTAAAAATAATGAACAGCTTTCAGACAAATTTCTGGGATGAGCGATTTTCCACGGAAGAATATATTTACGGTAAGGAACCAAATCGGTTTTTCAAGACGCAGATAGATAAAATTCATAAGCCGGGCAAATTGCTGCTTCCCGGAGAAGGTGAAGGAAGAAATGCAGTTTACGCAGCCAGGATGGGCTGGTATGTAGATGCGTTTGATCAAAGCAGCGTGGCAAAACGGAAGTCGCTGAAACTGGCTGAGAAAAATGAAGTAAATATCCGATATACAATTGCTGATTTGAGGAATTTCATGCCGGTAAAAAATTATTACGATGCTGCTGCTGTCATTTTTGTTCATCTTGACCCACATACACGCAAGGTATTTCATAAAAAAATAATCGATTCACTTAAGCCAAATGGTAAAATTGTGCTCGAATTATTCTCAAAGCAGCAGCTTGGAAAAAGTTCGGGCGGACCACAGGATTTATCGATGCTATGCTCGCTTAAAGATATCAAGAATGATTTCAAAGAACTGGAAACTATCTTACTGGAAGAAAAATTGATACTGTTAAATGAAGGTGATAAACACAGCGGAGAGGCAAGTGTTATCCGATTCGTTGGTGAGAAATCAAAATAAGTATCTATGAAAAAGATTTTATTTATAACATATTATTGGCCGCCATCCGGTAAAGCATCAATTCACTGGCCGTTAAAAATCATAAAACATCTTTACTCATTTGGATGGATTCCGTCGGTGTTGACCGTTGATGAAGATACGTTTTCTCAAAAAGACTATACTTTTCTAAACGAAATTCCGCAAGATGTAAAAGTAATTCGTGCTAAATCTATTGAACCGTTTAACGTTTATAAAAAACTTGTTGGCAAAAGTAAGAATGAGCAGCTCATCGCATCGGAAACAATTTCTACAATAAATAAAAACTTTGGTCATCGATTATCTGTTTGGATTCGAATGAATCTCTTCATCCCTGATGCACGAATTGGTTGGTATTTCCCTGCTTTCAAAGCCGGTACAGATTTTTTAAAGAAGGAAAAAATTAATGCAATAGTTTCTGTAGGTCCGCCGCATACAACACATTTAATTGGAAAAAAGATCGCATCAAAATTCAGTATTCCGCACATTCCGGTATTTATTGATCCGTGGGTTGATATTTCTTACTACAAAAATTTTAAACGCAGTAAGATTACACTATCCATCGACAACCGCCTCGAAAAATCCGTCCTGCAAAATTCTGCTGCTGCAATTTTTGTAACCGAAACAATGAAGCAGGATTATGAAAAGAAATATCCTGCAATAAAAAGTAAATCATACGTTTTGTATTGGGGTTATAGCGAAGAAGATTTCAAACTGCCGATGACTTCCACTGCAAAGCAAGATGAAGAAGAAACAATCCTTCACGCAGGAAATATTTTCGATTATCAGAATCCAAAGCATTTTTGGCGAACACTAAAAAAACAAATAGACAGTGGCAGAAAATTAAAAATTGTTTTTATGGGAACGGTTGCACCGGAGATTAAACATTCTATTAAAGAAGCAGGTTTGAACCAGTTTGCAGAATACAAAGGATTTTTACCTTACAGAGAAGTAATAAAAGAAATGCTAAAAGCATCCTATCTTCTGGTCTGTGCAACAGAGCCGCGGCACGTACCGGGTAAGTTGTTTGAATACCTTCGCAGCGAGAAACCAATTATAGCATTTGGCGATGGAAATGAAGAAGTAAAGAAAATTCTCACTGATGCAAATGCCGGGATGATGTTTGGTTATAATGAGAGTGGAGAAGAGTTTTTCAAAAAAAATTCCACATTCAAAACTGATTTCAATTTTATAAAAAAGTTTGAGAGAAAAAGTATAACTGAAAGTTTCGTAAAATTAATTAATCTGACAACATCTAAGATTTATGGATATACAGAATAAAAGCTATAAGAATCAAATTGATCATCTTAAAAAATACCCGGAAGAAAGATGCAAGTTTATGCTCGATCAAAATACAATAAACCGCTGGAGGCAGGAAAGAATTTATCAAAGTATAGATCCGCTGCTGCAGATGTTTCCCGGTTCCGGCTGGCTTACGGTTGGTGATTTTTATTATGGTTCAGATGCCCAGTATTTAATATCAAAAGGTTTCAATGCTGTTGCCTCCGATGTTGATGATCATTTCTTAAAGAAAGGTAAAGAGATCGGATATATTAATGAATACTCTAAGCAGAACCTTGAATCTCTATCGTTTAAAGATGAATCATTCGATTTTGTGCTCTGCAAAGAAACACTGCATCATTTGCCGAGGCCGTACATCGGGCTGTATGAAATGCTCAGGGTCAGCAGGATTGGAGTGGTTTTAATAGAACCTTACGACAGATTTATAAATTCGTCTCTCTTCGGAAAGGCTGCTAACCGGCTGCTGAAAAAACTTAAAGGTGAGCTTCACGATTTGTACGAACCATCGGGAAATTATAAATATCCGATTTCCATAAGAGAGATTGAAAAAATTGCTCTGGGGTTAAACTTATCGTGTGTTGCATTTAATTACTTAAGCGATTATTATAAAGATGGATTGGGTATAGAGTTCAAAAAGAAAGATAATAAACTATTAAATAAAATTAAAAGGCAAATTCTTCTAAGAAACATTTTATGGAAATTACGTCTGTTTCCCCCAACCTATTTAATAGCATTACTCTTTAAAAAATCAATCGAGCCGCAGCATCTGAGTGAAAATGGTTACTGGATTAAAGAACTTACAAGAAATCCATATTTATAAGCCGTCTGATTCTCCCTACTCTTTAAGAAATTTTTAACACATATATCTGGTCTTGACTTTAATTATCATAGTTAATTTTGTTCAATATTCTCTTTAATCTAAATTTAGCTATCAGCAAAATGAGATTTATACATCAGAATATATTATGAATTATAAATACCCGGTTTATCAGCCGAACCTTAATGGAAATGAGAAAAAATATGTCCAGGAATGCCTCGACTCGACTTGGATATCATCCAAGGGAAAATTTATAAAACAGTTTGAAGATAATTTTTCAAACTTCACCGGAATAAAAAATTCGGTTGCAGTCTCAAATGGAACTGTTGCTTTACATGTTGCATTGTTAGCACTTGGTATTGGAATAAGTGACGAAGTTATTGTTCCAACATTCACATATATCGCTTCAGTTAATGCTATCAAGTATGTTAACGCAAAGCCGGTTTTCGTAGATTCTGATCCCCGCACCTGGCAAATAGACCCATCAAAGATTCGTGACAAAATTTCCCGCCGGACTAAAGCCATAATGGCTGTGCACATTTACGGTCATCCCTGTGAGATGGATGAGATTAAAAGAATTGCAAATAAATATAAATTATTCATTATCGAAGATTGTGCAGAAGCCATTGGTACTTTTTATAATGGCAGACATGCAGGATCATTTGGAGATATTTCAACTTTTAGTTTCTTCGGTAATAAAGCAATTACTACCGGCGAAGGAGGAGCGGTTTGCACAAATGATGATAACCTGGCTGATTTGTCCATCAGGATTAAAGGACAAGGGCTTGCCAAAAACCAGGAATATTTCCATGACATCATCGGATACAACTACAGGATGACTAACATTTGTGCTGCAATAGGTTGTGCACAGCTTGAGAGGATTGAAGAAATCCTGGATAAAAAGTACAAGCTGGCGGAATACTATATAGATTCAATAAAGAATTTGGGAATAGATTATCACAAAGCAAGTGAAAACGTTAAGCACTCTTACTGGATGTTTACGATTCTGGTTAATTCAGAAGAAGAAAGAACAAAGCTGAGAAAATTTTTAAGTGAAAGAGGAATTGAAACGCGACCTGCTTTTCATCCTGTTCATACTATGCCTATGTATCTTGAAAATGAGTCTTACCCTGTTGCAGAAGATCTGAGTAAAAGGGGAGTCAACCTGCCGAGCTACCCTGACTTAACCAAAGCTGATATTAGTTTTATCACTTCAACCATAGCATCATTCTATGATCAAAATAAATAACCTGGAAATTAAAGAACTGACTTCAGAACTTTCCACAATGCTTTCGGAAAAAATCTCTGCCGAAAAAAAAGAATACTTAACGTACTTTATTCCTTTTACTGATTTCTCTGAAGAGAATATCCGAGGAATTTTAAGCGAAAATAAGCTTGATAAATATTTCGGTCTCTTTTTAAATAATGACCTGATCGGGTTCTACATGCTCAGGGGTTTTGATGCCGGTTACGAAATACCATCCTATGGTGTCTGGATTTCCTCTGAATACTCAAACAAAGGTTTATCCACGTTAACCCTGTTCCATGCTTTTTCATTCTGCAAGCTCAACAAAATCAAAACTCTTATGCTGAAAGTTCATCCTGATAATAAAGTAGCAAAAGCCTTATACGAAAAACAGGGATTTAAACAGACCGGCATTGACGAAAAGATCGGTCACTTAATTTATCATAAAAATATTTTGTGAACGATTTTTTTAATGAGAGTCGGATTTTATATTCACCACACTACTATTTCTGCAGGGGGAATTTTTACTTACTCTATAGGAATTCTTAAACAGCTTCTTGAGTCTGATCAAATTGAAAATTTGGTTATTATCACTTCTGAAGAAGTAAACGAAAAATTAATAGAGCTTTCAGCTAATCCGAAAATTGAAATTGTAAACATCAACCGGAATAAACTCCTCGTTAAATGTAAGCTTTTAGGTTACTTTGCATTATTGATATTGTTATTCCCGATCAGGGAAATCGCTTACAGGGCTTTGAACGCTCTTAATCCTTATGCAAAAATTTTGCTTCAAAAAAAATTAGACCTGTTTCACGTCCCCGTTCAATATTCGCCGGTATATAAAACCAGAATTCCGGTAATAATAACGATGCACGATTTGCAGGAATATCATTACCCGGAATTTTTCAGCTTCAAAGAAAAATTGTTCCGTAAAATTAATAATCACATTGCCATAACGGATTCTGACAGGATTATTGTATCATTTAATCATGTGAAGAAAGATATATTAAAGCATTTCAAAGTTGCTGATAATAAAATTTCGGTATGCCCGCCGCCATTTTCGGAAGACTGGTTCACAGGGCAGAAAGAAACCGGTTGGGATACACTAAGAAGAAAATATAATATCAATCAAAAATATATTTTATATCCGGCAGCCACCTGGAAACACAAAAACCACCTGCGTCTGCTCGAGGTTATGAAGAAACTGATACAGGTGCAAAATAATGTTCAACTTGTTTGCACAGGCAAAAAAACATCTTTCTATAATGAACTGCATAAAAAAATTATTGAGTACCACCTGGAAGATACTGTTCATTTTACCGGAATTGTACCCGAAGAAGATTTAATCGGGTTATACAAAAATGCAAGACTGGTTGCTATTCCGACACTTTACGAAGCCGGCAGCGGTCCGCTTTATGAAGCAATGAGATTCGGAATACCTGTTATCTGTTCAAATGTAACCTCATTGCCGGAGACCCTTGCTAATGAAGATTTTATTTTCAATCCGAACGACGCAGAAGAAATGCTTAACAAAATTAAATTGGGGTTAACTGATGACAATTACAGGGAAAGTAATATAAAAAATTCGGCAGAGCGGATGAATGAATTCAGTAAAATTATTTTCTATAAAAATTTTATCGAAGCTTACAGAAGGGTTTTAACTTAAGTATCTGTTTTTTTTCCGGATACAAATTTATGGTCAGAATCCGTTTTGCTCTGCAGCCTCTTAGAAAACAAACTATATAATCCTGCATCGCAAATTTTAAGCATAACATTAAACTGGAAATTACTTATCTTTTTCTGCGATAACATATGAAAAGCTTTATTGTCAGAATTCAGATCCAGCCTGAACTTTTCTGCAAGAAACTTCAGAGTTTTAATTGAATAAAAGGAAATATGCTGACCGGATTCGAGGCTGAAATACCACCAATCTTGGGGTTGAGGAGGCGTTCCGGAGAAAAGGCGCGTAGAGAAAATAATATTCGGGCTAATATTTAACATCTTTTCAAGCTCTTCGGTTGGCACGGCAAAATGCTCGAAACATTCGAAAGCTGTAACTAATTCAATATCATCTTTGCTGTTAAACTCAAATCCTCTTGCAAAAAGATTTTCGGCAAAAGGATCGTTCCAGTAAAAATCAAAACCTTTATCACGCATCATTCTTACAAAAATTCCGTAACCGCCGGCATAATCAAGAAACTTTTTCTGCCTATTGTAATACTTACCAATCAGCACTGAACTTCTCCGTGCAAAAAGTTCATTGCGCTTTAAAATACCTGTATCAGAATTACTAATTGCAGATTCGTAAGCTTCCCCCAGCCAGAATGGTTCTTCGGTTTGCAAAAAATCGCACTGTGAACAATGGTAATATTTAATTTTATTCTTTTTAAGAATTTCAGCTGAAAATATTTCCGTGGTTTGACCGGTACAAACTCTGCACTTCATTTTATCCCGTCAGGAATACCTGAAATAATTAATTACTTTTCTTAACAAACTTAATTTAAAAAGTTTTTGTATCTGCAGGTTAATATCCTCATCCGGGTAAGGGTTTTTAACCATATCAAAATCTGCTTTCGAATGATCAAGATCAACATCGAGTTTTTTTGAGGATGAGCTATGTGTGCCGCTCCTGTCGGTTCCGATATTTTTACAAAGAGGAACAATTGGGTATAAACAATAAGCATTATTTTTAAAGTGCGAATAACTCCACGTGATTGCCCACGAATCAACTTTTCCTTTCATCTGAGCTTTTAACATCGAGGAGAGGTCTTCACCGGCTATATTGAATGCAGATTGTTCTACTTTGTTTAAAGCAAATTTACTGAAATCTTTTACTGCCCAGTCTGCTTTTTCCCATCTGTCTTTCCAGGTAGCCCATCCCCAGGAAGATGCCCTGTAAGAAATAAAAACATCATTGGTGTATGCTTGCGGAATGTGAACCGGGTAAGGATAACCGGATACAGAAAAGATTTTCATATCGTCTTTGTAAAAATCAAGAGCCTTATTCATAAAAGATAAGAATGAAGGAGCAGTAAATATATCGTCTTCAATTACTACTGCCCGATCAAATTGATTGAAAATTTCACTAAGACCTGAAATGACCGAATTCGCAAGACCAAGATTTTTATCTCTCAGTATGATTTCAATCTTACCGAATCCTTTTATGCCTTTTATAAATTTTCTTACAGCCTGAACTTTTGGTTCATCTTTCTCACTTTTAGGACCATCTGAAAAAATAAATAAAACAGACTGACCTGCCAGAGAATTTTTAATTAATGATTCAACTGTTCTTCTGGTATGACCGAGACGGTTGTAAACGAAGAGAACTATAGGGGCTAATTCCATCTTAAATGCTTAGACAATTAATCTTTTTATAAAAAATACTTGTTGACTTTCTATACAAATATCCAGGAGAAATTCCCCAGAAATCAATTCTTTTAAATTGATTCTCCAGAATTCTATTTACTCCCCTGGAATATTCAGACCTTTCTGAATCATCTAAAATTATTATTCCACCATCGGTCAAATAATTAATTGATTCAATTAAGCATTCGTTTCTGTAAATACCATCAACAATAATGATATCATACTTTTGAGTACCTTCAGTTAAGGCTCTGAGATATTCATTTGGGTTATCAGCTTTTGCAAAAATGGCGTGTGAATTTGCAATTATATATTTTAAAACCTTTTCATACCACTCTTTATTATGTTCAACAGAAGTAATTTGATTAACTCTTGCGGCAAAAAATAAAGTTGAATTTCCGCTCCCAAATTCAAAAACATTCATTTTTTTATTCAAGCGCTCTGATAAAAATTCATTTGCAGGATAAGTAAACCAAGGAATTGAGTTATTATATTTATCTACAGGTTTTCCTGACTTAAAAGAATCAAACCAACCCATATCTAAAAGATATCCCCAAGCCCTCAAGGAAATTAATGAGTAAAATATTCCTGGTTCAGAAATTAATTTGAACAGGGTTTTGATTTTATCTTTTATGGATAATGGCATTTTTAATATATTCTAAAAGTGAAATCATAAAAATCGATCTGATCATCATATTGAACTGATACTTGAATTTTTTATGAAATGCAAGCATAAATGTAACCAGAGTATAAGAAATCAATGTTGCAATTGCAGCTCCAACAATTCCATATAAAGGAATAAGATAAATATTTAATAAAACATTTAATACCATACCAATAAATGTTCTAATAAATGATAACTTTGTCAGATTTTCATTTATCAAATACTGGCTGCTTGCAACTCCCAGAAAAACTGCAACACCGGCCCAAATATAAATTGTTAATACAGTTGAAGCAGGTGCAAATTCCTGACCGAATAACAGTACAATAATCTGGCTTGAAAAAATGGTAACAGGTACGGCTATTCCGATTGCAAGCCAGGTAAGTAAATCATAAAGCTTTTGCATTCTGTTGTTATAAAACTCTTCACTAACATTCTTTGCATTCACTATTGCCGGAAAAATAGAGTTACACAATGTAACCGGGATAAAGTACCACGCTTCACACAGCCTTACTGCTGCAGCATAATATCCAACTGCTTCTTCACCAATCATATTTTTAATCATTATCTGGTCAATTCTCATATAAACCATTACTACTACCCCGGAAAGCATCAATGGCCAGGAATCTTTTAACAATGCTGCGGCAAGCTGCTTCGAGTACTTCCAGTTAAAGATTGAAAGTTTATTGTAATGATAGACTATAATTAAACCTGCAGCCAGCACAATATATTCAAACACTACAGCATAAATAAAATTAATCAGCGGCGCTTCGGTTAAAATAAAAATTACTTTAAGACCAGATGACAATAGCACGGAAGCTGATAAAGCATAAGCATTGTACTTCGCTTTTACAATTGCCCTGAAATAATATTCGATTACAGAAAATGACTGGAAGAAGAATGATCCTGTAAGAATTAAAATCAGCATGGAGGTAAAAGAATCTTCACCAGTAATTAATAAAGTGATACCGATACAAACTACAGCTGCAAAGCTTCCGGCTAAGCGAAGAAAGAATACTGTTCCGTTAATTTCATCTTTTTTTTCAGGGAATTTAACAATTTCACGTGTGGTGATGGATTCAAGCCCCAGTGTGCTGAGTGAACCGAAGAGCCAGAAGAAACTTAATGAGTAACTGTATAAACCAAAATCTTTTGGTCCAAGGTATCTTACAACAAAAATTGTGACAACAAATGATACAAGTATCCGCAGAATTCTTTCGAAGAAAAGCCAGGAGGTGTTGACAAAATATTTTTTAAAAGAATCTGATGAGAAATCTATTTTGGTTTTTACTTTTCCCTTTGATTCATTCAACTTGAGTTTTCCCAGAAAATTTTTTTCGCAGGTGGATTCCAATTCCTGTTATCAGACCTATCATAATAATTGAACTGAAAATTAATGCCAGATATTTCGAAATGACGAAAGACTCAGGTAAATAAGTAAATTCAATTTTGTGTTTTCCCTCAGGAACAACTATTCCCCTGAAACCGTGGTTTGCCTTGTAAATTTTTGTCTCAGCTCCATCTATAAAAGCTTTCCAGCCTGTATGAACTTTGAATAGTTTGTAGTCAGTCTCTCCTGACATATAAGTATCACCCAAAAACAGAAAGTTATTTCCGGTGGCGCTTACGTTAAGTTGAATATATTCATCATCAAATTTTTCGATTTGGACGTACGCTGAACTATCAGGTGCATCAATCCCTGCAACTTCATCTTCTGTAAAAGCAATGTATGCCGGATCGAATTGGGTGTTTTTAACCATATTTATAATTTCCAATCCCGATTTTTTAGCTACCTGGTTTACAAAATAAGCTCTCGGCAAAGCACTCTTATTTAAATAAACAAAGGATTTATTTCCTGAGTAAACCAGCTGCAAATCCTGTGAGTTCACTTCTTTATCAAAAACTATGTATTTAACATTGAGCATTCTCCAGAAAGTTGGATTTGCAGGTGAGCCAAGCACATCATAGTAATCCTGGATTGTACGGGGTTTAATTCCGGAGTAGCCATAAATATCATACATTAAAAAGTAAGCCAGAAAATTTGAGTTCTGGTTTAGGGATCCTATAGATCCATCCTGCTTTAAATTCAATACCCTGTAAAGTGATTTATCGCCGGTGTTCTCTATAGCAGAGATGTAACCGGGCTTGTTGAATAATTGCTCAATTGCAGAATTTTCTATATAAGTTTCTCCACGCTGGTCAATTCTGAAAAGGTCTACAACAACCATAAGAGCAATGGCAATTACGAACAGATCAGAGCTGATTTTTTTACCGGTATAAGCAAAGGCAAGCCCGAAAGCTGCGGCAGTAAAAAAAGTTGCCAGCCGAAAGTCTGCCAGAAACATATCGCTCATATAATCCTGGATCTGCTGCAGTCTCATCCCCTTCTCGCCGGATTCAGCAACTCTTGAAGCAAACCATTCCTTAATAGGTGATGAAAGCAGCAAAGAAAGAATAAAAATTGCCCCGAATATAAAAAATGTGTTACGAATAACTTTTTCAATTTTTTTATCCGGGTTTTCACCGAGTGAGACAATTTTCAATATTCCAAGGCCAGCAAGTATCGGAAAACTTAGCTGAACAAGCACAAGAATCATAGAAGGAACTCTGAACTTATCAAAGAACGGGAAATAGTTGAACATCAGGTCATAGACAATTGGGAAAGTTCTTCCAAAAGAAATCAGCAATGCAATTGCAGAAAGTATTGCAAGAAACCGGACAAGTGGGTTTTTCCAGTCAGAATAAATTGCAAAGAGAGCCAGAAAGAAAATGATAACCCCCATATACATTGCAACATCAACAAAAGGCATCTGCCCGAAATAAGTATTTACTTCAACAGGCCGGTTTTGTGAAAGCGGACCCTGGTATGTCGATTTCCCAAATCCATAATAAGATGGTATTATAAATGTTAATACTTCTCCGGGCGAAAATGACCAGTTTGTTGCGTACTGGTAAAAATCCGATTCTGATTGCTCTGTCGGACCGGTTTCTTTTTCAAGAATGCTTTCTGTGCCGCGGGTTGAATAAGGAGTGTATTCATATATCTGTGTGAAATTATCGGATTGAATGAGCAAGCCAACAGCAACAGCAATTATAAATATTCCAAGAGATTTAACAAGCTGCATCGAAAGTGACTTGTCTTTTAATCTGAATGATCTTAGAAAGAAGTATATGAAATAAATCATCACTGCAAAGAAAATATAAAAGATGATCTGAACGTGCCAGCCAAGGAACATTGCATCTATAAAAAATATAAGAAGCAGCACCTCCAGCAATTTTATCCTTTTTTGAAAATTGAACAGCAGCAGGAAGATCACCGGGAAGGTCCACAGAGCAACAAGCTTTGTAACATGCCCAATAAATAAAAATACAATTAAGCCAGTACTGAAAGCTGTTGCTGATGCAACCAGGAATGCAACGAGCCTGTTTTTAGTCTGAAGATAAAAGAAGGCAAACATAGTATAGGCAAGAGCAATCAGGTAAAAAGTCCATTTTGCATAATCAACAAAAAATGGGCTGCTAAAAATTCGTTTAACACCATCTATGCAAACATAAATCAGATTAAACCACTTAAAGCCGACCGATATTGCATAAGCAGGCATTCCGCCAAATATATAAGGATTCCAGAGGGTGTACTCTCCGGTGTGGTTTTCAACATAAGTTCTGGAGCTCTGGCTGGTTATAATATCCCCCGACTGAAAAGTTTTTCCGCCAAAATACAGCGGTGAAAAGAAAATAAAAAAGAGTAAAAGAATTATTAAAAGCAGGAAGGGAATTTGAAAACGCACTGGAATAATTTTACCAAGAGAAAATCCTGCTAAAAAATTTTGTTCCAGTTCTTTGTAAGGTTTACTTGCAGCTTTACTTTTTTTTGCCGGCATAAAACTCCAATTATTTATTCTTTTTTACAATGAAATTTACTCCAGACCCGGTTTTATTATCTGATACAAAATCCAGCCAATTCATTATCAAAGTAAATGGTAATGTTAACAGGTAATATACAGGAAGAATTATTAAAAATATTTTTGACAGATTTAAAAGAAGCATAGGATATTTAATTCCCAGGCGCCAGGCCTTATCGCCCCAGAACCCGTAAGTGTACCTGCATTTATAAGTTGAAAATCCCAGCGGATGAAGTTTGCTCTCTATATCTTCTTTAGAGTAACCATCTCTTGCATGCTCGCCGATAAAACTTTTTTCTTCCCGGTGATGAACATCGCTGCCGCCGTAAACAGAAGGAGAATTTATAAGGAGATATCCATCCGGTTTAAGGGCTGAAAGAAAATTACCGAACACTTTTACATCATCATGTATATGTTCCATAACATCAACGCAAACGATTAAATCAAATTTCTGCTGATGATCAATTGATGTAAGGTCTTCAACCGTAAAAGATACATTTTGTATTTTTTTCTGATTGAAGAAGACCTTACAGTCCTCAATCCAGTCTTCCTTTACATCCGCCGAAAGAATACTGCAGGGATTTAATTTTCCTGACATAAAGAAAGTATACTGACCAAACCCGGAACCTGCATCATAAATATCGATATTTTTAGTACCAAAATTTTTTCTGATATGTTTCAGTTCTTTTCTTACATACCAGGAGCGAAGAAACATCATATCGAGAAGCTTATAAAAAAGAATCCTGAGGAATGGAAATTTGCGGATTGTACCGGCGAAAATATTCTTAACGGGATCGTAATACATAAAGCAGGTGGTTCATAGTTGGTTATTAGTTTTAAGTCAAAACTAAAAAATCAAAAGTCAAAAAAAAGAAAACTAATTTTGAATTTTGATTTTATCTATCCATTTTCAACTTTCATCCTAACTTTTATCTTTAATTGCATATTCCCGGTCGTCCATAGAATTGTGAACGATTACCTCACCAAGCAGCCCGACAGCAAATAATTGGGCACCAACTATGATTAATAACATACCGAGGAAAAGCATAGGTCGGTTGCTTAAAGGTACGCCGTTAACCCAAAGGTAGGTCAGGTAACCAAGCACTATAAAACCCACAAGAAAAGAAAGAGCACCAAGAAATCCGAAAAAATGCATCGGGCGTTTAATATAACGGGTAACAAAAATTACCGTTATCAGATCAATAAATCCCTTAAAGAATCTTGAAATTCCGAATTTGGTTTTACCATACCGCCTTGGGTGATGCTGCACCGGAATTTCAGTTACCCTGAAGCCCTGCCATTTAGCAAGTACCGGCATATACCTGTGAAGCTCACCATATACACGCACGTTTTCCACAACTTCTTTTCGATAAGCCTTAAGCCCGCAATTGAAATCGTGAATTTTTATTCCGCTGATAACCCGGGTGACAAAGTTGAAAAACTTTGAAGATATTTTTTTAATTAATGGATCCTGTCTCTTCTTCTTCCAGCCCGAACATAAATCAAAACCTTCCTCAAGCTTTTTCAAAAGACTGTGAATCTCCCCCGGATCATCCTGCAAATCAGCATCCATAGTAATGACTGCATCCCCGGTTGCAGCTTTAAATCCAATTTGTAAAGCAGCCGATTTTCCATAGTTTTTTCTGAAACTTAAATATCTGAACCGGTTATCTGTCTTTGTAATTTCTTTAAGTTTTTGCAGAGAGGAATCAGTACTTCCATCATCAATAAGAATCACTTCATAATTAATATTTATCCTGCTCAACGCTTTCCTTAACTCGTGGCTTAACGGAATGATTGATTCTTCCTCGTTAAAAAGAGGAATTACGACAGAAATTTTTTTGAATGAAGATTTTGTCCTTTCAGAGACAATAGATTGGTTAGGTTTAGGATGATAACGTTTTCTTCGGTTGCTGTAACGTTTATAACCAAATGATTGCTGCTTTTGGGGTTCCTGTCTGGTTTCGTTTTCTTCCACTTAGAATGTCTTTTCTGAAAAAATACTGATTGTCTAAAATCGTTGAATTTTCAACATTTATTCTATTTCAAAGTTAATTCAATCCTAAATGAAATACAATTTGATTAAAATTCTTATGAATCTAATTAAAGAGTGAGTTAAATTTAAAAATATATTTAATCTTGACTTTTTTGTATAGATAACTTAAGTTTGAACTGCAAAACAGAAATCATTGTTAGAAAAGAACATTATTAGATATTTTTTAGGAAAATAAATGAGCTCAACAGAATTTTCAAAAATAGAAGAACTGGCAAATAAAGAATATAAGTACGGATTCGTTACTGATATTGAAGCTGATACATTACCAAAAGGTTTAAACGAAGATATCATCAGACAACTTTCAGCAAAAAAGAATGAACCGGAGTTCATGCTCGAATGGCGTTTGAAAGCATACAGACACTGGCTGACTATGAAAGAACCTCATTGGGCAAATGTGAAATATCCTTCTGTTGACTATCAGGATATATCTTACTATTCTGCACCTAAAAAGAAACCATCGCTGAAAAGTCTTGATGAGGTTGATCCTGAACTTCTTGAAGTATATAAAAAACTTGGAATTTCCCTCGATGAACAAAAAAGATTAGCAGGTGTTGCAGTTGATGCTGTATTCGACAGCGTTTCGGTTGCAACTACTTTTAAAGATAAGTTAAATGAAATGGGAATTATTTTCTGCTCATTTTCAGAAGCTGTTCAAAATCATCCTGACTTAGTAAAAAAATATCTTGGAAGCGTTGTTCCTTATACAGATAATTTTTATGCTGCACTGAACTCAGCAGTTTTTAGTGATGGCTCATTTGCTTATATCCCCAAAGGTGTTCGATGTCCAATGGAACTTTCAACTTATTTCAGAATTAACGCAGCGAACACTGGTCAGTTTGAAAGAACTTTAATAGTTGCCGATGAAGGTGCGTATGTTAGTTATCTTGAAGGATGTACAGCACCCATCAGAGATGAAAACCAATTGCACGCAGCAGTTGTTGAGCTCATCGCTCTTGATAATTCACAAATAAAATATTCCACAGTTCAGAACTGGTATCCCGGCGATAAAGATGGCAAAGGTGGTATTTACAACTTTGTAACCAAGCGGGGAATATGCAAAGGTGTGAATTCTAAAATTTCCTGGACACAGGTTGAAACAGGTTCAGCAATAACGTGGAAATATCCTAGCTGTATTTTACAAGGTGATAATTCTATTGGAGAATTCTATTCTGTTGCTTTAACGAACAATCGTCAGCAGGCAGATACCGGAACAAAGATGATCCATCTTGGAAAAAACACGAGAAGCACAATTATCTCGAAAGGTATTTCAGCGGGAAGAAGTCAAAATAGTTACCGCGGTTTGGTTAAAGTTGCAAAGAAAGCTGAAAACGCCCGCAATTTTTCTCAGTGCGATTCTCTTTTGCTTGGAGATAAATGCGGCGCACATACTTTCCCCTATCTTGAGATTAATAATCCAGGGGCAAAAGTTGAGCACGAAGCAACTACATCAAAGATTGGTGAAGATCAAATCTTCTACTTGAACCAAAGAGGAATTGCAACTGAAGAAGCAATTGGACTGATTGTCAATGGTTATTGCAAAGAAGTTTTCGCTGAACTCCCGATGGAGTTTGC
>CAZXGJ010000045.1:28179-31482 GCA_964639955.1 uncultured Ignavibacteriaceae bacterium
TTAGAGATTAAAAATTTACACGCTGGTATAGAAGGAAATGAAATTCTTAAAGGAATTAATCTTAAAATTACTGCCGGCGAAGTTCACGCAATTATGGGTCCGAACGGATCAGGTAAAAGTACTTTGGCACAGGTACTTGCCGGCAGAGAAGGCTACGAAGTAACTGAAGGCGAAGTTATTTACAACGGAAAAAACCTTCTTGAACTTGCCCCGGAAGACAGAGCAAGAGAAGGTGTGTTCCTCGCATTTCAGTATCCGGTTGAAATTCCCGGTGTATCAAACACTAATCTTTTAAAAACTGCATTGAATGAAATCCGGAAGTATCGTGGCGAAGAAGAACTGGATACAATGGAATTCCTTAATCTTATAAAAGAAAAGATGAAACTTGTTGAGCTCGACCAGAAATTTATGAGCAGAGCCGTTAACGAGGGTTTTTCCGGCGGAGAGAAAAAACGAAATGAAATTTTCCAGATGGCAGTGCTTCAGCCAAAGCTTGCAATTCTTGATGAAACAGATTCAGGCCTTGATATTGACGCATTAAAAATTGTTGCTAACGGAGTAAACAAACTTCGCTCAAAAGATAATGCAACTATTGTTGTAACTCACTATCAACGACTTCTTAATTACATTGTCCCTGATTTTGTTCACGTTCTTTACAATGGAAAAATTGTTAAATCCGGCGGGAAAGAATTAGCTTTTAAGCTAGAAGAGCTTGGTTACGATTGGGTTAAAAATGAAAAGCAGGAAGAAATGGTTAGCTAATGATGAACAAAGTAGTTGACATAAAAGATTGGTATATCTCAAACTTCGGTGAGTTTGAGAAACGATTGAATGGCGGTAAAGAAAGTTCAATCCATCAAAAAAGAAAAGATGCACTATCAAACTTCAGCAGACTTGAGTTCCCGACAATCAAAGATGAGGAATGGAAATACACAAGCATCGCTCCATTGCTGAAACATAATTTTGTTCCAAGCTATGAAAGGAAAATTGTTTCTGAAGAGTTCATCAAATCTTTATTGTTTGATGAGATGGAACACAGTCTGATTGTTTTTATTAATGGAAGATACTCTGCAGAGAACAGTATTCTGCTAAATTTGCCTGACGGAATAATTGTTGGCAGTATCGCAGATGAGATTAAAAAGAAAAATGAAGTGCTGTTAAAGCACTTCGGAAAATATGCTGGCTATCAAAATCATATTTTTACTGCGCTTAGTACAGCATACACAGAAGATGGCGCTTTCATTTATGTCCCTGCCGGAAAGATTGTTGAAGAACCGATTCACGTAATTTTTTACACTGATTCAGGAAATGAAAAAATATTAACGCAACCAAGAAATCTTTTTGTTGCTGAAAAGAGTTCACAAGTAACTATCATCGAGCATTACTTCGGGAATGAAGATCAAATCTATTTTACAAATGCGGTTACTGAAATTGTTGCAGAAGAGAATGCAATTGTCGATCACATAAAACTTCAGGAAGAAAGTAAGAAAGCTTTTCACATTGCAAGAATGGAAGTTGATCAGGAAAAAAATAGTAACTTCAGTTCCCATTTAATTTCAACAGGTGCTGATTTAACCCGAAATGAGTTCAATGCGAAGTTTAATGATGTTGGCGGTGAATGCACTCTAAATGGTTTGTATATGATTGATGGAACTCAGCTTTTCGATGCACACACATTGATGGAT
Source organism: uncultured Ignavibacteriaceae bacterium (assembly GCA_964639955.1). Taxonomy (GTDB): domain Bacteria; phylum Bacteroidota; class Ignavibacteria; order Ignavibacteriales; family Ignavibacteriaceae; genus IGN2. The sequence goes on from CAZXGJ010000045.1 coordinate 29,865, forward strand.
CATGCAAAGCCTCACTGCAATAGTCACGAACATTATAAAGGAATTCTTGATGATAAATCAAGAGGAGTTTTTAACGGTAAAATTATTGTCAGACAGGATGCACAGAAAACAAACGCGTTCCAGGAAAACAATAGTATCTTATTATCAGATGAAGCACTTGTAAACACAAAACCGCAGCTTGAAATTTTTGCAGACGATGTTAAATGCTCTCACGGTGCTACAATTGGTCAGATGGATGATGACGCTAAATTTTATTTAAAGTCCCGCGGAATTGGTGAAGAAGCAAGTAAAGGGATTTTGCTTCATGCATTTGCAAGTGATGTAATCACATCAATAAAAATTGAGTCAATCAGAAATTACATTGAAAAGATTATAACAGAGAAATTCAATCAGTAGAGAATTAAATGAAAGCCGAAGCCGAAACAGTTATTGCTGTTTCCTCCAAAAAATATGACGTAAATAAAATCCGCGAGGATTTTCCGATACTTATGAAAAAAGTTCACGGAAAAAATCTTGTTTATCTTGATAACGCTGCAACGACTCAGAAACCAAACTATGTAATCGACAAAGTGAATGAGTACTACACAACGATGAACGCAAACATTCATCGGGGTGTGCACGCGCTCAGCCAGGAAGCAACCGAAGCTTTTGAAGGTGCAAGAATTCAAATTAAGCAATTCATCAATGCACTTGGAAAAAATCAAATAATTTTTACCAGAGGAACAACTGAAGCAATCAATCTTGTCGCAAGCTCTTATGGAAGAGCAAACATCAAAGAAGGCGATGAGATAATTATTTCTCATATGGAACATCATTCGAATATTGTTCCATGGCAATTACTATGCAAAGAAAAAAACGCGAAGCTGAGAGTGATACCTGTTAACGATGATGGTGAACTGATTTTCGAAGAATTCGAAAAGATGGTAAACGAAAGAACAAAATTTATTTCAATTGTTTATGTTTCTAATTCTTTAGGAACGATTAACCCTGTAAAGGATATTATCAGCTATGCTCATCAGTTTAACATTCCGGTATTAGTGGATGCAGCACAAGCTGTTAATCATATTAAAGTAGATGTTCAGGATCTTGATTGTGATTTTCTTGCATTCTCGGGACATAAAATTTACGGTCCAACCGGAATTGGTGCACTTTATGGAAAAGTTGAATTGTTAGAATCTATGCCTCCTTACCAGGGTGGTGGTGATATGATTTCAAAAGTTACGTTTGAAGAAACAACCTACAACGAACTTCCTCACAAGTTTGAGGCAGGAACTCCTGATATTGCCGGAGCAATTGGTCTTGGTGCTGCTATTGAATATGTTTCAAAGATTGGCCTTGATAGAATTAAAGAGCACGAAAATAAATTATTAGAGTATGCAACCAGACAAATTGCTGAAGTGCCCGGATTAAGAATTATTGGAACAGCAAAAGAAAAAACCAGCGTGCTTTCGTTCGTGCTGGAAAATATTCATCCTCATGACATCGGAACGTTCCTTGATTTTGAAGGAGTTGCAATAAGAACAGGACATCATTGCACACAGCCGCTGATGCAAAGATATAATATCCCGGCAACGTCAAGAGCATCATTTGCAATGTATAACACTAAAGAAGAAGTTGA
>CAZXGJ010000046.1:0-14650 GCA_964639955.1 uncultured Ignavibacteriaceae bacterium
CTTTTTTACATTAAGTAAATTTAGGAAATTCCTTTTCCTTCTGAAGCATTACACTATTAATTCATAATCATCAATGTCTGGCACAAACCCATTTGCTAATGCTCTGTATATTTTAAAGTGACTTGGTTCATAGGTTTCTTTCCCTTCTAATTTAATATGGCTTTCAGGCGTGATGCTTAATTATAGGTCTCTTACCCTATGCGGATTTCCGGCTGCAACGTGCATAGCGTCCCAGGCATTTATTCTTCCATAACCTACGTATCTATTCCAGCCGATTGCATCATATTCATAGAAACCATTATCGACGGGTTTAATTTTATCAGCCGTTGATGTAATTATTTCATATACTTTGGGAACATCAAAATTAGGATCGTAATAATTTAAAGAGAGCATTAAGCCGGCAAGTGCAGCAACTAAGGGTAATGAGAATGAAGTTCCGGATTTATAGATATAGTAATTACTCAATTCCCCAGAGACAGTTGGAACTAAAACACCGGGAGCTGTTACATCAATAAATGCATTCGTAGGATCACCAATCGGATCGGTACCTGGGCTATAGTTCCAGGTATATGCAAAGTGTTCTCTTCCGTTGTGTATCATTGTTGCGCTAACTGCAATAACCTGACCGTTCGTCCCCAAATTATAAGCCGCCGGATAAGCTACAAAAGGAACATTTCCTCCATTACCGGCACTACCAACACATACTATACCTTGAATAAGAGCATTATAAATAAGAGACTCTATTGTTGGGTTACCTCCGAGCCAACTCATATTTATCACATCAGCACCAGCGGTAATTGCGGCATCTAAACCTGCAGCACCAGCTACATCGAATCTCATCATTAGTTTCCAACCAAGACTTGATATACCTAATTCATTATTCGTATTTACCCCTGATATACCAGCCACGCAACTTTGATGCCCTCCGTAAAGATTGCCCCACCCGTTAAAAATTACTTTCCCAACCAAATCTTTATGTAAAGCATTAGTTGGTCCTCCATCTGAATAAGGTATATCATTAATGGATATTATTACATTTGTATCTCCCAATGTATAATCCCAGGCATAATTTGCGAATACACTATCCAAATTCCAATGATTTCCTGCAACATACACTGGATCATTAGGTTCTGTTACAAGCATCCAGGCATAAAAAGGAGCCTCCGCATAATCTACCATCTCCAATGATTCTAAACCATTTACAATCTCATCAATCATCACTATTTCAGAAAAATGAATTCGAAATACTTGCGACATATCTTTAATGGATACTGTCTGACCTGTTCTTTTATTTGTGCTGACTTTGTCTCCCCAGTATGTATCAGGAAAATATTTCTCAAGTGCAATTGGACCATACTATGCATTTAAATCCATAAAATGATTTTTTATATTTTCACCTCTGATATCATCAATAATTGCTTCGGACTCTCCAACCGGTAACTCAATTACATTTGTTGAAAAATTAACAATTACCTGGTAAGAATATTTGTTTTCGTTCTCATCCAAATAGATTTCAACTTCAGTGAATAGATTTTTCTCTTCCCATAATGTGAGTTGGGCAAATAATTGAACGCCCTAGACAAAAAATAAGATTAGCACATTTACAAACCACTTCATTTCGTATTCTCTTCCTCATTTAATTAAAAATAGTTATTTAAAAAACTAATTGCGGAAGTAGGTTATTATATAAATCCAGTATAAAATTCTTCTTCGGCAGCAATATGTATTTTGCTTATCATCATTGCCGGAGAAAAACTTTGTGGTGAGTAGTGCGGGGGAGGAAGTAAAAATCAGGTTATAGTAATCCAATGATTCCCCCTTTGATGGAATCAAGTAACAAGAACCATATGTAAAATTAAATAGCATAAAGTTCCAATGTTTTTGATTTCCATTAGAAATTTAGCAGGCGGTCATTACAAAAGCAATACTAATTTATACTAAATTTTTTAATGAGTGGAGAATTTTAGAAAATGAAAAATAATTTAATTTTCCTCTCTCAATGCTTCCTGCAATTAATGCTGTTCTAACATTGAAGGTTAATGCCAAAAGAATCTCGACAACCTACCTGTCGGCAAGGCAAGCCAGGATGAGAAGCAAACAAATGGCGGAATAAATTGAGGGAAATTATTATTCAAGAAAATACAATCAATGATTATTTAATTCTGAGAGCAAACCGGGAAGATCGAGTGCTTTGGTGAAAAGAATCATATTTCCGTCTTCATCAACAGGCCATTGCTCTTTTGGTCTGTCGCAATAAAGCTCTATACCATTTCCATCAGGATCTTTCAGATAGATAGATTCGGAAACTCCGTGATCGGATGCACCTTCAATCGGATATTTATTTTCCCACAAATTCTTGAATGCTTTAGCAAGCTCCTCTCTGCTGGGGTAAAGTATTGCAAAGTGGTATAAGCCCGAGTGTCCGGGCGGTGCAGGAGTAATATCGTTACCAGCCCATGTGTTCAAACCTATATGATGATGATAATCCCCTGAAGACAGAAACGCTGCTGATTTTCCAAAACGCGCTGTTACAGAAAAACCCAAAAGTTCAGTATAAAATTTTACTGCTCGTTCAAGATCGGCAACTGTAAGATGTATGTGTCCTATTCTTGCTTTTGGATGTATTTCGTAGCTCATTAATTCTTTCTTTTTAAGATGACTGAATTTTTACCGGTTTAACTTTCCAGATTTTCTCTGCATATTCTTTAATTGAACGGTCGCTTGAAAATTTTGCAACCCGGGCAACGTTCAGAATGGATTTCTTTGTCCACTCATCAGAATTTAAATACAGACCGCTAGCTTTATCCTGCGTTTCAATGTAGGATTGGTAATCTGCAAAAAGGCAGTAATAATCTGAGTTCAGTAACGCATCAATAATAGGTTTAAAAATTCCAGGATCTTTTTTATTAAAGTAATCCGAGCTTATCATATCAATAACACGTTTCAGGTTTTCATTCTTTTCATAATATTCTCTTGGGTTATATCCGTTTGCTTTTAATTTGGCAACTTCATCAGCCAAAAGTCCAAAAATAAAAATGTTGTCTTCTCCGACTTCCTCCCTGATTTCAATATTAGCTCCATCCATAGTTCCGATAGTGAGGGCACCATTTAATGCAAATTTCATATTGCCCGTTCCCGAAGCTTCCAAACCCGCCATTGATATTTGCTCGGAAAGATCCGAGGCGGGAATAATTTTCTCGGCTAGTGTAACCGAATAATTTCTTATGAAAATAATTTTCAATTTATCGCCAACATCTGCGTCGTTGTTTACAACCTCCGCAACAGAATTTATCAGCTTAATAATCAACTTTGCCATAAAATATGCCGGCGCAGCTTTCCCACCAAAAATCACTGTACGCGGCAGAATTTCCATTGAAGGATTATCCTTTATAAGGTTATAAAGGGTGATGATATGAAAAATATTTAAAAGCTGGCGTTTGTATTCGTGGAATCTTTTTATCTGCACATCGAACATAGATTCGGGATTTATTTTAAATCCGTTTTCTGTTTCAAGATAATTCAGCAGCAATTTTTTATTCAGCCATTTGGCACTCTTCCAGCTTTCTCTGAATTCATTATCGCCGGTATAATTTTCAAGCTGCTTCAATTCCTCAAGATTCTTCAGCCACCCATCACTAATTTTATCGGTAATAATTTTAGACAGAAACGGATTAGCTCCTTTAAGCCAGCGTCTTGGAGTGATTCCGTTGGTAATATTTAAAAACTTTCCAGGGTAGATTTCATTGAAATGATAAAATATTTTCGATTTCAGAATTTCAGTATGAAGCGCCGCCACTCCGTTTACGGCAAAGCTGCCAACTATCGCCAGGTTTGCCATTCTTACAGACTTGCCATCTCTTTCGTTTATAATCGAGAGCTGAGAAATAATTTTTTCATCGGCAGAATAGTTCTGCCTCAGATGCTCAATAAATCTTCTGTTGATCTCAAAAACAATCTGAGCATGTCTCGGCAGCAGTTCTTCAAATAAAGGCAACGACCATTCTTCAAGCGCTTCAGGAACTATAGTATGATTTGTATAAGCAAAAGTATCGGTTGTAATTTTCCAGGCTTTTTCCCAGGATAAATTTTCTTCATCAATTAAAATCCTCATCAGTTCGGGTATTGCAACAACCGGATGTGTATCATTAAGCTGAATAGAATTTTTTTCAGCAAATTCATCAAAGGTATCGTGGTTAATCTTGTATTTTCTTATGATATCCTGAAGCGTAGCCGACACAAAAAAATACTGCTGTTTTAATCTTAAGAATTTACCTTCGAGGTACGAATCGTTCGGGTATAAAACTTTGGAAATTGTTTCTGAATCAGTTTTAGAGGAAACAGCCGCTACGTAGTTACCGGCATTAAAATCTTTAAAGCTAAAATCCTTACCCGCTTTTGCCTGCCACAGCCTGAGGTTGTTTACTGTATTATTTTTAAAGCCTGGAACCGGTATATCATAAGCCAGGGCAAGTACATCTTCAGTTTCGATCCAATCAAATTTAAAAGTGCCGTCCGGGTTTTGAACTTTTACAGATTTTCCGTAAAACTTTACTTTGTACTGGAGATCCCTTCGCATTATATCCCAAGGATTGCCGCTTTGAAGCCAGTTATCAGGGTACTCAACCTGAAAACCATTTTCAATTGCCTGGTCAAAAATTCCGAATTCGTATCTTATTCCATAACCAAATGCAGGTAATTCGAGGGTTGCCATGGAATCGAGATAACATGCGGCAAGCCTGCCCAGCCCGCCATTGCCAAGGCCCATATCGTGTTCAAATTCCATTATTTCCTCAAGGCTGTAGCCGTCTTCTTTAAGTATTTCGTAACACTCGGTATAAAAGTCCATATTTATAAGCGCATTGCGTAAAAGTCTTCCCATCATATATTCCATCGATAGATAGTAGACGCGTTTAACATCTTTTACGTTATACTCGTGCTGGGTTCTAAGCCACTTTCTTACCAGCTTGTCTCTGATTGCCAGTGACAGAGCAAAATATGCATCTTCACCTGTTGCAGTTATGCGGTCTCTTACAAGCCTGAACTCCAGGTTTTCGGCAAATTGATTTGATAGTGAGAAAGAAACCGGCGATTCACCGTCAGTAAAAAAAATAGAAGACTTGCCGTTAATTTTTTCTCTGGTTTCCTTTTTCATTTATTATTAATGTAATTGCAGATTGATATTCGGGGGCTAAATTTACGCTTGCCTGCACTTTTAACAAAATATTAATACTGCAATAAACTTAAATCTTTAAATTTGTAGTTAGAAAAAATTATAAAATGTAAGTAAAAAAAATGTATAAAGCTGGCAATATCCTCTCCATATTACTATTAGTACTCATCCTATTTTTTTCCGGCTGTTCGAAACAAAAAACAGAAACCGGCAATGTAATTTTTATTCATCCCGACGGTTCTTCTCTAGCGTCGTGGAATGCTATAAGATTACTTTATTACGGTCCCGATAGTGAACTTAACTGGGATAAACTTTCGCACATAGGATTGTACCAGGGACACACATCCAACACATTAACTTCTTCATCCGAAGCCGGTGCTACTATTCATGCTTACGGAGTAAAAGTAGAACTGCTCTCTTACGGAATGGACGGCAGTAAAGCATTAACTTCCCGTTCCGGCAAAAATATGAGTATAATGCAGGAAGCAATGGTAATGGGAATCAGGACAGGTATTATTAACTCAGGTACAATAGTAGAGCCGGGCACCGGTGTTTTTGCAGCAAGTGATCTATCGAGAGCAAATGAAGAAGCGATCACAAAGAAGATTATTGATTCAGGGTGTGATTTAATTTTCTCAGGCGGTGAAGAAGTGATGCTTCCTGAAGGAATGAAGGGAAGATTTGGCACGGGAAAAAGAAAAGACGGATTGAATATAATTAATTATGCAAAAGAAAAAGGCTACTACATCGTTTTCGAAAAAGAAGAATTGAAATCCGTACCCGAAGATATAAGAAAGATACTCGGAGTATTTGCACACAGGCACACATTTAACGATAAGTCCGAAGAGGAACTATCTCAACTCGGTTTACCCAATTACTCTGAAACTGCACCCACACTTGCCGAGATGACTGAATTCGCAGTTAAATTTTTATCAAGAGAGAAAAAACAATTTTTTTTGGTTATTGAAGAAGAAGGTTCGGATAATTTCGGAAATGCCAACAATGCAAACGGTACTTTCGAGGCTTTAAAAAGAGCCGATGATGCTATCGGTATATCGCTGGAATTTTTAAAGCAAAATCCCAAAACTTTAATTTTAACAGCCGCAGATAGTGAAGCCGGCGGGCTGGAAGTTTACGGATTCCTGGAAAAGGACATGCCCTGCGATGCACCACTCCCCGAAAAATCAAAGAACGGTGCACCCCTCGATGGTATTAATGGCACAGCGACTCTTCCGTTTTTAACAGGAGAGGATAAATACGGCAGTAGGTTTCCCTTTGCTGTTGCGTGGTCTACAACCGATGATGTTTTTGGCTCCGTTGTAGCTAAAGCAGAAGGGTTAAACTCGCATCTGATGAGCGGTAAGATTGATAACACTGATATTTACAGAATAATGTATACAACATTATTTGGCAAGTGGCTTCAGTAAATTATTCTTCGGGCAAAATTGCAGTTGCTTCAACTTCAACCACAAAATTAGGATCGATAAGTGATTTAACTTCCACCATTGAAGTAGCGGGTTTAATATCTTTAAAAAATTCTCCATGAGCTTTTCCAACGGCTTCCCAGTCTTTTATGTTGGTAACATAAATTCTGGTTCTTACAACATCCTTAAGTGAACCACCGGCATCAATTATCGCCTTTTCTATTTTCTGAATAATGAACCTGGTTTGCTGGTACGGGTCTCCGGGTGCAATTATTCTGTCGCGGTCAATAGCAGAGGTACCGGATACTTCTATAATTCTTCCGACTCTGACTGCTCTCGAATATCCGATATGATCTTCCCATTTAGCATTTGTGTGAATTTTTATGCGATCTTTCATAACAGACCCCTAAATTGTTCCTTTAAGATATTTTTTTCGTTTAGATTCTGGAAACTTTTCAATTGCGTATCTAAGCATTGTTCTGGGCATTCTTTTGTAATACAACTTTAAAAATTTTTCCTCTGTTACTAAATCTTTTTTACCAATCTCCCTCAGCATCCAGCCAACTGCCTTGTGAATCAGGTCGTGTGTATCTTCCAATAAGATATATGCAATTTGCATAGTAGTTTCGAATTCATTTTTTCTAATAAGTGCATAAGTTGAGAGAATTGCAATTCTTCGCTCCCAAATATTTTTAGATCCTGCAAATCTTAAAAGAATTTTTTTGTTTCTTTTTAACAGATGTTCTCCGATGATCTTTGGTGCCGACAAATCAACAAGATCCCAGTTATTTATTCCTTTCTTTTTCTTCAGGTAAAATTTATAAATGGATTCTTTCTCCGCTTCAGAGCTTTTTTTATACTTGTTAACCAGTATTAATAAGGCAATAAGTCTTTCTTCATGAATTTTGGATGATAAGAGTACGCTTAAATCTTTATAATCCAGATTCCTGAATTCGCCTGCAATTTTCCTTTGCACCGGTACTTTTAAGCCAATAAATTTATCACCTTCTCCATATTCGCCCTTACCGGTTTTAAAGAACCAGCTCATAGTTTCAGCAACATTTTTATCGGCTAACTCATTCATTCTTTTTCTCAGTGCAGGCAGGGACATAAAATATATATTCTTAACTACTGTAAATTATTAATAAAAAATTCAAAGGAAAAAATAAGGATAGATTTTATGATTATAATACTGCGGAAAATTATAGAATGGTGCAGATAAATCAGGAAGTGCTTTGCGGCGTATTGGTAATTTTCTTTATAAGATCAATTAATTCGTTCTTGGCAAAGGGTTTTACCAAAAATTCATCTGCTCCGGCCTGATAAAACTGGTTGATTTTTTCACTAAGAAACTCGCTGGATAAAACAATTATCGGAATCTCACTTGTCAGATTATTCTTAAGATTCCTGCAGAAGTCAAGACACCTATCCCAATAGTTTTTAGTTACATCAAAAATTACCGTACTAAATTTTTCATTATTTAACAGCTCGGGATTAAAATCAGCGTATTTAATTAAATTTATTTCAAAGCTTTCTTTAAGAAAAGCTTTAACCAGATCATAAGATTCACCGGCATCGTCAAACATTAAAATTCTTGCAGTTCCATAGTCTTTCCTGCTTATTGCCCTTAGCTTTTCAGCCTTAGCTCCCTTAGCAAGCGGCAGTGTAAAGGTAAAAGTAGAGCCCACACCTTTAATGCTATCTACTATCAGAGAGCCTCCCATTCTTTCAATATATCTTTTGGAAATAGCCAGGCCCAGGCCGTTTCCTTCGAATGTTCTTCCAATATCAAGATCTTCCTGGCTGAAGGGCTGATATAAATGTTCGAGGTACTCTGTAGAGATGCCGACGCCAGTATCTTTAATTTTACAAATGGCCAATTCTCTATCTTTCAGAACTCCAACTTCAACATCAATATATCCGCGCCTGGTAAACTTAACTGCATTATCCAGAAGATTGTTAATAATATTTTCGGCACACTGCAGATCTACTTCCACAAAAATTTTATCCTCTGTAAAATTAAAAGTAAAGTTCAGCAGTTTTTCTGCCGCCCTTTTTTTATGAGGTGTAATACAATTGGTAAATATGCTCACCAATTCAAACGTTTCCAGGTTTAAATGATAGTTACCTGCTTCAATCTGTGCGAACTCAAGCATCTGTGTAATGGTCTTAAATAATCTTTCGCTTCCGGAATGAAGATTATCAAGATAAATTTTATCTTCGCTGCCAATTTTATCGCGCAGGTTTTCTTTAATTATAGTTGAATACCCGAGGATTATGTTGAGCGGTGTTCTCAGTTCATGAGAAAGTACATTTAAAAAAGTACTCTTCAGTCGCTCGGCTTCACGACTGGCATCGCGGGCCTTTTTAGATTCCTCCTCTGCTAGTATCGATTCCGTTTGATCTTCATGAAACAAGACAACGTATTTACCTCCTTCAATATTAACAGGAAACATTGAGGTTTTAAGAAAAGGAATGGATCTGTCACCATTAAAAAGAAGCGTATCGATATAGTTTTTTAATGTACAAGGCTGCTGAGTGTTAAGAGTGTTTTTTATTCTCTCAATTAAACCCCGCCTGATCAGCTCGTTGTCTTCAAAGCAGGAATAACCTTGCAGGTCCTTAAGAGTATATCCCCAGAGGTTTACGAACTCATCGTTAACGTAAACTACCAATCCTTTATCACTTATTACCTGTACAGGGAAAGGCAGAAAACTATAGTACAGGCTGAAATATTTTGATACTTTATCTTGCATTAATGAACAATTGGAATTGCAAAATAAACGGCTGCCCCATTCTTACCCGGTAATATTTTTATTTCTCCCTTGTGCTTGTCTATTATACTTTTGCATAAGAATAATCCATAACCATTCTTGCTTAAGTTAAACGCGTCTGAAGGATTTACCCTTAGCTTTTCCGGAAAGCCAGGACCATCATCTTCTATCTCAACAAAAATCCTGTCGTCTTTTTTGTAAGATTTAACTATTATCGTTGCATCTTTCTTTGCATCGGCAGAATTGGTTATCAGGTGAACAAGTAGGTGCTGTATTTGTTCAGAATCGAAATTGCACAATGGCAGCTGATTGAGTTCTGTCTTAAAAGTTATTGAAAGAAATTTCTTCAAAGGAGAAAGATATTTTATAACAGATTGAATTACCCTGTTCAAATCGCCGTTATCTTTATTGAGATCCATTATGGAAGTTTCGAGCAAAACCTGTGCATATTTTTGTATATTTCTTATGCTGTCTGCAGCAACTTTTGATTTCAGCTTAAGCCGGTCGAAGAGCAAATCATCAACATTTTCTTTTTGCGTTTTAAACTCATATTGCGATTTTTCAATTATCCTCATAAGGCTTTCGGTTTCAAGCAGTGCAAGGTGAACCAAACCCTGGAGTGACTGCCCGATTTCTGCATCGATGCCCGACTTTAATACTTTTCTTTCAGCCTGTATTAATTGAGCGTTTGCTTCCTGGAGCGCATTGTAGGCGTTCAGTTGTCCGTCATAAAGCTGTGCGTTCCGTATAGCCGTTGCTGCCTGCCCGGCTAATATTTCAAATGTGCCGGTTATTTCCCTGACTTTTATTTTATGCAGATGTTTACTATCAACATAAATTACACCGATCTTCTTTCCGTTAGTTATTAGCGGAGAACAAAGAATGGTTTGCAGGTCAAGCTTAAGAATACTTCTGGTGGGATCGTAAGTTGCATCGCTCTGGGCACCCTCGATAAAAATGGATTGCCCATTCAGAAAAACATCTTCAACCACTGTAGTACTTATCTCGAATGACTGCTTTGACAGGGTTTCATTTTCGGAATTAAGACCAAGCTTGAACTCGAGCTCATTGTTTGGATTCTGAAGTACTATGAATCCTCGCTCCGAGTTAGTTAACCTGATAGCATTTTTAAGCACGAGCTGAAGCACATCCTCCAGGATCAGCGAACGGTTTATTGTATTAACAATGTTAAGTATTGCTTCCAGGTTTTTCACCCGTTCTGATGATTCATCTTCGGTGAGGGTCGCTTTTAATCCATCGTCAACGCTTTTTTTAAAATCCGAAAACTTCATTTTAATTTCCTTTCGGTAGTATATTAATCCTTCAGAATTTTCAAAGACAGAAACCACTCCCAGTCAGAAATTTTATCCGACCAGGCTTTTGCAATTCCTGCCGAAAAAGTTGACTCTAAATTATACCAGTGTTTTAATTTCACATCCAATTGTGCTCCAATGTCAATCCAATAGTCTCCAAGCTCCGAAGGCGCAAACATACATTGTGAGTAAAGTGAAAAATCGAGGTGGTTAATCAGCTGGTTCTCAAAGGACCAGCCGGATAACCTGACAGGCGGAAAGTCATTTTCAATCATTAGTTTGAAAAACTTATCAGTCATCAGGCTGTAAATAGGTATTCCCGGGTATCTGAAAACCCTTCTGAACTGCCTGATCTCATCATTATCAACTGCCCTGTTTCCAAAACCTCCGAAAAAGAATCTTGCCTGTATAATATCTTCGTTATCCCAGAGATATCCACCAGCAATTTTTACGTGTAAAATATTATGATTCCACATCCATGTTGAGAAATCACTGTATTCAACGTAAGTATTTGGCGCAAACCCAGGTGTCTCAAAATTTGTACCGTATAATGTAAAAGTCCAGTTTATTTCACTTCCAAATTCATAATCCGAACTTCCAATACTTTTGCGTAAATCTTTTGAATTAAAGTTTGTTGCCAAAACACCAAAATCGGGCTGAGAAACTCTAACAAGGTTATCATTTATGTATTCTACTCCGGTGTAATAAGTTAAGGAAGAAACTTGTTTTATCTTATGCGGGTTATCATATTTCCAGTAATGCGTGTAACCTAATTTAAGCTGTGTGCCAATTGTACCTCTTTTTCTTTCGTTGAACAGATCAAAAAATTCAGGACCGTTATAAGCAACTTCGAAATACAGCAATTGATTATAATCATATTTGAACTTAAAATGCCACAGGGGGTAATCCGGCAGTTCTTTCAAAGGAGAAATTCCGGCTTCAAGATAAAAATCATGAATAAGCAGCGGATCTGAAATTCTTGTGAACAAACCAAAAACAACCTGCTTCTGAAATCCGCTTACAACTGGTACAAATGATTGTAAATTTAAATTTGATAAACTGTTGTAGCCGGATTCCACAGAAAATTCCAGCGGGTTAAGTTTTGAAGAATCATTCTGGAGCGCCCACTGATAAAGCTTCGGTTCCTTTTCAATCACCATCTGCCCAAGGTAAGTAATTGCCGGCAGAAAGGGTGCTGGTTCATTCTTAAATTTTACAGGTTCAAATCCTTCGGTTGTGAATTCAAAAGCCAGGATAGAATCCGGAGTTATTTCCAGAGGTTTAAATAACCCCGTAACGCTATGGGTAATGGCTTTCGTTACAGACGTTTTAAAATCGTATCTGTAAATATTTGACACTCCGTTTGTGTAGGCGTTCCAGTATAAATATCTGAGGTCAGCACTCCAGGAGGGATTCTCGGGTGTTCCTGTGCTTGAAATGGTAACATATTTAAAGATAGATTCCTCGACGATATCTTTACAATTTAAAATTATTAAAGATTGCTGCCCGCTTGGTTTTTTTAGTATTGCTGCAATATTCTCTCCTGCCCGATCGATTGAAAGATCGAATAATTCGTCACCTTTCGGTAAGGACACCAATCTGATCAGTTCATGATATGGATATGGTGAGATTACTAAGGTAGTAATACCAGCATCGTGTTCAACTCCCCATAACTCATGATTTTCCGGATTAACTGTTAAATCACCTACTCTCGCATTTTCAAACAAAATTTTTTTATCATTGGTTTCTATATCATATACCCAGATATCCCTAAAAAGCTGATTGTTATTAGTGGTATAAAAGAGCAATCCGTTGAAGCTATCATAAGCAATCGAAGAAACCTGAAGCATACTTGGTGTGGGCAACGATGTTAATATTTTGGATTTACCGGTTAATAAATTCATGGTTTGTAGCTCTGATAATTCATGAGCTTTGTGATACCCAAAAATAACCGACGAATTTTTCCTGTCAATTTGAGGTGAAGATATCCATCCAAAATTTTGATTACCTACTTTGTTTTTTTCTGTTAACTTCTGCTTTTTAAGAAGCGCTATGTTTTCGTTCTGAAATTGTGTTTCAAATTCAATAAAATCTTTCCAGCTTTCAGATAAATCCTTTCCAAATATTTCTTTGAATTTAGACTGGAAACCAGTTAAAAAATCACTCGGCTTTGTTTTAAACCACTTAATTACATTATCTGCTCCGTACAAAATTGAAAGGTAAGCTACGAACCTTCCACCATAATTATAGAACAAATTTTCCAGAAAAATAGAATTGTGGCTTTCAATAGTTTCAATATCCAGAGAAGAAGGAATTTCTCTTCCTTCTGCAACCATCGACCTGAATAACATTTCATCAAAACTGCCGAGCAATCTCCCATAGCCTCCGCTAAACCAGGTCTCAAAATAAACTGCAACAGATTCCTGATGCCATCTGGGAGTGTAACGGTTAAAATTTGTTAATAAACTATAGAAAATGGTTGCTGGCTGAACTTTATCCGGAGGGACTTTGCCAAATAATTTCCTGAAGACTCCTTCTACGTTAGATTTGGAATCATTAACTACTATATGAACCAGCTCATGACTTAACAGCCATTGAATACGTTCGTTGTAAGGTACAACTTCATAACCGGGTTCTAACGGCTCAATTTCAAGCCTTATAAAATTTTCAGGTGTGGTAATAGTTGTACCAAATCCATAATCGCTTACATCATATGTGTTTATTAATATTTTTGAAGACGGCGTGTAATCAAATAAAACCATTAATGGTGCAAGTGCTCTTTCTGCACTTAATAAAATATCGTTAACAAAAGATGAATGAGAAGGTCTGTAAATTACTTTAAAGTGCTCGCTTTCTTTTTCAAGCCAGTATGAGTCATCACGTTCAAAAAAATGAATAACCAATTCATTTGATCCGGCAAGCTGTATAATCTCTGCAGCAACACCGGGTTTATTCTTCAACATTCTCATCTCAAAATTTTTTCCGGTTGCAGAGTAGCTTATATGTTTCAATAGACCTGCCGGCTTTAAATCTTCGAATTGCTTTTCTTGGATAATTGTATTACTTAAACCAAGTTGAAATGATTCGACATTTTCCTCGCTATAAACTGATCTTACTGGTACTTCGGTTTTTATTTTAAGAAATGTACCCTTCTCATTTACTGCTAAAGTAGCATTTTCTATTTTATTGAATTCAGTTAGTTCTGACCGCATAACCATTAGTCTTCCCGGACCAGTCAGAACTACAGGGGTTCCATAATATCGATTAATTAATTGCAACATTTCGTTTATAGAAATGAAAATCTTTCCGTTAACAAAATGCGTGGAAGTGGTAAGCTGGATTATATCGGTTGCTTCGGCGCCAACAGGGTTTACAATAAGAAACGGATTTCTCGCAGTAATATTGATTTCATATTCCCCAAAAAAGATTTTTAATGACTTTTCCTGCCCCTCATACGTATACTCGACTCCAAGCGCCTTGAGAAAATTCGGTACTGAAATAAATGTAGTTCCAAAATAATTATAAGATTGTATTGAATGAATATTATCGTTATCAAGTAAGATTATTCTTGTTTGTTCCTGAGCACGACATAACCCAAGCATTATAAACACGAGAAAGAACTTAAGTATTATGCTCACAGAGGAAACCGAGATAGATTATATAAATTAAATAGAAATGATTTTTTTGATAACACTTTGCTTAAGAATAATTACCCGGTAATAAAAAGTCAGACACAACCCTGCAATAATAAAAAAGCCTTCAATGAAATTGAAGGCTTTTTAAGTAAGTATTTGGAGAACTAATTCATCTAGTCTTACCTAACCATAGCCATTGCCAATCTCTGAAAACTCGTGGCTTTATCTAACCCGATCAAGCTCTTCAAGAAGAGGATCATCTTACCCAGCCAAATCGGCTGCCAAGTTCCTCAAGCTGTGATGATGACCTGACCCAGCCAAATCGACTGCCAAG
>CAZXGJ010000046.1:14750-31181 GCA_964639955.1 uncultured Ignavibacteriaceae bacterium
GCTGTGATGATGACCTGACCCAGCCAAATCGACTGCCAAGCTCTTCAAGCTGTGAAGATGACTTGCTCTCAAGAACTCTGAGAATAGAAGGGGTTACCTCAAAAGAGGAAAGATTGTGGCTTTCTGCTATGGCAGTTATATTATCCTGAGCGACCCGGTACCTGGTTGCCTGATCAACATTATCGGCAACCTGTGCGAGCGCGGATATGAACAGTCCCCCACACAGGGTAATGGATAATATAAGTTTATGCATAGTACCACTCTTTGTAATATGACACACTACTAGTAGTTTATTGTACACCTCACCCCTAGCTCCATGCTTGGAGCCCTCACCGGGGGAAACGCTTATTTGCCAATGTTTATGCCATCGAGTTAAGTGGGCTATAATTCAGGAATTGCTAAAGCTGAGAGTTTTGGTATGTAAATATTACTGATTTCCCTCTGGAAATATGGGTTATTGTAAATATTATTTACATAAATTGCGGGTGATCCACATAATTTAGCAGAACAGAAATCCTTTATTTTAATCAAAAAAAAAGGACTTTGCTTGATTACTTATCCTTAAGCAGAGCGTCAAGTTTTGGTCTGGAAACTCCAAGAAGTTTCGCAGTTTGAGTTTTATTTCCTCCAAGTTTAAAAAGAACTTCCCTTGCATAATGTCTTTCAAGTTTTTTCAAATCTGTCGCACCATAGTTTATATCCATCCTTATAAGATGCTGATCAGAATCTGAATTAAGAAGGTTATGTTTAAATTCTACAGGTACATTTTTAATGAGATTTGAAAAATCACCCAGTTCTAATTTATCATTTTCACTAAGCAACACAGCCCGTTCAAAAGCATTTTTTAATTCTCTAACATTACCAGGCCAGGGGTAACCTTTTAAAAAATGCTGCACATCCTTATCAACTTTTTTAACCGACTTATTAAACTGCTTATTAAACTCTTCAATAAAATGATTTGCCAACGGCAGCACATCCTCGGGACGTTCTCTTAAAGGTGGTATTTCTATCGTTACTACATTGAGCCGGTGGTACAAATCCCTGCGAAACAGATTTTTTTCAACAAGGGAATCAAGATCTCTGTTTGTAGCAGAAATTATCCTGGCATTTACCGGTATATCGGTCACTCCGCCAAGTCTTTTTATTATTTTCTTCTCAATGGCTCGCAAAAGTTTCTTCTGAATATTATTACTCAGGTCTCCAATTTCATCAAGAAATAATGTTCCCCTGTCAGCAAGTTCAAAAAGACCAAGCTTCCGCGTGCGTGCATTAGTAAAAGCCCCGGCTTCGTAGCCGAATAATTCTGACTCAAGCAGATTTTCAGGGATCGCGGTGCAGACTATATCTATAAACGGAAAATGATTTGTAGGACCGTTATTGTGAATAGCACGAGCAAACAATCCCTTGCCTGTGCCTGTTTCGCCAAGTATAAGAACATTTGCATTACTTTTTTCTGAAACCCGCCTTGCTAAGTCAACCGCCCGGATTAGTTTTTCTGATTCGCCAAGTATTGATTTTATCCCCTGTCTGTTCATTCCGAATGTACCGAACCGGTTTCTTTCGGTAATGTAAGCTTTGTTAGAAATAATTTCTGAGAGAAAAGCAGTAAACTTCAGCACTTCATAAGGGAAGACAAAAACATTGTAAAATCCTTGATTTAAAAGCGAAGTTACTAAAAGCGCTTCACCATTCCTGATGATTATAACGAACTTATTGGTAAGCTCCTTCTTCCTGGCAAGTGTGTTTTTTAAATGCATTGAACCAAGTGATTCAAGATTTAAAATAACTATATCGTTTTCACTCACATCAAATTCAGTGGGAAATGTTACATTTAAAAGAAATCCCTTTAATTCAAGCTGCTTTAAAGCAGAAGTAACTGATATAATATCGGCAGAGTCTGAATAAACCTTAATATGAACTCTTTCTTCTGACATAAAACCTCAAGCCGGGTAAAATGATTCAAATTTTTGAAGTGCGTGAAATCTTTCTTGCTTCTTCAGATAAGCAGCTCTTTGGTGGGGTGATTGAATGTTATCTGCAATGAAATGTATTAATTCTCTGCCATATATGGTAAAGGATTTTGCTTTTGTCAGGTTTCCACGTTCAATGTATAACTCAGAAATTGCCAAAAGAATTTTCCACGTTATTTCGGAAATGTTTCCATCTTTAACAAGGTGATATGCTTTTTCAAAATGCTCAAGTGGCGTTTTTATTATATCTGAGGAGTAGTGTTTTGATATAATTCCTAAAAAATATTCTCTCTCTGCCTCCAATATAGAATTTTGTGAAGACAAATCAATAAGAAATTTTTGATTTATTTCGGTTAGTGCTTCTTTAAACCTCCCTTCAAAAATTAAATTCTCAATTAATAAAAAGCTGCTCTCGTTGTAGTTGCTCTTATCGTCATAATTCTTATATTCATCTCTTACAAATTTAAGTTCAGCATTGTCAACTTTTTTCCCATCAATAAAATTAAGCAGTATCCTGAGAAACCTTAGATTTAATTCGTACTTGGTTGGTAGCCTATTGGATTGAAGATTAGTTTTATACTTTTCCACTATCTCTTCTAATTTGTCCTTAAAACCAATTACAAAGTATAACCGGCCCAACATCAACAATACCTCGGCTAGTTCTTCAAAATTTTCTTTATTTGTGAATAATTGCTGAGCCTCTTCTAAAGAATCAAATGAACTTTGATAGTCGCAAACAGTCAAATAAACCTCACCAAGGTTCAGAAGCACCAGCCCCAGGTTGACGTGACTTCCGATGTTTAGAAAAATCTTTTGGGCTTTCTTATAAGATATAATTGCCTGGTCGGATTTTCCCTTCATAAAATAAAAAATTCCAAGATTCAATAAAATAAGCCCTTCCTGTTCCAGGTTACCTACAGCACGGTTTATTTCAAGAGCATTCTGCCAGTGCTTTTCTGCATTTTCATAATCACTTAGCAAAGTAAAAATATTTCCGATATTTACTTCCATCCCTGCAACCCGGCGTGGAGAATCAGCTTCTTTAAAATATATGAGAGCCTTGTCGAATAATCCAATAGCCGAATTAAGATCATTGTCCTCGTAAATCCTTCGCATTCCTTTTAAATTGTAACATCTGCCCTTTAACTCTGCCGACAGCCCGGGGTTCTCTAACAATTTGTTACATATGATTTCTGCATCTTCATAATTTTTTTGTTCAAAATTAGCATAAGCGAGTTCAACCTCAAGATGGTTTCGTTCATCATCATTGTCTATCAGGTTTAACAGGTCTTTAATTATCGCTTTCCCCAATTCAAATTCACCCGTTGCAATTAAAGAACCGGCCTCAACCGTCTTTACCTCATTAAAAATTTTCCAACTCAGTTCCGTTTCCTTCAGAGTTGCAATAGTTTTTATAGCCGAATTAAAATCACTGAGCTTATAATAAACCTCACTTAATTTAATTTTAACAGTGTTCAGCAAACTCATGTTCAAAGGTAAATTTATAAGATGCTCAAGTATGGTTTTCATATACGAAAATGCCGAGTGTTGCTCTGCTTCGACTAATTCATTTTCGAGTACCTGGAAGCACATTTCGTACTTGCCTGCAAACTCAAAATGACGTGCAAGTTCTTTCCTGTTAAACGATGGCAAAACCCGGGATAGCTTTTCAGCTATTAACAGATGTAGTTTTTCATTATCCGTAATTGAGGCATAAATATATTTCTTTAAACTTTCTGAAGTAAAAACAAGTAACTTAATGTTAGTATAATGCTGAATTATATTTTTTAACTGAAGCCCTGCGATTAATTTTTCTGCTTCTTCTGAAGGAATATCGCACAATAATGCAAGAGTATTAAGGTCAATGACCTGGTCGAATGCAGAAATAATTTTTACAATTTCCGATTCTTTATCTGATAAAGAAGCAAGTCTTAAATCAAAAAAAGCTGAATGAGTTTGCTCCAAAAAAGCAAGGCTTTCCACATCCCGGGTAATTGTGGCGCCCAAGCCGGAAAACTTTATAATGTTGAAGTAGATCAGGTCTTTTAAGAAAGAAATTACACTGCCGGGGACAAGATCAGAGTGTGATTGAATTAATGCCGTCAGTTCATTTTTAGGGAAACTGTCATTAAAACTTCTATTAACAAATTCATTCAATTGTTCACCGGTAAAAGGTCCTAAAAAAATATCCTTAACGTTATAAAGTTTATTTGAATAAAAGGGATGCTCTGAAGATTCGGATATTATTATTTTAATATTATTTACCTGCAGAAGCGGAATTATTTCCAGGAATAATTCTGCTGCAAAATCATCACACAAATTAAAATCGTCTATCAGGAGAATGAATCTGCACTTTGATATCATGGAAATGATGGTGGATTTGAACGCAACTCTCACATCCTCATCCATTTCAGAAATAAGCTCTAAAATTTTTTCTCTGCTTTGATTATCGAGCACTGGGAAAACAGAATCCGAAAAGAGAATTTTGTGCAGTGTATACTTTATTAATTCTATGCCCGATTTGCTTTTAATATCTCCGATTAAAACCGAATCAATCCTCGTTTCATTCAGGTAATTTAACAAAGCCGTTTTACCTGTGCCGTTGAATCCCTTTACGGAGACCATTTCACTGCCAGCTTTATCAGCAAGGTAAGAATTAAGAACTTCCAGCTCTGTTGCTCTTCCTGCAATAATTTTTGCAGGTACGAACTCTGTGAACTTAATATTCTCTCTAGCCGTTTTTAAGCTGAAAAGAATTTCCAGCGCATTTCCAAATCTTTTCGACGGGTCTTTTTCTAAAAGTTTTTTTGTAATGTTAATTATAGATTCAGAATATATTTCTGAAGAGGGAAAAGGAAATTCTTTTTCAATCTGCTCTTTGTAAATCTCCAGCTCATTATCGGTATCGAATGGAAAGCGGTTGTAAATAATCCTGTAGAGCATCATCCCGAGAGAGTAAAGGTCTGCAGAATGATCGTGTGATTGTTTCCTCAGTAATTCCGGTGCTATATACTGAGCAGTTCCTTTTATAACATAATTATCCGGATCGGGAGAATACTCAGCTAAACCAAGATCAATTAATTTTACGAATGGTTCCCCGTTGATGTTTGCAACCAAAATATTTTCAGGCTTAAGATCGTAATAAATATAACGCGATTGATGCAGATAATATAAAACCGAGCAAACCTGTGCTGTAATTTTGGTTAATCCCGTTTCGTTTAAGATAAACTCAGAATTCAGAAGCTCCTTCCCATCAAAAAATTCAAGTGTAATAAAAATGGAACTAGGTTTAATAAAGTCATCATTGCTGATATAAACTGCAGTACCGATTTCAAGTGATTTAATAATGTGCGGGTGATCGAGCTTCCGAAGGATAAAGAATTCGCGCTTAAAAATCTCCCTCTCTGTTTCGCTAGCGTCAGAAGGGAGTATTTTAATGGCAAAGGTTGAATTAGGAAATTCAATATCCCTGCAAAGGTAAACAGAACTTCTTCCCTGCCCGAGCCTCTTAATTATTTCATAGCGGGTATTTATCATACTTTTATTCCCGGGTTTAAGATTTTACCAAGCAGCTTTCCTGTTGAATTAAAAGTAAATAATGTCAACACCAGACTAAAACCAGGAAAGGCAATCAACCACCAGGCTTTTGTAATATACTCCTGACCAGAACTTAACATCGAACCCCACGACGGATATTGATTTCCTGTTCCAAGACCAAGATAACTCAACGCAGCTTCTGCAAGAACCACATTACTGAACAAAAATATGAGATTAACTAAAACAGGTGCAAGTATTACAGGTAAAATCTCTTTTTGAAGAATCTGATGCTTACTTAGTCCAACAAGTTCTGCAGAAGAAAAGTAATCTTTTTGTTTTATAGAAAGCATTTCGCTTTTAACTATTTTGAAAAGGCTCATCCATCCTGAAATTCCCAGAACAACTATTACGGATAAAATTGAACTGCCGAATAATGCAATTATCAAAACTATAAGATAAATAACAGGAAATGCCAAAAAGATTTCAGAAAAACGATTGAGGGCGATATCAAGTAAACCACCGCGATAACCTGCAATGAATCCTAAACTTATTCCTATTAAAAATGATAAAACAACCGCACCAATTCCAACAGTTAATGAAATACGTGAGCCATAAATGAGTCGTGTAAATAAATCCCTGCCAAACTCATCGGTGCCAAGGAGAAAAAATTTTTCTTTAATTGCCGGAATTCCAGATTCACTGATAATCAGATTTTTACTGATTTTATTTGGTTTATTTTTCTGATAGTAGATAACTTCCCCAGACAAAACAACGCTATCAGCAAAAATAATTTTGTCATTAAAAGATGGTTTGATAATTCTATCTGACTTCACATGGAATTTTTCTGCATCTGATAAATTGCTGTCGTCTTCAGATATTAGCTCAATCTGTTTTACAGAACTAAACGGAGGAAGCAATTTAGTTACAGAAAGATTTTTCGAAAATTCAGGATTTTCATTTGAGATGATCGGTGCAAATAAAAAAACAAAAGTTATTGTAATCAAAAATGCAAAGGTGAAATTCAGCCTTGCGTGAATAAAATGCAATCGCTTTCTGATAACAATTAGCAATGGAAGAATCAATAAAAAGACGATGCTGGAAAGACTGGCATCAACAAAACTAAAATTAAGAACAGAAATTACCGATGCAGTATCGGTGAAGAACAAGCTGATAAAGTTTAGTAATAAAGAGAAATAACCAATTATGACATCGTGGCGTAAAATGATTAAAAGCAGCCACAGAAAAATTATCCAATGAATTATTTTAAAAGCTGATTTCAATTCAGAATTCCTTTTACCAATCTTTTATCTATCTTCAGCTTAATAATATCTGCAAGAAAATTAGCCAAAATCATCACGACGCCGGCAGTAAAAACACAACCAATCACCAATGGATAATCCCGAGAAAGAATAGAGTCAATTGTTAATCTGCCCATACCGGGAAGACTGAAAATAACTTCAGTGATTAATGTTCCACCTAAAAGTATTCCCAGCTCAACACCTGCCACAGATATTAATGGTCTTACAGCATTTGGAATTACATGTTTTCGAAGAATGTTGTTTTCATCTACTCCGGATGCTTTTAAATTAATTACAAAGGTTTGATTAAGAACATCATCCATACTTTCTTTAATGTATTTATAAAATAAAGCAACACCTGAAGCAGTAAGAGTTATCAGCGGCAAAACAAGATGATGCATTCTGTCAATCACCCGTGAGAAAAAAGACAGGTTATCATAATCAAGCGATTGCAATCCTGATATAGGAAATAAATTCAGGTTAACCGAAAAGATATAAATCAGAGAAACACCAAGAACAAATGCTGGTATTGAATAAACCAGAAGTGAAAAGTTTGCGATAAAATTTTCCAGCCATCTGTTCTGTTTCTTTATAACCCGGATTGCAAGCCAGATGCTGAGAGTGATTTGAATAATAAAACTAATTGATGCAAAGACCAGAGTGAACAAAAAATATTCCCGGATTACTTCGAAGACAGGAAGCCTGTAATTGTAAGAAACTCCCATATCTCCTCTGAAAACATTTGATACAAAAGAAATGTATTGATCTGAAATGGGCTGATTGAGCGAAAACTTTTCAGCAATTTTTTCTGAAAGTTCACTGCCAAGTTTTGCTGAAATATATTTATCTGTCGGATTACCAGGCGACAATCTGATAATTACAAACAGGAAACTAATGAGAAGAAAAAGCGTGAGTACGGAAGACAAAAATCTGGTTAATAGTATTTTAACTTTCGCTGATTTCATAATGCTTATTATTCAGTCTTCCATTCCCAGCAATGAACTAAAACACCATAAGGAGTAATGTTCAGATTTTTTAGTCGCTTGCTGTGAGCTACAATATTCGGAATCCAGTAAAGAAATGTAACCGGCTCATCCTGATGAATAATTTCCTGAATTCTTTTAAGCAATTCATTTTTCTTTTCGCTGGAAATTTTTGTTTCGAGCTGATTGAGAATTTTATCTATTTCAGAATTACTATAACCTGAAAAATTCAGAACGCCTGTATTAGAATCGGAACACCAATAAGGTTTCAAATCAAGCGGTATCGGAACACCAAATCCAGCCATCCATGAATCAAATTTTCTTTCATAAAGATTGTTGATGAAAGCACCCATTTCCATTTTTTCTGTGGTTGCTTCAACTCCGATTGCTTTTAAATTGTTTTTAACAACAACCGATGCGTATTCACGAAGCGGGTTTCCAACAGGATAGTATATTTTAAATTTAAACTCAACTTTATTCTTCTCAAGAATTCCGTTTCTATCCTCATCTCTCCAGCCTTCAATTGATAAAAGTCTTTTTGCTTCGTCAGGATTAAACCTGTAAGGTATAACCTTATCATTAAATGCAGACTTAAAAATCGGAGAAACCGGTGATGCAGCAAGTTCTCCCTGACCGGATAAATATTCTTCAAGTATTTCTTTACTGTTGATTGCCATCGAAAGTGCTTTCCGAACATTACTGCTTCCAAATAGTTTATGCGGTTTGGATGGTTCCCCCGGATCAACATTATTCCAACCGATGTAATCATATTCTCTTCCCGTCAAAGTTACTAACTCAATATTACTTATAGCTTTCAGCTCGTTCATATCTTCAACTTTCACCAGTTCAATTAAATCAATTTCACCTTTTTTCAATTGCAGAATTCTTGATGTATAATCCGGAATAATTTTGAAAACGAACTCTGCAGCCTGACCAGAAGTAAAGAGAAATGAATTGCTGTCAGCCTCTAAAATAATTGATTGATTCCTGTTCCATTTTTTCAATTTGAATGGACCGCTTGAAACAGGATTAAAATTAATTTCGTTATTGGCAAGCTGATCTCTCTTAATCCCGGAATAAATATGCTTCGGTATTACAGGTATAGAAATTTTTACCAGATCAATGATAGAAGTTTCCGGGAAATGCATTTCAAATTCATACGAAGAAATAATCTTAAAAGTTTTATCAACATCAATCTGACCATCTGGTTCTGTAAAAAACTGATTAAAAGTTCCGAGCAATCTGCTCTGAACTTCAGGATCAGAGAATACATCATAAGAAAAAACAACATCGGCAGAAGTAAGCTTTTCTCCATCCGACCAAAAAATATCATCCCTCAGAAAAAATTTTATGTACGAAGAGTCTTCAGCCCATTGCCAGCTTTTCGCAATCATCGGATAAGTATCCAGTTCACCTTTTTCTTCATTCCATCTGAAATCCATCAATCCCGGAAAGAGAATTTCAGCAATAGCACTTTCTTCATAGCTGAATGCAAACAGAGAATTTACATTCTGAACATCAGCAGAAATGCCAACAACAATCCGGTTTTCATTATTTGATTGTTTTGAATCACAGGAAATAATCAGCAAGCAAAGGAAGGAAACAAACAGAAGATTTATAGTTTTGATATTCATCCGGAAGATTGTTTATTACTAATAGTAATTTCTCCTGCCAATTTATTATTTTGTTGACTAAAAGAAAAACAAACATTTTATCAGATGCTTAATGCAGACATAAAATCAGTTTCGGTTCTTGAGGAAAAAAGGAAACGAATTGTATTACAAAACATAAGATTTGACATTGACCGGGGCAAGGTTTATACAATTCTTGGTAAGAACGGTTCGGGAAAATCAACTCTTATTAAATCACTTACTTCGCTTTTGCCTTCTGATATATATGATATAAACGGAAAAGTTTTATTCGAAGAAACGGATTTACTAAACACTTCTGAAGAAAAAATAAAAGAGATAAGAAAAAAGCACATCAGATATGTTTTCCAGGATGCAGCCAATAGTTTCGATCCATTAAAAAAGCTTAAATATTATTTTGGTCTTTCAAATATAAGTCCGTTTAAAATTGAAGAGCTGCTGCTTTACTTTTCACTTCCTGACTATAAAAAATTATCCGGACTTCACTCTTATGAATTGAGTGGCGGAATGGCTCAAAGGCTTTTGATTGTATTAGCGCTACTTGCAAATCCGGATTTACTCATTCTGGATGAACCAACTTCAGGAGTTGATTATGCAGTAATGAATCTTATTTTATTAAAGATTAAAAATTTTGTGAGAGATAATGATAAATCAGTTCTGATCGTAACACAGGATATTAACTTTGCGGTTAAATCATCGGATTACATTGCGTATCTCTCAGAGGGAAGTCTTACCAAATTTTTTAATTCTGATGAATTATTAAATTCACCCGATAATAAAGTAGAGAATTTCATAAACTCATTTAAAGAGATTAGCGATGCTTCTGCTTAAAGTCGAAAATATTTCATACTCAGTTGAAATCAATGAAGAGAAGAAAAAGCGTTTTGATATTTTAAAGAATGTTTCTTTTGAAGTTGAATCAGGAGAAATACTGGGAATCTGCGGTGAGTCCGGAGGCGGTAAATCAACGCTTGCAAAGGTGATCGCCGGACTCATAAAACCAGACAGTGGAAAAATTATTTTAAATTCAGAATCAGGAAGAAGAAAAAGTAGTCCTATTCAAATACTTTTTCAGAATCACGGAGAAACATTAAATCCATTTAGAAAAGTTCAAAGTATTGTTGATGAAGCATTAAAAATTTCAGGTGTTAATAAAAGTAATATTGAAAAAGAACGTGATAATGTTTTAGGTTCTGTCGGATTTCCAAAAGAGCTTTATCACAGGAGAGGAATGGAACTCAGCGGCGGTGAACAGCAAAAGGCAGCTCTTGCCAGACTACTTGCAGTAAAACCCTTATTGCTGATCCTCGATGAACCTTTTTCTGCTCAGGATGTTGAATCGCAATTGAATCTACTAAAACTTTTCAAGCAGCTGAACGAAGAATTTAATCTTACTATGATTTGCATCAGTCACGACTTGCGAATACTCCGAAATCTTGCAAGCAGAGTAATCATTTTAAAAGATGGAGAAATAGTTGAAAGCGGTATTACAAATGAAGTGTTTGATAATCCACAAAAAGGTTACACGAAATTTCTTCTCTCAGCAGAAGCTTTGGATTTGAGTTATGAGGAGTTAAAGTCTCATTCTACCCGTATAACAGATTAGTAATCTGTGATACGAAATTTATTGCGTCCTGTGGGAAAAGATGTCATCTTTTTCTATTTCTTCTTCTACTCAGCCTTTACCCTCAACCTTCCGAATGACTCTTGTTTATAAATAAATTGGATTGTCGTATCAATTATGTAAGGACAAGTCGCGACTTGTCCCTACAAATACAATGGCAAAACTTACAGCGTTAGGTTTTCTAATAATTGTTTTTCAATTTCTAAACTAAGAGGATTCTGTTCAATATATTTTCTTATCTGATATAATTCCCCTTCATTCCTGATTATCCTATCATAAAATGATCTTTGCCATTTGAATTCTTTTAATCCTTTATTATGTAATTCTTTCGAACTGATCGTTTTGAATGCTCCAATGATTTCTGACAAAGATTTGATTTTATGTTTTTTATCAGGTGACATGTCGCGACTTGTCACTATGGAAACATTATCAGAAGGGTCGATAATTATTATAACGTGGATATGATTAGGCATTATTACATAATAATCAATACTTACATAAGGATATTTAACTGGGATGCTTTCAAGAATTCGCTGAACCACTCGTCCTAATTCATTAAGCACACATTTAGCATTTTCAATTTTACCGAAATGATTTTTTCTATCGTTGACACAAATGGTTACAAAATAATAACCTGCATTAGCATAATCATATTCTTTTAACCGGTTGCGTTTTCTTTGCATATTATTATTTAATAAAATGTAGGGACAAGTCGTGACTTGTCCCAGATACTTTGTGACAGGTCTCGACCTGTCACTACATCTGACAAATTAATTTCTACTGAACCTTCACTCTCACACCTTCCGAGTGACTTGCGAACTCAGGTGCGTACATACACTGGATTGTTGTTATGCCGTTTGAGAAATCTCCTTTGTGCGTTACTCTCAGCGGATACTCAAACACATAAGTTCCTTTCGGCAGCCAGTCCATAAAGAAGTTTGTTGCAGCATCGCGTGTGTTTTCGTAATAGTACAAACCATCCTGGTATTTGTGAGTCGAAAGAACATTTATCGGTTCAAATCCTGCTGCACGCATATCTTTCATATGAACGAATTCCACATCGCGGTCAACACGGATTTCAATTCTAACTTTTACCAAATCACCCGGCTTCAGTTTTGTATCTTCAGTTACCGGTGTTAATTTCTTTCCTGTTGGAGAATCCAATTCTAAGAACAACTGCTTCTTTATCTTCAAAGGAGTTTCAGCAGGAGTAATTTTATCGAGCTGTTCATAATACTGCCAGTAGAGTGAACCCCACGCAACAACATTATTGTTGTTCGTTACTGTTACTTCTCCCATTGAAGGAGTTATCTCTTCACCTTTCCACGAAGTTTTGAAATATCCCGTTCCAGCTTCAATATGAATTTCAGGATTGTTCAGAAGATCCAGCATTTCTCCACCGATTTTTATATCTGGCATTTTTGTATCAGCAAGCCAATCGCTTCCTCGCAGCAGAAGTGCGTAACAGGCTTCAGCAGTTGCTTTGGTTGTCTTCCAATCCTGAACCTGCTTTTGTTTCAGCAGCCAGACTTTCATCTCATCAACTGACTTCTGATCTTTTGTAATTTCATCAACTGCTTCAATCAGTAATGCCTGAGTTTCAATCGGAGCCTGGTACCACCACCATCCCCACTCTTCCTTAAAGTACATTCCCATTTCATCATTGAACACAGCATTCTCAATTATCGATTTGATTATATCTTTTGCTGTCTTCGCATCATACATTCTGTAAAGTGCAAGCGCAATCATTCCCTGCATATACTTGTTGTTGGTGAGCCAGTACTTCTGTGCCTGACCTTTCCAGTAATCAAATGCTTCTTTGTATTTGTCATCGACAGGAATATCGAGATAGTAACTTCTTCCATAAAGATATTGTGCCTGGATGTAACCGATATTCTTTTTATCAAGAATTCCATGCTTCTTTATCCATTCATAATCTTCATACATTCTTATGTCAGTGTAGACGACAGCTTTCCTCAGCATTTCCCAGGTTACAGAATTTTCGCGAATATCTTTAATTCCAAGTCTTTCAAGATGTCCCATTCCAACAACAATATACTGAGTGATGAAACGGTTTTCAGGAAGTCCCGGGAACCACGGCCAACCACCGTTTGAATACTGCATCTCCTGCATTTTCTTTTCAGCACGTTCAAGTTCACCTGCCATTTTTACAAGATCAAACAGAAGTCCGACTCTACGTTTTCTTTCACTTTCATCCTGTGCATCGAGAACCCACGGAGTTTCTTCGAGAAGTGCATACTTTAGTTCCTGGTTCTTTTCAAGATTTGATAGAAGTGCATCTTTATCAACTTCTTTCCAGCTATCAAAAACTTTTTTGATCTTCGGACTTGAGTTTGCGATATGTGTTGCAATGCTGTTTGCATAAAACCTGTTGAATATCTGCTCAATGCATTCGTACGGATATTCCATCATATAAGGTAAAGCCTGAATTGCATACCATGCAGGATTTGCAGTGAATTCAAGTGTAAGATTATAATTCTGTAAAGTTGTAGAATTATTTTCCATCAGCTTTTTGAGAAGGAAAGTCTTTGTTTGATTTCCTCTTATAGGAAGCGGAAGTGTTTCTGTTACAAGCATTCTGTTAATTAATATTGGAAGTGCGTTCTCTTCACCATCGGAGTGTTTTCCTGAAGTTGCAATCACTCTGTAAACAATCGCATCAACTTTTCCGAGAGGAACTTTCAATCTCCAGCTTAATCCTTCGCTCATTCCTTTTTCTGCCGAGAAAGATTTTATGTTATCAGCGTTTTCAAAAAGTGCATCAACGGGTTTCATTGTGAAAGCATCAAACAACTGCAAAGTTGCAGAACCTGAGATTGAACTATCTGAAAGATTACTGACTTTTGCTGTGAAATAAATTTCATCGCCTTCTCTTAAAAATCTTGGAGGATTCGGCATTATCATTAAATCTTTTTGAGTGACTGTTTCATTATAAACAATTGCACTCTTCAAATCTTTCGTCAAAGCGAAGCCCATAAATTTCCATCTCGTCAATGCTTCAGGAACTGTGAATGAAATTATTATCTCGCCTTTTTCATTTGTTCTAAGTTCAGGATAGAAGAAAGCGGTTTCGTTCAGATTTTTTCTTATAGAAACTTCTCCAAAAGATTGTTCAGCCGGAGGACTTGGCACAACACCCGGCAATTCATTTCCATCTTTCTGTCTTTTCCCATCAGTCTCTTTCTTTTTCTCTCCTGCAGATTCAGTTTCTGCAACCATATTTCCAGACTGCAATGAAAGTTCATCAGTAACTGCTGATTTAGGCATCATATCATATCTTCCATTACGATAATCATACCCATATCCATAACCATAAAAATAAAAACCAAAGTTGTTGATGTAAGGGTAATACATATAAGGTCTATAGATGTAATCATTCCAGCCTTCGTTGTAAAATGAAGAACTTATACTTTGAAAATTGTTGTCGGTTGTCCAGTTATATCTTGAATAGAAATATGGATGAACATTAAATCCCCAATAGTTTGCAGCAAAAACATCGAGGGAAGCATCATACATTGAAGCAAGAAGTTCTGCTGCAACTGCATCACCGTTTGGTCCGGATATTTTAAGCTTCCATTCTTCACTGGAACCAGGCAGAAGCTTACTGCGGAATGTTTCAAAAGAAATTTTTAGCTGCTTGTTTGTCCACGGAATGGAAATAACTTTTGTAATTATGTGTGGTTCATTATTTACAATGAAAGAAACGTGAGCAACAAGATTACCGCGATATTCTTCCTTAATCGGGATTTCAATTTTCTTCTGCTCGTTATCAAGACTGATCCATTCTTTTTTAATTACTTTACTGTCATACGTCAGTTCGTAAAGAGCTTTCACATTTTTCTCAGCAGAACTAATATAAAGAATAGCAGTTTCACCTGGTTCATAACTATCGGCCCCCTCTAAATCTCCTCCTAATGGGGAGACTTTACTTAAATAAACCCAAACAGCTTCATTTAACGGAGTCTTATATGATTCCGGGTCGAACAGAGTGAAATATTTTTCAAGCTCAACGGGAGTTCCGTTTTTATCTTTTGTTTTTAGAATCAGGACATACTTACCCGGCTGCCATTCAGGTAAATTCTTGAAAGAAATAAACGAGCTGTCAACTGTAGTAAAGCTGGTTGTGAATTCTTTTCGTTCTTTTTCCCAGTTGAAGTATTCATTCTCTTCATCGTAAATATCATTGGTAAAGTTTTTATAGAATTCATCTTTCGTCATCAGGAATTTATCCGGCTTTGCCCAAAGTCTGTTTCTGAAAATTCTATCTGGATTTTTTAACTTATAAACTTCAATCGATATCGGTGCAGGTTCAAACTGACCGTTAAGATTTGTCGTTGAAACCTGATATCTATCAATTTTATATGAGTTGATGATTTCAGGAATATTAATGTTTGCAACTAAAGCAACATAACCTGCACTCACGTATGTTTGAGCGGAATGCGTTTCACCAGTAACATCAATTACATCTGCGTAAACAGTGTAGCTGAAAACAGGTTTTGTTTCTTTCGGCATTGAAAGATCGGGAATCAAATCAAACTCAACTTTAAATTTTCCTTCTTTATCTGTGGTTGTAACTCCGTTCGTGATTTCCATTTCGTTATATCTTCCCCAGAACCAGTTGTAATACCAACGCCATCTGAAATCGTAATAAGGAAAATAAACTGTGCGAACGACTCTGTATTTTACATCGACGTCATTCAGGTTTGCACCGGAATAAGTTTTTGCAAATCCTTCAACGGTCACTTTGTCATTTAGTGAATAGCTTCCTTTTACCGGATCAAATTTCACTTCAAACTTTGGTCGTTTGTATTCTTCAACTCTGAAATATTGCGAACCGTTTTCATTCGAGATCATATACTGTCCGCCGATTTTCCCAAATGGAATAGTAAACTTTCCGTTGAAAGCTCCGTATTCGTTTGTCGTGAATGTTGCCTCAGTTATCTTTTGATAGTTCGCATCGAAGAAAGTGACTGTGGTTGTTTGGTTTGTAACAACCTTGTGATCTTTTTTACCATCTGTATTAATCATCAATCCTTTGAAGTAAACAATTTGTCCAGGACGATAAATTGCTCTGTCGAGATAAAAGAAAGTAGTATTTCTTTTTTGTGGTGTTTCCTGATAGGAGTAAGAATAATAATTCTGAGATTCGAATCTGTCTTTTCCATTTATGAAAACAACTTTGTAAGTGTTGTACTGATTATCATCCTTTTTGAATTCAAATCCACCATCACCATCTGTCTTGCCGCTTTTCAGTTTGAAGAATTGGTATTCTCTTGCATCCTGAACATATTTTTGTCCATACACTTCAACGCTAATATTCGAAAAAGGATTTCCTGATTTTCTATCAAG
>CAZXGJ010000047.1:0-197 GCA_964639955.1 uncultured Ignavibacteriaceae bacterium
TTTATAGAAAAATACTTAATCTTCTCTTAGGTATCATATGATACTAACTATAAGTGAGAATGCAGTTAAAAATATTTTAAGCAAGAAGAAACGAATTCTCCTGAAGGGCTGCCTATGGCAGAACCCACGGTACGGTTTCCCATACACACGCTCTCCAGGCGTGCCATCCGCCAGAGGCGGACACTCCTGCATCTTAC
>CAZXGJ010000047.1:297-30507 GCA_964639955.1 uncultured Ignavibacteriaceae bacterium
AAACAAAGTACATAAAAATTAAGGGTATTTTGTAAAAGCGGAGAGAGTGGGATTCTCAGCCAGAGGCTGATGAGCCTTCGGCTCAGAACCCACGGTACGGTTTCCCGTACACACGCTCTCCAGGCGTGCCATCCGCCAGAGGCGGACACTCCTGCATCTTACTGTTTGTGTTTGAATTCAGGAAAATTCTCGTCGAGCCATTTCCTTCCCATACCGGACTTAAGAAATTTTTCTCTTATTAAAGCTTCGGCTTTTGTTCTGTAAGTTTCTTTGTGAATTGAAATCCAGGGAATTCCTCTTTTAGTGAAGGTGCTTTTTCCAGCGTTGTGTTTGGTTAATCTTTCGTCAGCATTTTCACTTGAACCAATATATCTTTTACGGAGTTTGTAACTCCAAAGTACATAAACAAAGTACATAAAAATTAAGGGTATTTTGTAAAAGCGGAGAGAGTGGGATTCGAACCCACGGTACGGTTTCCCGTACACACGCTCTCCAGGCGTGCCAGTTAAACCACTCCTGCATCTCTCCGAAAAGCGGGAACCAAATATAAAAATTGACCAACCCATAACAAAAAGAATGTTTTTTGTGTAAATATAAAATTTTGTGAGATTGAGCTTGTGGAAAATTTTCTATAATTTGAAAGTGATTTTTCAAAATGACAGTAATAATTTGCAGAAACGTATAGCCATAGCATTACCAAAAGGTGGTGTGGGTAAAACCACAACCGCTTTAAATTTATCTGCAAGCCTTGCTATTGCCGGTAAAAAAACTTTATTAATAGATTTTGACCCGTCAGGAACCTGCACAGCCTGCCTTGGTTACAGATCTTATGAATTAAAAGGTGATATATTCCAGGTATTCAGCTTTACAAAATCTATTGAGAGTGTGATTCATAAAACTGAATTGCAAAATCTCGACTTCATTCCCTGCCAGGTAGCTTCGGGTGAAGTAGAAGAGAGGGTAGCGCGTATTACAAAAAACATTTATTTGTTCGAAAATATTTTAAATCTTGAACCGCTGATGATTTATGATTATATCATAATTGATTGTCCGCCTTATTTGCGGGGATTGACAACTATCGCACTTTCAGCGGTTCACTCGGTTATATTACCGGTAAAAGCCGGTCACTTTTCAGTAATGGCGCTGCTGAAAATGAATTCGCATATAAAATGGGTGAAAGAAAATATTAATCGCAACCTTGAAATAGAAGGAATTTTACTCACTATGTTCGAACCAAAAACAAAAGCCTGGGACTTAACGCGAAAAGCTATCAACCGCTATTTTGAAAATCATGTAATGAAAACAATCGTGCCGAAGAATATTACTTTAACTGAGGCAGAATTTTATCGTAAACCATCAGTAATAATCGATGCGAATACAAAAGGATCCCTGGCGTATAAAAATCTTGCAAAAGAAATAATCGAAAAAAATTATAAGAAAGTAGAAATTGCAGGTATTATTCCAAGTTAAATATAATCAGG
Organism: uncultured Ignavibacteriaceae bacterium; assembly: GCA_964639955.1. Taxonomy (GTDB): domain Bacteria; phylum Bacteroidota; class Ignavibacteria; order Ignavibacteriales; family Ignavibacteriaceae; genus IGN2. Next base: position 1,779 of record CAZXGJ010000047.1, read on the forward strand.
AGAGGTGCTAGAGTGGTTGAATAGGCTGGTCTCGAAAACCAGTGTGGTATTTATTGCCACCGAGGGTTCGAATCCCTCTCTCTCCGCTATTCAGAGTTCAGAAGGAATCACATTTTTAGAATTAAATGAAGTCATTAAACATTATTCTATTATCTGTAATTTGTCTGGGGATAATAATCCTTACCATACAAAGTAATGAATATTCGTTTTCAGCATTGAAAAGGGTTTCACGATTAATTGATCAATACTCATACAACATTTTATCCATAAAACAAATTGATAGTCTGACTGCGGATAAAAATCTGAGGTTTTCGGAAGCTTTCTATTTAAAGCTGAAGGCAGGTCAGGCAAGTCTGCATTAGCAACTAAATAAATCAGGCATAAAATTCTGCCTGCATTTGATCAATTCTTTCTGCCTCTTATCATAAAAATGTTTGAAAACCAATATTAGTACTATACTTTTCTAATAGGTAATAATACAATAATAAGTTTCCCCCCAAAACAGCAGATAAACATGCTACCCTGGAAGAGTCCCGAAAAATAGTTTCGGGACTTTTCTTTTTAAATTGATTTGACCTGCCTCACGTTTATTCTGATTCAATTCCGTAATTTTACCGGCAATTTTTTTTTGAATGATGATGCTTCTAAAAAAACATATTATCAACACTATTCAATTGGCTTATCCGGTTATCATCGGACAGCTTGGAATTATTATGATGGGTGTAGTTGACAGCCTGATGGTCGGAAGGCTGGGAGCTGCACCACTCGCCGCTGCCTCGTTGGGAAATAGCCTTACATTTATTGTTTTGATCGTTGGAATAGGAGTATCATTAGCAGTTACTCCTCTTGTTGCTATTGCTGTTGGCGCAAAAAAATATGAAGACTGCGGAGTTTATTTTCGTCAATCCCTTCTTGTTAACAGTGTTTTATCAGTTTTCATTGCTGTAATTGTTTTTTTCGCTTCCGATTTGATCGTTTATTTCGATCAGCCCATAGAAGTTCAGCTGCAAGCAAAATCCTATATGAAAATTATTGGTTTAAGTTCAATACCTTTAATGCTTTTTCAAACTTATAAACAATTCATTGAAGGTCTGTCAGTAATGCGCCCTGCGATGATTATTGCCCTGCTCGCTAACATTGTTAATGCAGCTGCTAACTGGGTTCTGATTTTTGGCGAGCTCGGATTTCCCGCGCTTGGGCTCGACGGAGCCGGTTGGGCAACTTTTGCATCAAGAGCATTTATGACTGTGGCAATAATGGGTTTTGTAATGAACAACAAATTTTTTAAGCAGTACGATGTAACTTTCCATTACAGAAGCATTAATTTTCCGGTAATTAAAAAACTTTTAGGTTTAGGGCTGCCAAGCGGCTTCCAGTATTTTTTTGAAGTCGGTGCCTTCTCATTTGCAGTTGTGATGGTTGGCTGGCTTGGAACAAATCAGCAAGCAGCACACCAGATTGCTATAAACCTAGCTTCGATATCGTTTATGGCTGTACTTGGAATTTCTGCAGCTGGTTCCATTCGTGTTGGAAATGCTGTTGGTCAAAAAGACATTGATGAAACACGTAGAGCAGGTTTTACAGCTTCTTTACTCGGTGCATCGGTAATGTTCTGCTCCGGGGTTATCTTTATTCTTTTCAGAAACTTTTTACCTGCACTGTATGTGAACGATGAAGTTGTTATTTCAATTGCTTCTTCGTTATTAATCATTGCGGCTCTCTTCCAGCTTTCTGATGGTATTCAGGCGGTTGGTATTGGCATTCTTCGCGGGTTAACCGATGTAAAAATACCTACTGCAATTACTTTTATTGCTTACTGGGTGGTAGGGCTTCCGGTTGGTTATTTGCTCGGATTCACATTTCAACTCGGTGTTCAGGGTGTTTGGATCGGACTGCTGCTGGGATTAACTACATCAGCCATTTTACTTACTCTGAGATTCAATGTAAGAAGCAAACATATTATTGATGTTTAATCCGAAAATATTTTCGTAATAAATTTCTTTGGAATCTCTTCAAAATAAAAATTGCTGATTGTTAAATTCTTTAACTTTTTATCCCATATTTCTTTCGGATCTTCCTGCAGAAGCCTGAATGAATTCTTATTTGAAAATTTTGATCCAGTAGCAACCACATAGAATGGTTTTTTGTGTGATTTGCAAAGCAAAGCCAAAGTATAGCTGCCGGCTTTGTTTACAACATTGCTATTTTTTAAAACTGAATCAGCTCCGATTATTGCTGCATCGACTTTTGTGACACACATTGCCATCATTGCGTCGGTCACCAACTCTGCTTTAATTCCGGCTTTTGCCAATTCTTCTGCTGCCAATCTCCCTTCAAACATTGGCCTCGATTCACAGACAACAACTTTTAAACTATTATTTTTCTTGTGCCAATACTTGAGCAAATCCAAAACAGTTCCGCTCCTGGAAAGGGTAATTATCTTTTTAATTTTTAGAAGATGAGGTTTCATTTTGTTAAATAGTATTTCAGCTTCATTTCTTTTTTTTATTTGATGTCCTGCTAAAAATTTATCTAAAGAAATTTTACTTTCACTCCTTAATAGATTTTTAAGCTCATGCAAGTATGAATTAATAGTTGTGAAATGTCCGAGTTTGTTTCGTACTAAGCCGATCGAATCCCTGATTTTTGATCGATCATTCAGGATGGAGAAGAAGTAATTATTAATCAGGGACTCAAGTTCCGAAGAACCTAGTGTTTTGTTATTCAGAATTTTATTTAATTCAGTCGTTGAACTCTTCTTCATCTGCAATACTGTTTGTAACCAGTTTCCTGATGTTGTATTTGCTGTATGATTTCTTAGCAAAAGGTTTGCTGTCTGCAACTGAATTCATCAATTCATATTTGGTATTGAAATCTTTCAGATAAAATATTCTTACCTTGTTCCGGTTTTTAGTGAGCCAGTTCAGGGATATTTTAATCTTCTCAAGGTCTTCTTCGGTTGGATTGTGATTAGTTCTTATTGTTTTTGAAAAATAGTCGTCCAAAGCAGCTTCAAAATTATTGTTGCCGCTACCTGTTTCTTTTTTGATAAAAAATTTTCCTTCGAGCAGCAGGATGTAATCGTGTTTAATGACTTCCGTAATTTCAAACAGAACATTTGCTTTGTTTACCGGCTCTGCCAGCAGGGAAGATTTATGAGTTTGCGAAAGGAGCAGATCAATTACCTGTTTTGTCTCACCTGCTTTTTCATATTGTTCTTTTAATGCGTACTCTTTCATTTTATTTAACAATCTATCCAGGGCTGACTGATTTCTTCCTGAAAGAAATTCATAAACTTTTTCAAGTTCTTCAAAATATTCCGGGTCATTTTGCTTTTCACAAGGGGCAGTGCATCTTTCAATTTCAGCGAGAAAACATCTTTTTCCTTTCCGGAATTCCTTATCAGTGCATTCACGGAGTAAAAATGTTTTATCAATTATGTTCAAAACAGCTTCTGATTTTTTTCTTGAAACGTATAATCCGAAATAATCATTGCCATCAAAATCAAAATTAGCTGAGATTTCCGGTTTAGGGTATTTACTGGTTTTGTTTATCCTGATAAAATATTTATTGCTGTATTTTTTTAGCTGACGATTGTGTTTTGGATTAATAACTTTTATGCTTTCTGCCTCAAGCAGAAGTGCTGTCAGCTCTGAATTGGTTATTTCAGTTTTAATTTTTACTGCCTGCTTTACGATTCTTTTTGCTTTAGGGTCTGCAGCTGATGAAAAATAACTTCGAACTCTTTCCTTTAACGATTTAGCTTTACCAATATAAATAATTTCATTTCTTTTGTTGATAAAATAATAAACGCCTGGTGAATCGGGCAGAGAATAGATTGAATCAAAAATTCCTTTTGGTAGTTTTAAAAGTTGATTTGCAGGAACTACAGACGATTGGTATCCAATCAATTGCTGAAGTGTTTTTATTCCTTCTTCTTTAGATAATTTTTTTATCAGCTTGATTAAAATTTTGGCAGTTGCTTCAGCATCAGATAAAGCTCGATGTGAATCTCTGTTATGTATTTTAAGATATTCAGATAAGGCACCAAGCGATCTGCTTTTCAGTGACGGATAAATTTTTCGTGCAAGCTTTAAAGTGCAAATAGTTGGATTACTTAGAGGCTCGAATCCGTTCCTAATAAATTCATATCTTAAAAATCCCTCATCAAAGCTTAAGTTATGGCCGCTTATTACTGAATCACCTATGAAGTCTTCTATATCATCAGCCAAATCATAAAAGCCGGGAGAGTATTCTACATCGCTGTTACCAATACCGGTAAACTGAGTAATGAAATACGGTATATCGCAGCCGGGATTAATAAGTGAAGAAAACTTATCTGTAATCTTTAAGTTCTTTACCCTGACGATACCGATTTCTATAATTCGGTTGTTCCTTGCAGAAAGCCCTGTGGTTTCAACATCAAGCACGCTGAATTCGGCCTCGTCTAACGGTATGTGCGGAAGTTCTAATGTAATCATATCCGAAATGTAAATCTTATGTTTAATAGTTTCAAAATAAGGATATTTATACCCAAATCTCTTTAAGTCACTTTTTATTTGCTGTGTAAATTGAATATATTTTGCAGTAAAAATTCACACTCTTATGCCCGCAATTAATATACTCTTCATAGGCGACATTGTAGGAAAACCGGGAATGGACCTTGTTCAAACCTGGCTGCCCGGACTAATACAGAAATATAAAGCTGATTTCGTAATTGCCAACGGAGAAAATGTTTCCGACGGAAAAGGCTGCACTGATAAAGAAGGTAATCAGCTTTTTCAGCTTGGCGTGCACGTACTTACAGGTGGAAATCATACCTGGGATAAGCATCAGTCGCAGGAATACTTAAAGAAAGAGCCGAGAACACTACGACCGTTAAATTATCCGAAAGGAACTTACGGCAATGGTTACTACATCGGTGAAACGAAAAAAGGAAAAGTTGTTGTTCTTAATCTTCAGGGAAGAACTTTTATGGCTGCCATCGATTGTCCATTCCGTACTGCCGATTGGGTACTACCAAAATTTGAATCTGAAACAAAAATTGTTATTGTTGATTTCCATGCTGAAGCTACAGCAGAGAAGGTAGCTATGTCACATTATCTTGATGGAAGAGTAAGTGCTATTATTGGAACTCACACTCATATTCAAACTGCTGATGAAAGGATTTTACCGAAAGGGACCGGCTACATTACCGATGTAGGTATGTCAGGTCCATATGATTCTGTTATAGGTATGAAAGTACAGGCAGCGGTTAACAGGTTTTTATATCAAACGCCGCAAAAGTACGAAGCAGCTACTAACGATGTTCATCTTTGTGGTATCTTTCTCAAAGTTGATACTTCAACCGGTAAGACAGTACACATCGAAAGAATTTTATTTCCTGATTTTATTAGAGTAAATGAACAATGATTTTAATTGATGGAAAAAAAATAGCACAGGATATCAGGAATGAATTAAAATCTGATATTGAAAAAATTAAAATTTCGAGAAAAGCTGTACCCGGACTTATTGCTATTCTGGTTGGGGATAATTCTGCTTCGGAAATATATGTAAGAAACAAAGCTAAAGCCTGCGAAGAAATTGGCATGAAAGCCAAAACAGAAAAGCATCCGTCTGATATGAAGGAAAAAGATTTGCTCGAACTGATTGAATTGTATAATAACAACAAAGAATATCACGGAATTCTAGTTCAGCTTCCATTACCCAGGCACATTGATGAAGAAAAAATAATTGAGGCCGTATCACCCAAAAAAGATGTTGACGGATTTCATCCGATAAATGTTGGAAACCTGGTTATAGGAAAACCTGCTTTCCGATCCTGCACCCCGGCCGGAATTCAGGAGCTGCTCATCAGATACAAAATTGAAACCAAAGGAAAACACTTGGTGGTTCTTGGCAGAAGCAATATCGTTGGTAAGCCGATTGCAAATATTATGCTTCAGAAAAAAGAATTTGCAAATTCAATAGTAACTGTTTGTCATTCAGCCGCACCTGATGTTTCATACTTCACGAAGCAGGCAGATATTTTAATAGCAGCTATTGGTTCACCGGAATTTGTAAAAGGGAATATGGTTAGGGAAGGAGTAGTGGTAATTGATGTCGGAATAAACCGGATTGATGACAGAGATACATCCAAAGGATACCGGGTTGTTGGTGACGTAGACTTTGAGCAGGTTTCAAAAAAAGCTTCTTATATTACTCCTGTTCCCGGCGGAGTAGGACCGATGACAATCGCTATGCTTTTAAAAAATACTTATGAAGCATATCTGAAGTATGGTCAGTAAGTTTAGCGTCATAAACTGCGGTTACATTATTATGTGAAGGATTTTTAAAAAGAAATATGGGATATAAAAACCAGGAGCAAAAATGAATCACAAAATTTCTGATGAAGATGTATCACCTGAATTTCTTGAGAAAGTATTAAGAGATTTTTATTGCCATGGCGATTCCTGCAGAGGCTGGGAAACAAATGTGATCACTCAGCCGAAAACTGTAAAAAGCATTGTTGATGTCGGTGCTTCACGAATCGCCGCTGGAAAGGGTGTTGGAAATTCCTTAAAAGATAAAAGCATTGCATCTAAAATAGATCATACATTACTCAAACCAGATGCAACACCTGATGAAATAAAAGAATTGTGTGAAGAAGCAAAAAAATATCATTTCGCATCCGTCTGTGTTAATCCCGGTTATGTTTCCCTTTGCGCTTCTGTATTAAAAGGAACTGAGGTAAGAATATGTACGGTCGTTGGTTTTCCACTCGGTTCAAATACTACAGAGGTGAAGAAGTTTGAAACGGAGCAGGCAATTAAAAATGGTGCGAATGAAATTGATATGGTAATAAATGTCGGCAGATTAAAAGCCGGTGATTATGAATATATCGAAAATGATGTATCTCAGGTTGTTGCAGCAGCGAGGAGTAAAAGTGCACTTGTAAAAGTAATAATTGAAACTGCATTATTAACTGATGAAGAAAAAGTGAAAGCTTGCTTGATATGCAAAAAAGCCGGAGCGGATTTTGTTAAAACCTCAACCGGCTTTAGTAAAGGCGGCGCAACCGTTGGCGATGTAGCATTAATGAAATATGTTGTCGGCAGTTCAATTGGTGTTAAAGCAGCAGGCGGCATCAGGTCTAAAGAAGAAGCAGAAGCAATGATAGCATCCGGTGCAGACAGGATTGGTGCAAGCGCAAGTGTTAAAATTGTTGCCGGTGAAAGGTCAGAATAAGGCTGTTGATTTTTAATTATGGTTCTGGATGTAATCATTACAAAAACTAATGACGGTTTTACCGCAGAAATTCCTTCATTATCAGGCTGCGAAAGCTGGGCTCACAATGAGGATACAGTTTTGTCTAAGATTCTCGAGTTAGCGGCTTTCTATCTGAAAACAGATATCAAAAAGTTCAAACTCGATAAAGCCAGAAAAGTAAAAAACCATTCAGTATACAAACTCATCTTCAATAAAAGTGTCTGAACAATATTTCAGAACTGAAAAAAGAATTGAAAAGATTAAGCGGGTGTTATCTAAAAGGCAGCCTTCTCTGCGTGTAGTGCTCGAAAACATTCACGATCCTCATAATGTAAGCGCAATCTTCAGAACCTGCGATGCAGCAGGTATTCCGAAAGTATCTTTAGTTTATAACATCGAAAAATTTCCGAAGATCGGGAAGAAATCTTCCGCTTCAGCTTATAAGTGGGTTGAAATAGAAAAGTTTAAATCCATTGAAGAATGTTTTAATCATTTGAAAAAAGAAAAATTTAAAATCTATTCTTCATCTTTGAATGCAGATTCAAAAAGTTTATTCGAACTTGATTTAACAAAAAAAACTACTTTGATATTTGGAAATGAGCACAGAGGATTATCAAAGGATGCAGAAGAGATGGCAGATGAAAAATTTTATATACCGATGTTTGGAATGGTTCAAAGCTTAAATGTGTCTGTTTCTGCTGCAATTGCAATTTATGAAGCACTCAGGCAAAGAATGCTAAAAGGTTTCTATAGGCAAAGTGAGTTCAGTAAACGTGAACTGCTGAAATTGATTGACGATTGGACAAAAAAATAATTTTAACTTTTTAAAATATGATTCAGTCTTTCACAAAAATTGAAAGAGTTTCCGGAATTTTATCTCTCGCCGGTGATAAATCAATTGCTCACCGTGCTTTGATTATTTCTTCTTTAGCAGCCGGCAAATCAAAAATAAAAAATCTTCCTGAAAGTGAGGATGTTCAATCTACAATATGCTGTCTCGAAAGTCTCGGGGTTGAGATTGAAAAAGCTAAAAATGACTGCCTTATTTACGGGAAAGGATTTAAAGGTTTTAAACCACCCGTTAAACCAATAAATGCCGGAAATTCGGGAACGACCGCAAGACTGCTCACAGGAATTTTATCAGTTCAAAATTTTAAATCAACAATTGAAGCTGATTCATCTCTTTCGTTGAGACCTATGAAAAGGGTAATCGAACCGCTTTCTTTAATTGGTGGTAACATCGAAAGTAATAGTGGAAAGTTGCCACTTCACATTTTTCCATCGGATTACTTGAATGCGATAAATTATACTTTACCTGTTTCGAGTGCGCAGGTAAAAAGTGCAATACTTTTTGCAGGACTACATTTAGAAGAAGAAACATCAGTGACCGAAATCATTCAAACAAGGAATCATACAGAAAATTTATTAGGTTTAAAAGTAATAAAAGAAGAAGGAAGGACTATTTCTTTTTCTTCAAAGGAAAATTATCCTGAACCCAAAGAGTATTTTATTCCGGGGGATGTTTCTTCTGCAATGTTTTTTATTGTGCTTACTTTGTTAACTAAAAACTCTGAGCTTATAGTAAAAAATGTTTGCTTAAATCCGACGAGAATTGAAGTAGTAAATGTTTTAAAAAAAATGGGGGCGAAAATTCAAATTGATCCGAAAGGCGAATCAAATGGTGAAGCTTTTGGAGACTTGATAATAAAAACAAGCAAGCTTTCGAATGTAGAAATTGATCCTGAAATAATTCCTCAGATAATTGATGAAATACCAATTCTTTCTATTGCTGGAGTTTTTGCCGATGGAGAATTTAAACTAAGAAGTGCATCTGAATTAAGAGTAAAAGAATCAGACAGAATTAAATCACTTTGTACAAACTTCCGGAAGCTGAGTCTGAATGTTGAAGAACTGGATGATGGATTTAAAGTTGCAGGAGGGATTAAAAATTCCTTTGTGCTTTTTGATAGTTTTGATGATCACAGAATCGCAATGGCTTTTGCAATTTTATCATGTCTGCTGAAAGATGGAGGAAGTGTAGAAGGAATAGAGCATGTTTCAAAATCCAATCCGGATTTTTTAAATCAATTAGAAAGGATATCAATCCTGTAAAAAAATTATCTGGTGCTCAAATTTATTTATCTGTAGTTTTTCGAAAATTGTATCTATAAAATCCTCACCATATTTGTTTACGAAATAAATAAAATTGAATTCACGTTCCTGCAGGCTGTTATCAGGAAAAAGGTTTACTGCTGCTCGGTCTATTTGCCTTAAAGTAACCTCATGCTTTTTCTGCTGTGCTTTTTCGGCTTTGTCTTTCAGTTCGTTTACAGCATTAAATATTTTATCCCTGTAGCGGTTGCTCGAGTCAGCAATTGTTTTATCTAGGTCAAATAATTTTTCCTTTAACTGATCGAATTCATGCTCAATCCTCTCAATCATTGTATCAAATAATTCATCAACAGAATTTTCTGAAATTGAATTGATAATCTTTTTCTTAACATTTTCAATGTTGATAAAAATGTCAGTAATTTCTAAAGAAAATTTATCAAGTATACCTGCAATATTTTTTTCCAGTATGGTAGCAGAAGAACGTGGATAGATTATCGGGCTGGGGATATTGTAAAAATCGTACATTGGTTTAATTTGTGCAAAGTAGGCAATTTCCCCCGGACCCCCGACATAGAATGCTGTGGGGAAAAGATAATCCTGACAAATTGGTCTTAAAAGTACATTTGGGCTGAAACGTTCGGGTTCATTATCAAGAATTTCAAGTAGCTGTTCCGGTGTAAAAGTTTTTCTTTTTCTTTTCAACCTGAATTCATTATCAACTGGCTCAATGAGAAACCTGCCATCATCAACTCTTAGAAATAAGTTTACAGGTTTTACTTTTACCTGTGCGTGATACAATTCTTCAAGTGTGGCACTTATATGAACAAGTTTTTCGGTATGTTCTCTGAAGTCGGTGATTTCTTTTCTGAAAACAGGCTTGAGTAAACTTTTAACATTATCATCAAGCGGATTAAAAATTACCAATCCGAACCGATCGAAATAAAAATGTAGCAGCTCGAAAAAAGACTCGCTGAAAGACTTACCCGGAGCATAAATTGATTTTAAACGTTCTAAAAGAATATCAGTAAATTCAGTTTGTCTTAGAGTGCTGCCAAGCGCTGCAAAAAAATCTTTTATTGATTCATCAAAACTTATAAGACCAACACTCTGCTTTGCTTCATCCTCATCCGATTCTTCACCGTAACCAATAGTACGAATGATGTTTGAGTCGTCAGGTATTTTGATCGACCTAACTTCGTTAAAATCATGGTCATCTCCCTCGAGCCAAAATACCGGCACGAAATTATAATCATCATACCTTTCTGAAAGATACTGACTTAATTTTATTGCAGTAATAATTTTGTAAAATGTGTAAAGGGGACCGCCGGCAATACCCAGCTGCTGGCCGGTTACTACAGCCATTGTTTTACTATCAGAGAGCAGGGCAATATTTTTTTTAGTTTTGTCAGAGGATTCTGTGAATGAATATTGCTTTTGCAGGATGGAGGAAATTTCAGACGTTACCTCCCTTCGTCTTTCCGTAATGTTTTTAAATATTTTGAGGTAATTTTCCTTAATTCTGAAATCATATTTGTAAAAATCCGCAACGTTTTCAAATTCATAAAGATAATCCAGGAAAAGATTTTCATGCCCCGGAATGTCAGAAAAATTGATAAACATTTAGTCTCTCCCGCGCCTGTTTAAAGTATTTTGTAACGATTACAATGCGAAAGATAATGTTTTTAATAGCTAAATTAAAAGCAGAATTCTTTTTCATTATCGGGCATTTAACTATTTTTATCTACCAATTTCATTCTTTGATATAACCGCTTGGAAATTAACTTAATTAAATATCTTACGGTAAAAAGATTCTTAAATATCATCAAGATTCTTTTATCGTTCACTTATTCAAAGCTTTGCAAGAAACCTGTTGTGTGGGGGATGCCAGTTTCATATTCAATCGAACCAACCAATCATTGTAACCTTAAATGTCCTGAATGTCCTTCGGGGCTTGGTGCCCTTACAAGGCCGCTTGGATTATTGAAACCAAACGACTTTGAAAAATTAATAGACGAAATAAAGCAAAGCGGATTTTACATCCAGTTATTTTTTCAGGGAGAACCATACATAAATAGGCAGCTGCCAGATATGATACGATATGCTCAGCATTGTAATATGTATGTATCAATCAGCACCAACGGTCATTTTATTAATAGAGATAATGTTGATTCTGTGCTTCAAAATGCGCCCGATAAATTAATATTTTCTGTGGATGGGCTTGATGAAAAGAGTTATCAGAATTACAGGGTCGGGGGCACATTCAAACAAGCTGATGAAGGTTTAAGAGCTCTTACGAAAAGAAAAAAAGAATTGGGATTAAAAAGACCGTTTGTAGAATTTCAATTTATAGTGATGAAACAAAACGAACACCAGGTAGAAGATGTAAAACGTTACTGTAAAGATGTCGGGGTAGATAAAATAGTTTTTAAAACAATGCAGGTTTCATCTTTTGAAAATGCTAAAAGATTTTTACCATCGGACAAAAGCTACAGCAGGTACATAATCGAGAATGGTACTTACAGGTTGAAGCAAAAATTAAAAAATCATTGCTTCGCATTATGGCGAACATCGGTGATAACCTGGGATGGAAAAGTAGTTCCGTGCTGTTTTGATAAGGATGCTTTTTTTGAAATTGGGCTTCTGAACGGTAAATCATTTAAAGATGTCTGGCATTCATCAGCATATAAAGATTTCAGGCAGAGAGTTTTGAACAGCAGAAAGTCAGTTAACATGTGCACGAATTGTACAGAAGGACTTAAAATGAATATATTTGAGATAGAACAATAGCAGAAATATGGAAACTGAACTGACAAACAAAAATCCTGTTTTATGGAATTTTCTCACAAAGAAAAAAACGGTAATAATCTTTTCCTTAAAGATAATAATTGCTTGCGGACTAGTTTATTATCTCATTTCCAATATTGAATACAAACAAATCGTTGCAGCACTGCAAAATGCTAATCTTGTGCTTATAATTCTTACTTTTTGCTTAAGTTCATTAAATATATACCTGCAGTTTGCCAAGTGGAAATTAACAAGCAGACAGGTTTTAGCTGAAGACTCAAATTCCAGATTAATCCTTTCATTATTTTATGGTTATGCTGCGGGTATCATAACACCATTAAGAATAGGGGAATATTTTGGGCGGGCAATTGCATTCAGGAATAAACCCATTGTTCAGGTTACCGTTGCGACGTTGATTGATAAATTTTTTCCGTTAATAATAGTAGCCTTGCTTGGTTCTGTTTCCTGCTTAATCTTCATTTACTTTTACAGCGGGGTTTCTATTTATATTGTACTTTCGCTGTTTATTTTATTGTTTACTTTTTTCTATTTTTTTACCCTGCTGATAATTAACCAAAGATTCTGGGATAACTTTTTATTTAACCGGTTAAGGAGTTCAGCCAGATTATCCGGTGTATTAGAAAATCTCAAGGTTTTAAGGTCATTAGATAGAAATTACGTAATTAAAATGATCATCTTTTCATTTCTATTCTACCTTTGTTTCATTGTTCAGTATGTGCTTCTGGTTACGGCGTTTGCTCACAACTATAACTATATAGAATATTTCTGGGCAGCAAATCTGATAATGTTTGTAAAAACTTTAATTCCACCTGTTTCACTTGGTGAGCTTGGAATAAGAGAAGGTGTCTCTGTGTATTTTCTGACGCAACTTGGCGAATCTTCAGCCATTGCTTTTAATGCTTCGATATTACTTTTTGTCATCAATTTATTAATCCCTGCTTTTATTGGGGTAATTTTGCTTTTCAGAAGAAATGATAATTGAAAATAGCCTGCTGCTGATTCTACTCCTGATATTCTTTCTTTTATTATTCCATTATTTGTTTTTCTTAATTAAGATAATTAGAGGCATCAAAAAATTATCACCAATAACAAGTAATGACAAACCGGAAGAATTCATTTCGATTATCATTCCTTTCAGAAATGAAGCGGAAAATATATTGTCCAATTTAAAATCAATCGAGTTGCAGAATTATTCTGTTGAGAATTATGAAGTAATTTATGTAAATGATTCTTCAGAAGATAATTCGTTAGAGATTCTGTTAAAAAATATATCGGCTCCCAACATAAAGGTTATTTCTGTGCCCGAGGATTTTTCACCTTCTGCACACAAGAAAAGAGCAATTCGTTATGGTATAGAAAATTCAAAAGGAGAAATTATTGTAACAAGCGATGCTGACTGTACCTATAAACCCGGCTGGCTCAAAATATTGGTTGGTCATTTCGAATTTAATACAGGCTTTGTTTCCGGGCCTGTTGAGTTTTCAGGAGCGAAATCAATTTTCAGCAGAATTCAACAATTAGAGTTTGCTGGTTTGGTTTTAACCGGTGCCGGATTAATCAGTGCTGGTAATCCAACGATCTGCAACGCGGCTAACATAGCATATCGTAAAAAAGTATTTGATTTGGTCGGAGGTTTTAAGAATCAGATGAACCTTTCTTCCGGTGACGATGAATTATTAATGCAGAAGATTGCAAAAGATACTAACTATCTTGTTCGGTTTTCTGTGAATAAAGAAACAATCGTTTCCACTTCTGCAAATAAAACTTTAAAAGATTTCTATCAGCAAAGAAAAAGATGGGCAAGTAAAGGATTATTTTATCAGGATAAATTCTTGGTAATAAAATTATTACTTATTTATTTGTTTTATCTTAGCCTGGCAATTCAGCCTGCTTTAATTATTTCAGGTAATTCCATCTTTACTTTTTCGTTTGCATTGTCCGTGCTTTTTAAACTAATCCCTGAGTATAAAATATTATCTCAGGGTAAAAAGAAATTGTTTTCTGGTTTGCCCTTGAAATTATTCTTCATTGCTGAGCTGCTCCACGTTCCTTATATAATTCTAGCCGGGATGTTTGGTTCATTTGGATATTATTCCTGGAAACAGAGACACATAAAAAGATAAAAGTACCGTATTCCATTTCACCACCACTGTCTATAAAATCGTACACTATTCTTTCGATTTTGAATTATAATGAATGATTTTATCAATATTACCTGCTGGCACTTGCATTGACTAAAATGTTCTGAAACTCACAACAAAAGGTGAATAAAATGAAACGAATAATAATCTTATCAGCAGCTGTCTTTGCTTTAAGTTCATTTTCAATTGAAGCGCGGGGACATAATTACTATGTAGGTGATTATTTTTATACAGAACTTGCACCCTACGGCAGGTGGATCGAAATTGATTATGGTGTAGTTGTTTGGCAGCCGACGGTAATGCGTGTTAGCTGGCTACCTTACAGAGTTGGCAGATGGGTCTGGACGTACGATGGTTGGTACTGGGATTCTTACGAACCATTCGGTTATATAACTTACCACTATGGAAGATGGTACTATGACGATTACTATGGCTGGTTGTGGTATCCTGATTATGAATGGGCGCCAGCCTGGGTAGAGTGGCGATACAGCAATGATTATATAGGCTGGGCACCGCTTCATCCTTATGCAACTTTCTCAATTTCATTCGGAATCCGGTTTACACAGGTTTATTATACACCGTACTATCACTGGCACTTTGTAACATTTAAACACTTTCACGATCCTTATGTATATAACTATTGCGTTAACAACGATTACCGCTATAGAATTTACAACGATACACATTACAGGACAAATTATTCATACAGTAACGGCAGAGTTCAAAACCGGGGTGTTGATTTCAATTATATTAAAGTTCGTTCCGGTCAGGATATCAGGCAGAGGGATATAATAAGAGTTCAGGATAAGAGAGACTTAAGCCGCAATGGTGATGAAAATCAGATAAGAACACTCGACCTAAAAAAAGAGACTTTATTACAGAATAATTTAAAAAGAATGGAGATTCAAAAAGATAACAGGAAAACGAGTCTCGATTTAACAAAAGTTGAAGTTGGCAACAGAAAATTAACTACAACCTCACTAAACAAAACAAATGATATTAAACAAGATAATAGAAGCAGTGTAACTATCCGAAATGATAACAAGACTAAAGACGTCCGGAATGATGTTCGAACTAATGATAAAAATCGCATCGATAATAAAGTAATTATAACAGATGGTAAGCAAAAAACAGACGTCAGGAAAGAAGTGGACACCCGTATAAATGAGCAGGTTAAAATTCAAACTGACAGAACGATTGTTGATAAAAAGCAGAATAAGAAATTCGAGCAGAATACTAAAAAAGAACAGATCCGGATAAATACAGAGAGCCGGAATAACCGTACTGAAGTTAAAATTAAGCAGAACAATTCTAACGATAAGATGAATGTAACAAAGAACAGGGAACAGGATAAGAGAAATGATAACAACACCGGAATAAGAAATGAGAATAAAGTGCAAACAAACAGAACGATGGTCAAAGATAAATCCAGAGAACGAAGCAGAGGTTAAAAGAACATAAACTCTCTCCACAGAAAAGCGGTATCAATTTAGTTGGTACCGCTTTTTTATTTATATTCTGCTGCAAAATCAGGAAATTAAATAACTGAATGCGTGATAAAAGTACAACACTTTTTTATATTCTCGGTTCCTTTTTTGCAGCAAATGCGCTGCTGGCGGAGTTTATTGGCGTAAAAATTTTTTCTTTGGAAAAATGGCTCGGGATTCCACCTGTAAACCTTTCTTTCTTCGGTGAGGCAAACCTGTCTTTCAACTTAACCGCAGGTGTATTGCTTTGGCCGGTTGTATTTATAATGACTGATATAATAAATGAGTATTTCGGTCGGAGAGGAGTCAGGTTTCTATCATTCACATCTGCCGGCTTAATTACTTATGCATTTTTAATGATTTATTTTTCTATTGGATTAACACCTGCGGATTTCTGGATTGAAAGAACAACTCCTGCCGGTATTCTCAATATGGATCTTGCTTTCAACACTATATTTGGTCAGGGACTGTGGATTATATTTGGATCACTGATTGCATTTTTAATCGGGCAATTAGTTGATGTTACAGTTTTTCATTATTTAAGATCTTTCACTGGCAGCAGTAAAATCTGGCTGCGGGCAACCGGTTCAACACTTGTATCACAATTTATAGACAGCTTTGTGGTTCTTCTAATAGCATTTTATTTTGGTGCTGGTTGGGATATCTCTTTAGTCCTTGCCATCGGGTTGGTAAACTATTTATATAAATTTACTGTTGCTGTTTTTCTTACACCTCTGCTGTATCTAATTCATTACTTAATTGATCTGTATCTCGGGAAAGAGCTTTCTAACAAATTAATTCAGGAAGCAGCGGCAGCGAGCAGGCTTCGTAATTAAAAAAAATACCGTTAAATAAATCGCTTTCTTTTCCAACATTTTAGGCAAAGTCCTTTATTTCAATTAATTTTATCTGAGTTAATTATTAATTTTTCGAATAAAGAGGTAAACCGGAATTTGTTCCGTTGATCAGGGGACGATTCAAAGTGGAGAAAATATGAATATACTAATCACCTGTACCCCTCTGCCCGGATAAAAATTTAAAATGTAATTTTCTTCCATTCTACAAAACGATTATTCGAAAAACAAAGAATATAATTTAACAGCATTAACTGAATAAAAAATTTTACCAGGAGATTTAAATGAAAATCAGTAAAGAAGAAGCGTTGAACTATCACTCGTCAGGAAGAAAAGGGAAAATAGAAGTAATTCCCTCAAAACCCTGCTTAACATCCCGGGATCTTTCATTAGCTTATACACCCGGTGTTGCCGAGCCCTGCCGTGAAATAAACAAAAATGTTGAGGAAGTTTATAATTTTACAGCAAAAGGAAACCTTGTTGCAGTAGTTTCTAATGGAACCGCTGTTCTTGGTCTTGGTGACATTGGTTCGGAAGCAGGTAAACCGGTGATGGAAGGCAAAGGAGTTTTATTTAAAAGATTTGCCGATATCGATGTCTTTGATATTGAAATAAAAAGCAAAGATCCCAAAGAAGTAATCAGAACTGTACAGGATCTTGAACCGACTTTTGGCGGAATCAATCTTGAAGATATTAAAGCACCTGAATGTTTTGAGATTGAAGAAACTCTTAAAGCAACAATGAACATACCTGTTTTTCATGATGATCAGCATGGTACGGCAATAATTTCCTGTGCTGCGTTAATTAATGCAGTAGAAGTAGCTGGTAAAAAGCTGGATAAAGTAAAAATTGTTGTTAATGGAGCCGGGGCCTCGGCTATTTCCTGTTCAAGGCATTATATAATGGCAGGTGCAAAAAGAGAAAATATCTGGATGTTTGATACAAAAGGATGTTTAACCAAGGACAGAAAAGATTTGAATAAGTACAAAGACGAGTTTGCCCAGGAAAAAGGATTTACTTCACTTGCGGACGCAATGGTGGGTGCCGATGTATTTATTGGTTTGTCGGTAGGTGGGGTTGTAAACAAGGAAATGGTAAAAGGAATGGCAAAGAATCCGATAATATTTGCTATGGCTAATCCCGATCCGGAAATTATGTACGATGAAGCAATCTCAGTAAGAGATGATTTGATTATGGCAACAGGCAGAAGTGATTTTCCAAACCAGGTCAATAATGTTCTGGGCTTTCCGTTCATCTTCAGAGGTGCACTTGATGTTCGCGCTACTGCGATTAACGATGAGATGAAGATGGCAGCCACACGCGCACTTGCCAAATTGGCTAAAGAGAAAGTGCCGGAAATGGTAATCCGGGCATATGGCGGTGAAGAGTTTTCATTCGGCAAAGAATATATAATTCCTAAACCATTCGATCCCAGGGTTTTGTGGTACGTTGCTCCGGCTGTAGCCAAAGCAGCAATAGAAACCGGCGTTGCGAAAATAAAAGAAGTGGACTGGGAGAAGTATGAGGATATCCTGAAGGAACGGCTTGGTCTCTCAAATGAACTTATAAGGGTAATGATTCACAAAGCTCAAAAACAGCCTACAAAAGTTGTATACCCTGAAGGTGAAGAGGAAAAAATTATCCGTGCCGCACACGTAGTTTATCAGGATAGTATGGCTTATCCCATACTGCTCGGAAATAAAAAAATTATTGAGGAAGAAATTAACCGTTTAGGATTTGACCAAAACGAGTTCAGTATTATTGACCCAGAAACAGATGATAAGAGACATGATTATGCAAGAGCTTTTTTTAATAAACGACAAAGAAAAGGCGCAACACTAAAAGATTCGCAAGATCTAATGAAAAAGCCGAATTATTTCGGCTCTATGATGGTGGAACTCGGCGATGCTAATGCACTTATTAGTGGTTTGACTACAAGCTATCCGAACACCATTAGACCCGCTTTGCAGTGTGTTGGAATGAAAGAAGGGCTTAAAGTTGTTTCCGGTCTTTATATTGTTTTCTCCAAGCAGGATGTTTTCTTCTTTGCAGATACCACTGTAAATGTTAATCCCACTGCAGAGCAGCTTGCTGAAATTGCTATTTCAACTGCAGATACTGCAAAAACTTTTGATGTAACTCCAAGGATCGCGATGCTTTCATTCAGCAATTTCGGCAGTGCACCTTATCCTGAATCAAATAAAGTTAAAGAAGCTGTTAAGATTGTAAAGCAGCGCAGACCTGATTTGATTATTGATGGTGAGATGCAGGCAGATACTGCAGTTGTTCCTGAAATAATAGAAGAGAACTTTCCTTTCAGCGAGCTTAAAGGAAAAGCCAATGTGCTTATCTTTCCCGACCTTAATTCAGGAAATATTGCTTATAAGCTTATGGCGCGCATCGGGCAGGCTTCAGTTATAGGTCCGGTTCTGATGGGTATGAAAAAGCCAATCCACGTTTTGCAGCGCGGTGCTTCAGTGGATGATATAATTAATGTTACAGCTATTGCAGTTGCTGAAGCCGGCACAAAACGCTAATAAATCTTCGCTGCTTTTATACAGGGAGAGTTCAACTCTCCCTTTCTGTTAATAATCATTTTAATCCATCCATTTAATTAAAATTGTTTTTCACCGATCTTGGTTTTAATTTTTCACCAGGTAATCAGATTTTTACACTATCAATTACATTTAATTAAGATTTATTAAATGAAACAGATTCGGATGCTGGCAGCTATTATGTTTACCGATATGGTAGGCTATACCGCCATGATGCAAGAAAACGAAAACAAAGCAAAAATGCTCAGAGATAAGCACAGGGACGTTCTTGAACGAATGGTGCAGGAACATCATGGGCAGATACTCCAATATTATGGGGATGGAACGCTTGTAATTTTCGGTAGTGCTATCGAAGCAGCAGCCTGTGGGGCGAGAATCCAGATAGAATTGCAGAAAAAACCTGAAGTTCCGCTCCGGATAGGAATTCATGCCGGTGATATAGTTTACGATGATGAAGGTGTTTATGGCGATGGAGTAAACATAGCTTCCCGTATCGAGAATATCGCAATAGCGGGGAGCGTACTAATTTCTGAAAAAGTAAACGATGAGTTAAAAAACCAGAAAGAAATTTCCACTGTAATACTGGGAAGGTTTAACCTGAAAAATGTAAAACAGCCCGTAAAACTATTTGCAGTAAATTTACCGGGATTAGTTGTTCCTTCGCCGGATCAACTCGATGGCAAAGCTGATATTCGCGGCCATTCTGTTGCAGTGCTGCCCTTCATCAATTTAAGTGCAGATAAGGAAAACGAATATTTCAGCGATGGAATGACTGAAGAAATTCTAAATGCACTTGCCATGGTAGAGGGGTTGATGGTTACATCACGTACTTCTTCATTTGCTTTCAAAGGAAAGAATACCGATGTCAGAGAGATTGCAAGACAGCTTGGTGTTAAAAATATTCTCGAGGGGAGTGTGAGGAAACACGGCAGCAAAGTGAGAGTAACTGCTCAGCTGATTAATGCATCAGATGGTTACCATAAGTGGTCCCGGGTTTATGATAGCAGTCTGGAAGATATTTTTGCAGTTCAAAATGAAATTGCTCTGGCAATCGCCGAGCAGGTAAAGCATACTTTCAACACTTTTGAATCTGCGAAGCATTTGGTTAAAACTCCAACTGAAAATATTGATGCATATAATCTGTATTTAAAAGGATTGTATTACTGGAATAAGTGGACTCCGCAGGAAGTTATGAAAGCAATCCAATTTTTTGAAGACGCTTTAAAATTATCACCCAGCTTTGCACCTGCTTATTCCCGTTTATCTGCCTGCTACATCTACCTTGGTGCTGTAGGAAGTATGCCCAACAAAGTTGCATATCCCAAAGCCAAAGAATACGCACTAAAAGCAGTTCAAATTGATGACTCCCTGATTGATTCCCATCTTTCTGTTGGAATGGTGAATTATTTCAACGATTGGGATTGGGAAGGTTCTCAGAAATGTTTTCTGAAAGCGCTGGAGATAAATCCTAATTCAGCTGAAACTCACCAGTACTATGCTATGCTTTTAATGACTCTTGGGCATTTTAAGAAAGCTGTTAAGGAAGCAGAAACCGCTCAACAACTTGACCCGCTGAATGCACCTATCAGCCAGATACTTGCTTTTGCTTATTTTAATCTTAACCAGGTTGATGAAGCTATAATGCAGCACGAAAAAACTAAAGAAATTGAACCGGGCTTTAAAGATGCGTGGAGCTCACTGGCATGGATTTATCTTAAACAGGGTGAGTTTGAGAAAGCAATTGAATTGTTTTCTGAAGTGGAGAATATCCCCGGCTTTAAAGCAAAAGTTGTTTCAGGATTAGGATACTTATATGCTAAAAAAGGAGATAAAGAAAAAGCAGCAGATTATCTTAAGCAACTCGAAGCAATGAACTCCGAAGAGCTGCCTCTTGATATGGAACTGGCAATCATTCATACCGGACTGGATAATATGGATAAAACTTTTGATTATTTAGAAAGTGCTTCTGAAAAACGGCTTGGCGGAATGAACTTCATCAAAGGCAGATACTGGAAAGAAATACACGAGCATCCGCGCTTTAAAAATCTTTTGAAAAAAATGAATCTGCCTGAAGAGTAGTTTATAAATCTCCTTTTTAATTTCCCGCTGTTATATTTAGCATCAGAATTTTCTTTTTCACTTGAATAGAGTTTTCTCTTTGAAGCAATTTCATAAAAATATATACCCGGAGCTTATACTGTTTCTGTTATTATTCACCGGAATTCATTTGCCTCAGGATTCAGGCCATGAAAATTCTGATGATCACAAAATCGTTATTGCCGGAGACTACCAGGCGAACGGCTTCAGCCGTTTTTTTACCGGCGATCATTGGAGAAAACTCTGGACAATACCGATAAAAGTTCCGGTTCTTAATTTAGACACTTATGCCGGCGGGTTAACACCGGTTGAAAAGGGTGGAGGACTGCAGACAAGATCTATAAAGTTCAGAGGTGGAGATGGAAAAGAGTATAAGTTTCGCTCGATCAACAAAGATGTGAGCAGAAGTCTTCCTCCCGATTTTGAAGGTTCTGTAATTGATGATGCAATGCAGGATCAGATAAGTGTGCTTCTGCCCGGCTCTTCTGTTATCGTTTCTCCGTTAATGGATGCTGCAAAAATTCTGAATTCAAAACCTACTATCTGCCTGATGCCTGATGATGAAAAATTGGGATCGTTCAGAGAAGAATTTGCTGAAGTTTTAGGAACGCTGGAGGAAGATCCGGAAGAATATGAGTATACAGAACTGAATTTTGCAGGTGCTGATAAAATTGTAAATACTTATAAGCTGTTCGAAAAACTTCAGAAAGATAATGATGAAGCAGTTGATGCTGTTGAATTTCTTAAAGCAAGACTGATTGATATTTTAATAGGCGACCGGGACAGGCATGCAGGTCAGTGGGATTGGGCTGGATATAAAATCGGGAAAAAGCGCATTTGGAAACCAATTCCTAAAGACAGAGATTTTGCATTCCCACTCTACGATGGGCTTTTCCCCAGAATAATGACATTGGCGATAACATCAATGGTCCATTTTGATTACGATATGCCCTCGATGTTGGATATGACGTGGGAAGGACGGCATCTCGATAGAAGAATTCTCGCTTCAATTGATAAACGTGCCTGGGATTCAATTGCTTTTTTTATGCAGGAAAAAATAAAAGATAAAGTAATTGAAAATGCAGTTAAGCAGATGCCCGAAGAATATTTTCAATTAGCGGGTGAAGAATTAAGTGAGAAATTGAAATCCAGGCGCGACCAGTTAAAACACGCATCCGATGAATTCTATAATTGGATATCGAAATATGTAGATGTCTGGTGCAGCGACAAAGATGAAATTGCCGAAATAAGCAGAGTTAACAATATTTTTACGGAAGTTTCAATTTATAAAAAAGACAAACAAACCGGCGAAAAAAAAGATGAAAGAATCTATTATCGTCTTTTAAAAAATGCTGTTACTGATGAAGTCCGTATTCACCTGCTTGGTGGAGATGATCTTGGAATTGTTACCGGGGAAGTTGATGATGGAATAAGAGTGATAATTGAAGGCGGTGAAGGAAAAGACGAATTGTACGATTATTCAAAAGTAAGAGGATATTTTCTTGGTATAACTCCTTTCCCATCCGAAAAAACAAAAACAGAAATTTACGATTCCGGCAATAAGACAATTTTTATTGAGGCGAAAGGAACTTACATAAACAGGGATGAATACGAAATTCCTGAAGACCCGCAGGAAAGATATGAACCGAAAACTGAGGACAGGTATCATGATTATGGTGTGCTCGTTCCGTTTGAATACAATACTGATGATGGCTTAATCCTTGGCATTGGTGGAAGAATTAATTATTACGATTTCCGGCAGAAGCCGTATGCGCACAAGTTTGATTTAACCGGTTCTTATGCAACAGTTTCTCAAAGGGCAGAATTTGAATTTCACAGCGACTTCAACGATATGATTGGTGGAATGAACGTCAAAATTCCGGCTAAGTTTACCGGTCTCGAAATAACCCGTTTTTACGGATTCGGAAATGAAACTGTTAGAGACGACAGCTTGCTGGAAGAAAATTATTACAATGTTAATCAGCAGTATTTCAATGCAGGTTTTTATTTAAAAATTCCCGTTAGTAAATATTTTAGTTTACATACAGGTGTTTTACTTGAATTTATTTCAGTATTAAAACAGGAAGCCCGGCTCGTTAACGAACTTCAACCTTATGGTTTAGGTTATCACGACTTCTTCGCACTTTCAACTTCACTGCAATTTGATAACCGTGATGATACTGAAATGCCGTTCAAAGGTTATTTTTTAGATCTCGGTGCCGATGTATATCCTGAAACATTCAGCAATAAAAATTTCTTTGGAAAACTTACACTTGATGGACGGACATATTTTTCCTCCAACTATCTTACAGATTTTACCATTGCAGTGAGAGGTTACAGTGAAATTGCCTGGGGCGAATACCCATTTTATAAAGGCGCTTCCATAGGAGGTAAAAACACCCTGCGTGGTTTTCCGAGGGACAGGTTTATTGGTGACTTAGCTTTAATGGGCTCTGCTGAATTAAGATATTACCTTGCTAAAGTATTTTTCCTTGTGCCATTTAGACTTGGTATGAGCTTATTTACCGATACAGGCAGAGTATTTTTTCAAGGTGAGTCCTCGGATAAATGGCATACTTCTTTCGGCGGAGGCTTCTGGTTCAGCATTTATGAGAGAACTGTAAATTTTTCGCTTAACTTTGCAAAATCTCCAGAGACTTTCAGGTTTTATATTAACTTTGGTCAGATGTTTTAACTAATCTTTTATGAAGAGTTCAGAAAATTAATTATGAAAATTTCATTCCTATTTTTATTGATCATTGCTGCATTGGGTTGTGATAAAACATCAAAAAAGAACGAATCCTTGCCAAGAGGATATTTTTTTAGCAGTGAAGAAAACAGAGTGGTTAGTCTTCCGGAAAATCTTAACGAGGTTTCAGGGCTTGCCTTTCTTGAAGATAATTTTCTTTTGGCGCACGATGATGAGTTGGGAAAAGTTTACAAAATTGGTCTTACTGACGGAAAAATACTGGAAGAGTATTCAATTAGTGAAAAAGAAATAGAAAAAGATTTTGAAGGTATAGCTGTTGTCCGGGATTCAGTTTATATGGTTACGAGCAGCGGTGAACTTTATAAATTTTCATTAACAAATCAAAATACAGAAATTGGATTCGAAAAAATTAAAAGCACATTAACATCAAAAAACAATGTAGAAGGGCTTTGCTACGATGAAAAAACAAATTCACTACTGCTGGCTTGCAAAGATGACCCGGGAAAGAACTATGGCAAACACAGGGCGGTTTATCAGTTTATATTAAGTCAGATGAAATTGGTTGAAGAGCCTTTTTTATTAATTTCACTTAAGATATTGAAAGAGGAATTTAGCATTGAAGATTTTTCTCCTTCGGGGATCGAGGTCAATCCCGTTTCCGGAAATTATTTTATAATCTCAGCAAACCCTGAAATTATTCTTGAAGCAGACAGGGAAGGAAATCTGATTGGGGCTGTAAAACTAAATGATAAAAATCATAATCAGCCCGAGGGGATAACATTCCTCAAAGATGGAACACTTGTTCTGGCTGATGAATCGAATGGAAAAAAAGCTAAGTTGACAATTATATCATTAGATAATTAATCCCGCTTATCAATTATGAAATTTTTTCCGCCTAAGTTTTTTGTTTTTCAGTGCCTGATACTTTTTTGTTCTTCGATTCTTTCTTATCCTGTAAATTCGGATTCATTGGGCAATCGGGGCAGTTTAGAAAATATTTTGTACAGGATAATTCTGATTGGTGATGCAGGAGATCCGTCGATCAGCGGCGAGCCGGTATTAATTGCACTTGAAAATAAAGCTTCGGAATTACCCGGGCAAACACTCGTTATTTTTCTTGGAGATAATATTTATTCAAATGGTATGCCTGCTGAAAACGAACCTAAACGTAAAGAATACGAGCGAAAAATTGATCAGCAGATTTCAGTTTTAACAAATACAGGCGCAAATGGAATCTTCATCCCCGGTAATCACGATTGGAAGCAAGGGAACGATGGCGGCTGGCAGAGAATTCTTAATCAACAAAATTACATTTTGAGTTATGGCTCCGATAAAATTTCCTTTTATCCACCGGATGCTTGTCCGGGACCAGTTGTAAAAGATTTGAGCAGCGGCATTAGAATCATTTTTCTCGATACTCAGTGGTGGTTGCAGGAAGAAGGAACAAGACCTGAAGCAGAAGACAGCATTTGTCAGTTTTGCACTGAGGATGAGGTAATAACAGCATTGGACAGTATCTTGAATACCTCCCGGGAAAAATCTGTGGTAATTGCTGCACATCATCCGTTGAGCACTCATGGTCCGCACGGTGGTTATTTTGGCTGGAAAGATCACATATTTCCATTTCGTCATCTTAGCGAATATTTATGGCTGCCTTTGCCAATTATCGGCTCGCTCTATCCGCTTGTGAGAGGCAGCGGTATATCAGAGCAGGATTTAGGCAGCAGGGAGTATCAGCATTTAATATCAAAGCTGGAATCTGTAATATCAAAATACTCCGGGATTGTTTTTGCTTCGGGACATGAGCACGCACTCCAAATACTTAATGGAAAAAATAATAATACTTATATCGTAAGCGGTGCGGGAATTTGGGGTCATGTTGAAGAATCTTTGGGTGAGGGAGACGATACAATCTTTGCAGCTAAGCACGAGGGTTTTTTTCAACTTGATTATTTTGAAGATGGCAGTGTGACTCTATCTGCGGTTAAGGTATTAAATGAATCAGGTGAATTGGCAATCGTTTTTTTAATGCAGTTAGATGATGGATTTTAATTTTTTATTTCATATTTTCGGCCCCGGAGGAGGTAATTTATGAAACAAATTTTCAAATCTCTGCTAATAGTTTTAGCTGTAATATTCTGTTTATTCCCGCAGAAGGATTACAAAAAAGAATTCGTTACGATAATTCCCGGCGAACGATATGCTGCAAGCGGATTTTATGAATTCTGGTTCGGTGAGCATTGGAGAGATGTGTGGACAACTCCAATCAGGGTCGAAGTGCTCGATTTAAAAAATTTTGCCGGCGGGTTAATCCCGGTGAAAAAGGGTGGAGGTCTGCAGACAAAATCACTTCGTTTTAAAGGTAGTAATGGAAAAATCTGGAAGTTTCGGTCTCTCGATAAAGACCCCGCCAAAGTATTACCGCTTGAACTGCAGGAAACAGTGGCAGAAGAAATAATCCAGGATCAAATCAGCTCGTCAAATCCTATGGCACCGTTAGTCGTTGATCCATTAATCGAAGCAGTTGGTACTCTGCACGCAGAACCAATCCTTGTTTACCTGCCCGATGATGATTTGCTTGGAGAATTTAAAGATGAATTCGGGGGAATGCTTGGTATAATTGAAGAACATCCCGATGTATCGGGCGAAGAAACCGATCCCGGATTCGAGAATGCGCTCGATGTGAAAGGTACCTACAAGCTTCTTGATCAGCTGGAGAAAAAGAGAAAACAAAAAATTGATTCGGAAGAATACCTGAAGGCACGGCTGATGGATATTTTTCTCGGCGACTGGGACAGGCACATGGATCAATGGCGCTGGGCTAAATATGAAGAAGCAGACGGTAAAGTCTGGTATCCCATTCCAAGGGACCGCGACCAGGCATTTGCAAAGTATGATGGAGTTTTTCCTTTCATTGCTGCTTACCTTACTCCGCAGCTAAATCATTTCGGGTATGACTACACCCAGATTGAAGATTTAACATGGAACGGACGATTTTTGGATAGAAGAATTCTGACAGAATTAGACAAAACTTCCTGGGATTCTGTTACCGCTTTTGTTCAGAACAAGATGACGGATAACGTTATTGAATATGCGGTAACAAAACTTCCGCCAGAGGTTTATGAAATCTGTGCAGCCGAACTGATTGAGAAGTTAAAATCTCGAAGGGACAAATTAACTGAAGCTTCCAATGAATTTTATAACCTCATTAATAAATATTCAGATGTGTTTTGCAGTGCCGAAGATGATTTTGTGGAAGTAAACAGGATTGGGGACGATTCAACTCAAGTAATCATTTATAAAAGAGATAAAAATTCAGGGAGTAAAGAGGGTAAACCGTTATTCGATAAAGTTTTTGATAATGAACTTTCAGTTGATATCAGAATTTATTTAAATGATGGTGACGATAAAGCGATTGTAAGAGGTGTATGCAGCGACGGACCCATTGTGAGAATTATTGGCGGCAAAGGCAAAGATGAATTTGTGGATTCTTCAATCGTTCACGGATATTTTTTGACCGTTACTCCTTTCCCGTCGGCACAAACTAAAACTTACTTTTACGACGATGGTAAAAAAACTGAAGTGCTTGATGGACCGGGAACAGTATACGATGATAGAAAATGGCCCGAACCGGAAAATGATTTTGAAAAATTTGAACCGCAGCTTATAGATCGCGGACACAACTGGCTTCCCGTTCCGATTCTCGGATTTGATTCAGATTACGGGTTTACCATCGGCGGCGGGCTTGCTCTGCATAAGTATAATTTCAGAGCAGTACCGAAAGAATATATGCAGAAGGTTACAATAAGTTATTCAACGCTGTTTGGCAGTATTGATGCAGCTTACGAAGCTGATTTCTATTCTATTATTAATAAAGGAAAGCTTAACCTGCTTATTGCTTTTTCCGAACAGTTTGTAAGCCGATATTTTGGTTACGGAAATAAAACGAGCTTCAACAGCGAACTTGAAAAAAATAATTTTTATCATGTCAATCAGCAATTACTTACCATTTTCCCTTCATTCGATTATAATTTTTCTGAAATGCTCACAGCAAGGCTCGGAGTTTCTTTTATTCAGACGAAAACAAAGCTCACAAATGATTCTTTGTTGAATAATTTCAAGTACGGCGATTACGGGCTTGGAAAACTTAATCCTTTAGGGATTCATGCTGCACTTGAGCTTGAAGGAAGAGAGAATCCGGATTTCCCGTTGAATGGCTACTATTTGAAATTAAGCGGTTCTGTGTTTCCACCTGTTGATAATATCCCGGAGATATTTTACCGCGCTGGTTTCGATATAAGAAGCTACTTTTTACTTTTTTCGGCAGTCACATTTACATTCAGAGCAGGCGGCAATAAAGTGTGGGGCAAGTATCCTTTTTTTGCAGGGGCTACTTTAGGAGGAAAAGATAATCTCAGGGGTTACAACGATAAAAGATTTTCAGGAGATGCAGCACTTTTTGTTCAGGCGGAATTAAGATTGCTAGTCACCGAATTAAAATTGATTCTGAAGAGTAAATTCGGAATAAATCTTTTTATTGAATCAGGAAGAGTTTTTGCTGATAGTGAAGAATCCGATAAATGGCATCCCTCTTACGGCTGCGGAATCTGGTTTTCATATTTTAATTCTGAAATAATTCCATCGGCATATGTTGCTTTTTCGCCCGACAGAACAACTTTCGCTTTTGGATTGGGGATGGGTTTTTAATATTTCTTAGATT
>CAZXGJ010000048.1:0-21261 GCA_964639955.1 uncultured Ignavibacteriaceae bacterium
CTTCAATTTACTGGATAATAATCAAAACAAATATCCATTGGATTTACAGCTACTTGATCCTGAATTTACCTTCCAAAATTTCAATGAAGTACTTAACACTCTTTTCTGTGATACAATTCCCCGCTCGAATCTTTACAAGAAGATAACGTTTGAATATTCAGCAGTAATCAAAAATTTAGGAAAGGTTAAGGCAAACAATTCGAACAACGTCAGCATAAAATTTAAGCTGATAGACAGAACAACCGGAAACACTTTATATTCTTCAAACTCATTTTCTCTTCCACTGGATTCAACCAGAAGAACTGTTTCCGGCAATTTAATAGTTCCGTTCAATGGTTTGAACCAATAGTATGATCTAAGCTTGCTGATGGAACTAACCGGGATGGCTCAGCAATATCTCAATCAAACAGAGAATATTAATTTAATTAACACTTATTTATTTGGCAGTCAGACATTAGGCAAAAGAAGTGATATGCAGAACAATACAAACCCGATTACTGAGTATAAATTAGAGCAGAACTATCCGAATCCTTTCAATCCAAGTACAAAGATAAAGTTTGAGTTTCAGCATCCGTGGTTTCAATAATTGTGTATGATGTCTTGGGGAGAGAAGTACAAGAATTGTTAAATGAGTTCAAGCCAGCAGGAAGTTATGAAATAATTGTTGATGGAACCGGACTTCCAAGCGGTGTGTATTTCTACAAACTTCAGAGTGATGATTATCATTAAACAAAGAAGATGATTTTACTTAGGTAATTAGTCATGTCAAAATGAACAAACCCCGCAGATTACGCGGGGTTTATTATTTTAAAATGTAATGTTTTGGAAAAGTCATTTTATTATATTGACAATTGGAATGATAAAAATCTGAATCAGCAGCAGAATGAACAATCTGGAAAAATATTTCGAACCATTTCGTAATAACATTGTTGGTTATCATAAAACCTTTACCTCCCCTTACGGCGAGCAGAGAATAGTTTATGCCGACTGGATAGCAAGTGGAAGGTTGTATAAACCTATCGAGGATAAAATAAGAAATGTTTTCGGTCCGATCGTTGGTAATACTCATTCCGAGTCGAGTGAAACAGGCACTTCAATGACCCACGCATACCACGAAGCTCACGAAATAATCAAAAAGCATTGCAACGCCGGCAAAGACGATATAATACTAACTGCCGGCTCAGGGATGACAGCACTTATTTGCAAGTTCCAGAGAATTCTCGGCTTAAGAATCCCCGAACAATTATCAGATTATTTGAAGTTACCTGAGGAATTGCGTCCTATAGTTTTTGTTACTCATATGGAACATCACTCAAACCAAACTACCTGGCTGGAAACAATTGCAGATGTAGTCGTCCTTTCACCTAATAGTGAAGGCTTGGTTGATCTGAATGATTTAGAAGTTAAATTAGAAAAGAATCAAAACAGGAAACTTAAAATAGGTGCATTTACCGCCTGCTCAAACGTCACCGGGATTGAAACCCCTTATCATCAAATGGCGAAAATAATACATAAGCACGGGGGATATTGTTTTATCGATTTTGCTGCTTCTGCACCTTACGCAAAAATAGATATGCATCCTCCGGATTCTGAGGCGAAACTAGATGCAATATTTTTCTCGCCGCATAAATTTCTCGGCGGCCCCGGCTCCTCAGGTGTGATGATATTTGATTCACAGCTATACAAAAACAAAGTTCCGGATCAACCGGGCGGCGGCACTGTTGACTGGACTAACCCATGGGGTCAGCACAAATTTGTTTCAAATATCGAAGCACGGGAAGACGGCGGCACACCTGCATTCCTGCAAGCCATCAAGGCTGCACTTTGCATTAAGCTGAAAGAGGAAATGAATGTTGAAAAGATGCGGACACGTGAAGAAGAGCTAATTAATATCGCTTTTACTGAACTCAAAAAGATAAAAAGTTTGCATATCCTTGCAGGGCATCTTCAAAAGCGGCTTGGTGCAATTTCATTTTATATAGATGATATTCATTACAACCTGCTGGTAAAATTGCTGAACGACAGATATGGAATTCAGGCAAGAGGGGGTTGCTCATGTGCAGGAACTTACGGTCATTATCTTCTTCATGTCGATCCGCAGCGCTCAAAAAGAATTACTGATAAAATTGATGAAGGCGATCTTTCAGAAAAGCCCGGCTGGGTAAGGATATCAATTCATCCTACAATGACCAATGAAGAGCTATACTTTATTACCAATGCTATTGGTGAGATTGTCGATAATATCGGAAATTGGCAAAATGACTACACTTATGATATCCATAAGAATGAATACTTTCACATCTCTTTAGATGGTAAAGAAAAAGAAAGAGTAAAAAGCTGGTTCGATCTCTCGCAAAAAGAATCTGTTGAAATTGATTAGTTGCATAAATAATACTTTAAATCCAGTCGTATTCAATACCTAAATAAAATTCTGCTCACACCGGCGTCCGCACTAGTGGAAAAGATAAATAATGCTAAGCATAGTTTTGGAAAATAGGCAGGATTAAACGACCTGCGAGGACTCAGGTTTAAGCTTTCTTTTGTTTCATTTTTTATAATCATACAAGCTCCCACCAGCGTCCTCGCTGGTGAAAAAGATAAGTAGTGTTAAACATAGATTTAGAAATATAGGCAGGATTGAACGATCTGCGAGGACGCAGGTCTGAGCGGTTAGGAAAATTAAGGTAAGTTTATACCCGGCAGCCCTGCTGATGTAAAACAGAATATTTTTCCTACCGCCACTGTTGAATTTTATCCGTAGAAGTTTAAATTATTATTGAGGAATAAATATTAATCAGCGGAGGATGAAAATTATGGCACTGGGCACATACGAAAAATGTAAAAGATACATTGAATCCCACACACAAAAACAGGAGACACCGGCCATAAAACGGGAAGTTTATCCCTGCATAACGATTTCAAGACAAACAGGTGCCGGCGCAAAACCTGTCTGCGAGAAACTGGTTGAAATTTTGGATAAATATTCTGAACCGGAGGGAGTAAAATGGGCTTACTTCGACCGTAACCTGATTGAAAAAGTACTGGATGATAACAAACTGCCGGAACAAATTTCTGAATTTATGAAAGAGGAAAAGTATAAGCATTTAACATCTGCTGTTTATGAGCTTCTGGGGTTAAAGCCCGCAGAATGGACAATAATTCATAAAACTACAGACACAATTCTTCAACTGGCAAGAATGGGTAATGTGGTTATCGTAGGCAGAGGTGCAAATATTATAACTTCCAGATTGAAGAATTCATTTCACGTTAGATTAGTAGCTTCCATCGATAAAAGGATCGAGCATATGGTGGAACTTCTCGGACTGAGCAAAAAAGAGGCGTTAGATTACATAAAGAAAGAGGATGAGAACCGGAAAAAGTACGTTAAAATGTATTTTAGTGCCGATGTTGATGACCCGCTTCTTTATCACATGACGCTTAATACGGATTTATTAACGCATAGCGGTGCAGCAGATCTAATTGCAGAAGCCGTTGTGCAGAAATTTTCTCATCTCTTTCCGCAGTTTGCACATACATAAAATTCCAAGGATGACATTCAAATCCGCCAAATGCGGACAGGAAAAAAATGTTATCTTATCTGATCAAACTCTTCAATTATTTTTTTAATTTCTTCTTCAGTAATTCCACTTCCGTACGTAGCGGGTTTTACAGGTTGAGGTTTTTCTTCGATTAGCTTTTCTTTTTCAGAATAAGTGTAAACATCTTTTAGTGGAGGATTACCAGCCCGTTCACGAAGTCTCTCTTCAATTTCTTTTATGAACCAGTCTTTTGCCCCTTTGTATTTCTGCACTTCAAATTTATCAACACTCTTTCCTCTGTTTACAGGGTTTGTTTCGAATGCAAGTGACTTGATATTTAAAAGATGCTTTGCTGTTACATTATCCGAAATTATTGAACCGCCCCACGTTCCCGGTCCCAACGTCATCGAAGGTTCAAGTGCGGTTGTGTAACCGACAGCGCCCACTGATGCAACAGTGTTTACGAGAATTCTGAAAGCCGGTTTCTCGAGTGCGAATTTCATAATTATTGGTTCATCGTTAGAATGAATTACCATTGTGTGACCAATTCCTCCGAATTGAAGCAGATCAATGCACCGATGACAGCCCTCCAGCCATCCGTCAACAACATAGAAAGCTAAAATCGGTGAAAGCTTTTCTATTGAAAGTGGTTCTTTTTTTCCAACTTCGAAACAGTTTGCAACTAATACTCTGGTGTTCTCCGGAACATTGAAACCAGCATAGTTTGCAATAAACGCTGCGGACTTTCCAACAATTTCGGGATTGATTCTGAGATTTGTTTGAATTGCTTTCGCAAGTTTTTCCTTTTCTTCAGCATTGACAAAGTAACAGCCCTGCAGCTTTGCTTCTTCAATTACTTTTTCTTTTAATGGAAGATCGACAATGATCGATTGTTCTGAAGAGCAAAGTGTACCGTTATCAAATGTAGTTCCGTAAATAATATCTGCAACTGCTTTCTGGTAATTTGCAGATCTTTCAATGAAAGCCGGTACATTTCCCGATCCAACACCGTAAGCCGGTTTGCCAGCGCTGTAAGCTGCCTTCACCATTGGTGTGCTGCCTGTTGCAAGAATTACAGCAATATTTTTATCGCGCATCAAAGCACTGGTACCTTCTTCGGTTATTTCGCTCATGCACCTGATTAATCCTTTGGGTGCACCTGCATTTTCTGCTGCTTCCGATAAAATTTTTAAAGATTCGGCAGTACACTTTACTGTTCGCGGGTGAGGGCTTGCAACTATCGCATTCCTGCTTTTCAATGATATCAATGCTTTAAACATTGCGGTTGAGGTTGGATTAGTTGAAGGAATTAATGCACAAACCACACCCATCGGCTCGGCAATTTTCAAAACTTTGCCATTAGCTTCTTCCGCAATTATGCCGACAGTCTTTAAATTTTTAATAGATTCGTAAACATTCTTTGTGGCGAACTGATTCTTGATTATTTTATCTTCATAAATACCAAAACCGCTTTCATCGCAAGCCATTTTTGCAAGTTTTTCAGATGCAGCGTAACCGGCTTCTGACATTGCTTTTACAATTTTATCAACCTGCTGCTGTGAAAAATGCCTGTATTCAAACTGCGCCTCTTTTGCTATTGCTGCTAAGTTGCGCGCTTCCTGAATTGAAAGCAGATCTTTATCAAGAATCATTTTATTCCTCGGGATTGGTCAGTTCAAATATATTGAAGGGAATTAACAGATTCAATCGGGTAGAAGGTATAAGGGAGAGCAATTAAAAGATTGCAAAATTACAAAGTTTATAATTATACCCTTATACCGTACACCTTTATACTTCTTTCTCTTAAAGAGTATTCCTAAGCTTAGCAAGGCCAGTCTTGCTGACGGGCAGCTGCTTGCCGTTCTTTAAAATAATCTGGTAAGATTCTTTACCGGTTTGCTCAAGGTGCTGGATGAAATCCACATTGATGAGGTATGAACGGTGAATTCTTATAAAGTTATTTTCATTAAGGTGATTTTCAAAATATTTCATTGTCTTTTGCTTCAAAAATCTTCCCTGGTCGCAGTTAATCAACACGTAATCGTCCTGAGCCTCAAGCCATTTAATTGTTTCAACAGGAATGATAGATATTTTTGAGCCTTCTTTAATTACAACTCTTTCAAGATACTCAATCTTCTCATCTTTATAATCAATGATGTTTTTTATAACCGCATCGTGCTCAAATTTATCTTGCAGAAAATTGAAAGATTTTTTCAAAGCATCATTGAATCTTTCTTCGGAAAAAGGTTTTAGCAAATAATCTGCGGCGTTAACTTCAAAAGCTTTGATGGCATAATGATCGAATGCAGTTGTGAAAATAATTACCGGGGGTTCTTCCAGAAGCTCAAGCATTTCAAAGCCGCTTATCTTAGGCATCTGTATATCGAGGAAAATTATATCGGGCTTAAGCTCGTTAATCTTTTTTATTGCATCAAAACCGTTTGAACACTCAGCAACGATTTCGACTTCAGGATGATTCTTCAAATAGCCTTTGGTTATTTCTCGGGCTAACTTTTCATCGTCGATTATAATGGTAGTTATTCTGTTTTTTTTCATTTCTTAATTTATTGTTTAGTGAAAATTCGTGCAATTGGTGGCAACTCTTCTTCAGCCACGAATTACACTAATTAACACGAATCATAGAACTAACCTTTTATATTTCAATGAATCTTCGCCAAAGTTAACAATAATGCCCAGTTTATTTTTTGATGCACTAAGGTAGTTTAAAGTTTGTTTGATGAAATCATCTATTATCCCGTTTACTGCTTTTATTTCTAATATGATTTTATCGAAAACAACGAAGTTAGCATTGTAAGAATGTTTTAGAATTATTTCTTTATAAGGAATCTTATAATCCTTTTCACGCTCATAAGGAATATTATTTTTCTTGAATTCATATTCAATTGCATTTTTGTACACGACTTCCAAAAATCCTCTGCCTAGTATTTTATGCACTTCCATACAGATACCGATAACCTTATAAAACTCCTCTTTGTAAGTCAGGTCAGTCATATTGTATTTAATTTTTAGTGAAAATTCGTGCAATTAGTGGCAACTCTTCTTCAGCCACGAATTACACTAATTAACACGAACTCCTTCCTCAATTGGAATAAATAAAATTACACTAAAAATACCTTTTTCTTTTTTTACTTCCATAAGGTCGTTGCGGTGGTAAATAAGATATAACCGGTCGGAAATATTTTTCAGCCCAACGCCGGCGCCTTTTCTTGGTTTTGAAGAATCATCAAAATTGTTCTGAAGCTGAATCTTCAAATAACCATTGTCAAAAGAACAATTCAATGTTAAGTGAACTTTGTCGAGCGTTTCGTAAACTGCATGTTTGATTACATTCTCAAAAAGCGGCTGCAGGATCATATTCGGAATTTCTGCTTTGCCGCATTCATCATCAATCTGCTCAGTGTAATCGAATTTATCCTCAAATCTTATTTTTTCAATATCTAGATATAACCGGATGTTCTTCAGCTCTTCATTCAGTTTGTTCTTTTCTCTTTCATTCGTAACAAGAATATAGCGCAGGAAATCGGCAAGCTTAATTATCATCTCTTTTGCTTTTTTAGGATTTATTTCTGTCAATGCACTCATCGAGTTTAAGCTGTTAAAAATAAAATGCGGATTGATTTGAAATTTAAGAGATTTTAGTTCAGCTTGTGTTACCAGATTTTTCAATTCGGATTCTTTTACGGATCTTTCCTGCAGTTCAGAGTAGTAAGCTATAACATAGTAAAATGAAACAACCACAGCGTACAGCATTATTCCAACAATGAACCGCCAGTGAAGTGTGTGGTAGAAATAATTCTCATATTTATTGTTCAAGCCTGCTATCGGTACCATAAATAAATAAATGAGCAGTATCCATAATCCAGAAGAAAATATTGCAGTAATTATATGACTGATTAAAACTTTAAGAAAAGAATTCTGCTCAATGGAAATATACTTTGCAGGGTAATGCCAGATAATCGTAAGTCCACACAAAACCACTGCTGAAACCAGGCTTTCAATTGCAGATGCATTAAAGCCAAGTTCCAGTCCCAGATAAAGAATAAAGAAACTGATCAGAGCATAAGAAACTGAATACAGCAGAAGAATTATAAGGTTTCTGAAACTTCTCAGAACAGGGTTATCTTGCATCCGAAAGATCTCTTACAGATAAGTTTTAATTTCGCCGCCTCCGAACATAGCTAAACCCTTTACATGTAGTGTTCTGCTTTGATCTATAACTACGCTGGGATTTCTGATAGCTTTATTCGAAAATCCACCAAGAATTGAAGTTACATTCATCACTACGTTCCATTCTTTTGGAACAATTATAGTTGTTCCTCCGAAAACACAGAGAACATCGAGAACAATATCGCCTTCAGCAAGCTGGCAATTCATCAGGTTAATTTCGGAGCCGCCGAAAATGGCTGTGATGTTGCCACCCTGAAAGTTATTCGATGAAATTATTTTGTTTCCTCCGCCGAAAATTGAAACATCGTCGATTTTATCCTTGTTAATTTTAGAGGTTTCAAATTGCTGACCGGTATCGGTATCTATCCTTCTTTTTTTAAAGATTATATATGCACCGAGTATTATCAGAAATAGGGGAATTACTATCCCGCCGTCATAATCAACTTCAGGAAAGATACGTTCAATCAAGAATAATCCACCTATTCCTGTCAGAACACCGCCGAGAAATTTCTTTTCAGTATTTATAAGCACAAACAGTCCGATAACCAGCATTGCAAAAGGCCAGGAAAAAACTACGTATGCAAACCGGAAATGAAGGATATCCATCGTGTTAAGCAGAAATATTCCGCCTAGGATTATCAGCACTCCTCCAAGCATTATCCTTTTATCAAAAGCATTTTTATTTTCAGTCATTTTTTGCTCCTTTATTTAAATCTCACTTAGAACCTATGCAAAATAATGATTGTAATAAAGAAAAATTCGGTGAGTGGTGGAAATAGCTCGGTGAAAAGGGGAGGAATGGATGCATGGTTGCATGACTGCATGTTTTAATGTGGCGTTACATGCTTCCATGCAATCATCTAAAGATCCCATCTGTCAATTATGCTACTTCTTTAACCAGATGAGCTTCTTTAACTTTTTCCAAAGCTTGTTCAAGGTCAGCAATCAAGTCATCAGCATTTTCAATCCCAACAGAAAGGCGAACGAGCCCGTCTGTAATACCTGCCGCGTTGCGCGCTTCTTTCCCCATAGAAAAGTGAGTCATACTTGCCGGATGCTGTATTAACGATTCTACTCCGCCTAAGCTTACAGCCAGTTGCCAGAGTTTAACTGAGTTCATAATAATTTTACCTGCTTCCAGTCCGCCCCCAACTTCGAAGGTGATCATACCGCCGGGAGCTTTATGCTGAATCAAAGCTAATTGAAAATCAGGATGACTTTTTAATCCCGGGAAACGAACTTTTTTTACAAGCGGATGTTTTTCAAGCCATTCAGCAATTTTCTGCGCGTTCTCTGAATGTCTTTGCATCCTCAAAGCAAGAGTTTTTAAACCCCGGTGAACAAGAAAAGCGTTGAACGGATCAATCACGCCTCCGGTTTGGTTTAATGTTTTACGGAATTGCTGATAAGTCTGTTCATCTTTTACAACTACTACTCCACCAACTACGTCGGCATGTCCATTCAGGAATTTTGTTAGGCTGTGCATTACTATATCAGCCCCGAAGGCAATCGGATTCTGCAGCGCAGGACTCATAAATGTATTATCGACTACAAGCTTTGCGTTATATTTTTGTGCTATTTCAGATATTGCTTCCAGGTCAGAGATGCATAACGTAGGGTTGCCAGGTGTTTCTACAAATACCAATTTAGTATTAGATCTCATTGCGTCTAAAACATTTTCTGAATTACTTGTATCAACGAATGTAGTTTCAACTCCGAATTTTTTGAAAATGGTATTTAACAAAGTTGTGGTCGGGCCATACACGGCGGCAGAACAAACAACGTGATCGCCGGTGGATAATAAGCTTGCAAAAATCGTGTGAGATGCAGCCATTCCGCTTGCGCAGCCGAGTGCCTTGTGTCCTCCTTCAAGTTCTGCAATCGCATTTTCCATCGCTTCGATTGTGGGATTTAGCATTCTTGTATAAATGTAACCTTTTTCTTCGCCGGCAAACAAAGATGCACCGTGTTGCGCGGATTTAAATTTGAATGTTGAAGTTTGGTAGATTGGCGGAACTACAGAACCAAATTCATATTCATCAATTCCTGAGTGAACGCATTTGGTCTGGAAATCTAATTTAGAATCGTGTTTCATTTTTAACATGTCCCATAGTTATTGTAGGAAATAAAATTTCTTAAGAATTACTTATCCAAAGTTAACAATTTTAGAGATGAATTAGTGGAATTATAAGCCGGGTAAATCAGATTTCATTCTAAAATCTTTATATTTCTCACTGAAATTTTATTAATCATTAATACCACTTGAGTAAAGAAAAAATACTGGTTACTTCTGCACTTCCTTATGCAAACGGGCCGATTCATCTTGGTCATCTCAGCGGTGCTTACATTCCGGCTGATATTTATGTCCGCTACAAAAGATTGAATGGAGATGACGTTCTTTACATCTGCGGCTCCGATGAACACGGCGTGCCTATAACAATTTCAGCAGATAAGGAAGGTGTTTCCCCGCAGGTAATAATTGACCGTTACCACGAACAGAATAAAAAAGCTTTCGAGCGTTTCGGGATGGGCTTCGATAATTACTCTAGAACCAGTCTACCTGTTCATCACCAAACCGCAAAAGAATTTTTTCTCGAATTTTTTAACCGGGGAATATTGATTGAAAAAAAATCTCACCAGTTTTACGATGAAAAAGCAAAGATGTTTTTACCGGATAGGTATGTCGAAGGTACATGCCCTAAATGCGGCAATGAGCAGGCAAGAAGCGACGAATGTGAAAATTGTGGTTCGCTGTATGATCCGTCAGAATTAATAAATCCTAAAAGTAAAGTTACAGGTGAAACTCCTGAGCTGAAGGAAACCACCCATTATTATTTCCCGCTTGGAAAGTACCAGCCGGCACTGGAAAAATATGTAAACGAGATGAATGAGAAATATGGTTGGAAGGAGAATGTAATGCAGTATTGCCGCAGTTGGTTTAAAGAAGGATTAAAAGACCGTGCTGTTACCCGTGATCTGGACTGGGGTGTGAAGGTGCCTATTGAAGGATTTCAGAATAAAGTTATTTACGTATGGTTCGAAGCGGTGCTTGGATATATATCTTCAACAAAAGAATACTCGGAGAAGATTGGCAAACCAGATCTTTGGAAGGAATACTGGCAGAATACGGAAACAAAATATGTTGCGTTTATCGGAAAGGACAATGTGGTTTTTCATTGTATTATTTTTCCTGCAATGCTTATGGCTTGGAATGAAGGGCAGAGAAAGGAAAAATATTGTCTCCCTCAAAATGTACCTGCAAATGAGTTCCTGAATTTTGAAGGGAAGAAATTTTCCAAAAGCCGTGGCTGGGGAATTGATGTTGACGAGTTCCTGAATATTTTTCCGGCGGATTCTCTGAGATATACACTCGCAGCAAATCTGCCAGAAAATAAAGACACAGATTTTTACTGGAAAGAATTTCAGCTCAGGAATAACAGCGAGCTTGCAGATATTCTCGGTAATTTTATTAACCGGACGTTTACATTTGTGCACAGGTATTTTGAAGGCAAAGTGCCGAAGCCCGGAAAGTTTCGGAAGATTGATGAAGATATGCTTGAAGAAATAAGTAAATACCCGGGTAGAATTGCGGATCTGTTTGAAACTTACAGAATTAAAGATGCTGTAAGTGAGATGATGAATCTTGCCCGCGACGGTAATAAGTATTTTAATGATTCGGAACCATGGATAACTATCAAATCAGATAAGGAAAAGTGTGCGACAACTTTATATATTTGTCTGCAGGCAATATTCACATTAGCTGAGTTATTCAACCCGGTTTTACCGTTCTCATCTGCAAAATTATTTAAGATGCTGAATGCAAAGCCGACTGTATGGAGAGAGTGCGGTAAACCGTTATTGAAGGATGGACATCAGTTGAACAGTGCGGAAATTTTGTTTCAAAAAATAGAGGATGAAGTGATAGACGAACAAATTTCAAAATTACCATCATCTGACAAAGCAATAGGAACAAATACAAATGAGCTGATTTCTTATGATGAATTCATGAAAACCAAGCTGAAAGTTGCTGAGGTTCTGAGTGCAGAAAAAATTGCAAAGAGTAAAAAGCTTATGAGATTAAAAGTAAAGCTGGATGATGGAGAAAGACAGCTTGTGGCAGGAATTGCCGGCCACTACAGCCCGGAAGATTTGATAGGTAAAAAGGTTGTTGTTGTTGCAAATCTTCAGTCGGCAAAGCTAATGGGTGAAGAATCCCATGGTATGATTTTAGCCGTTGAAAAAGAAAACGGTGAATTGCAAGTTTTGACCGTGGATGCTTCTGTTAAAAACGGAACGAGAGTTAAGTAATAATTATTAAAAATTAAATTAAAGGATCGTAAATGCGAATTTTAATATCAGGCCTGATTTTATTTTCAGGTGTATCAATCGCTCAATCATCTGTTGAGAAATTAACTTCGCAGCTTGATGCTGTTATAAGTACTGCTGATCAAAGTGATGAACTGTTGGTATGGGTTTTCTTTACAGATAAAGGTACTGATACTCAAGGATATTTCAGCAAACCGGTAACTGTTGTAAGCGAAAAATCCCTTAAGCGTCGTTCCAAGGTTTTAGATGGAGATAAGCTCATCAGCCATATTGATCTGCCTGTGAATGAGGATTATATTAGTCAATTACAGGCTGCCGGCTTCAGGCTTAAGCAAAAATCTAAATGGTTCAATGGAGTAAGTGGCTATGCTTCTAAATCGGATATAGTTGAAATTGCAAAATTTCAATTTGTAAAAAGACTCGATTTAGTTTATAAATATAGAAATAACTACTCACTTGAAAATCTTGAAAGCCAGGATTTTCCGCAGTCAGGTAATTTTACGATGAAACCCGGCGAAACCTATTCTTACAATTACGGTCAGTCATTCACCCAGCTAAATATTATAAAAGTTCCTGATGTTCATAATTTAGGTTATACCGGTACAGGCGTTACAATTTGTATGATGGATGCAGGGTTTGATTTGCTTTCTCACCAGGTATTCAGCTCGATGAATATTATTGCAACCTGGGATTTTGTAAACGGA
Source organism: uncultured Ignavibacteriaceae bacterium (assembly GCA_964639955.1). GTDB lineage: Bacteria > Bacteroidota > Ignavibacteria > Ignavibacteriales > Ignavibacteriaceae > IGN2. Next base: position 12,758 of record CAZXGJ010000048.1, read on the forward strand.
GATCCTGATGTTCAGAACGGCAGCGATATGGGCGATGGTTCCCATGGAACTGCTACTCTGTCTCTAATTGGCGGATTTTATGAAGGTCAATTAATCGGGCCGGCCTTCGATGCAGATTTTATTCTTGCCAAAACAGAAAACACTGAGAGCGAAACTCCGGTTGAAGAAGATAACTGGATAGCTGCTCTTGAGTGGGCTGATAGTATTGGTGTTGATTTAACTTCTACCTCACTTAGTTATCTCGATTTTGATCCGCCGTACCAAAATCAAAGCTACACCTGGGAAGACATGGATGGCAACACTGCGCGTATCACAATAGCAGCAGATCTTGCGGTTAAGCTGGGAATTTTTGTTGTAAACTCTGCCGGTAATGGCGGCTACGATACGCACAATACTCTTGGTGCTCCTGCTGATGGGGATAGCGTAATCGCGGTAGGTTCGGTAAGAAGTGATGGAACAAGATCCGGGTTCAGCAGCGTTGGTCCTACAGTAGATGGAAGAATAAAACCGGATCTTATGGCTATGGGCTCCAACAATTATGTTGCATGCAACTGGAATTCAAGCTGTTACAGCAGCAATGGCAGCGGAACCTCCTGGAGCTGCCCAATGCTTGCCGGTGCCGCAGCATTACTGCTTCAAATTGATCCGAATCTTACTCCGTTGCAGCTAAGTTCACTTCTTAAAAATACAGCTTCAAAAAGCACCAGCCCAGATAACCTAATGGGTTGGGGAATAATCAATACTTACTCTGCTGCACAGTCACTATTGACTTCGGTTAATGAACAGACAGTAGAAGATTATGCAGTACTTAGAAATTATCCTAATCCTTTTAATCCTGGTACAACAATACAGTTCAGCATACCTGTAAGTTCTGAAGTAAAGATAGTTTTATATGATATGCTCGGCAGGGAGCTGAAAGAATTATTTAATGGTCAGGCAGAAACAGGGTTACAAGAAGTTGTTCTCGATGGCAGTAATTTATCCAGCGGAATCTATCTTGTAAGGATGTTTTCAGAAAGCTTACATAAAACATTAAAAATTTCCCTTCTTAAGTAACAATATCAGAGATGGCATCTCTTCAGGGGATGTCATCTCTTCTCAAAAAAGTACCAAGGTTTAGTTTAATTTCTCTTGATTTTCAAACTCACTATCCATAAAATTCCGGTCTCAATTCTAAAGATTAATGTAGGAGACCTCTAAAAATGCACACTTTCAACTATAACAGTTTTTATTATGTTATAACTTTTATATTCTTATTCTTTACAGCGCCTGCTTTTACACAGGATGTTGTTGCAGAATACGGAAAGTATAAAATTACATTGGATGAGTTTGAACATGCGTATGCCAAAAATGCCGGCGGCTGGGAGCGGGCATCTAAAGACAGTTTATCCGATTTTAAAAACTTTCTAAACCTGTACATTAAATTCAAGATGAAATTAAGAGATGCTCAGGTTCGCGGCTATGACCGGGATGAAAGTTTAATGAAAGAGTTGAAGGATTATCAAAAGCAGGTTGGAGTTTCTTACATAATTGAAAAACAGTTGAATGAACCCGGCATCAAGCTGCTCTATGAAAGAAGAAAAGAGGAATTAAGAGTAAGTCATATTATGATCCGTCCGGATACCTCCGGTGATGATGCTGCCAGACAAAAAGCTGCGGCGATTCTTGATAGCATAAAAAATGGTGCCTCGTATGAAGAAATGGCAAAGAAATATTCTGATGACAAATTCTCCGGACCAAGCGGGGGTGATATTTATTTTGTTACCGCAGGATTACTTCCTTATGAGTTTGAAGATGCTATGTATTCATTAAACGAAGGTGATATTTACCCGGAACCGCTGAAAACAAGATACGGTTATCATCTTATTAAAGTAACCAAACGGCAACCTAGAATTCCTAAAATCAGGGCAAAGCATATTCTTATCAGTTATATGAACGCAGAAAATAAAATGGATTCTGCAGGTGCAAAGCTTACTGCCGATTCGGTACTGGCAGAATTGAAAGCCGGAAAATCCTTCGATGAGCTTGTTCAGAAATATTCTGATGACACCGGCACGAAAGAAAAAATGGGTGACCTTGGCTTCTTCGAGAGAAGAATGATGGTAAAAGAATTTGATGAAGCCGCTTTCAATTTGGAAGTTGGAGAAATCTCAGACATTGTGCAAACCAATTTCGGATATCATATTATTAAGCTTGAGGAAAAAATGGAAACTTTAAGTTATGAAGACGACAGTGAAAACCTGAGAAATCTATATAACAAGCAAAGAGCTCAAGCCGATCGCGAAGCCCTCATAAGTTCTTTAAAAGAAAAATATAATTATAATTTAAATGAAGAAGTTGTCGATTACTTTATTGAAAACAGCGATTCTATCCGTTTTGGGATGGTTCATCCCAGGCTTACTGAATTTGGAGACAAAGTTTTATTCACTTACTCCGATAAGCAGGTTAATATTGCGGCCTTCCTTGAGTCGGCAAACCAGAATTCAAAGATTACTGCAAAACCTATGGATAAGCGCGAAGAGGTTATCAATGCTATAAATGTTGTTAGCGAGGATTTGATGCTTGAAGAAGCAGCAATGCACCTCCAGGAATCAGACGGTCAATTTGCTGCTCTTATGGATGATTACAGGGATGGTATTTTCATATTTAAAATACAGGAAGAAGAAGTTTGGGATAAGGTGAAAATAGATAGCGCTGATGTTTACAACCATTGGTCGCAGAATAAAGAAAAATATACCTGGCCCGAAAGGATAAGCTTCAGCGAAATATTCTCTACAAGAGATTCTTTGATTAATAAATATTATGCAATGCTGCAAAGCGGTGCTGCTTTCGATTCCATTGCAGCTTTGTATACTGAACGTTCGGGTAAAAAAGAAGTAAAAGGATTTTACGAGCTTCAGGATGTTAACTTCTCGGATTTTTCAAGAGAAGCCAATAAAATTGAAAATGTAGGAGATTACAGCGCCCCGGTTCCATTTTCCGGCGGATACTCAATTTTTAAATTGAATGACCGGCAAGCTGCCAGAACAAAAACTTTTGAAGAAGCCAAAGCCGAGGTATCAGGAGAATACCAGGAAATGATGAGCAAAAAGCTTGAAAGTGATTATATTAAGAGTCTCGAAAAAAGATACGAACCCGAAATAAATTATGATGTACTTGAAAAAGCATTTACTCCGCGCGGAGATAGTTAAGGGAGCAATCATCTCCCTTTTCTTTTTAAATTCCTGTGTTGAGTCAACTAAGCCCAATAAATACGTTGCGAGAGTAAATGACTCCTACCTTACCGAAGCTGAACTCTATGAACTGGCTGATACGGGAAAGGCATCTTCATCAAATATTAAAGAAGTAATAAAAAATTGGGTAAGGAATGAGCTTTTATATCAACAGGCTGAAGACGAGGGAATTGTTGATACAGAAGATTTTGAAAAAATAATTGAAGAATCACGCAAACGTCTTGCAGGTGCGCTGCTTCTGAAAAAAATTGTTTCCGATTACTCTGAGGATGTTAAACAGGCAGAACTGGAAGAGTTTTATAACAAAAATAAAAACAATTTTACTTTATCAACTGATCACTATCTTCTCAACAGAGCAAAATTCAGCGACTACCTTAAAGCCGTTCAGTTCAGAAGCAGTCTTATTTCGGCGGGTTGGAGTTCGGCAGTTAAGAATTTTGAAAACGATACTTCGCTAACAAATAAATCCGACAGCACTTTATACAGCGAACATGAAATTCATCCGGTTCAAATCCTTAGAGTAGTACAGGACTTATACCCACTGGAAATTAGCATTGTTATTTCCGACGAGCCAGGATATTATTCAGTGCTCGAAGTTCTTGATAAATTTGAAAAGGGAAGCATCCCGCCTTTTAGTGCAATAAAACAGCAAGTGGCAAAGAGACTTCTTGCTGAAAAAGAAAAAATTGCCGTCGAGGAATATATCGAAGAGCTTTATTTAAAAAATGAAATTGAAATAAATTATTAATATAGTATGAAGATAAAATTTCTTATACCCTTTCTGTTCCTGTGTTCAATTGCTGCATTGCCGCAGGAGGAAATAATCGACCGGATAGTGGCTATTGTTGATAATGAAATAATTCTGCAGAGCGAACTGGATTTTCAAACTGCAATTTTTGCATCGCAGCGCGGAATGGACCCTAAATCTGCCGATATTAAAATGCAGATTCTTAATACGATGATTGAAGAAAAGCTTGTTTATGCTCAGGCAGAATTGGATTCAATTATTGTAACCGAAGAAGAAGTTACCCAGAGAATTGATTATCAGATTTCCGTCCTGCAGCAGCAGTATGGTTCCGTTGCAAACATCGAAAAAATGTACGGGATGAACATCGAAAAAATTAAAAGAGAGCTCAGGGATGATGTAAGGAAGAACCTGATGGTGCAGAGATTGCGGGAAAAAAATTTTACTATGCTCGAAGCTTCAAGAAGAGAAGTGGAAGAATTCTTTGAAACTTATAAAGACAGTCTTGGAATGATTCCTGAAAAGCTTTCAATCTTTCATATATTCAGAAATCCTAAAACTACCGACAGACTTAAAAAACAATACAGGGATTTCGCACAGGCTATACTCGACTCAATTAAGCAGGGCGGGAACTTTGAAGATTTTGCTAAAAAATATTCCGAAGATCCTGGAAGCCGGGCTTACGGCGGTGATCTCGGTTTTGTTAAGCGAGGTGTATTTTATCCTGAATTTGAAGCTGCGGCTTTTGCTATGCAGGAAGGCGAGCTTTCCGGTGTAGTTGAGTCACCCGTCGGTTTCCATATTATTCAGCTTCTCGAGAGAAGGGGTGAATCAATCCATACCAGGCACATACTTATTAAATTTAAGACGGATGAAAATGCTGATCTTGAAACAATTGAATTCTTGTCGGATATCAGGGACAGCATAATTGCCGGCAAAGGAACTTTCCAGTCATTTGCAAAACTATACAGCGAGGATAAAGAAACTGCTGCATTCGGAGGTGAACTGGGTACTTATTTTCTCAACCAGGTGGATAAGCAACTGCTGGATGTTGTTACAAACTTAAACCAGGGAGATATCAGCTTTCCGCGCAGGATTGAATACGGGAAGGATACTTACGGTTATCATATTGTTTACCTTAAATCAAGAATTCAACAGCATCCGCCAAGCCTTGAAGAAGATTATGCCGAAATAAAGCGGTTGGCAGATGAGTACAAAAAACAGGAAGAATATGAAAAGTGGTTAGAAGAATTAAGAACCAAAATATTCTGGGAAATAAGAATATGATTGTGCAGCCAGCCGGTCAGAAAGGACATTAATTTTGAAGGAAACCTCCACGAAGACAAACGAAGTTGAAGCGGTTGAAAAGCTCTCTGAAAAAGTAAAGCAGATAAAGAATGAAATTGCAAAAGTAATTGTCGGTCAGGATGAAATTATTGATCAGCTTTTAATTTCACTATTTTCAAAAGGACATTGTCTGCTTGTCGGTGTTCCCGGGCTTGCAAAAACACTTCTGATAAAAACTGTTGCAGAAGTACTTGATTTGAAATTCAGCAGAATACAGTTTACTCCCGATTTAATGCCGAGCGATATTACCGGTACGGAAATTATTGAAGAAGACGCTGTAAGCAAAAAAAGAAATTTCAAATTCATATCCGGACCGATCTTTGCCAATATTATTCTTGCGGATGAAATAAACAGGACACCACCCAAAACGCAAGCCGCACTTCTTGAAGCTATGCAGGAGAATAAAGTAACAGCAGCAGGAGTTACATATCAATTGCCGCAGCCTTTCTTTGTGCTTGCAACACAAAATCCGATTGAACAGGAAGGAACTTATCCATTACCTGAAGCACAGCTTGACCGTTTTATGTTCAACCTTTGGCTCGATTATCCTTCTTACAAAGAAGAAATAAGAATAGTTGAAACAACCACCAGCGAATACAAAGCAAAGCTTGACAAAGTTTTGAACGCTAATGAAATTCTTGAATTCCAGGAACTTGTGCGAAAAGTTCCTGTTGCTGATAATGTTGTTGAGTTTGCAGTTAAAGTTGCAAATATGACCAGACCGACAAACGGAAACTCTCCTCAGTTTATAAAAGACTGGATAACCTGGGGTGCCGGACCGAGAGCTTCTCAATATTTGATACTTGCTTCTAAAACACGTGCGGTTATTCACGGAAGATACACACCCAACATTGATGATGTGAAATTTGCGATGCTGCCTGTGCTTCGTCACAGAATCATTACTAACTTCAGTGCAGAAGCCGATGGAATAAAATCAACTGATGTGATTGAAAAGCTGAGTAAAGAAATCTGATTTTACAACTCTCATTTAATACTGCTTCATAGCATTTTATTTCTGAACATTAACTGATCATCATTTAATCATTTTTATTATTGAAAAGGAAAGCTTTTCATCTTTTCCTCATTGAATTTTTACATACATCTTACTTTTTCATGACATCCACCGCTCTCTGATTAATAATATTAGCACCAGAATAACAAACAACTTTTTTGAAAAGTTAAAAGGTGTTGATATGAGAACTAAAATATTTCAAGCAAAAAATAAAACTATGCAGAACGGTAGGCGGGTTATCAGTCGCCATGATTTTCTCAAACAGATTGCTTTTTCTGCAGGTCTTCTGCTTACAAGCTGCACGCCCGTTAAAATATTATTAAACACTCACGAAAATAAATTTGATAATGATACAGACTTGAGGCAAAAAGTTCTTTCAGCATTCGTTGGTACAGTAATTCCGGGTTCTGACAATTGTGACCCGAATTCGTATAAAATATTTTGTGATGAATATTATCCATTTCATAAGTACTGCGGATTTTTCATTTCTGATCTGTGTGCTAAAAGTAAAAATCTTTTTGGAACAGAAAATTTTTATGAATTGTCTTTGCAGGAGCAAACAGAAGTAATCCAGGCAGGGTTGGATGATGATGCAGTAACAAGCAGAATCTATTCAGCAGCAATTTTTATTTCTCAGGTGTCAGTCTATTGCAGTATTTACGATGATAAAAAAGGATGTGAATTGATTGACTTTGCCGGTAGTTATGCATTTGTTGATGCTGAGATGCATTACCAGAACAGTCAGTCATATCTGGCAACCGAGCTAACTTCAACCGGAAATTATTCATAACACAATGGAGATAAAAATGGAAAACTTAAACACTGAAGTATTGGTTGTTGGCAGCGGCTTTGGAGCTGCTGCACCAGCATTGCGATTGAGTGAAGCAGGTTTTAATGTTCTTATGATTGAAAAAGGTAAGAACATCATTCCTGAAAAAGATTTCAGGATGACTCAGGATCCGAAATATTTTCTTCAGTACATAACCGGTATTTCAGATAAAACAATTTCGTTTACTTATGCGGAAGCTCTGGGCGGGGGTTCCGGGTTTTATGAAATGGTTTCTCTGAGAGCTCCTTCAAAAGTTTTTTCACTGAAGGATGAAACAGGAAATTATTATTGGCCGGCAGGAATTGACAGAAAGACACTTGATCCCTATTACGATATTGCCGAACAAATGCTCAATGTTGAGCAGATACCGGTTGATGAGATTCCAAAATCCGGAGTTGTGTTTTCTTTGCTGATGAAAAACCTTGGTTATTCCTGTGACCGCGCTAGATATGCCGTTAAAGGTTGTATTGGCAGCGGTTATTGTGTTTCCGGTTGTGTCTTTGGTGCCAAGCAATCGCTTCATCTTAATTATCTTCCGCAGGCACAAAAACTTGGTTTGAAAATTTTAACAGATACAGATGCAGTCGAAATTAATATATGCGTTCCGAATGTCAGTTCAACAAAAGCGTGTACTTCACTTAAATCTATTCCATACAGGTATGAGGTAAAGTGCAGAAATGTTAACAGTAAAGAAAATTTTACAATCCGGACTAAAATATTAATACTTGGCGGAGGAACAATTGGTACAGCAAAACTTTTATTGAATTCAAAAAAGAATTTACACTTTCTTAGTTCTCACATTGGAAAGAATATTGCAATTAACGGAAGTGTAAAATGTGTTGGTTTGATTCCCGAGAATATGATTGAAGGGGATATGCTCAGCGGCAGATCGCATCCGGGAATGATCAGCTATCATTTTTTGGAGTCACACGGAATAACTATTTCTTCGGCAAAACCTCTTCCACTGCACGTTGTTGCAGCAGCACGGCTGCATCTTGAAGATGAAAATCGTAATCCGGCTTACTGGGGACAAGCGAATGTCGATTTGATGAAACAATACAGAAAGAGAATGATCGTACTATACGCACTTGGATTAACTCCTCCTTCAGCAGAAATTCATCTGGATGGAGCCAATTCAGTAAAACCAAAACTGAATATGACTCCGGAATTAATTGCATATTATAATTCAACCAGCAAATTGCTCGAATCAATTTTAAAAAGAAATGGTTGTAAAATTATTCAGCATGAAATGGTTGATGGTGAAGGGCAACCAAAGGAACCGATTAACTTTTCTACAACTCATATGATTGGTTCCTGCAGAATGGCAGAGAGTAAAAA
>CAZXGJ010000048.1:21361-30214 GCA_964639955.1 uncultured Ignavibacteriaceae bacterium
TTAACTTTTCTACAACTCATATGATTGGTTCCTGCAGAATGGCAGAGAGTAAAAAGCAGGGTGTGGTTGATTCTTTTGGTGAGGTTTTCGATTATCCTGGAATTTATGTTACAGATGGAGCAGCTGTTCCATCTTCACTTGCTGTAAATTCAAGTCTTACTATTCTTGCAAATGCAGAAAGGATAGCAGATCATCTTTTAAAGAAATTAAGAGCGAATAAAAACAGGTTAATTGCTGACAAGAAATGACTATTTTAATTTTGTGATTATACTATCGAAATTCTATAATTCTATCTTGCAAAATAAAACTCTCTGATGCAAAGATTTAAGTAAGTACGACCTGCCTGGTAGGTAGTGAGTTTGATTCCAGTTTTTGCAGGTCAATTATTTTACTTGCGTTATCGATATCTATACCAACAATATTTCCTTCATCATTATAATCCACTACAACACCATCTGAGACTTCCTTAGAATCAGCACTTGCATTTTCATTAAACTCTATATACAATGAATCTGTCTCAGGATAATAGTTAAAAATTCATTTTGATTATTCCTAAAAATTTCTAACTGGAAAAACATTGTGTACTGTTTCTCTGTCTGCCAATGTAATAACTCTTACATACTTCTGCAATTCTTCTATGTATTCCCAATAACGAATTCTTCCTGTAGGCTGTATTTCTGTTTTTATTGGATCATTTAAGATTTTTTCAACCCACTAAATTTTTATGTAAGATCTTTTTTAATAACAATTTCTCGAAAGTATCTGGTTGTCTTCATTTGCTATTGTATATTTGCTTCACACTCTCGCAATCTTATAATTCTTTTTCGCGAAGTAAATTTCTTTTGCAAAGGTTTTAATTACCGTAGCAACCGGTACTGCGAGCAGCATTCCGAATAGTCCAAACAGTATTCCGCCGCTTATAATCAGTAGTATTATTACTATCGGATGCATGTCTACACTCTTACCGAAAACATACGGCTGAACAAAACCGTTATCCAATGAGTAAGTAATTAAAACTACAAAAAGGATAAGCGGGACCTGTGAAAAATCTCCATATTGAACTATCGAAACAATTATTGCAGGTATGCCGCCGATTACAGGACCGAAGTAAGGAATCAAATGTCCGAGCCCTGCAATTACTCCAAGAGGCAGAGCATTAGGAACACCAATAAAGAAAAATCCAAAGCCAATCATTACTCCGACAAATGTTGCATCGAAAATCCAGGCACGCACAAACAAGCCAAGCTGCAGAGTTACCTTTTTTAAAACATAGTAGGATACTTCAAAATATTTATTTGGAACCATTTGCAAAATGCCGGTAAGAATTTTCCTGCTGTCTTTTAATAAAAAGAAGGTAATAAAAGGAACAATTATGAGAATGGCAATTACAGAGAAGATGCTGCCCAGAACTTCGGAAATCCTGTCGAAGAAATTAACCAGCTGCGTGGAAATGAATTCTTCAGCTCTTTTAGTCAGATCACCTGGCTGCAGGAAAGGCAGGTATTGCAATAAATTTTTTTCAATCGCATTTAATTCCTCGGCAAGCGAAAATCCATCGAGCGAGCTTATAAGCTCATTCATTTGAAAGACCAGCTTCGGGATTATAACTGAAAGGCTCAGGTAAATCATGAATCCGAATATGCCGGCCGTTATTAATATTGATGTTAATCTGTTCGCTCCTTTCGACTCAAGAAATGAAATAAATGGTGCAAAGATGAAAGCAAGAAGTGCAGATACAGCAACCATCAGTATTATTTCAATTAATGCAAAAAACAGGTAGAACAACAATGCAATACCTGAAATCCAGATTAGAGGTTTTATTATTTTTTTGTAAGATGAGTCCGGCATCTGCAGATTTCCGAATAAATTATTGAAAAGAAATTTTTCGTTAGAAATTCCTAACTACAATTATCAAATCACAAATAATTTCAAATTATGATTTGATTGTTATTTACAATTTGTTATTTGGAGTTTGCTTTTCAGCTTACAGCTTCTATCCTTCTTATCCCGGGCACCTGGTTAATCAGCGATCTTTCTATCCCGGCTCGCAAAGTCATTACAGACATAGGACAGTTTTTACAATCACCTTTGAGCTTAACCATCACTATTCCATCACTGCTTACTTCAACAAGCTCAATATCGCCGTTATCAGCCTGCAGGAATGGTCTGATATTTTCAAGTGCTTTTAAAATTTCTTCTTTCATTGACATTAGTAATTCAAGGTATGTAAATCTAATAAAAAATATTAAATCAATTGAGTATTGTCATTGCGAGTCCCGAGTTATCGGGACGAAGCAATCTTTCGGCTAACATTAAAGTGAGATCACTTCGCTCCTGTCTCGCCGCTAGTCGAGTCGCTCGTGATGACAATATATTAGTCGTCATCCCCAAGAAGTATCTCAACTTTACCGGGCATCTTTTCATTTCTGAGATTTACCTGCACAATCAATTTTCGTGAAATATCCATTATGATTGATGCTTCGCGTGAACCGGGAATATCGTAAACAATCGGTTTGCCGTTATCGCCGCCTTCGCGGATACGCGGATCTATCGGGATGCCGCCAAGGAAAGGTAGGTTTAATTGTTCTGCAACTTTTTCGCCGCCGCCCGAGCCGAAGATATCGTACCGGTTACCCGTGTCGGGTGCAATAAAGTAGCTCATATTTTCTATCACTCCCAGAACCGGTACATTAACTCTCTCAAACATCTTTAAAGCTTTTCGTGCATCGATAAGGGATACTTCCTGCGGAGTTGTTACTATAACAGAACCTGTTAGTGGAATTGTTTGAACAAGCGTCAGTTGTATATCGCCGGTACCCGGCGGAAGATCGAATACAAGATAATCGAGCTCGCCCCACTGAACATCGCTCATAAATTGCTTAATGGCTCCGCTTGCCATTGGTCCGCGCCAGATTATCGGAGCCTGGTCGTCAACAAGCAAACCAATGGAAATAACTTTAAGACCAAATGCTTTAAGAGGAACAAGCTGCATCCCTTTCTCTGTTTTTACAACCTGAGGCTGGTCTTTAAGCCCAAGCATCAGTGGTATGCTCGGTCCATAAATATCGGCATCAATCAACCCGACCCTTGCACCTTCTTTTGCAAGTGCTACTGCCAGGTTTACCGCAACAGTGCTTTTACCAACTCCGCCTTTGCCGCTCGCAACAGCAATAGTATTCTTTACGCCCGGTAGGATTGAATCCTTCTTCGGGTCTTTGTGTGATGAAATTGAAGGCCCGGAAGTATGGATGTTAAGATGTATTTCATTTAAATACGGAAATTCATTTTTTATAGCATCAACAATCAGCTCTGTAGCACTTCCGTCATCTTCAGGGATACCGGTAATTGCAAGGTCAACCGTTAAAGAATCGTTATCAAGTTCAATCTTTTTAATTGAATTGAGTGTAAGTGATTGCAGGTTTACATTTTTGTCGTTTGTTTTTTTAATTGCGTTAAGTATGCCGCTTTTAGTAATGTCAGTCATTTTTTCAGGGGATAATTATTAGTTAATTGATATATAAAGATAAACAAAAAGATTGTGCCCGAAAGTTCAGTAATACGGTTGCTGATCAGCTTTTAGTCAGCTCGCCTGAATTTTTAACAGCGTGTTTCATCAGCCATTCCTGGCTGTTAATCATTTTAATGCCTTCTGTGTGCTGAATTATTCTGTAGCTCATATCAGGGAACAATATCCTGGCTTTAAGGTTATCTTTTAATGAAATTCTGATCAGGGTTCTCATTAATTCAGCCCGGATATTTTCATCTTCCACCGGGAACAGGATTTCTACTCTGCCAAGTAAGTTCCTTTGCATCATATCAGCACTGCCAAGGTAAACTTCTTCATTTCCGTTATTATAAAAATAGAAGACCCTGCTGTGCTCAAGAAACCGTCCGACTATGCTTCTAACCTGTATGTTTTTACTTAAACCTTCAACTCCGGGAACAAGGCAGCAAATGCCCCTGATTATCAGTTCAATTTTAACTCCGTTGTTTGAAGCTTCGTAAAGTGCACTTATGATGATTGGGTCTACGAGTGAATTCATTTTCCAGGTGATTTTTCCTTCACCTCCGGCTTTAACGTTTTCTATCTCGCGGAAAATCTTTTCAATCATTTGCTCACGCATATTTACCGGTGAAACCATCAGCTTCTTATAATCTTTTTGCTGGGAGTAGCCGGTTAAATAATTGAAAACATCGGATACGTCAGAGCACGTATCCTCGTCGCAGGTGAACAAACCTATATCGGTGTAAAGCTTTGCAGTTACAGCATTGTAATTACCGGTGGCAAGGTGAACATATCTTTTAACACCTTCAAACTCTTTACGAACTACGAGAGTCATTTTTGCATGTGTTTTAAGACCAACCAGCCCGTACACAACATGTGCCCCGACTTTCTCAAGTTCTTTTGCCCAGAAAATATTATTCTCTTCATCGAAGCGGGCTTTTAATTCAACGAGCACGGCAACCTGTTTACCTCTTACTGCGGCTTCTATCAAGGCTTTTACTATGGGGGAATCTGCACCCACGCGGTAAAGAGTTTGTTTTATTGCCAGGACATCGGGATCGCGGGCTGCCTGCTTTATAAATTCAATAACCGGAGTAAAAGAATGGTAAGGATGATGCAACAATACATCTTTCTGCCTGATGATGGAAAAAATATCCTCATCTGTTTCAAAAGTTTTTGGCAGCACGGGGTAGAAAGGTTTTTCCTTCAACTGGTGAAGAGGAAGGCTGTAGAGTGCCATTACATCACTAAGCCCTATCGGTCCATCCGCTATATAAACATCGCTGCGGGTTATCTGCAGGTTTTCCATTAAAGTTTCGAGCATATAATCGGGCATAGCACTTTCTACTTCCAGCCTGACAACCTGCCCGAATCTACGCTGGCGTATATTCTCTTCAATAACACTCAACAGATCGTCGGCTTCATCTTCCTGCAGTTCAATATCGGTATCGCGTGTAATTCTAAAACGATGGGCTTCAATCACATCCATTCCGGGGAAGAGCATAACCAGGTTTTCCTTTATCAGGTCACCCATCCATATGTATTTTGCTTCAAAGCCGCCATTCAACATAGCCTTCCTGTCCGGGTTAATTATTTCATGAACCGGAAGCAAACGTGGTAATGTGCTGGGTACTTTTACCCTTGCAAAGTGGGTTTCATTTTTAGGGCTTCTTACCAAAACGGCCAGGCTTAAGCTAAGGTTAGAAATGTAGGGGAACGGTCTGCCGGGGTCAAAAGCCAGTGGCGTTAGTATCGGGTAGATTTCTTTCTTGAAATATTCTTTGAGCTTTGCATGTTCATCTGCCTGAAGTTCATTTATGTTCAATATAAAAACATTGTTTTTTTTCAGTTCCGGAACGATTACATTTGTCCAGCAATCAGTAAGCTGCTTTATCATCGGCTTAAGAGTCTTTTCAATTTTCTGAATCTGCTCGAGAGGTGTAAGCCCGTCAATTGTCGGCTCCAGAATATTTGCGGCAACTTGTTCCTTCAAACCGGCCACACGTATCATATAAAATTCATCCAGGTTTGAAAAGAAGATTGAAATAAATTTTATTTTTTCCAACAGCGGGAGTTCAGAATTAAGTGCCTCTTCCATCACTCTTCGGTTGAATTCTACCCAGCTTAGATCTCTGTTAAAAAAGTTCTTTGGCTCTTTGTATTTTTTGAGTAATTCTTTACCAGTCATCTTAAATATTCTCACTAATTGAAGGCAAATATAATATAAATACAATCGATATGCCGCAGATTAAAAGAGTAATCAGTTTGAATCTGACTTAATTAAAGAGGCTGTCAAGAGTTGACATACCTTCAGATGTAAAAATTTTAACTGATCTTAGTTGTTTTTTCTATGTTCATTTAGCCAAGGTATCAAATAAGAGATATAAATTGTTGAGAGGTTTAAATAGAGTTTGATTACTAAATCATTACGAAAGGTGTTTTGTTCTTCTTTTCTTTTTATTTCTATAAATATTAAATCCTCGTTAGTTCGTATACTCAAGCGGAGTCTTTGACTTAGAGAAAAAAATAAGCAGGTGTCCAGAGACTGCGAAAATTATAGCGGTTTTTTATTAAAAAAGTATTGATACAATCCCTCAAAGGGATAATATCGGTAAGAAGTCACTTCTTCCAGAATGCAGGTGAAAAAATTATCAGAACAGTAAATAGCTCTAACCTTCCAACTACCATCAGAACACTCAGAATCCATTTTACAATTTCAGGCAAATGAGAAAAATTGCTTACTGGGCCAACAGTTCCAATCCCCGGACCAATATTACCTATACAGGTTGCTACTGCACCAATGGTAGTTACAAAATCTACTCCAAGCAACGAAATAATTATTGAACCAAATACAAAGAGCAGTATATAAAAGATAAAGAATGCCTGGACGTTTGAAATAATTTCAGAACTAACTGCCTTATTATTGAACTTGATAGGAATAACTGCCCTGGGATGTATTAATCTCTTTAATTCAGCCCAGCTATTTTTAAATAAGATTATGTGTCTTACGAATTTTATACCGCCGCCTGTTGAGCCTGCACAACCTCCAATAAAAAGCAGAGCAAAGAAGATCATCCGTGAAAACGGTGCCCAGTTTTCATAGTCGGAAGTTACAAATCCTGTTGTAGTTGTAAGTGAAACTACGTGAAAAAGTGATTGTCTTATTCCCTCCTCCCAGTAGAAATCTACATGCGGTATATGAATCACCATTATAAACAATGAAACAAAAATTGTAAAACCGAGATAGTACTTGAATTCAGTATTCGTTTTAAAAAAACTAAAATTGCCGTGAAATGCAAAGTAATGCAGTGTGAAATTCATTCCTGCAATGAACATAAAGAATATAAAAATGTATTGGACATATGGTGAAGTAAAATATGCTATGCTGTTATTCTTAGTAGAGAATCCGCCCGTACCCATCGTTGCAAATGAATGAGTGATTGCATCGAAAAAATTTAACCCGCCAACGATCAAAAGCAAAGTTTCTGCTCCGGTCAGAATCACATAGATTCCCCATAAACGCTTGGCTGTTTCTTTTACTCTTGGATGAATTTTATCTTTTATCACACCGGGCACCTCTGCGGCAAAAAGCTGCATTCCGCCGATGCCAAGTAAAGGAAGAATCGCGAGTGAAAGTACGATAATTCCCATTCCTCCTAACCAATGAGTAAAACTCCTCCAGAATAATAATCCGTAAGGTAATTTTTCTATGTCAGTTAGAATTGATGCCCCGGTTGTTGTAAAACCTGACATTGTTTCAAAGAAAGCATCAGTATAGTTTGGAATTGCTCCATAAATTACAAAAGGAATAGCTCCAGATAGCGACATCACTATCCATCCAAGAGATACAATCAAATAACCTTCGCGCTTTCCTAATTCTGTTATTTCTGATTTTCGTGTTCCAAGCCAGATTATAAATCCGCAGAGAGATGTTACTACTCCCGAAATAAGAAGAGCCAATATATCATCAGACTGATAGTAGATTGAAAATCCAATACCGGTAAGTATAAATAATCCGTTAAGAATTAATAGGAAACCAATTATGTTAAAAACAACTTTGAAATTCATTTTTATTTAAAGAACTTCTCTGTTTGTTTTACGCCACCCGGAAGAGAGAACACAACCACTTTATCTCCGCTTTGAATTCTGGTATCGCCGACTGCAATCATTGATTGTTCACCGCGGATGATTCCACCAATTATTGCCTCTTTAGGAAAATTCAAATCTTTAATTGGCTTCTTTGTTATTGGAGCGTTTGGCTGAACAACATATTCCATAATATCAGCATCAATTCCTTCAAGAGTACTTAGAGCAAGAACTTCGCTTTTACGAATGAAACGCGAAATGTTATTTGCTGCAATTAATTTTTTGTTGATTAGTGAATCCAGACCTATTGTCTGGGTGAGAGGTATGTAATCGACTTTATCAACAAGTGCGATGGCTTTTTTTACTCCAAGATGTTTTGCCATCAGGCAGGTGATGATGTTTGTTTCGGCATCTTCGGTAACTGCAACAAATGCGTCAACATCAATAATTCCTTCCTGAGCAAGAAGATCTATATCTCTTCCATCGCCTTTAATTATAAGTGTACTGCCTAATGAATCTGCAAGCTGAAGACTTTTTTCTTCGTCAGCTTCAATCAGCTTAACTGTCATTTTATCTTCCAGCAGTTCTGCAACTCTTCGACCAATTTTACTTCCGCCAAGTATCATAATATTATCGAATTTTATATCTTCTTTTCCTGCAAGCTTCATCACAACACTGTTACCTTCAGGTTTGGTGATTACAAAAACCTGGTCATTAGGAAGAAATTTGTCATTACCTTTAGGAATTATTGTCCGGAAGTTTCTGTGAAGTGCAACAATTCTGAAGTCGAATGATTCAAATTCTTTTGCAATATCAACAATAGTTTTTCTTATAACTGGTGCATCTTTATCCAATCGTAAACCAATTACTGAAAGTTTACCATCTTCAAAATCCATTACATCAGTTGCTGCTGACCTGAGAATAAGATTGACCATTTCCCTTGCGGCTAACTCTTCGGGATAAATCATAAAGTCAATTCCGATTTCAGAAAATTTTATATCAACCTTTTCGTCAAGGTATTCTGAGTTACTTATTCTTGCGATGGTTTTTTTAGCACCGAGCTTTTTTGCAAGTATGGCACTTGTTACATTGACTTCTTCGAAGGAAGTTACACCAACAAACAGATCTGCTTTATCAACTCTTGCATCCTTCAGGGTGGAAATGTTTGTAGATGAACCATTGATGGTAAGTATATCAGCCATTGAATCTGAGTAGCTAAGTCTTTGCTTATCCATATCAATAGCGATTATGTCGTGCTCTTC
>CAZXGJ010000049.1:0-29022 GCA_964639955.1 uncultured Ignavibacteriaceae bacterium
CAGGAAATTGCCGAACTTGTAAATGAAGAAATGCAAACAGGAAACCACGAAGTTACTTTTGATGCAGTAAATATGCCGAGCGGTGTTTATTTCTACCGGATACAGGCAGGCAGTTTTGTCGAAACTCGTAAAATGATGCTGATGAAATAAAATTTCTTTTAATACTTCACAAAAGACCACCACGAAAGGTGGTCTTTTTTTTATTGATACCGTTCTGCAAATTTTTGTGGGCTCATATTTCTGCTTAAAATCTAATCTAACGAGCAAAATGAATATTCAACATCAATCATTCAGTAAAAAATTTTATGCTTCAAAATTGAATTAATTAGCTTATATTTAGTAATACTTAGTA
The DNA here is from genome assembly GCA_964639955.1 of uncultured Ignavibacteriaceae bacterium. Lineage (GTDB taxonomy): Bacteria > Bacteroidota > Ignavibacteria > Ignavibacteriales > Ignavibacteriaceae > IGN2. Next base: position 353 of record CAZXGJ010000049.1, read on the forward strand.
AGTATCAATTATTAATAAGGAGGTAGCATGAAAGAAAGAATCAATTTTTGTTTTGCTTTTCTGCTTATCTTAAGTTTTACTCCGATAAGCATTGCACAGGAATCACCGAGAATTCCTGATAAAAAAACACTGACTTCAGAAGAAATCCTGAAGCAGCTCGATAAAACGTTTCTGAAAGAAAAACCCGGTCAGAATTCAAAAGGTAAATTCGGCAAACCTTTTAACTCACCGGATGGCTATATGCAGGATACCTGGACAAGTCAGAATTGGAACGGTACGGACTGGGAAAATTATTATAAGAGCAGTAACACTTATAACTCTTACGGCTGGTTATCAGAGGAATTATATCAAAGCTGGAATGGAACCAGCTGGGATAATACTATTAAATATCTGTACGAATACTTAGGTCCCGGACTTATAAGTATAGAAACAGCTCAAAACTGGATTAATCCGAACTGGGTGAATAATTATCGGTATGTATATTCCTATGACGGAAATAATAATAGAACCGAGCTACTTTATCAGGTTTGGAATGGTTCTACCTGGCTTAATCAATCGCGTTATCTATATACTTATTTTCCATCCGGTAGCGTTGAGATGATTACCACACAGAACTGGGATGGCTCAAACTGGATTAACTCAAACAGAAATTCTTATCAATGGAGTGCAGGTGGATTCATCACCTCAGAATTATACGAAATGTGGAATGTGGGCATCTGGGAAAACGATTTCAAAGAAGAATACACTTACGACGCAAACAATAATAACACAATTCGGTTAGGATTAGACTGGAATGGTTCTGCATGGGTAAATGACTACCAGTCTTTGTTCACATATGATGCGAATAATAATAACACCGAGGTAATATTGCAAACCTGGAACGGGACCGATTGGGATAATAATATACGTGAGGAATATACTTATACGAGAGACTTGCCTGCCGGAAATATTGCTGATTTAGTAGCGACAGCTCTTTTCCAAACATGGAATAATGTAATTTCTCAATGGGAAAATGTTTGGAGATACACATACAGTTACAATACCCAGAGTTTGCTTGTTAACTCCTTATATGAAAATTGGAATGGCACCAACTGGGACTATAACTATCAAACAAACATATCATATGACGTTAATGGAAATATGGATACGGCTACATCGCAGATATGGAATGGTACTATGTGGGTCAACAATTCAAGATCAATTTGGACGTGGTTATTTGTTGTCGGTATTGAAGATGATGAGAATGCCGCAAGTTCTTACTATCTGTTCAACAATTATCCTAATCCGTTTAATCCGGCTACAACGATAAAGTATTCAATCCCCGAAGCTGCTTTTGTAAATATAAAAGTATATAATCTTATCGGGCAGGAAATTGCCGAACTTGTGAATGAAGAAATGCAAAAAGGAAACCATAAAGTTACTTTTAGTGCAGTTAATTTACCGAGTGGTGCATACTTCTATCGCATCCAGGCTGGCAATTATATTGAGACCCGCAAAATGATGCTGGTGAAATAAAATTTCCTTTCACATATTACATTAAAGACCACCATCGCCGGTGGTCTTTTTATTTATGCTTGTTCCATCCGTTCTGTCCTCACTATCTTCACTACAATATTTTACAGAAATTTCAGTAAAGGAATTACAATTATGTATGATTTGGCAATTGCAAGAATTCTGCATATAACCGGAGTGGTTTTATGGATTGGCGGAGTTGCATTTGTAACTACGGTGCTATTACCAACAGTAAAAAAATTCAAATCTAAAGAAGAGAGAATTGACTTCTTTGAAAAAGCCGAGCACAGGTTTGCAAAACAGGCACGGATAACAACTCTGTTCGTCGGTCTATCCGGTTTTTATATGGTAACAAGATATAATATGTGGAATAGATTCTTAGATATATCGTATTGGTGGATGCACCTGATGGTTTTAGTCTGGTTGATTTTTACCTTACTATTGTTTGTTCTGGAACCTTTATTCCTTCATAAAAGAATGAGAGAAAAAGCGCAGAAAGATCCTGAAAAAACTTATGGCAATATTTTCAGAATGCACCTGATACTTTTACTTTTGAGCCTGATCACTATTGTTGGAGCTGTTGCTGGAAGTAATGGCTGGTTGTTTTTCTAAGCAATCTTTGAAAATTGCATTTTAAAATACTAAAGTTAACCGCTTGTTATTGTATACCGTTAATACGGTTTTTAATCCTTTACTTTTTTTTCACTACACCACGACTTAAGTTGTGTGTTAATAAAACAAAAAACAATTTATTATAACCGTTTCAACGGTATTTTGCTTAACAAATAAATGCACGATCAACTTGAGTTAAAATAATTTAAAAAACAAAAAAATGTCTGTAATTAAAAGTTTCCGCAAAGGAGCTGTCGGTGCAATAATGGACGAGTACGAACGCGCCGGATCAGAATTAAAAAAACTTATAACAAAAATTTCTGTGTCGGATTTCGCAAAGATTGTGGATCCTGACACGAAAGACGAAGACTGCCGGTCAGTTCAAACTATTGTTTCACATGTTACAAATTCCGGCTTCGGATATGCGAACTACATTCGGGACTGGTTTTCCATTCCTAAAAATTCTCCTGAGCGAAAACTTCTTTCCAAAGAAGAATTTCTCATCAGATTCAATGATATGCTTGCATATACTTCTGAAACTCTCGACGGCAAATGGGAATATTCTGATGCTGAGATTCAGAAAGTAAAAATGATCACCCGCTGGGGTCCACAATGCGATCTCGAACAGCTGCTTGAGCATGCAGTCGTTCACATTCTTCGCCATCGCAGACAAATTGAAAAGTTTGCAGCAGAGGGAAAAATATCTATACCATTTGATTAATTCTTTAAACATTATGCATTTGGAGAGAAACTCAATATTTGTTGCAATATTTGCAATTGCAATGGCATATATTGAATCTGCAGTAGTTGTATACCTTCGTGCTTTTTATGGAATCGAAGATCTGATGAAGGATATTAATTTCACTCCGGATAAATACACGTTTATAGAAATCGGCAGAGAAGCAGCAACATTAATAATGCTTACCGCAACCGGTTTAATTGCCGGAAAAAGCAAAAGCCAAAAAACAGGTTATGTTTTGTTTGCTTTTGGTATCTGGGACATTTTCTATTACATCTGGCTTTTCGTATTTATAGAGTGGCCAAAATCCTTGCTTGAATGGGATATACTATTTCTCATTCCTCTTCCATGGTGGGCTCCGGTAATTGCCCCGGTTCTTATTTCTGCCCTGATGATTCTGGAAGGTTATGTACTCATTAGGGAAATTATATATAAAATTACAATCCCCGATTGGATAATACTGGCATTATCAATACTTATTCTTTTATACACTTTTATGGAAGACAGCATTAAAATAATTTTAACCGGCATAGGAGACTTGACAAAATTACTGCCATCGGGCTTCAACTGGCTCCTGTTTGCTGCTGGCTATGCCAGCTTGATATTAGTGTGTATTAGAATTTTCTATTTAAATAGAAAAAATTTACAACTTAATTCCGGTAGTAATTGAAAGTTACAGCTTTGCAGATTATTATTGTGTGTTAAATTTTTCATAAAATTCAATTCGGAAAGAGAGCTATGGGAAAAGGTGATAAAAGAAGTAAAAGAGGGAAAATATTCCGGGGGAGCTATGGTAAAACCAGGCTACGGAAAAAGAAATCTTCTCAAAAATTTGCTTACTCAACTGTAAAAAACGAAAAAAGAATAATTGATAAAAAGGATAAACCTGTTGAATCCTTTAAACCCCCTGTAACAGAGATGCGGAGAGTTGAGAAGAAAATTGAGCAGGCTCCTGCAGAAGTACAGGTTCATGAAGAATTAAAGCCTGAATTGCCTGCAGAAAATACAGCACAATTTGAAGAAAAACCCCCAGAGATCATTGAAACTCAAATTGCTGTAGCTGAGATTGTTGAGGAAGCATCAACTGCTAATCAAACAGCAGAATATCAAGAGACGACAGAAGAAATAATTCCGGAACCGATCATTTCCGGGGTTAAATCGGTTGAAGATAATTTGAAAGAAGTAATTACCGAAACTGTTGCTGAACCTTTGGAGGAAAAAGACAGTACTGTTGAAACTGAGCAAGCTCCTGCAGAGATTACCGACGATTCTGAATCCGAAAATAAAACTAAGAAGAAAGTTCATCCTAAAAAGGAAACCGTGGAAGCAAAACCTAAATCTGAAAAGAAAAAATCAGATGAGACCAAAACAACTAAGAGAGGAAGACCAAAGAAGAAAAAAGATTAAACAGCAGCATCTGAATTAATGAACAACAATCCGGTCATTATCCGGATTTATATCCGGTATATTCTCGCCTGACAAAAGTAATTCCCTAATCGTTTTCGAAGATGAGTATTCAATTAAATACTCATCGTTCAAGTCTTTCCACACACCGGCGTTTTTATACAACTTATCTTCTGTCCCGTCTTCGAAATATATTTTACAATGGATCGGCACGGGTATATTTCCAATCTTTCTAATCAATATTTTATAACCGGCTTCCTCTTTGTCTATGCTGACTATTTCAAGATCGGGAAAACCAATTTCGAAAAACCATGGCTTCCAGAACCAATTAAGGTTCTGCCCGGTAACGTTGTTAAAAGTAAAATAAAAATCATAAGGTGTGGGATGCCTTCTGTTCCACCTCTTCATATATTCTTTTAAAGCCTTTAAGAACAATTCATCGCCAAGCATATCCCGTAAAATTTCATAAGCAATAGATGACCTATCGTATGCCGAATTACGGTATGCGATGTAGGTAAGAGAAAGAGAGGGAATCATCTGCGGAATATCATCTTCAGTTCCGGCAATGGAACGATATGCAGAAATATTTCTTGCTAAACGAGAATTGAAACCCGTCAGGTTCTCCATATACTTAAAAGGAAGCATTACAGCCCAACCTTCATCCATAAATGCATACTTCTTTTCATTGGTACCGACATAAAACGGAAAATATTGATGGGCCATTTCGTGTGCAGTTAAGGAAACGGTATTTTCATAAATATCGTTTGAGCCGTTGTTGACCATCATCGGAAATTCCATGCCTCCTCCAAACCTACCATTATTAAAAGCTGTAAAGGTAGGAAAAGGAAAGCTAACGCCAGGTATTTTTCCGGAAAAATAAATTACAAGATTTTTACTTATTTCTGCGACATCGGTAAAGTCAGGTGAATCAGACGGGTAAGCTGTTTGTGTAAAAACAGATTTTTTATTCAAGCTGTCAACCACTGTTTTAACACCATCCCACAAGTAGTGATCACTTACAGCAAAAGCAAAATCGGTTACATTCTCAGCTTTAAAGTGCCAGATATTTTTATCATCCGAATCATTGTAGATTGAACCCCGGTTCAAATCGTTAGGGGTTATAATTCTTACCACAGTATCTGATTTTTCAGCTTGCAGGTACTTTTGATAAATGTTTTCTGAGAGTACTGCCCCGGGATTCTGCAACTCGCCGGTTGCCCAAACACCAAAATCATTTGGAACTGTAATGCTTACATCGAAGTTTGAAAAATCATTATAGAATTCCTCCTGTCCGCCATAGTTGTAGTAATCCCAGCCCTCAATATCGTCGTAAACTGCAATCTGAGGGTACCAATAACCAATAAACACTGTTGTTGAATCGTAGACACCAACCCTTAAACGGGTTTCGGGTAAGAAATAAAATGTCCAGTCAATTTCAATGTTTACTGAAGAGTGCGGGGGTATAAATTCGTGAAGGTAAATAGTGGCAATTGTATTAATTACCCTGTAAGTGGAGTTGTTTTCTAAATTCAATTCTTTACCGCCAACTATTAACCTGGTTAATTTCATTCCATCTGTAACGGCTTCGGGGCTTATCGGATAATCTCTTGTACTGCCTTTCTTAAAAACGTTGGGATACAACCTCAGTAAAATTCTCCTAAGCGTATCGGGGCTGTTATTATAATAAATTATTTCTTCTGACCCTAATATTTCATAAGTGTAAGGATTAAAGTCTACATTTATTTTATAGTTGGAAGAGTTTTGCCAGTACCCGGCTCCGGGGTTGCCATCAGAAGAGCGAGTACCTTTTTCGTATGCCGGTTTAATATTAAGATGTATAAATAAATCCTGCTGGCCGAACAGGCGGAGAGAAAAACAAAATAAAAGTAATAAAAGCAATTTGTTCATCATAATTTTAAGATACATAGTGGTTATGGAACGGAATGATTCGCCTTAAATGAAAAAAATTATTCAAAAAGAGACTGACTCCCATTTTTATTAATTTTATTTTTTCCGAATCTTTTATAAGCAAGCGAAGTAGCTTCCCTGCCGCGGGGAGTTCTCTGAATAAATCCCTGCTGAATTAAGAACGGTTCATAAACTTCTTCGATTGTTCCCGGATCTTCGTTTACTGCAACTGAAAGTGTGTTCAGCCCAACGGGTCCGCCGTTATACTTCTCGATTATTGCTAATATTATCTCCTTATCCATTTCATCCAAACCGTACTCATCAACTTCGAGTGCAGCAAGAGCTTTGTGAGAGGTTTCAATATCAATTTTCTTCTTATTATCGAAGTCTGCAAAGTCTCTTGTCCGGCGCAGCAGCCTGTTAGCAATCCTCGGTGTTCCCCGGGAGCGTCTTGCAATCTCTAGCGAAGCATCATGATCAACATTAATATTCAATATCCCTGCTGATCTCTTAACAATATCTTTAAGTTCTTCTGCCTGGTAGTAATCCAGCCTGAACCGTATTCCAAACCTGTCCCTAAGCGGTGAGGTAAGCATACCGGCACGGGTTGTAGCACCGACAAGTGTAAACTTTGGCAGCGATAATTGAATTGTTCTTGCATTTGGTCCGCTATCTATCATTATATCAATCCTATAGTCTTCCATCGCTGAATAAAGATATTCCTCAACAACAGGGCTTAATCTATGGATTTCATCAATGAACAGGACAGATTTTTCTTCCAGGTTGGTAAGCAGCCCGGCAAGATCACCCGGTTTTTCAAGCACAGGACCAGAAGTAATTTTCAGCTTAACTTTCATTTCGTTCGCAATTATGTAAGCAAGGGTCGTTTTACCTAAGCCGGGTGGGCCTGTTAGCAATGTATGGTCTAGGGCTTCTTTTCTTTTCTGTGCTGCAGAAATAAAAACATTGAGATTTTGGGTAATCTTTTTTTGTCCTACAAATTCTTCTAGAGTCTCCGGACGGAGGGTTTGCTCAATTTTTTTTTCTTCTTCTGAAATTTCAGGACTTGTTGTTTGAGATTTACGCATCAAAATAAATTCAGTAATTGTTCTTCTAAATTTAATTAAAAGATTTTAATGTAATGGAGCCCAAACTTTTATGTTACAAGCTCTTTGTTTCTCATCTTGAATTTATGAAGTATGATAACCATCAGAGCCATAATTGTAATCATAACCAGTGCGGTAAGGGATGAAAGCCAGCCATCTAAACTTTGTCCCCAGATAAAATATACGCCCGGGTTCCATGCACTGCCGTAAAGTATCATCAGGTGAACTACGTAAATAAGCAGTGTATTCCTTCCGACCAGGATCAGCAGCTGAGGAATGTGATTTACCTTTAAAGCAATGTAAGAGACGATTGAATTAAGCATCAGTACAAACCCGACTCTGAAAATTATTACTGCCGGATCAGTCTGCTGATTTAATATAATTACGCCAAGATATCTGGTTATTAAAGTAGCAATTAATGAAACCAGCATAAGCACAACGCCGAAAAGAAGAAGTAAAAAGCTGAACCTCTTAGTCTTAAATACCAGCGGATTACTAGCCAGATAGCTTCCGAGAACACCTCCTGCAATAACATAACCTGCCCAAGGGAAAACCGGGAAAAGCGAACCGGAGCCAGCAAAAAAGTATCCAGCCAGAGGTAACGGTAGTAGAGAAGGCCAGTTTATTTTTTCTATAAAGGGAGAAGAAATGAAAATCAAAGAGGCAAATACCGAAAAAATTAAAATATCTTTCAATCCCGATTTTTCGGATAGATAGAGAACGAGCAGCAATAAAAATAAGCTAAAGCCGATAAGCTGAAGAACATCAACTGCAAAGAAAATCCTTAGGCTTTCAGCAGAAACTTCCGAAAAATCAAATACTGTCCAGGTCGGGTACCTCAGCAGGTAGCCAAGCGCTAACAACAATAATCCTCTCTTTAGACCTTTAATCACTCTTGGGTTTTTCCTAAAAGGTTTATGAACTGAGCGAAAGAGGTAAGTAAACACTGTACCGGCAGTAAACATAAAAATTGGTGCAGTCAGCCCTCTCATAAAATTCCAGACTGCATATAGAATATACTCCTCACTCCTAAACTGGTTTGCAAGCAAAACATCTATGGTATGCCCCTGTACCATTTGCAGTACAGCAAATGCACGCATCAGATCAATAAAAATTATTCTGTGCTTTTGTTCTGAAATTGTCACTTATAAGCAAAATAAATTTTCAAGACTCTTTAATAATAAATTTACCAATAAAAAAGCCCGCCTAAAAGACGGGCTTTTGAAGTTCAATCAGTTTCAACTTAAATTATTTCTATTGTCTTCGGTTTTACTTTTTCGTGCTTGGGAAGAGTTACCACAAGTTGTCCGTTATCATAACGTGCCATTATTTTTTCTTTATCAATTGAATCGGAGATCTTAAAAGATCTGTAATAATTGCCAATCTCATTTTCATTTAAAATGTATTTCCTTCCCATAGCTGCCTGAAAATCTATCCTGCCGAAAATAATCAGAGATTTATCTTCCAGCTTAACCTGTATGTCTTTACGTGAAACGCCCGGCATGTTTGCAATCATTACAAAATCGTTTTCTGTTTCATAAATATCTACAGCAGGTGAAATTGTATTTTGTGTATGCAGCAATTCATTAATCGATGTATTATTAAAATTATTAAGTGCTACTAATTCTTTGTTATCGCTCATAAATTAATCCTATGTTTTTGTTGAATTTAAAAATTACCGGGGAGTGTTGGATCAGCTCCCCGGTCGGTTTTAGTTATTTATCTTTATCATCATTATCATCAACAACTTCGTATGAAGCATCCTGAACTTCTTCTTTTTCTTCTTTCTTTTCAGAGCCTGAACCCCCTGCCTGCTGCTGAGCACCGGCACCGCCAGTTTGCTGGGCTTGTTGATATAATTTAGAAGCAATGTCGTTCCAAGCTTTATTTAAAGATTCTGTTGAAACCTTCATCTGCTCTGTATTATTTGAAGCGATTGCTTCCTCAACCTTCTTTATTTCACTTTCGAGCCTTGACTTATCATCCGCGGATAATTTATCCTTCATTTCATCCATCTGTTTCTTTGTCTGGAAGATGAGGCTGTCGGCCTGATTTCTTGTATCAACAGCATCTTTCTTTTTCTTGTCCTCTGCAGCATGGTCCTTAGCATCACTCTTCATTTTTTCAATCTCATCTTTGCTTAACCCGCTTGAAGAAGTTATTCTTATGCTTTGTTCTTTGCCGGTTGCTTTGTCTTTAGCATTAACATGCAAAATACCATTCGCATCTATATCGAATGTGACTTCAATCTGTGGAATACCTCTTGGAGCAGGAGGAATTCCATCGAGATGGAATCTTCCAAGCGTTCTGTTATCAACAGCCATTGGTCTTTCGCCCTGAAGAATATGTATTTCAACGGATGGCTGATTATCACTTGCAGTTGAAAATATTTCGCTCTTTTTTGTCGGTATGGTTGTATTAGAATCGATCAGCTTTGTCATTACGCCGCCGAGAGTCTCAATGCCAAGTGAAAGCGGAGTAACATCGAGCAGAAGCACATCCTTTACATCACCAGCAAGTACGCCGCCCTGAATGGCTGCACCAATAGCAACTACTTCATCTGGGTTAACACCTTTGTGAGGTTCTTTACCAAATAATTTTCTAACTAACTCCTGAACCATCGGTATCCTGGTAGAACCGCCGACTAAAATTACTTCATCAATATCAGAAGCACTTACCCGGGCGTCTTTCATTGCCTGTTCGCAGGGATGTTTGGTTCTGTCAACCAGATCATGTATCAACTGCTCGAATTTTGATCTTGAAAGATTGATGTTAAGATGTTTTGGTCCATCCTGAGTTGCTGTGATAAAAGGTAAATTAACATCAGTGGAATTAGATGAGGAGAGTTCAATTTTAGCTTTCTCTGCAGCTTCCTTCAGTCTTTGCAAGGCCATCGGGTCTTTTCTTAAATCGATACCCTCTGAATTCTTAAATTCATCAGCTAAATAGTTAATTAATCTCTGGTCAAAATCATCGCCGCCAAGATGTGTATCACCGTTGGTAGATTTAACTTCGAACACACCCTCGCCAAGCTGAAGAATTGAAATATCGAAAGTACCGCCTCCGAGATCGTAAATTGCTACCGTATGATCTCTTTCTTTTTTATCGAGCCCGTATGCTAATGCAGCAGCAGTTGGTTCATTAATAATTCTTTTTACAGTTAAACCAGCAATCTCTCCAGCATCTTTCGTTGCCTGACGCTGTGAATCATTAAAATATGCAGGAACAGTAATAACTGCTTCCTTTACTTCCTGACCAAGATACTCTTCGGCTGTCTTTTTCATCTTTTGCAAAATCATTGCACTTATTTCCGGAGGAGAATAAATTCTATCCTGTATTTTAACCCGCGCTGTTTTGTTTTCACCCTCAATTACTTCGTAAGGAACTTCAGATTTTTCAACAGATACTTCATCAATAAACCTGCCCATAAATCTTTTTATCGAAAAAACTGTGCTCTTTGGATTAGTTATTGCCTGCCGTTTTGCCGGTTGCCCAACTAGTCTTTCCCCGCCTTTGGTAAATGCTACTATAGAGGGAGTAGTCCTGCCGCCTTCAGCATTTGGTATTACTACGGGATCGTTTCCTTCCATTACAGCTACACAGGAATTAGTAGTTCCCAAGTCTATTCCAATAATTTTTCCCATTATTTATTCTCCTTATTAATTATTTTAAAAAATTTTTTCTACTTGATTACTTTCAGTTATTTAAAGATTTTAATAACTTATAGTTTCAACAACCTGAATGCCATATCTGAATTTTGAAACAACTCATTGAAATAAAAGCACTTATGATAATTTCAAAATCTCTGTATTTCAATGGAATCCGGCAGACATTCTGCCAAATTTTCCGCCAGCCATTGAAAATTGTCAAGTTGAACGACAAATACATATAATTCATTAACTTTGTACCGGAGATAAAAATGTTTGAACTATCTAAATTCGACATTAAGCTTGAGACTGAATTCTTTGGCAGAAATTTTATTTATTTAGAAGAACTAAGCTCAACTAATGAAGAATTATTGAACAATAAAACACGTTATAAAAACTCAGGGACTGTACTTCTCGCCGAAAAACAATCGCAGGGACACGGAAGAAAAAACAGAATATGGCAAAGCAATATGGGTCAAAACCTGACCTTCTCGATACTCCTCTGTCATGAAAATCTGCTTAACATTAATATTAACCACCTGAATCTTCTTGCATCAGTGGTCGTTTCGAATGCAATTGAAAATTTATATCAGCTTAGAACTGAATTAAAATGGCCGAACGATGTACTTATTAACGGGTGTAAAATAGCAGGAATACTAACTGAAACTTCAGTTCAGGGGAAAAAAATTGAAAGAGCTGTGATAGGCATTGGGTTAAATGTCAACCAGGCTAATTTCCAGGGGGAGTTTAACTACCCACCTTCATCACTTAAAATCATACTTAAATATGAAATTGAAAGGGAAATTCTTCTCGCCGAAATCCTTAATTTATTCGAAGAAGAATTTATAAGACTGCAAAAATCTTCGGCACCCCTTCTTGATGAATGGCGTGGTAAGTGCCGGATGATCGGAGACAGGATTACTGTTGTCCAGGATGAAAAAACAAAGAAAGGTATTTTTCACGACATCGATGAGAACGGATTTTTAATCTTAAAACAAAATGATGTATTTGAGAAAATACATTTTGGTGATGTAAGTCATTCCTGATGATCCTAACAGTAGATATCGGCAACACAAACATTAAATCCGGGGTTTTCAATCTGAATGAATTATCAGACTTTCGTATTCATTCATCTTTAAACGGTTTCCTATTATACACAGATAAACACCCGCCAGAAGCAGTTGTCATCTGTTCTGTGAACCCGGTAGTTGAAGCACAAATGCTTAAGGAATTAAACGAAAGAAAGATAGACTGTAGTACAATAACTTATAAAAGCCGTTTTAATCTCCTTGTAGATTATAAAACTCCCCAAACACTTGGAATTGACCGTCTCTGTTCGGCAGAGGGAGCGTATTTCCTTTTTAGAAATTCAGATAAATATAAAAGTTATAAGCCGGATACCTTTGTGCTTGCTATTGATTTCGGGACTGCTTCAACTATAAATGTGATTGAGTATCCCGGAAAATTTACCGGTGGCTTAATTGCTCCCGGAATTGAAATGATGTTTGATTCTCTGCAAAAGAATACAGCACAGCTGCCTCAAGCAGATGTTTCCGGGTTCACTTCAACAATTGGCAAAGATACAAACTCATCAATTGCAAGCGGAGTTTTAACTTCTGTTACCGGACTGGTTGAGGGAACAATCAACTACCTGAAGAAAAAAAAATCGGCTGAAGAAATAGTGGTTTACATAACGGGTGGTAATGCAAGAAAAATAATCCCGCACCTGAACCTCAGATTCAGTTATGTAGAAGGATTAGTGCTGTACGGAATAAATGCATTAAAAAATATAAATTTCCAAAAGTTATAAGCGTACTAGCTCATTATCGATAAGTCTTGTGCTTCCTACTTTTGCTGCAACGAGAATATTATACTCATTCCCTTCATCAATTATATCAGCTTCTCTGAACCCGTAAGAATTTACTATTGCAACGTAATCCACTTCAACAATTTTCGCCTCACTTAAAAAAACTTTCATATTGCTTATAATTCGCTCCGGGTCTTTCTCTCCGGATTCAATCAGCTTTCTTCCGTATAAAAGTGCTTTGTGCAATGCAAGAGCTTTTATTCTTTCTTCGGCAGATAAGTAAATATTCCGTGAACTCATTGCTAATCCATCTTTATCACGGATAATGGGGCAACCAACGATATTAATATTCAGTTTTAAGTCTTTTGCCATCTGCCTGATGACAGCTAATTGTTGGGCATCCTTCTGCCCGAAAAAAGCATAATCGGGCTGAACACAATTAAACAAAATTAATACAACAGTTGTAACACCTTTAAAGTGTGCAGGTCGGAATTCACCCTCAAACTTTTTCGATATCTCACCAGGTTCCACATAAGTTTGAAAATAAAAAGGATAGATTTCCGCCTTATCCGGAATAAAAAGAAAATCAACACCCTGTTCTTCAAGAAGCTTTGTATCCCTCTTAATATCGCGGGGATATTTATTATAATCTTCACCCGGTGCAAACTGTGCTGGATTAATAAAAATTGATACAAAAGTTTTATCGCAATTTTCCATTGATTGCCTTATTAGAGAAAGGTGACCTTCGTGAAGAAATCCCATAGTAGGCACAAAGCCAATGCTGCTGCCTTCTTTTTTTAACCTGGCAGAGATATGCCGTACTTCATCGGTTTTTGAGATTGTTATAATGCTGGCCTCAGGTCATTAAGTCAATAAGATTGCTGATATTTTCTTTGAGGTTTTTTCTTGAAGTGATTAAATCAATAAATCCTTTTTCGAGTAAAAATTCAGAACGCTGAAAACCTTCGGGCAGATCTTTACCTATCGTTTGTTTTATTACTCTTGGTCCGGCAAAACCGATAAGTGCATTTGGCTCAGCAATATTAACATCCCCGAGCATAGCATAGCTGGCTGTTGTACCACCGGTTGTAGGATCAGTTAATACCGAGATGTAAGGAATGTGAGCCTCTGCAAGTTTAGCTAATCTGGAGCTGGTTTTAGCAAGCTGCATTAGAGAATATGCCCCTTCCATCATACGTGCGCCGCCGCTTGAAGAAACAATTACCAGTGGAATTTTATTTTTACAGGCTTTGTCGACTATCCTGGCTATTTTCTCTCCAACTACGGAGCCCATGCTTCCGCCGATAAACTTAAAATCCATGCATCCGAAGGCGATTGCTTTTCCATTAAGTTTTCCGGTGCCCACCCTCACTGCTTCGTAAAGCTTTAATGTTTTAACTGTTGCGTAAAGCCTGTCCTTGTATTTCTTTGTATCTTCAAAATTGAGGGGATCGGGTGAGTGCATTTTTTTATAGTACTCTTTAAAGCTTCCTTTATCCAGAAGAATATGAATATACTCTTCACTCCCTATCCTAAAATGAAAATCACATTTCAGACAGGTCCAAAGGTTAGCTTCAAGTTGTTTTTTATGAATAATTTCTCCGCAGCCGGGACATTTTTCCCATGAGCCGTCTGGCAAATCCAGCTTTTGTGAATCAGGAGAGATATTATCTTTTGATCTTCGGAACCACGGCATAAAAATTAACCGGCTTTTTCAACTTCGGCATAAATAGTTAATACCTTGTTCGGCGCCAGAGGATCGTTTGATATAACCGTAATGGTTTTACTCATTTTACCAAAGCGCTTGCTGGTATCAAATTCAACTTTAATGCTTCCTTCCTCGCCGGGCTGAAGATTTTCTTTGCTAACGAGCGCTGCAGTGCAACCACAGGAAGTCTTTATCTCTTTAATGCTTAACGTTGAACCGCCTGTATTGCGGAATATGAAAGAATACTCGAGCACCTTTCCTTCGGTAGTTTTTCCAAAATTGTGCTGAACTTCAGGGAAATAAATTACCGGTCTTGCTGTGTTATTTTTGTCGGGTAAAACAACATTTGCTTTTATCGAAAGTACTACTTCAGGATTTTCAGGATCATTGCTTGTTACTTTTACAGTTTTAAACTGACTGCCCTGCCTGTGTGCTGAATTAAAAGTTACTAAAAGATTAGTTGATTCACCGGGGGCGAGCTCCTGCTTCTCGGGTTTGGCTGCTGTGCAGCCGCACGAAGCAGTAACATTAGAAATTTTAAGCAAATCACTGCCGCCGTTGGTTAAAATAAATGTATGGGAAACTATCTCTCCCTGTTCAATAACACCAAAATCGTACTCACCCGGCTGAACCATTAACTTCGGTTGAAATAATTGACCGAGGGAAATGGAGCTTAATGCAAAAACAACTGCAAAGATTTTTTTTGTCATTTGTTTTTCTCCTTTATAATAAAATCTTTTAAATAAAGAGGTTCCAATAAATCATAATCAAATGTTCTTACATTTATTCCTAAACCGGCAGCCCACTTCGCTATAAAAAACGGGTCGGCAACGAGCGGATATTTTACCGGAATATTCAACAAAACGGCTGCGTTGCCAAATACCGGTAAATGAGCCGATTTATCAATAAATGAATCATTTTTTAAGAGCTTCAATTCTTCCGCAAATATATAACTATTACCTCTAATTTGAAACCTGGAATAGTAAACCTCTTCGCTGTTCATCCTGTTGGCAATAATAAATTCATCATTATTATTAAGAATATTGCTTAGCTGAAGAGCAAAAGCTTCGTAAGTTGGAACCGGGATAACAGGTAAGCCTGCACCATAAGCTATCCCTTTGGCAGCCGACATCCCTATCCTGAGCCCGGTAAAGGAACCAGGGCCAGCCGAGACTGCAACAGAATCCAGATGCGAAGCAGAAATACCGGCTAATGAAAACAACGATTCAATTAATTCAAATATTTTTTCTGAATGTGAATACTTTAATCTTACAGAAGAAGAGAAAAAAATATCGTCGGAAAAGTAGATGCATATACTGCAAACACTTTCTGAGGTTTCTATAGCAAGAATTGCTTTCTTATCAGTTAAATCTGTCAAAAACTATTTCCCTTTCTTTTCCGTTTTTAACTGTAATTGTAATCTCAACTCTTTCTGACGGTAAAGCCTCAGGGATAAGATTTCCCCATTCAATAAATATAATAGAATCATTATCATTCAAGTAATCCTGCCAGCCAATTGCAAGTAATTCCGCCCTATTTTTTAACCTGAAAAAATCGAAATGGTAAATTCTTCTTTTTCCTGTATATTCATTTACTATTGAAAACGAGGGACTGTTCACTCCAATTATATTCAATGAATTTAGTGCGGCTTTAATAAAGAAAGTTTTACCCGCCCCAAGTTCTCCATTCAAAACTACTCTGTCACCTGCATTGATACCGGACATAAAATTTTCAGCAAGAGTTACGGTTTCGTTTTCATTTTTTACAGGATGCCTGGAAGGATAAGTAATCAACTTACTTCGGCTCCATGGTTATTACCGGCAGGATCATTTCTTCCAGCGAAATACCGCCGTGCTGAAATGTATCCTTATAGTATGTAAGAAATTTGTGATAATCGGTCGGATAGACAAAGTAATAATCTTCTTTGGCAATAATATAGTTAATAGTAATACCTCGTTTTGGGAGCTTATACTCCTGCGGATTTTTAATGAAAACAGCATGTTTATCATCAACTTTAAGATTTCTGCCGTATTTAAATCTGAGGTTAGTAGCTGCTTCACGATCGCCAAGTACTTTAGCACCGCGCAGCGACCTGATGCTTCCGTGATCGGTGGTAATGACTAGTTTAACATTATCCATCTTTGAAATTGCTTTGAATGTTGCTAGCAGCGAAGAATGAGTAAACCAACTGTTCGTTAAAGATCTGTAAGCAGGTTCATCAGGTGCAATTTCCTTTAGCAGGTCGGAATCTGATCTTCCATGAGCAATCATATCCAGAAAATTTACAACCACTGCAGTAAGATGGCTGGTTTTATAGGAAAGTATATTTTGCTCAAAGTTTCGTCCAACTTCGGGGTCAATAATCTTGATGAATTTTAATTCATTTCTGAGCTTAATCTTTTTTCGTTCAATCAGAAGCAGTAGTAAATCCTTCTCGTATTTGTTCATACTCTTTTCATCATCATCCCCGCTCATCCAGAGATCTGGATAATATTTTTCTATTTCGGAAGGGAATAAACCGCTGAAGAGTGAATTGCGAACGTAAGGAGTTGCAGTCGGTAAAATTGCAAAGTAATAGTCCTTTTCGATTTTAAAGATTTCTCTAAGGTGATTTTCCATCACCAGCCACTGATCAAGCCTGAGGCAATCGAGCACAAAATAAAAGACACTTGATTTATTATCTTTAAGAAGGTTGAGCACGTATTTCTCCGTAATTTCCGGTGTAAGCGATGGTATATCCTTGCCGCCAACAGAACTTATCCAGTTTCTGTAATTTTTTTCTATGAACCTGGAAAATTCTTTGTTGGCTTCTTTCTTTTGTTCATTAAGAGTTTGTCTTAAACCGATTTCAGAGTGATTATCGAGCTCAATTTCCCAATTAACCATTTTCAGGTACGTATCAATCCACTCCGAATAATCCATATCCATAAGCAATGCCCTGGATATTGCGTTGAAATCCTGCAGATAATCTTTTGCTGCGTACTGCCCTGAAATTTTTTTCCCTTCAAGAATCTTTTTGCAAACGAGTAGAATCTGGCTTGGGTTTACCGGCTTTGTAAGATAATCGTGAATTTTCCCGCCTATGGCTTCATCCATAAGAGATTCTTCTTCGCTCTTTGTAATCATAACAACCGGAATACCGGGGTTTACTTCTTTAATCCTCCCCAAAGTTTCCAGCCCTCCCATGCCTGCCATCATCTCATCAAGAAAAATAAGATCGTAATTTTTTTCTTTCACGCATGAGATAGCATCTTCACCGTTCATAGCCGTATCAACCTCGTAACCTTTTTCTGTTAGAAAAATTATATGAGATCTTAACAATTCTATTTCGTCATCAACCCAAAGTAATCTTTTTTTTGTCATCCTGTTCTAATTGAATTATAAATAAGTTTTGGAATAAGAATTTAATATGAAACTTATGTAAAAGATAAAATAAATGATAGAGACTAATTACTGGATAATAATATTTACATCCAATCCGGCTTCGTTTGTAGTGGTAGGCGGAATTCTTGCAGCACCTTCGGGTTCAACAGTTGATCTCTTGTAAAATATAGAAAGCGTCACCTTTGAACTTATGGTGTACTTAATCCGCGGTTCGATAGTTGTTCTGGTGGTTCCGTCCTGGGGAATTCCCTCTTCGGTGAAATTATCCATCTCAAACCTTACAACTGAATTCCTCGAGCTTGTGTAAGAGATAAGAAACTCGATATCATTCTTAAGTGAAACCCCGAAAATCGGTACCTCGAAACCGGTTTTTGAATATGTTGCAGTAAAACCAATGTCCTTGGAAAGAGTTTCATTGATATTGTTTGTGCTCAAACCAAGATCATAAGTCGTTCGGGATGAAAATTTAATGCTGCCTGATAAATTACCTCCCCACAGTTCTCCAAAAGTAATGTTGAGCCCTGCAAACGGGGAGAAGCCATATTCAACTCTTTGTGTTTGAATTTCCTGGTTGCCTTCCCTGGTCAGCTTCCAGCCTTCTGTGTAAGTGGAATTGTAAGCATGATCAAGCGAAATTCTTTCCGCAATAGATTTAAAGAAAAACAGTTTTTCAAGACCATCCCAGGTGAGTCTCCAGTTCGGTCTCGGGATATACTTTTCAATTCCTTCGAACAAAGGCAAGCCCGAAAGCCAGGGCAGGGTTTCAAATCCTTCTACAAATGCCTGTGATAAGCTTTCCCGCGGATTTTCAGAGTTTGGATTATATAGTGAATTAACTTTTTTTATGCCGGATTCAACAAAAGGAAGACTGGGCGGAAGTGAAAGAAATGACCTGGTTAAACTTCCTGTAGAGGTTGTATTTGTAACATATAAATTACCAAAATCATCGAAAGTGAGCGTAGTAGTTTTATTCATAGACCAGTTTACATTCCAGTTGATATCAATTTTGGCTCCTTCCCACAAAGGTCTTGCGGTTTTAATATCAATATTATTTTTTTCTGAAAAAATATCGCTGAAGTTTACGCTTGCGTTTGGGTCGTAGGCACGTGGACCAGCATCGCTGCTTAAACCTAATTGAAACGCTCTCGACGGCCCGTTGGCATCGCTTTGGGTTATTCCCCAGAAATTATAAAAGCCTGTTCCGGTTGATTGAATACCATTCTTCGAAACTCCGTTATCGTAACCAAAATTAATTGTGAAATTCTCCCAGTCAAAAAAGACAGCCTTAATAGTGAGCTTAAGAAAAGTAAATGCTCTTGACAGTGAAGATGGTTTGGATTCCTCAACAACCACATCTGTAGAATCGGTTTTGCCAAGTTCTTTTTCAATCTCTTTTGTTACTGTTTTTTTCGGTGGTTCCTCCTTTCCAAAGATGGGTTCGGTTAATGATTTCCATCTTAAGATCATGCTAGAAGTAAACTTACGGTTAAACCCGACACTCCTGCCCGTAATGGTCTGTCTCAAATCATAATCCCACCTGTAACCTACCGAATAACCGGCAGTAATTGTAAAGTACCGGTTAATATCCCAAAGAGAAGGCAGGCGTGGTGCTGTTCGAAGATCGAATGACTGCTGGTATCTGTAATCTTTTCCGAATCCGGCACCTCCTATAATATCATTCCATATCTGGCTTTCTGTTCTTTCTATGCCGTTAATATCTTCAAGCAGGTAAGCAAGCGAAGAATTAATGTTCAGGTTATAAGCTATATTAAAATTAAGCAAGCCGCCTTCAGTTAAACGCCAGTTAAAAGAAAATCCCCGCGCGGATGTGAAATCTTTTGAAACAACTTCCTGCGTAGGAATATTGTTTGAAGGACGGTTAAGGCTGCTGTTTCTGTTTCTGCTTGCACTCATATTTGCCGAAAAACTCTGCGGTGCAAAATAGAATTTTACATCTTTATAATCATTAAAGATGGCAAATAGAAATCCCACAACCGGTATATCTGCAAGCTTAATATAAAGATCGGGGCTAAAGTTGAAAGCGTAATTGAGGTTTGCATTCCACACCCAGTAATCTGATCTTACAAGCGTAGGGCTGCGGCTGAACCTGTTGTTATAATTGAACCCGAAACTAAGTGCATTCCAAGTATCCCTGATATACCACAAATCAGTTGGAATTTTTAGCTTAACGTTGGAAGCCGAAATAGTGTTAGAAACATTCAGAGTCTGGGTTTCAGAAATTAATTGTTCGGGAGTTTTTTTATTTGTAACCGTATCAGGAATTTGTTCCAGCTGCCTTACAGCCTCATCAACTTTTACATCGGTTCCCGGGATATAAAGTGGTTTACCAAGCGATTCTGTATGCGAAAAGTTTATCCTTAAGCTGCTCTCGCGCATATTGAACGGAACAAGCTTAAGCACATCGAGGTCGGTTGATAATGACCAGTTCTGATTTTCTACTCTTGAACCAAACCTTTCCGATAACTTGTGGAAGTACGGATTAATCATACTCATATTAAAATTAACATTCATTAGATCTGCAAGCTTTAATGATGTTGTAAACGAATAAGCCCAACCCGGAGAATCGTCAGCACCAACTACACGGAGTTCATTTACCCATACTTCACCGGAAAGCGGACCAGGATTGAAACCCGGGTCATTGATGTTGTATACACCCACAGATAAAAATTTTACCGATGTAAGAGTGGGGTTACCTTTAACGAGATAAAAATGACCCGGTCTGTCGGGCACCGGTAATTTAATTACGCCCGATGAATCCAGAACTCCCTCCTTAACTGCCGTAAGCTCGCTGAACAGAATCGATATGCTGTTCCAGCCTGAATCTACCGGCTGACGGTATTCATAATAATTATTAGTATCTGTGCCGAACCGGAAAAAAACTTCGCAGGAATAATTGCCAGTAAGAGTATCCCTGTAGGAAACGCTTCCCGGTACTTTATTCGGTTCGCCGTGAATAAATAGCTTCATTTCGGTATAGTTGAATACATCCAGCGGACGGAAAAGATATTTTACTGCTTCCCTCGATTCACCTTCAGGAAGATCTGTTAAAATCAGGTTAAGCGATTGCTCGTTTCTGTAAATTTCTTCATCAGGTCTTGTTCTGTCTCTTTCTCTGAATACTCCCGGCGGGCTTTCATAATCAGTATTTTCTTCCAGGCTTACAACTGAAACCGAGAGGACCGAGTCTTCAGCGAGAAGCTTTTGCCATTGGCTTCCGACTAAATTTAGCTCCGTTATTCTCAAGTGAACAGGATCGGATACGCCATGTGTAAAAAGCCTGATGGTTTCAACATTTGAAAAGCTCGGGCTGCCGATCTTTGCCAGTGTATCTTTCAACGGAATACGGTAAAGGTACCAGCCGGCAGAAGTAAATCCACCACCAGAAATATATTTGTTGGTAAGGCTGTTAGTATCCAGCGGGATTGCATACCTAAAATAACTGTTTGCCAGATCAACATTGCCGTTCCGGTTCAAGTCTTCAGTATCCGGCAGCAAACCAACATCAGTTAGAACTGCATTACCTTCCGTTCCATTAATATTAAAATAATCGAAGATAGAAATGGGAGTACCCGAGAATACAAAATCATCACCGCTCGGATCTGCTTTAGTATTGTTGTATTGAATTTGCTCATCCGGATTGAATAAACCATCCAGGCCTGTATCTTCGCCTTCATCAATTGCATCATTAAAATTTTTATCTTCTGTATCAAGTTGATTATTCGGAATCACATCTTCACTTACTAAACCGAGATCAAGATAAAGGAAAGCATCCTGAGGTGCATCAACTATTTTCATCCAGAACTCAACAAACTCAATATTTTGTTCAACAAGATTATTTGCAGTTGATGAAAGCAATCGCTGCGTGCCTCCCCAGGTTAATTCCGACTGCTGAAGGTTTGGCTCTAAATTGTAGGTTCCGGGTGTATCAGGCAAAAACACATAATCCAGAACTGTTACCTGTTGATCAGAGCGGGCAACCTGCTTCTGACCACCGTAAATGCTATCCACAACAACATCGGAAGGTGTTACAGTATACCAGAAAGCTTTGGCTTTGTATTGTCTTCTTTGTTCCCGGGTTAAATTAGGATCGAGAAGCGGAATTTTATCCGGCGGACTAAGATCTTTCCATCCGGTATAATTTACCCCAACCGGAACAATCCTTTTGGCTCCTTCGAAATCATCTATGTAAGCTATGCTTTTACCTTCGTCTTCAGCAATTGTACTTTTCTTTGTATTCGGATCGGGAGACATGTAGGCATATTCGCCATTGAAGGTAAATGAAGACATTTCTTTTGTTGAAATGACCAGATCCAGAAAATCAGTTAGAAAAGGAAGATCTGCCGAAGTTCTGAAATCGGCACCCAAAATAGTATTGCTCAAAGGCTCTTCACCGATGCGCACTTTGTCGCTGAGTGTTTGCTGATTGAGGTTCATAATAGTAAAGCCAAGCTGGGTTTTATCGGAGAATTCGTACAAACCTCTTGCACCGAGAAGAGTTTTTGATGCAAGCTGGAACAGGTCGTTTTGCTCGTAAGTAATTTTTAAATCTGCACCGGGAACCAAAGCCGCATCATTCCTAATTGTAAGCTGACCAATGTTATAATCTACTATAAAGTCTACACCCTCTTTTAATTCCCTTCCGTTCAGTAACACTTTAACTGAATTTTCAACAACATTAAATCCGAGCTGATATGTTGAAGTCACGTCGCCGGTACTTTTACCAATCATCACCCATTTATCAGGGCCTTTATCTTGCCGTGCATAGGTTTTTGTTGTATCGTAAACACTCAGGAATTTTAAAGTATCAATTACGGGAGGAATATCCCTTCCAAATGGCTGCAGTGTCGGGAAAATAATTTCGCCTGTTTCGGGCAGAATTGTATAACCGGGTCTCCAGTCAAAGATATTATCCGGGTTAGGGTTACCGCCTGCCCCGATCTGGTCAAGCTTAAATTCTGTTAAAAATCTTACCGGTTGACCTGATTGTGTTACAAGCTCTTCAACGGGTTCCTGTCCTACAACTTCATACTTAATTTTAAATTCGAAACCATCCTGCTTAATATTTCTTGAACCGGTTGGGTAAATATTTTTTAATTGAAGTTTCCAGGCTTCAGTATAATCCGGTTTTAGGTATTTCGGTTTTACAAGCTTAAGAACAAGTACTGTATCGGTGCTTGCAGCTAAAAATTCGCCGTATGTCAGATCCTGCGGACCTTGCTTAAAAGAGACTGCGATAATATCCTGGTCATTTATAGAAGTTTTAAATGATATGTAACCGGTTTCGGGATGCAGGACATAATCAACATCCTGGGAGAGCAGCAGAAACCTGCCGGTTTCCTCTTTACCCTGGATAGGATTCTCAAGCGGCTCCCTAAGAGAATCTGCATAGGTTGACTGCCCGAATGGAAGTACCGGCAGATTGATATAGCAATTTGCAAATCTCTCTTTCGATTTATCTGCCGAAATAACATTTATAGATTTCCACACCTCAATTTCATTTATCTGGCGGTTCGGATCAACCTGGGCAGGTATGTTACTGTAAAAATTTTCAAAAAGCCTCAGCGAAGTATCGGCATACACCTGGTCTAAAAAATAATGGGTCTCAGAATAATCGTACGCTCTTATTTCATATTCCTGTGCAGTCGAGCCGCCGGAAACAGAAACTTCCTTTGTTTCACCTTTTTTCTGGCTTGCCAAAGTAGTAAGGCTGAACGGACCCATCTTAAATAATGCCTTAACACCGAAGAGAGCTTCCGCCCCTCCGATTAAAGATGGAGTCTGCATAGAAACGTTTCCTGCTTCAATGCTTTGAATTATTTCGTCTTCATAACCTGTGTATTTTATTCTTAATTGATTTTCGTACTCGAAAGTCCTCTCTGTGTTCCAATCGGCGCTTATATTAAGTTTATCGCCAATAGTTCCGCTCACGTTTATCTGAACCTGTTGTTTGAAGTCGGGTTCATTCCTTGTATTGCCAAGCCTGTTTGCAGTTACGCCTTCAGTAGTTTCATTTCGCCAGGCGCCATGAATCTGAACAGAGCCGCCAATCTTTAAACTTATTTTAGGTGTTCCGAAAATGCTAAGCACTCCAACACTTGGCAGCGGAATTTCGAAATCTGTAAAGCTGGTTATAAGTTCACTCAATCCAACTTTCGAGTCTTTTAACTGATATGCATATCCCAAGGCTTCCCATTCTGCCCGTTCATTTATTGCAAGCTTCATCTGAACAAAATCTTCAACCGGCATCCTTAAAAGTATTTTGGTTTCCTGCAAACCAATTTTTTCTCTTATTTCAACAAACTTTCCATCCGATACCATTTCAGTAGTTCTTTTTTTAAAGTTGGCTGATGGTTCAACAAAAAATCTAGATTTCTTTTTCTCTCTTAATTCCAGGTAAGGTTTATCTTCCCGTGTATATTTAAAATATTTAATCCTGTTAGTTGAATCTATCTCCCTCCAGTCAACTTTCACTGTATCTTCAACTGCAGATAAAGAATCTGCTTTTATTGAGTCGGTTCCGTTTAACACTAATGTTGAATCAATTAACGTTAAGCCGGAATCAGTTGAAGTAAATGTAGAATCCATTACTATTTTTTCAGTTGAATCAGATAGAAATATTTCCGGAATATTTCCATTGGCAAAATCTGATTGATAAAGCACAAGGCTTTCCGGAAGTTTTAAAGAAGTAAAATTTTGTCTGAGAAGTGATAAGCTTTCCCCCGGTTCCGGATCAGGATACAAACTCCTGATGTAATCCGAAGAAACGGTTTTAAAGCAGGCATCCATCCAGATGAACTGATTCATCCGGGATTCGTAAGCATTGTTAAATCCGAGGTTGATCACCGCAAAACAGAGAACTGAATTTAAAATAAGAATGCGGAGAATCTCTTTTGAAAGATTTACAGCCCGATGTTTAATGTATGTTCCTTAAACTAATATTTTCAGAAAAAAAACAGTAGACTTTTGTAGAAATTATCCGATAGAATTTCCTTTAATTAATTTTTTGATGGAAAAAATTAGATAATTAAGGTTTCATTTTCAATAAAAAAATCAATTTTTCAGAATAAATGCTTCGAAAATTTACACCATTCCCCTGAATAAAACAGGTAAAATTTTTTCACTGCTAAGCCTGTGCTTTGAATATCCGCTGATCAGTTTGAGGTAAGTTTCTTAATTAAATTTTCATGTGCCGGAAATCTTTCCAGCATCTCAGCTCTTTTTCCAATCGTAAAATCTTCGTATTTGAAACCGGGCGAGACAGTACATCCGACTAAAGCAAATGATTTTTTATTCACAAGCTCTGCAGCAAACCAGTTATTGTTTCCGATTGTAATTTGAAATATGCAATCTTCTCCTCTTCCGATTTTTCTTTCCGAAAGTTTACCGTTTTGACTGATGATGTAAATTCTTACATCACAGCCATCATAATAATGCCAGGTCTCATCTGACTGCAGAAGATGAAAAGCCGAAAATTGTTTTCCTTCCAGCAAAAAATAAATTGAAGTAGAAAAATTTCTTGAAGATTTAAAACGTTTTGGAAGATGCTCACCCAAAATTATTTCTCCCGATCTGTAAACTTCCCTGTAATAGCCGCCCTCAGGATGTTTTTTTAGCCGAAGATGCTTAATATAATTTTTAGCTTTAGGGTGCATAAAAATTATTTCAACAGCAGCATCTTCTTTGTTTCAACAATTGAACCGGCTTGTAATTTATAAAAATAAACTCCGCTTGAGATATCAGGACTGTCCACCGAGGCGGACTGACCTACTGTAAATTCAACTTCATAAGTGCCTGCCGGTTTTTCTTCGTTTACAAGAATTGCGACTTCGTTACCTAAAACATCGTAAATAACAAGCTTCACTCCCTGCTTCTCTCCAAAAGAGAGCGGAGCATCAGGAATTGTAAATTTTATTTTTGTAGAGGGATTAAATGGATTAGGATAATTCTGAGATAAATAAAATCCATCGGGAGGTATTTCGTCAGCTAATACTGAAACAGGGTTGTCTACAATAAAATTATAAAAACCGTTTGGTGCAACCAAAGGTTTTGCAACATTTCTTCCGCTGTTAGAAGTTGCGGAAATATAATAATAGATTTCTGTGCCGTTTTGCTGCTGCGGTATATATCCAGCCGATGTATCGCCGTAAAACTGCATTGGCACTGAAAAAAATCCCTGAGTTGTATCCGCAGTCCAGTACACATAAGCATCTGCAACACCGGATTTTGTTTTTATAACAGCTTGAATGGCAATCGAATCTTCAGCTAGAACAACAGAATCCATTTTGGCATGAGAAATCCAGACAGGATCAAATACACCAACTTCTTTTACAATGCAATGTATCGCGCCAAGCGATGGAATAATAGCATTTGAATTTATTCCGACAATGTTATAGCCGGGCATGGCTTCCCTGTAAATTCTGAAAGCGGTTGTGTCGTACTGGTATTCATAAGTAGGAATGATAACGGTTTTATTAATTATGATCGAGTTTGTGTAAGTACGGTAATCTCCCTGCGGAGGATATTGCCCGTTTTCAGGAGGCATCGGGATTCTTACAACTTTGTACGGTCTGCCGAAGCAAGTCTGGAAGTTGTTTAGAATGTACTGAAGGTTAGCTTCGATCTGCGGACCATCGGCAACACCATCGGGATATTTTCCAACTAACAGAGTTTCCTCATCAAGCAGCTTCATATGCATATCTATGTGGTGAATGACATCGTAAGGCAGAGTGTTCATCTTAATATACCTGGTCGTTCCCAGAAATTTTTTCATTATCGTATCAATCTGTGTTTCTGTCTTGGAAGGATTTTCATTAATAATCAACTTTGAAGAAAAGGCAGTTCCGTGTCCGTCAATCATCAGGTTTCCGCCGGCATGAATAAGATCGTACGGCGGCGTAGTAGTTTGGTAAATAGGTGCATTTATGTAGTTGGCAAAGAATACCGGCGTTTGATCATCCAGCGGTCTGGCAGGTCTGTTATAAATCCAATCAATTATATTTAATGTATCTGCTTCATCTGTGTACGCTGTCCATGGACCGTAATCTCTGACCCAGATAGAATTAAATGAAGTTATCAGATATTCAATATTGTAAAGAGGAACTCCACCGGCTTGCAGGTAACTCTTAACCGAGTTCGAGTCGCTGCAAATTATAAATACTTTTCCTTGTTCCTGCGCAAAATCAACTACCTGCCGCAAAATGTTTTGGAAAGAAGTCCAGGTTATTATTACTCCCTGCAATTCTTCCCATTCAGCCATCCCGCGAACAGGTGAAGGAGGAGGATCGCTGAATAAATGGTATTGCGGATATCCATAAGTTTCCAGCCACTTGATTTCTTCATCGGTCATCCAGTGAGGGAGATCCTGTGCCATTGAAGAAAAATTAAATGCTAATAAAAATAAGGCGAAGAAAATTCTTTTTGCTTTCATTTAATTCTAATTCCTAAATTGGAATGTGCAGAAAAACTTTTTAAAGCTGACATTAATCTAATACATTCATAGCTAAACTAAACTGGTAAACTAATTTAATTTTATTGCAGGAGCTATTTTGAAAAGCAGAAGCATAATTCAACCTGTCCATTTATTACTATTGCTGCAGATATTTGCAGCGCCAATTACAAATAAAATGTTTGCGCAAATTGATTCAAATCAGCTTAACCAATACAAAGAGATTGCAGAAAAAATAACAGGTACAGCGTTACGGGACCGGTCAGGTTATGAATGGCTGGAGCAGTTATGCAAAATCGGACCACGGCTAAGCGGCTCGGATGAATCTTTGGAAGCAATAAACTGGGCATATAATAAAATGAATGAGCTTGGCTTCGACAGTGTCTGGCTGCAGCCGGTTATGGTGCCGAACTGGAAGCGCGGAGAGCCGGAAAAGTGTACAATCTTAAATTCCGGTAAAGAACTTTCCATTCTTGCACTCGGTGGAAGTATATCAACCCCACCGGAAGGAATTACTGCCGAAGTTTTAGAAGTAAAATCTTTTAAAGAGCTGGCAGAAAGAAAAGATGAAGCCAGAGGTAAAATTATTTTCTTCAGCCGGGCAATTGACCAGGGAATAATAAATACTTTTTCAGGATATGGTGACGCTGTCATTCAAAGAACTGAAGGAGCAATTGAAGCAGCAAAGTACGGTGCAGCCGCAGTTTTAATAAGATCGGTTACCACAAAATATGATAACGTACCGCATACCGGCGTAATGAAATATGTTGATTCATTGTCAAAAATTCCGGCAGCCGCACTCGGTTATCTTGATGCTGATTTTTTAAGTGAAGAATTAAAAAAACATCCTCACCTGAAAGTAAATCTAATTCTTAATTGCAAAACTCTTACCGATGTGCAATCGTATAATGTAATTGGAGAAATAAGAGGAACGGAATTTCCGGATGAGATAATTCTGGTGGGAGGACATTTCGACAGCTGGGATGCCGGATGCGGTGCTCACGATGATGGCGGAGGTTGCATTCAGTCAATGGAAGTTTTAGATCTCTTCAAACGATTAAAAATAAAACCAAAAAGAATTGTCCGCTGTGTTCTTTTTATAAATGAAGAAAACGGATTGCGGGGTGCAATTGAATATGCAAGGAATGCAGAAAATTCAAATGAATATCATCTTGCTGCCATTGAATCAGACAGAGGTGTCTTTACTCCGGTTGGTTTTTCGGTGGAAACCGAATCACTGCTAATGCTTAACAAATTGAAATCCTGGCTGCCGATACTTGAAACAGCAGGAATTGAATGGATTAAAAAAGGAGGAAGCGGAGTTGATGTAAGTCAGATCAAGAATGCAGGAATTCTCTTAGGATTTGTTCCGGATGA
>CAZXGJ010000050.1:0-5418 GCA_964639955.1 uncultured Ignavibacteriaceae bacterium
CATCCAACCTGGTAAAGATTTCATTAATATGAACTTCATTTGGGTACAGAAAAGTTCCAATCGGAAACTCCGGTGGCGGCTGCTGCCCCTGCTGTGCAGAAATCTGAACAGCGCAGATCAGCACTGCAAAGGTTGAAAATCCCGACGTAACTCGAATAATCCTCCATAACCATTGAAGGATTATGAACGATCGTGAAATTTTTTGTTTCATAAGATTACCTCCTTTTATTGGCCCATCCCCGTCCCTTCCCTAAGGGAAGGGAGTAAAGGAGAGCAATTAATAATTTATGTTATTTATTTACCTTAAATGTGGCTTAAAAGACTTTCTGAATTCCTTGTTCTTTATTCGCTATTCAGAGAATGAATATCGAACGCCGAACGCAGAATATTGAATGATGAATTACTTTTTAGTCATACTTAAGGGTGTTATTTTCATTTGATATACAACATCTTCTTTATGTCTGAAAAAACAGGTAACTCATCCTCATTCCTTACCATTATCTGATAAATATATACTCCGCTCGCCAATACAGGACTGGAGTCCTGTCCTACGGAGAATTCAACCTCATAATACCCCGCTTCCTGTGTTTGGTTTACCAATACTGAAACAAGCTCTCCCTTTATATCATAAACGTAAAGCTTAACGTATCCTCTCTCCTTCAACCTGTAGCCAATCTTTGTTGTTGGATTGAATGGATTCGGGTAGTTCTGGTATAACCGATAGTCATTTATAGTCATTGGATAGTCATTCATTGCGGTTATTATTATTTCTACTTCTTCCGAAGGATTTGATTCATTACCTTGGTTATCTACCGCCGTTAATTTGAAGTAAACTGATTCAACATTTGCAGGAATTAAATGAAGATAAAATGTATCCTCAGTTGATGCCAGGAGTTTTGATGAGTCTATGGTAAAGTTTGCAGCTGTATCTCTGTAAAGGTTATAATATCTAAAATCTGCTTCTGTATTTCGGTTCCATCTTAAAGTTATAATGCTTGAGTCAACTTGTGCAGTAAAATTAACAGGAGGTCTTGGGGGCAAATCAAGATAAATATAGCTTTCTCCGAATGGTCCACCGTAAAGCCCTATGTCGCTTCGTGTGCTGTCTTTATCCAGTATTGTCGGATCACCTGCATCAATTAAAGGTGAGAACATTTGCAAGTGAAAATCTAGTTCTCCCTGTGTTGTGTCATCGTTTACTATCATAGGATTAACTGAGAGATTTGTACTGTCAGGTGTAAAGCCTCTATAATTAACTTCATTGTTCCAGGAGTTGTTATATTTGATAATTGGGCTACCTACTCTCTGATCAATTCCCAATGAGCCATTCATAACATTATTATTATAAATAAAATTATATTCTCCACCAGATATTGCACCGTTTTCAAAAATTCCAATTAACAAATTATCGTATTCGAAAATTGGGAGTTGCGAGTTAATAAGTCCACCAACATAATTTGAACTTGCAGAAATTATTAGATTGTTATATATCCACAAAGTATCTGGAATACCGCACCAAATGCCTTTCGCATAATCGTCATTAAGAAATATTACATTGTTTCTTATTGTGGGTTTTGTGCCAATGTTTATTTTTACACCATCGTCAGAAGCATAAATAACATTGTCTCTTACCATAGGCTTATAAGTGTATGTAAAAGCTTCTATTACTATACCACGTCCAACATTTGTTAAAATATTATGATGAATATCTGAGTTTGCATTAAATGAAAACATACCAGTCCTGGCATTTTCAACTTTAATGTTTTTAACCTCCATTGTACCTTCTTTTATATGAACACCTGTTCCCATCTGTGAACCAGATACAATAATTTTGAAATTTTCAAGATTGCAATTTCCTAAAACAGTAACCGCAAAAAAATCAGTTGGCTGGACTAAATTACTTGTATCTATCAAACAGGAATCAGAGTTTACACCAAGAAGCGATAAACCCGGTATCATCACCACCTGCTCTTCATAAACTCCGTTAGCCACGTAAATAGTATCACCAAATACACAAATGTTTATACACTCCTGTATGCTGTCTGCTGCTGTTTCCCAACTTGTATAAGGCGGTATACTCAAGCCGGTTTTGCTTACGTAACGGATGGTGGCGTGAGAAATGAACAGTGAAAAATTAAAAATTAAAAATGAGAAGAGGAGAAGAAAGATTTTTCGGAAAGTAAAATTGGGTCGCATATAGTTACCCTTTTTTTGTTTTTAATTTAGGAAATTTTTTTGTTAGAAGCGAGAGGGAATTTAGTCTTTAAACGTATTTTATTTGTTTCTTTAAAACCCAATAAACGAAATTGAACTTTTGGCAAGATTAACAATCGGTGTAAAATAAATTCCCAGAACAAAAACAGGAATTAATAGAAGAAGTAAAACGACTATATTTCCGGGAGAAATACTAACAACAGGATCGTGGTTAGTTTCAACGCGCACCAGATAGAGATTTTTCAGCACCCTTACATAGTAGTAATATGCTACTACTGTATTCAGAAGGGCAATGATTGCAACAGTAATCATATTAGCATCGATGAGAGCAATAAAAAGATAAAGCTTTGCTATAAATCCGGCGGTAGGCGGCAGCCCGGCTAATGCAAGTAGGAATATTGCCAGTGCAATTCCAAGTAGAGAAAAAGATGACCCCATTCCTTTGTAGTCGTCAATCTCTTCGCTGCCGATTTTATTTGCGATGAGCATAACAACGAAAAATGCACCCAGGTTCATAAAAAGATAAATTGAGAAGTAAATCAGAACTGCAACCAATCCTTCATTGGACAGGATAGCCACAGCAAGCAGCAAATAGCCGGCGTGGGCAATGCTTGAGTAAGCCAACATTCTTTTCAGGTTATCCTGCCACAGGGCTGCAAAGTTTCCGAGCGTCATTGTTAATATCGAAAGCAGAACAAGAATACTTTGCCAATCGATAATATTTAAGAGAACCCAGTAACCATTTGAGGTTATACTTTCAAAAAAAGTTATTTTAATGAACCTTACAAGAAGAGCAAATCCTGCTGCTTTGCTTGCAACAGACAGGTAAGCCGTAATTGGAACAGGTGCTCCTTCGTAAACATCAGGAGTCCAGAAATGAAAAGGAGCAACAGAAATTTTGAATCCGATACCACTAAGAACCAGGATACCTGCAAAGATAAAGGTAAATCCTCCGGTCTGCGCACCCTGAAGCATGGAGTTAATTACATAAAGGTTTGTCGATCCGGTTAAACCGTAAATTATGGAAATACCAAACAGCATAACCCCCGAAGCAACTCCACCGTAGATAACATATTTAAGTGATGCCTCAGAATTTCTTTCAACTGTTTTAACAAAACCTGCTAATATATAAGAAGATAATGAAAGTAATTCAATTGAAAGATAAATCAGAATTAAATCTGTAGCTGAGGAGATCAGGAACATCCCGAGTATCATTCCCAGTATCAGTGTGTAATACTCACCAAGACGTTCTTCACATTCTTTTATTTCGCTGGATGAGAGTGAAAACAGAATGATAAAAACTGACGACAGGGTAACGATCAATTTAAAGAAAGCGCCAAATGCATCTGCCGATAAAAGCCCTGCTGCTCCTGCAGTTTCTCCAAAAGCAAAACCGTTTAGTGTAAACTGTTCAATTACAAAGTATCCTGTTACCAGCAAGCCGAGAATAGAAATAACCGGTAAAGATTTTTTATTCTTCCTGAAAATCAGATCAAATAAAACAATAACTACAAGCAAAATAGAAATTGCTATTTCCGGTTTGATAAATTTTAAGCTGCTGAGTAGATATTCAATATTCAATTTGCATCGATAAAATTGTGATTAACTTCCTAATGAGCTGAAAAACACTTGTGAATCCTGCATAAACTTAACCATAGTATTAACCGAAGCATTCATAACATCAAGCATTGCTGAAGGATACACTCCAAGGAAAATAATTATAAGAGTAAGTGGAATGAACATTGCATACTCTCTTCCATCAAGGTCTTTCAGGTTCATCCATTTTTCCTTTAATGTGCCGAGATAAACTCTTTGCATAGTCCAGAGCATGTAGCCTGCACCCAGTAAAATTCCCAATGTAGAAATGATTGTTAAAGTTCTGATCAGGTCATAACTGAAAGCACCAAGGAAAACAAAAATTTCAGAAATAAATCCGCTTAAACCTGGCAGCCCGATTGCGGCAAAAAATGCAACAGTAACAAATCCCGTATAGATTGGCATCTGTGTGGCCATGCCGCCAAAGTCATCAAGATTTCTTGTATGTGTTCTATCGTAAAGAACTCCAACAATTAAAAAGAGCATTGCTGTTATCGTTCCGTGGTTAAACATTTGCAGAATGGCTCCTGATATACCCATCGTGTTGAGTGCTGCCATACCAAGCAAACAATAACCCATATGAGAAATGGAAGAATAGGCGATGAGTTTCTTGAAATCTCTTTGTGCCATTGCACTTAGAGCACCATAGATAATATTAATCATTCCAAATAGCCCAATATACCAAGCAAGCTGCAGAGTAATTTCCGGGAAGATTGGGTAATTAAAACGAAGAATACCGTAAGTCCCCATTTTCAGCAAAACCCCTGCAAGAATTACACTAATCGGGGTTGGTGCTTCAACGTGTGCATCGGGTAACCACGTGTGGAACGGGAACATCGGGATTTTGATTGCAAAGCCGGCAAACAGACCGATGTAAGCAAGGAATCTCCAGTTGTTTGGATTCAGCGGCGACAAAATACCGGTTGTTGTGTAGTTAGCAGTATTCATCATCTCAAGGATGTTGAATGTAAATACCTTGGATCCATCTGCAAGCACTTCTGTTGTGCTGAAGTATAATCCGATCATTACAAGTAAAATGAAAATACTTCCAAACAATGTATAGAGGAAGAACTTTATAGCAGCGTATTCTCTTCTTGGCCCGCCCCAGATTCCTATAAGGAAGTACATTGGCAGAAGCATAATTTCCCAGAACACAAAGAAAAGGAAAAAATCCAGTGCAACAAAAACACCCATCATTCCGGTATCCAGCAGTAGGAATAAAGCAAAGTATCCTTTTAATTGCCTGTCAATTGTCAACGATGAAAGAGTCGCAATGAATGTAACAATAGCGGTGAGCAGAACTAATGGTGTGCTTAATCCATCCACACCCAAAAAGTAATCGATCTTAATCGTACCAATCCAGGGGAAATCTTTAATCTCGATCCATCGAAATTTCTCAACGAATTGAAATGAGCCGGCTTCATTTATACCACCCAGCGAATAATTGTAATTCATCATCAGGATTGCAGCCAGAATAACCTGCACACCTGTTGAGATTAAGGCAGTATATTTAATGCCCTGAATGTTCTCTTTTTTTAAGAAGAGAATTACAAACATCCCCGCAACAGGGATAAATGTTAAAAAAGTTAGTATTGGAAAATTCATTTA
>CAZXGJ010000050.1:5518-7936 GCA_964639955.1 uncultured Ignavibacteriaceae bacterium
ACATCCCCGCAACAGGGATAAATGTTAAAAAAGTTAGTATTGGAAAATTCATTTATCTACCCAAGTATTTTCAAATTTTTATACCGTATGCTCAGGACTCCAGTCCTGAGTAATTAAAATTATCTATTCAACTATTCAACATTCTCAGTTCTGGAGAACTGAGATACGAATATTTTCTAAAATGATTTAAATAAGAATAATAAAATCACCAGAGAGAATATTACCATAATAATATAAGTTTGAACTTTGCCTGTTTGGAATCGTCTGAAAATCAAACCAATAAAGCCGCTGAGATAAGCAGTAAAGTTCACTAAGCCGTCGATAACAACATTATCAAATTTGCCGATGAAGCTCGAAAATGCTTTTGTTATATAAGCCGAACCATCAACGATGCCGTCAATAATTTTTAAATCGAACCATGCAACCAGCCTGCTTAAACCTATAGTGCCTGCAACAAAAGTCTTATGATAAAGCTCGTCGAAATACCACTTGTTGAAAGAGAAAGTATAAAGCGGTTTGAGTTTTTCTGCAAGCTTATCAGCACTTATTTTCTTCCACTGGTAAATGACGAATGCCAGCAGGATTCCTAACACTGCCACAGAAATTGAAAGTAAAACTGCCGGTGTATGAACATGATGAAGTGCTTCTGTATATTTTTCTGAAAACATTACTTCATGCGAGGCAGATGATTCGGTTTTTTTTGAAACATCACTTCGCATAAAATCAAATCTGGCGGTTTCGGGAGTGTAAATAACCGGATTTTTTATCCAGCTTCCGTACATCCAACCTGCTTCTGCATTTAACGGATTCGGTGTATACCATATAAAGATTGATAAGACAGAAAGCACAATCAGCGGTATCACCATAACAAAGCTTGATTCATGTGCATGTTCATATTTTTCTTTATTCCTTGGTTCGCCGTGAAAAGTAAGTATTATTAATCTGAACATATAGAATGCAGTCATCATAGCAACCAGGAAACCAACAAACGGAAACAGCCAGTGCCCGGTTAACGAAGCAAATGCGTATGAGCCGGCCAGTATACCATCCTTGCTTAAAAATCCTGACGTTAAAGGAATACCGGATATAGCAATTGAAGAAAATAAAAACGTTGCATAAGTAAGCGGCATTTTCTTTCTTAAACCGCCCATATTTTGAATATCCTGCTCGTGGTGCATTGCGTGAATAACCGAACCCGAACCAAGGAACAGGCACGCTTTGAAAAATGCGTGAGTTAGTAAATGAAAAAATGCAAACTTGTAAGCACCAACTCCAAGCGCCATTATCATATAGCCAAGCTGGGAAACCGTTGAGTAGGCGAGCACTCTTTTTATGTCATTCTGGGTTAAAGCAATTGTTGCCGGAATGAATGCAGAAAGAGCACCGATAGTTGCAATTACAAGCATTGCATCGGCGGTTAAAATTCCGAATACTCTTACAACAAGATAAACACCTGCAGCGACCATTGTTGCTGCATGGATTAAAGCGCTTACCGGAGTCGGACCTTCCATTGCATCGGGCAGCCAGACGTGAAGCGGGAATTGAGCAGATTTACCAATTGCGCCGCAGAAAATCAAAACACCAGTTACAGTAAGCCAGAACTCACTGTTAAAAGGCAGATTTCCTTTTGCTATCTCACCGAATATCTGATTAAATGAAAATGTATTGTAAGTAAAGAATAGCATCAGCAAGCCGGCGAGCATTCCAAGGTCTCCAATTCTGTTTACAATAAACGCTTTCTTGCCTGCATCTGAAGCAGATTTCTTTTCATACCAGAAACCGATTAATAGATAGGATGAAACACCGACAAGTTCCCAGAAAATATACATCATCAGCATGTTGTGTGTAAGTACGATACCTGACATTGAAAAAGTGAATAGTCCCAGGTAAGCAAAGTACCTGTTGTACCGTATATCGCCTTTCATATAATCTATTGAGAAAAGATGAACAAGCGAGCTTACAATGTAAACCGCAACAATCATCAATGCACTTATATCGTCGATAAGCATACCGAGATAAATTTTGATTGATCCGATAACTGGCACATCGCCCATATCAATCCATTTGAACTCGGAAAATATTCGTGTATCAGCGAAAGAAGTTAGTTTGCCAAACAGCAGAATTGCTGAAAGAACCAGTCCGACGAATAAAACGATTACCTCAAAGAAAAATATTTTCGGGACTTTCTTGCCGAGCAATAAAGTAACTATAAAACCGAGAAGCGGTAAGAAGAGTATGATAACTGATATATTTATTAAAAATGATTCAGACATTTTTTTCTATTAATTTTTTTGTAGACTCGGACTTTATGTCCGAGCTTCATTTCGCAGACATAAAGTCTGTGACTACTATTAATCTCTTAATGAATCAATTTCGTCAACGTTTACGTTAACGAATGTTTTATATAGGTTTAAAACT
>CAZXGJ010000050.1:8036-29008 GCA_964639955.1 uncultured Ignavibacteriaceae bacterium
TGAATCAATTTCGTCAACGTTTACGTTAACGAATGTTTTATATAGGTTTAAAACTATCGCTAAAGCTATAGCAGCTTCAGCAGCAGCAAGAACAATTACAAATAATGCAAAGAGTTGACCCTGCAATCCAAAATTTCCGAATCTTGAAAAAGCAATAAAGTTTATATTCGATGCATTCAGTATAAGTTCAATTCCCATTAAAACCATAACTGCGTTCTTCCTGGTTACTATCCCGTAAATGCCGAGGCAAAAAAGCAGGGAACTGACGACTAAAAAATGTGTTAATGTAACTTCCATATCAGAATTTCCTCCAAAGGCGGATCAGCCTTTGGCTGAAAAAATTATCAATTATAAATTACTTTCTTGCCATTGATGCTGCACCAATCAGTGCAACCAATAATAAAATTCCGAGCAATTCAAAAATCAAAACATATTCATTTAACAGCATGCTTCCTAATAAAGAAAGAGTTGATTCAGGCATTTTGGAATCAACAACAAGCCAATTGGTATTTAGTATTACTGCACCGACTATTCCGGTAAACAACCCCACACCAATTGCAGCAGGCAAAGTATGAATCGTACCTGTTTTAATATCCACCTGCGTAATCTTATTTGTTATCATAACACCAAAGATCAACAATATCAGAATACCGCCCACATAAACTATCAACTGAACTATAGCAACAAAATCAGCACCGAGCATAACGTAAATTCCTGCAACTCCGAAAAATGTAAACAACAGGTAAAATGCGGCGTGGACAATATTGCGGCTTGTAACAACAAAAAAAGCCGAAATCAGTGTAACTGCTGCGAACAGATAAAATATTATGTCGTAAATACCCATACTTTATTCCGATCCCTTTTTATCTTCAGAAGGAGTTGAAGGTTTAACTTCCGGCATTTCTTTTTGAACAGCAACTTTTTCTGCCGCTGCCTTTTTTGCTGCTGCAATTTTCTCAGCTTCTTTCTTTGCCTGAAACTCTTCATAGTTTCTCTTTTTCTCTTCTCTCTCTGCCTGGGTAAGTGTTACAAAGTCGTAAACAAGGTTTCCTCTTTCAAACTCAGAAAATTCATATACATCGGTCATATAAATACACTCGGTAGGGCAGGGGAAAACACACAGCTCGCAGTAGCAGCACTTTGCAAAATCAATATTGAATTTAGTTACCCACAGTGCTTTCTTTTTTCCATTCGATGTGGTTCCAAGATCTTCACCGGGAATTGATTTTACGGTTTCAATTTCAATGCAGGAAACCGGGCATGCTCTTGAGCACTGGTCGCAGCCAATGCAATCATCCATATTAACGTAAAGCCGGTTGCGTTCTCTTTCAGGAAGTACAGGTTTTACTGAAGGATATTGAATTGTAACCGCAGGAACGAATAAATGTCTGAATGTTACCTTCATTCCTATCAGAATAGTGATCATTCCTTCCCAGAATTTTAAGAAGTAGTCTCTCATATCAACGATATCAATCCTGCAATTAATAAAATGAAAAATGCAATCGGAATTAAATATTTCCAGCAGAACGCCATCAACTGATCAACCCTGAAACGGGGCAGAGTCCAGCGCAGCCACATCTGAACAAAGACAAAAAATAAACCTTTAGCTGTAAACCAGAAAAATTGTTCTATCGGAATCAGCCACTTCAAGCCAAGCGAATTTCCAATGTATCCGAAAGGCGACTGATAGCCACCGAAAAATATTACGGCAACAATTGCCGATACAGCAAACATATTTGCATACTCTGCAAGAAAGAACATCGCAAACTTCATCCCCGAATATTCTGTATGATAACCGGAGACCAGCTCTGATTCAGCTTCCGGGATATCGAACGGAGTTCGGTTAACCTCTGCAAGCGTGCTTATATAAATTACCAGACAGCCAACAATCATTAATGGAATGTAAAGGAATTTTTGAATTCCTGTTTCAGGTCCGCCAAGTATATACCAGTTCCAGAAATAAGCCGTCTGCATTTCACTTAAAGTATATAAGCTTAATGTTCCGGTAATCATTATGATTGTAAGAATTATCAAAAGCGTAGGGATTTCATAACTTACTATCTGAGCAGCGGAACGCATGGCACCAAGCAATGAGTATTTATTGTTTGAAGCCCAGCCAGCCATCAGAATTCCTGCAACAACCAAGCCCGTAACAGCAACAATGTAAATTAAACCGAGTTCAATTTGCGAGCCGATGAATGCACCTGAGAACGGTATTGCTGCAAAAGCAGCATAGCTTCCTGCAAAAACCAGAAGCGGTGCAAAGTTAAAAAGTTTTTTATCTGTTGCCGATGGAACAAGATCTTCTTTCTGTAAAAGTTTTATTATATCGGCAATAGTCTGAAGAATACCGTGATAACCAACCCGCATCGGTCCTAAACGATCCTGCATATGTGCTGATACTTTTCTTTCCGCCAAAACTGCAAAGAGAGCAAATGGTAAAATGAAAATAAATAATGGAAGCAGACTTACAATGAACATCGAGAGAATGGAACTTCCTGTTAGGTTATATAACCAGTCGTACATCATCTGTCAATTTCTCCTAAGACAATATCAATGCTACCAAGGATTGCAACAACGTCTGCAACCATCCAGCCTTTACACAGTTCTGGAAACACCATCATATTAACAAATGAAGGTGCTCTGACTTTAACCCTGAAAGGATTAACCGATCCATCACTAATAATAAAATAACCAAGCTCGCCTCTTGCATTTTCTACTCTTGCGTAAACCTGTCCTTCCGGCGGCTTAATCCTTTTAGGAATTGCAGAAGTAACATCTCCATCGGGAATTTGATCGAGTGCCTGCTCGATAATCTTTAAACTTTCTTCCATTTCCCTTACACGCAGAAAGTATCTATCCCAGCAATCACCGGTTTTCCCTTTTTCTCCTGTTCCGATTGGAATATCAAAATGGAATTTATGATAAACCGAGTACGGGTCGTCCCTTCGTAAATCCCATTTCATCCCGCTTGCACGGAGGTTTGGTCCGGTTACTCCGTAATTGATTGCTGTGTCAAGAGGAAGAACCCCAACGTTTGCAGTTCTTTCTATAAAAATTTTGTTGTAAGAAAGAAGATCATTCAGTTCTTTTAAGTTCGGTTTAAAATCTTTTATAAATTCTTTTGCAAGCCGTTTAAAATCGGGATGAAGATCGTGAGAAACTCCGCCAATCCAGATGTAATTGTAAAGTAAACGTGCACCGCAGGTAATTTCAAAGAGAGTTAAAATTCTTTCCCTGTCCCTGAAGCAGAAAAGAAAAGGAGTGAATGCACCGATATCAGCGCCGTAAGTTCCAAGAGCAACAAGATGCGAAGCAATTCTTTGGAGTTCTGCCATAATAACCCTGATATATTCTACTCTTTCCGGCACCTGGATGTTTAATAATTTTTCTACAGCAATCGCATAGCCAAATTCATTGCCCATTGAAGCTAGATAATCCATCCTGTCTGTGTAAGGAATTACCTGTGGGTAAGTCATTGCTTCAGCATGTTTTTCAAAGCATCTGTGCAGATAACCGATATGAGGAATAACATTTGTGATGATTTCCCCGTCAAGTTGCAACTCAAGTCTCAGCACACCGTGTGTGGAAGGATGCTGAGGACCCATGTTCAGAACCATCTGTTCGGTCTTTAAACCGGATCTGGTATTTATATTTCTTTCGGAAGTTATTTGCATTTTTATTTCAAAATTTAAAAGTCAAAATTCAAAAAATTTTTTTAGAGATCATTTTGATTTTTTAATTTTGATCTTTGATTTTCAATATGGTACCTTCATCCCCTGATAGAACTCAGGATTTTGATAATCTTTTCTTAGTGGATAGCCGTACTCCCAATCGTAAGGCATAAGAATTCTTCTTAAATCGGGATGATTAAGAAATACTATTCCATATAAATCGTAAGCTTCTCTTTCATGCCAGTCTGCACTTTTCCATGCTTCGGTTACTGTTGCAACTTCAGGATTATCTCTGCCGGTTGAAACTTTTAAAGTAACTTTATGCCTAAACTTTGTCGATTCAAGATGATACCATACGCTGAGAGTCCCACCCTTAATTAGTGTATTTCCTTTGTCATCCTTTATTTTCTCTCCGTTTGCGTCATCGACGCCTGAAAGATTCATCAAAGAATCGAATAGAAATTCAGAGTTATCTCTTAGAAACAAACATATCTTATCAACTTCCAACGGACTAACAATAATAAAAGGATCAACCGGTTTATCAGCTTTAAATTCGATAACCGACTCACCAAATTTTTCTTTTAGAAGATTAAATATTTCTTCAGCAGTTTTCATGCACTCTTTTTTACTAAAGTTTCATTTCTTACTTTTTCCTGGAGCTTCAACAGACCTTCGAGCAGCGCTTCAGGTCTTGGAGGACAGCCGGGGACGTAAACATCAACAGGTATAACTCTGTCAACACCTTTCAGAACGTGGTAGCCGTGTTCCCAGTAAGGACCACCGCAGTTTGCGCAGCTTCCCATTGAAATAACGTACTTCGGATCGGGCATTTGCTCATAAAGCCGTTTTATTCTTGTTGCCATTTTCAACGTAACGGTACCGGAGATGATTATTATGTCTGATTGCCGTGGTGAAGGACGCGGAATTACCCCAAATCTATCGAAATCGTAATGTGAAGCCGATGTTGCCATCATTTCAATAGCGCAGCAGGCAAGACCAAAACCAACCTGCCACAGTGACGAAAGACGTGCCCAGTTAAACAGGTCTTCTGCTTTTGCAATTACTATATTACCTTCAGAAAATTCCTTATCCAGTATTCCCATAAAGTTACTCAGCTAATTTCAATTCTTTTTCAATTTCGGCATCAGGTTCTGGTTTATCTAAAACCGGTTCCTTTATTTTTGGTCGTGCCCATTCAAGATCGCCTTTCCTCCATTCGTAAGCCATTCCGATTGCCAGCAGAACCAAAAAAATAACCCCAAGCAGATAGCCGACTAAACCAAATTCCTTGTACACAAATGCCCAGGGTATAAGTAGTACTACTTCCACATCAAAAATTAAAAAGATAAGCGCAACAACATAAAAACGGATATTAAATTTAACCCAGGGTGAGCCTTCAGGATTTTCGCCGCACTCGTAAGTAGTTAATTTTTCTTTAGTGGGTCTGTGAGGTCTGATGAGTCTTGCAACAAAAATAGCAACAACAACAAAAATTATTGCTGTTAAGAAGAATACGAAGACCTTACCGAATTCAGTTAGCATGTATTTTAAAAATTTAGTATGAAACTTAATACTGCCTGTTCGGAATGTCAAGAAATTTTAAGTTCTTTGTCCTGTTGTGTTGCTGAATTTTGATTATGAGCAGAAGTAACTTTATATTTTAATTAAGAAATCAGGAGAGTGTTAAACAGCACTTTTCTATATTTGGAGAGATAAAAATTAAATTAATACAAAATGAGCTAGAGTCAATTTCATTACGTTTTATAAATGAATCTTGTAAAAGTTTATATTGTTCAGAGCATAACAGCGGCATCAAATAACCTCAGGCTTAACACACAGCAGATTGAGGTTGTAGGTCTGCTCAGGGAAACTATTATCAATGCCGGGGATCTCGCCGACATTCTGCTTAAAATGAAAAAATCAACTTTATTTTCAAAACTTGCAATAAGACTGGATGAGATTTATAATTTTCTTACCAGGGGTAAAATAGATTTTCTTAAAATATCAGAACAGTTCAGAGAACACAGCCGCTATCTCATAAGAGATCTTAACCAATTTCTGGAAAGTGTGAGCCCGAAAGATTATAAAGAGGCCATGTCAAAAATACACGGAGAAGAAAACGAAGTAATAGATATTGATTTTTTACATCACCAGGAGTCAAGGGATGATCTGCTTGACTCAGCGCGGAATAAACTTAAAGAAGAAATTATTATGCAGGATGAAAATGAAGATAAGGAATCATTTTACAGCTTCGAAGAACAAATACTTTCACCTATAAAAGCTATTGATAATTTACTTAAAAGAATAACTTCAGATAATATTGATGGCGAAGGACTTGAAAAATATGGCATACTGATGGCGAAACATTCTGTTGAAGCAGCCGATAGGGGGTTCGGAATACTTTCAGATATGCATAAAATAATTTCCCTTGCTTTTAACGATATTATTAGCGGCACACTGAAGGTTAATAAAACTGTAGTGGATTCTTTGCGCGCGTGTTTAATTGTAATTGCTGCAGTTATTAAAGGTAAGGAATTGGATATAACGGATTACTTAAATAGAGCAGAAGAATTCGGGAAGAAGTATTTTGAAAGTAATAACAGGATATTAAATAAATGAATTTGTATGCAGTTATAATGGCTGGCGGTGTCGGCTCGAGGTTCTGGCCGAGAAGTAAAAAGAAAACACCAAAACAGCTGCTGAATATTTTTGGTCGGAATACAATGATTCAGGATACCGTAAAAAGAATTAACGGATTCGTGAAAACAGAAAACATATTCATAGTTACTAACTCTGACCAGGTTGATGGTATTAAAGCGCAGCTGCCTGCATTAAATCTTGATAATATTATTATTGAACCTTTTGGAAGAAACACTGCCGCCTGCATCGGGCTTGCTTCGGTTCTTATTCAGAGAAAGGACCCCGGAGCTATAACTATTGTCCTCCCGGCTGATCATATCATTCTTGATGAACAGAAATTCGTTATAACCCTCCGTGATGCTGTTGCTTTTGCAGAACAGAAATCTGCATTGGTAACAATTGGTATCGAACCCAAAAGACCTGAGACCGGTTACGGCTATATACAGGTTGATGACAGTAAAGTTGAAATGAATGTATGCAAGGTTCTTACTTTTGCGGAAAAACCAAATTACAATACTGCAGTGAGATTCATCGAAAGTGGAGATTTTTATTGGAACAGCGGAATTTTTATCTGGAAAGTACAGACAATTCTGGATGAAATAAAGCAGCTTATGCCCGATCTTCACGATGGATTGATTACAATCCGTGATAAGATAAGCACTCCTGATTACGAAAACACATTAAACACAGTTTATGGTCAGCTTAAAAATATTTCTATTGATTACGGGATAATGGAAAAATCCGAAAAAGTTTATCTTACTAAAGGCAGCTTTAACTGGAGTGATGTAGGAAGCTGGGAGGCAGTCTACCAATTATCAGAAAAAGATGAAGACGGCAATGTTTTAGTTGGCAACGCATACCTCGATTTGGTGCACGATTCTTATATTTATTCACCGGGGAAGTTTACAGCAGTTATCGGGTTAGATAATATTGTTGTCATTAATAATGATGATGCATTGCTTGTCTGCAAGATGGATAAATCGCAGGATGTTAAAAAAGTAATTGATTACCTGAAGTTGAATAAGCTAAATGATCATATCTAAAACAAATTCGAACAGTGGATTTCCGGTTTCAGATTTTCTTTAAATATGAAAAAACTCATTACGGAAGCAGATGTAAAAGATATACTAAAAAAGAGGGGAAGTGTAATCATTCTAAATAAAGACTGTATTGTTACACCCCTTGCTCAGGATCTGATCCGTTCAAA
Organism: uncultured Ignavibacteriaceae bacterium; assembly: GCA_964639955.1. Classification (GTDB taxonomy): domain Bacteria; phylum Bacteroidota; class Ignavibacteria; order Ignavibacteriales; family Ignavibacteriaceae; genus IGN2. The sequence continues at coordinate 15,558 of CAZXGJ010000050.1, forward strand.
AAAAATTTCCATTATCGAAAAAGAAACAGAGAGCAGCAAGCATTCAACCAATCAGCCAATCAGTCATTCAACAACTCACAGCGATGCAATTGCAAAAAATAAAATTGCTATCGGCAGTGACCATACCGGTTTCAGAATCAAAAATCTCCTGATTAAATATTTAAGTGAAAAAGGATATAATATACACGACTTCGGAACATTTGACGAAAAATCCTGCGATTACCCTGATTTTGCTAAAGCAGTTGCCATAAGTGTGTCATTAGAAGAAAATGATTTTGGAATTTTAATTGATGCCACAGGTATCCCTTCCGCAATTACCGCTAACAAAATAAAAGGGATTCGTGCTGCAACTTGTTACAATGTTTTCTCTGCAAGAAGCTCAAGAGCACATAATAACGCAAACGTATTGGTTGTTGGTGCGAAAAGTTTGGGGGAAGAAACGATCAAGATAATTGTCGATGAATGGCTTGCTGCTGAATTTGAAGGCGGCAGGCATCAGAAAAGATTGGATAAGATAAAATCAATAGAAGAAGCCTACTAATATCATAGTGAGGGGGTGGGGGTATAGATTATTATTAGAACATTCCGATTTTTACTCAAGAAAATACCTTTGTAAGTTTACATTAGAAGGCAGCTTGATTCAAACTCAGGCTTGACTTTCCTGATTTTTAATATTAATGTTACTAGAGATAATTATTTCCCCGGGGAAAAAATGAAAATCAAAATTTCTTTTTTTGTTGTTTTTTCTCTCTTATTCTTATTACAGTTTTGCAACTCAATTGAGCCGCCTGACGGGCAGGCTATGAGCTTAAAGCTTGAAGACGTAAGCTGCACGGAAGCGTGGATAGAGCTAACCACAAACAATATACAACTGCCGGCGACTGTAAATCTGCTGCAAGACGGGGAGACGATAAACGTACAGACGGAAGACACCCTGCTTTATATTGATTCCCTTCTTCCAAACACAAGCTATATGTTTCATACATTCATACAATCATCCAGCCATACAAGCAATGAGCTTAGCGTAACAACACTTGACACAACCAGCCACAACTTTACCTTTGAGACGTGGACATTTGGCGAACACAGCAGCAGCGTACTTTATGATGTTGCAATAATAGATGAGAACAATATCTGGGCAGTTGGAGAGATATATATGAATGACTCACTTGGACAACCGGATGCCAAACGCTATAATGCTGTAATGTGGAACGGAATTGATTGGAATATTGTACGAATACCTTATAATTACCAAGGGACTGATTTTTATCATCCAATTCAATCTATTTTTGCCTTTGGACCAAATGATATCTGGTTTTGCGGGAATGGAGTAATTCATTGGGATGGAAATGGTTTTGTACCGATAGAAATCCCTACAAACGTTTGGGGGCCTTATCAAATGAATAAACTCTGGGGCAGCAGCAGTAGTGATTTATATGTCGTGGGGAATAACGGCAATATCGCTTGGTACAACGGCAGCCAGTGGATAAGGATAGAAAGTGGAACGGATGTAGATTTACTTGATGTTTGGGGAACACCCGATGGAAGCATTATTTGAGCTTCAGGTAAAAATCTTAATAAGACAGTTCTAATAAAAATTGAAGGGAGCCTGGCTGATATAGTATTTGAAGATCATTATCCCTGGCAGATACAAGTAGGAAGAATTGCCGGCGGCATATCAAGTATCTGGACACACAGTAATAGCTTTATTTATTTAACGACACCCATTAAAGCTTACAGGTGTTTAAGCAATACAACTGGAGAAGGAAAAGAAATATATCCTTACGATGACTTTTTAAACGGTGGAACTGTAAGAATGAGAGGTACATCAGCTAATAATATAATAACTTCAGGCAGTAATTCGAGCATTTTGCATTATAATGGTTTCACTTGGAAAAGATATGAACAGTTAACAGATGTTAACACTTATTTCTGGAGTTCTGATGCAAAAGGAAATATTATAGTCTCTGTAGGCGATAAGTTAGAAAATATACTCTACTATAAAGCAATTGTTATAGTAGGAAAAAGATAAATAACAAAACAAATAAAACAAGGAGGGAAAAATGACATTCAAAAAAATCCATACTATCGGCACTTTTGTATTATATATAGCATTTGTGCCAATAAGTTATCCGCAGTCGTTTTAAAAATGTCTTACTTTTTCTGAAGAAATTCTAAATCAAGAATTACTTGCACGTCCGCTTCACAATCGTCCTGAGACTCAAATGCCGACAACGCACTTTATAATCCATTTTATATTGATATAGAACTGTATCCAACTGATCCAGATGCAACTGATTACGGAGATGCATCTCTTGTAGCAACAACAGTCGAACAGGTTTGGAATAAAGAAGTAAGCCAATTAGGTTGGCCTCAACCACCTGGTGATGGGACAATAGGTGGAGGGACAAATAAATACGACATTTATTTATTAAACCTGTCAGATGGTTATGGTTATACAAAAGCTGAGGATCCGGTTCCGGGAACCAACGGATATACAAGCTATGTTGTAGTTTCAATTGGTATAATTAAAAATGAAGGTCATCCTTGGCGACCGATGACAGAAGATGAAATAAAAGCAACTGTGGCTCATGAATTCAACCATTCTCTTCAAGACGGATTGACCTGGTTAGCGAAGCAAATGAACAACAATAGCTGGTTTTATGAAAACACAGCTACCTGGATGGGGGAAGTATGTTATCCCGAGGTAGATGATTGGATACTTACTTTTATTAATGGTTCTACTCTCACGACCACTTGTCTTAAAAAACCATATTTACCCATTGATCATTGGGGTTCTACCATAGATGACCAATATTAATATTCAGGTGCCTTGTTTTGTCATACTATGAGTAAATTGAAAGGAAATTCTATTATTAAAGATATTTGGATGCGTGCAGAAAATACTACTGTAGATTTTGTAAATGACATCGATTATGTTTTAAACCAAAATCAGACCTCGTTACCAGATATTCTAAATCGTTATGCGATTTGGAGACATTATACAGGGGATAACGATGATGGGAATCATTTCGATAAAGCATATATGATGGAAGGATTAAAGATTTTTCGTGAACATAATAATGGGACTGGAAGCGGAAGTTCTTCACCAGATAATCTTGACTCGAGAGGTGGTACAAGTTATATAGTGTTTAAAAATGCAGATGGAGTAATAAATATTAATTTTAATGGACAAGATAATACTCAACTTGCTGCATTCGGATTGGATAAAAGGATTTATTTTTCAGATGTTGAAACTATCTTTTCTCTCAATGGTTCTAATGATGGAACTATTACTAACCGATCATGCATAGGTGAGGACTACGTAGTTCTTATTCCTGTCGTAACTGATTGGCAGAATCAACAGAGTGGAATAACATACAGTTATTCATCAACATTGGGTACAGGTATATCAACAAGCTTCTTGACTGAAAAAGAAAATTCAAATTTAAATGGCGATTTGTCAGTTCAGCTTTCTCCACCTATTACATCCAGTCATTCAAGAGGTTTGACTAATTTACTTCAGTACAGGGAAAGAACGAATTGGGAGAGGTTCCCGAATTTTCAGGGAAAACCTGTTAAGCATAATAACTGGAATTCAGTCAGTACTGAATATTTCCTTATGAAAGATTTTCAAGCTTCAACTCAAAACAACAGGCAGTCAGCTAAATATGAATTTCTTGACTATTCCAAAATTCGGGTCTTGCTTGAAGGAAATATAATTTCGGGCGTTGGTGCTGGTTCTTTTCAGGATCCTTGGTATCAGTTAAGTGATGGTTCGCAGCCAGGGACTAGTTACTGGATAGATTTCACTTCAGAGTATGAACCAACTGGTAAAGAAGGCGCAATTGAGAAAGGCGTCTTCTTAGATCAAAGTGGTCCTCCACAATGGAATCCACCTTATTACAAAGTAAAAGTAGATCAAACACAGGATATAATAATGTACCTGGGTGGTTCACTTACCGGTCGCACACTCAGGTTTTATTTCCAGAACTGGGGTGGTACGGATGTGCAATTTCAATATCCGAATGCACTTGAAACCGGAGTTGTGTTTCAGGATAATATACCGGGAGTTAATCCAGTTGCGCAGGCAAACCTAAAAGGCACACAGCTTTCAGATAACTCAAATGCGTATAATACGAACAGCCAACGCAAGTATGTAAAAACCCCGAACGGGAAACTGTATTCAGTTTACCAGAGTATGGGAAGAGTCTGGGTTGAAAAAAGCAATGATGATGGACAAACCTGGCTTTTATTGGAGGGCGGATTACCTCTTGATACCGGAGAAGGAAAGAATCCATCGGTAGATTATGTGTCGGATAACGGGGTAATAGTTGCATACCAGGAAAAGAATGGAAGTAACTTCAAGATAAAATTAAAATTCTTTTCCTTCGATGCTGTATATCCGTATTACAGTGAAGATGAAGCAGAGGTGGCTTCGGTAGCTCAATCAAACTCGATAAATGCACTGCCGATAATCTGCAGCGATGCTACGGATGTATTCACTGTTATCTGGAAGCAGCAGAATGGATACTACTACTGTAACGGTTATTATGATAATATTGATGAACTAACGCTTACGGGAATCAATACTCTCATAAATGGTATAAGCAGTTCGGCTAATAATTTAGCTGTTACAACTCCGAAGCTGACAAGCGCCAGCTATCCACGGCACATAGTTTGGGAAGCTCCGGGTTTACCTGGTACTTCCCACATTTATTATGCAGCATTAAACCCTACGGTAAATCCTTTAAATATTTCAACCGGAAGTGGTTACCCGATAAATTTCTCTCCATCAATAAGTGTTGCAAATAACTATCCTGTAGTAAGCTGGGTAGCAGGGTTATCTGCACCCGGAGGTGGAGTATCGCAAAAAAGAATAGTAACCAGCCGGGGAACAACCTGGGGGACATTTCAGATAGCAGGTACAGACGCAAACTATGTAAATAACAATTCGGCTTTGACAACAACTGAAAAAACAGTAATAGTCTGGAGCGAAGGCTTTACTAACCCAATATCAAAGTGGATGAAGCGTACAGGGACATCCTACAACACTCCAAGAGCACTAAGCCATTATGGAATTCAGAACCAGGTCAGCTCCGGAAGCGATTACCAGTATATGAGCGCAATGGTGTTCAACAATAACTCACTGCCTTATTTCTTCAGCAAATCAACAACGGACTTCAGTCTTTATGACGATGAGGAAGAGGATGGCGGAGGATTTTCTAAAATAATCGAATCGGATACGATTGTAACCTTTGGCAGGGGAGGTATGGCAGACATTAACGGAGTAGAGTTTGTATTTAATATTGGAGATATACTTGTTGGCGACAGCATAATCAAATTCATTGAGATGCCGGATACTCTTGTTTACTCTTCTTTCAATGAGCTTAACGGCTTCACAAGGACAGAAAATTTTTCACTAAGCCCCGCAACGGATTTTTTCTTTACGAATATTTACTACACTGTTCAGAAATCAAACCCTGATTCATCGCTGACAGGAACAGATGCGGTGAACTTCAAAGCAGAGCTTGTTAATGCGGTTACTGAGGAAGTAATTGGCACGTTCGATAATATCACTTACAATAAAAACAATCTTGCAAAGTATGCAAGCATAGATTACCAGGTAGATTGTTCTGGAATAATGCCGGGAGACTATTATCTGCGTCTTGTAACTACAGTAACAGGGGAAGCCGGCTACTCGCTTGCTAACATCGTAAATGACAACACAACGCTTGCAAAGAAGAAATATAACCGGGTAAGCTTTAGTGGCAGTGAGGTGTCGGTTACTTATTCGCTTGAGCAAAATTATCCCAACCCGTTTAACCCGGCAACAACCATCAGGTATCAGCTACCGGCAGCAGGAATGGTGACACTAAAAGTTTATGATATACTCGGTGCGGAGGTTGCAACGCTGGTAAATGAAGAAAAAACAGCAGGCAGGTATGAAGTAAATTTCAACGCATCAAACCTTGCCAGCGGGATTTACATCTACCTTTTGAATGTTAACGATTACGTGAGTGTGAAGAAGATGGTTCTCTTACGCTAAAGCTGCAAAGAACAAATCCTCCTGCATTAAAATTTCGGGGGATAAATAGTTTTTGAGCAAATTAAATTAATGGGTGACATCTTTTGCGATGTCACCTGTTCTTTAGATTAACATATGGATAAACCAGAACTGTGCTCAATTTGGATATAAATGTTCAATGATTTAATTTTCTTCACCAAAAAAACAGCTTAGGGAAAAGATATACCTGCCTTGAGCACGTCAACTAAAAAACCGAGGAATTTTTCACACACTATTCTAATTGAATTATATTGAAGATTATTTACTCCCCGATAAAAGATCACATCGAACTGGATCATAATATTTATCTTTTAAAAGTTTTTGCTCCTGAAATAACAGCCATTATTAAGCCGGGACAATTCCTGAATGTTAGGGTTTCTGAAAGAGTTTCACCATTGCTAAGGAGACCATTCAGCGCCTGCGATGTGGATGGAGATTATCTTTATCTTATGTTTAATATACTTGGTGAGGGAACAAATATACTTGCTCATATACCAATTGACTCCACGATTGACATTCTTGGTCCGCTTGGAAATGGTTTTAATCTTGACGGAAATTTTGAAACCGCAGTTATAGTAGCTGGGGGACTTGGAGCAGCTCCATTTCCTTTCTTTACCAGGAAAATTAATAACGAAAAAGAAATAATTACCTTTATTGGCGGCAGATCATATCACGATGTAATAAAATATGGAATGAAGAACATAAGCGTTGCTACTGATGACGGCTCGGAAGGATTTCATGGGAATGTTGTGCAGCTTTTGGAAAGAAATCTGCAATCAATAAAATCGAAGAACGTAAAATTCTTTGCCTGTGGTCCAACCCCAATGCTTAAAGCATTAAAAAAGTTTTGTATTGAAAATGAATTTGATTGTGAAGCATCTACCGAATGTGCCATGGCTTGCGGTTTCGGCATTTGCCAGGGATGTCCCATAGAATCAGCAAAGGATGAAGGAAAGTATTTACTTGTTTGCAAAGACGGTCCTGTATTTAACATAAAGGATGTCGTGATATGAGCAGTGTGGATCTTTCAGTTCAAATCGGGTCGCTGAAACTGCGTAATCCTGTAATGCTTGCCTCAGGTACAGTCGGGTATGGAAATGAAATTTCTGAATTCACAGATTTAAACAAGCTTGGTGCTATTGTTACCAAATCACTTAGTTTAAAGCCGAGGAAGGGGAATCCTCCGCAGAGAATTACAGAAACTCCGGCAGGAATGCTTAATGCAATAGGCCTGGCAAATGTGGGTGTTGAAGTTTTTCTTAAAGAGAAAATTCCTTTTCTTAACCAATTTGATGTTCCGCTTGTTTGCAATATTGCCGCAAGCACGGTGGAAGAATATGTTGAGTGTACAAGAATTTTAACTGCTGAGGATACGATAAAAGCATTTGAAATAAATGTATCCTGCCCGAATGTTAGTGAAGGCGGTCTGGAATTTGGAAATGATGTGAGCGCTGTTGGTAAAATAACCGGGAAGGTGAGGTCGATAACTTCAAAACCATTAATTATCAAGCTGTCGCCAAACGTTTCCTATATTTCGGCGTTTGCAAAGGCAGCTAAAGAAAATGGTGCGGATGCCGTATCTGCTATTAACACATTAGTAGGAACAGCTTTCAATATACAAACACGCAGACCAAAATTAAAAAATATAACCGGCGGGCTTTCAGGTCCGGCTATTAAACCTGTTGCACTGGCTAAAGTATTTGAGATTTCCAGGAAAGCTTCTATCCCTGTGATCGGAATTGGCGGAATAATGGATTGGAAAGATGTTGTTGAATTTATGATAGCAGGTGCGAGTGCCGTGCAGATAGGCACTTTAAACTTTATTGACCCCACGGCACCCGGTAAAATTGTACAACATCTTGAAGACTACTGCATTAAAAACAATATTCAGAAAATTTCATCACTAACGGCATCATACATACTTGAATAGAATGGATATTAATTCCTCTCTACAAAAGTTATTCTCTCTCCACAAATTTGGTATTAAGCTTGGTCTGGAGAACACTGTTAATTTTTTAGATTACCTGGGTAACCCCCAGCAAAGCCTCAATGCAATTCATATCGCAGGTTCAAACGGAAAGGGAAGCACTGCCTCTTTCATTGCAAGTATTCTGCAGGAATCAGGCTATAAAACAGGTTTGTACACTTCTCCTCATTTTGTAAAATTTAACGAGAGAATACAGGTAAACAGCAAGTTAATAAATGATGAGTATATTGCCGAATTTATAACTGAACATGAAAATTATATCGATCAGCACGAACTAACATTTTTTGAAGTTACAACTGCAATGGCTTTTAAATTTTTCGAGTTGAACAAAACCGATTTTTGTGTAATTGAAACAGGATTGGGCGGCAGACTCGATGCAACTAATGTGCTTAATCCGCTTGCTGTTGTAATTACATCAATTAGTTTAGAACATACCAATGTATTGGGTAACACACTGCGGGAAATTGCCACCGAAAAAGCTGCAATTATTAAACGCGGTGCTAAAGTCTTTACAGGTCTTCTGAAATCAGAAGCAGTGCAGGTAATTTCCGAAAAGTGCAGTCAATTAAATTGCGAACTGTTTATGCTTAAGGATTATATTCGTAAGGATGAACTTTTTATAGTTACGCTCACTTCGTCTCCTGTTCAACTTACTGAGATACCATTAAAAGGAAAGTACCAGTTCCATAATGCTGCTTTAGCTGCGCTTGCTGTATCAAAAACTTTTGAATCGGAGAGTTTATTGAAAATTGAAGACGGTATAAAAAATGTTATTAACAACACAAATATCCAGGGCAGATATGAATACCTGCAAAGAAATCCCGATATTATTTTTGATTCAGCACATAACCCTGAGGCAGTAGAAAATTTTATAAATGAATTAAGGCAGGAAGATTATCAGGGTAAGAAAGTACTGCTGTTTGGTGCTATGAAGGATAAGGCTATAAATGAAATGTTATCAATATTAAAACAATATTTCGATTCAATTTTCATTGCAGAAATTGAATATGAACGCTTTGCAAAGCCGGAAGATATGCAAAACATTTGCCAGCAGCTGCAGTTCGAAACTTCAATAGTAAAAGAACCTGCAGAGTTTGTAAAAAACTTTGTCCAAAACAGTAAAGATGACTGCCTTGTTGTGCTGGGCAGTATGTACCTGCTGGGGGAAATTAAAAGTAAACTCCTTGTAAATGTTACTTGACATTTAAAATTATAAGAATTATGTTTCGATAGGCCTCGAAATCCTATCAACAATAACGCAAAAAATTAACGTAGAAAATAATTCCCCTTGTTTCTAATCCGGTAAAAATAGCGGGTTATTAAAAAAAAATGATATTCACATCTATATCGTAAAAATAAAAGTCAGGGTTAAAATATGCCAATGGATATATCGGAACTAAAGTCCAAAAAAATTGTCGAGTTGAACGAGATTGCAAAGGAACTGGGTATAGCCGAGTACAGTGATCTCCGCAAACAGGAATTAATATTCAAGATACTCGAAGCACAAACAGCAAAAGACGGTCTGAGCTTTTCAAGAGGAGTGCTCGAAGTGCTGCCGGATGGATACGGGTTTCTTCGTTCCTCGGACTATAACTATCTCCCATCACCGGATGATATTTATGTCTCACCTTCACAAATAAAAAAATTCAGTTTAAGAACAGGCGACTTTGTAAGCGGGCAGGTAAGACCACCTAAAGAAGGCGAGCGTTTCTTTGCCCTGCTAAGAGTAGAAGCTGTTAACGGGCTTGCACCTGAGGGAATAAGGGAAAGAACTCTTTTTGATAACCTGGTTCCTGTATACCCCACAAAGAAAATAAGCCTCGAATCTGCACCGGGTGAGTATTCAATGAGGGTTGTTGATATGCTTGCACCGATCGGTAAAGGACAGAGAGGTTTAATAGTTTCACCTCCAAAGAGCGGTAAGACAATATTGCTTCAGAAAATTGCTAATTCAATTACACGAAATCATCCGGAAATTAAACTTATTGTATTGTTAATTGATGAACGACCCGAAGAAGTTACAGATATGGAACGTTCGGTTCAGGGAGAAGTAATAAGTTCTACTTTTGATGAACCTGCTGACAGGCACGTACAGGTAGCGGATATGGTAATTGAAAAAGCAAAAAGAATGGTTGAAGCAAATGAACACGTAGTTATACTTCTCGATAGCATTACCAGGTTAGCCAGGGCTCATAATATTGTTGTTCCGCACAGCGGGAGAATTCTTTCGGGTGGTGTTGATTCGAATGCTTTGCACAAACCCAAACGGTTCTTCGGAGCAGCAAGAAATACTGAAGACGGCGGCAGCTTAACCATTATTGCTACGGCACTTATTGATACCGGCAGCAGGATGGATGATGTTATATTCGAGGAATTTAAAGGAACAGGTAATATGGAACTGGTGCTTAACCGGGATCTGAGTGACAGAAGGATTTTTCCGGCAATCGATGTTAACCGTTCCGGTACCAGAAGGGAAGATTTGCTGCTGAAAGAAGACGACCTTGCCAAGATTTGGATTTTAAGAAAGATTCTGAGTGAATTCAGTCCGGTTGAAGCTATGGAATTTCTGCTCGATAAAATCCGGGGAACAAAGAACAATAAAGATTTTCTGAATAATATGAATAGCTAAGTAAAATGTGGTTATATCAGGATATTCAAATATCCATTGTTTATTTTATGCGGGAAAACAATATTGAATCAAAAAAGTGAATAAATTCTTTATAGGTGCATTTCTCTTAATATCCTCACTGAATGCTCAGCCAACCAGGCAAATGGGGAAACAACTGTTTCCATTTCCTCTGATCCCGCCGTTTCAATCTACGAATGTTGTAATTCATTCGACCGGTAATGATTTCAATTTTTTCTATGTGTATAAAATGCCCTTTAACCAGCTGGTATTTGAAAGGGACAAAAACAAGTATCTGGCGGCTATAAGAGTACTTGTTGAAATCAGTGATTCAACTGGTAAAATCATTCAAAGGGATATAAGAGACACTAAAATTGAAACAGATATTTTTGAAAACACAGCCAACCGGGGCTTGTTTCTGGAAGATTTCCTTAGCTTTAAACTTGCAGGCGGCGATTATTTTATCGGAACAACTGTAACCGATTTAAATTCGTTGAAAGAAATAAAAGCCGAACCCGAAAAGATCTTGTTGAATGCCGATAAACCAGAATTGATACTTCAGCCGCTTCTAATTGAGTCTGAAGAAAATGACTGCGAAACCGAACACTCATTTAAACTTGCAAACTCCGGGCCTTCTATTCCTTTCTCTCCGAAGGATTATCATATGATCATTCCGGTCTTGGATACTAACGTTTTAGATTTATCTGTTTTCATTATCCAGGAAAAAGATACATTGATTCACCAAAAATTAAACGAGGCTTATATCATGCCTCTGACCATATCAAAATGTTCTGATAAAATGGTAATCGGTTCCGGTTTCCAAAGCAGGGTAACAAAAAATTTTATTTTGAGAAATATTAGCAAAAATCTTAATGAAGGTGAAATCAAGATAGAAGTTAATCTTGCCGATACCCTGAACAGAGAATTTAATTTCGGGGTAATATGGTTTGATAAACCGTTTTCATTAATGAATCCGGAATTTGCGATTGAAATGCTTCACTTCATTGAAGCCGATTCAGTGGTAAAACGTATGCTGAATTCTGACGAGACGGAGTACAAAAAAATTCTTAATACTTACTGGGTGCCCTTAGACCCTACAACCGGAACATCATATAACGAGTTAATGGCAGAATTTTACAGGAGAGTTGATTTTGCCGCCAGGGAGTTCAGAGGATTAGGAAAATTAGACGGAACCAAAACCGACAGAGGAATGATTTATATACGTTTTGGTAATCCGGAATCAGTTGAAAGATCATCCAACAGTTTAGGACAGGTTACAGAAACATGGTTATACAAAAACCCTGAACGAAAATTTATTTTTGTTGACGAACGCGGTATGGGAAATTTTACTTTGATTGATAAATGATGGATAAAATTGTATTTACCTGCGGCGATATAAACGGCATAGGACCTGAAATTGTTATTAAAACCTTAAATAAACTTTCATCCCTTAAAACAAAATCCGTTTTTTATTTTACAATCCCTGAAAATGTTTTTCAAAAAGTAATTAAACTGGTTAAGCCGGCTTTCACTTACGAAGTTAAATCGGACATCAAGACAATTGACTCGAATAAATTTGTTACAGTCATTGCTCTGCCAGCAGCCAGGTTGAAAACCGGTTTTGCTACCCGGGAATCCGGTGCTGCTGCATTCGGATCATTAAAACTTTCTTTTAGCCTGCTGAAAAAAGGATTTGCGGATGCAGTGGTAACTGCACCGGTTTCGAAAACCGCTATTAGGTTAGCCGGAATAAAATTTCCCGGACAAACAGAACTGTTTGCCCATTGGTCCGGGGCATCTGATTATATGATGATGTTTGTTTCGGACAAAATTAATGTTGCGCTTGCCACAATACACGTCCCGCTAAAATCAGTAGCCGGTCTCATCAGTAAAGGGTATCTTATTCAAAAATTAAAATTGATAAAACGTACGCTTAATATTGATTTCGGAATTTCAAATCCTAAAACTGCTGTACTTGGCATAAATCCCCACGCCGGAGAAGGGGGCTTGATTGGCAAAGAGGAAAGTAAGGAAATATTACCCGCAGTAAAAGCAGCAAATAATTTTATGTTAGTTGAAGGACCTTTCTCCCCGGATGCTTTTTTTGCTGGCAGAAGATTTGTTGATTTTGATATTACACTTGGTATGTATCACGACCAGGTTCTTATTCCTTTTAAATATTTAAATAAGGGAAGAGGGGTAAATTATACAGCCGGGCTGCCGGTGATAAGAACATCGCCAGATCATGGAGTTGCTTATGATATTAGTTGGAAAGGAATTGCTGATAACTCAAGTTTGCTGCAAGCTGTAAAGGTTGCAAAAAAAATTATTAAGAACAGAAAAAAATATGCTGAAACAGGGCAGAGCTAAACCTTACGAAAAGGTTTCTGTCATTTATCCCGGTTTGATGAAAAATATCGATTTCAAATTCTGGGCCGATTACGTTGCAGATATAGCCGAACGTTTTTTAGACGGCAGCATTTCTGTACTTGAACTTGCTGCAGGCTCTTGTATAATTGCCGGCCGATTAAAAAATAGATTTAAAGATTTTATCGCAACAGATATTTCACTTCCGATGCTTAAATCTGCTGAAGAAAATAATCTTAAACTAATATGCTGCAGTATGATTCAGCTTCCATTTAAAAATAAATTTGATTTTATTTTCAGCACATTCGACAGTATAAATTATCTTCTAACAGAAAGAGATTTATTTAATTTGTTTAAAGAAGTAAATTATCTTATCAAGAAGGATGGTATCTTTACATTCGATG
>CAZXGJ010000051.1:0-28829 GCA_964639955.1 uncultured Ignavibacteriaceae bacterium
ACAATAATGTTCAGATGCTTGAATCGTTAGGAATTGTTGAATCTTATTCCGTTGCATCGTTAATTGAAGCGGCAGATGTAGCAGTAAAGGCTGCAAAAGTTCAGTTGGTTGAATTACGACTGGCAATGGCGCTCGGCGGAAAAGCTTTCTTTAGTGTTACAGGAGATGTAGCTGCCGTAACAAGTGCGGTTGAAGCAGGAGCCCGGATTGTAGCTGAGAAAGGTCTCCTGGTAAACAAAATTGTAATTGCTAATCCACGACAGGAACTTCTCTCAGAAATGATTTAGATTTTTATTTCATATTTAAAAGAAATTTTACTTACCGACCTGGATTAACAACATCAATTCCCGCCGTTCGTTAAAATTGCTATTGACAATTAAATTAAAAATCATATTTTAGAGATGAGTTGAGTGCAGTCTCCCCTTCCTCCGGCAAAGTCTCAACAACAGTAAATTTAAGTTCTTTCCCATTCTGAGCAGCTATCTGATAATTCAGTTATTTAAAATTTTAATGGAGTATCAGCAATGACAAAGAAAAAATTTCAATGTGATGCGTGCGGATATTACTGGGAAGTTGGAAATTTAGATAGAGCACCTAATAACTGTCCTGTCTGTGAGTGCACCAGAATACACAGAGCTGTCAGGCACCAGAGATTTGCAAAAAAAGCCCGTCCCAAAATCAGAAGATCGATTTCTTTTATTGGGAGCAGGTAATTCAACTAATTAATATTAAATTCAAAACGGAGGGAATATGAGATGAAAATTGCCATTGAATCAAATGACGGAATTACAATTAAATCCCCGTTTCTCAAAACCAGGGGTTACCTGGTTTACGATATTGATGAAACACATATAAGCAGTTTTGAATACAGAAAAGCATTGGAGAGAAGAATAGAGCCGAAGCCTAATAACACATTTGTTACTGAAAATCTTCATTCTGTTTTAGACGACTGCGGAACCATTATCTCCCGCGGCATGGACAGAGTTGAGCTGCAGTCATTTAAACAAGAGGGAAAAGAAGTTTTTATCACATTCAATACTTCGGCTAAGGATGCAGTTAATTTATATATCAAAGAACTTTTAATGAGCCCGGCAATTCATCATTAATTTTTGTGCCTACGGAACGCCCGATAATGAATCTCCTGCTCTGCCGCTTGTAATACTTCCGAAATAATTTAACTTTCGGGCTGTTAAATTTCTGTTTTCAATTTCAAAGATTTCAGTGAACAATGGCTTCAAATAACAGACCTTCCTGGGACGAATATTTTTTAAAGCTTGCTATGCTTGCATCAGAAAGAGCAACCTGCCCGAGGATGCACTGCGGCTGTGTGCTGGTAAAAGACAGGTTTGTTCTTGCGACAGGTTACAATGGTTCTCTTCCCGGGCAGCCGCACTGCGACGATGTCGGCTGTTTAATTGTAGATAACCATTGTGTCCGGACCAACCATGCAGAAATTAATGCACTTGTTCAGGCAACAACTCATGGTGTGAATATAAAAGGAGCAACAGCATATGTTACAAACATGCCCTGCACAACCTGTGCAAAAGCTCTCATCGCCGCCGGAATAAAAAGAGTGGTAATATTTTCAGATTATCATGATACTCTGGCAACCAAATTTTTCAATGATGCGAAAGTGGAAATAGTAAAAGTTGATATGCCGGGTAAAATAATTAATTACGATCTTGATAATTACTCTTCTGCGAAGAAAACAGAAAGGTCGAAGTAAAAAACCTTGACCGGCTCAAAAGCTATCCGGTATCTGCTTATACTGCTGGCAATAATTTTCTGGGGTGCATCTTTCGTAGCCACAAAAACCGTATTGCTCGAAATAAAGCCCGTTACCATTATTATCCTTCGGTTGATTTTAGCATCGGTTTTGCTGACCGTAATTGCACTTTTTACCGGGAAAAAATTTTCTGTAAATCTTAAAAATCATAGCTGGATTTTTATTCTTGCTTTAATTGCAGTATTCCATCTCTGGATACAGGTAACTGGTCTGCAGTATACTACCGCATCCAATACTGGCTGGATAATCGGGACGGCTCCCATTTTTATGGCGATGCTTGGATTTGTTTTCTATAGAGAAAAAATTGGTGTGTTGCAAATCTCCGGAATTTTGTTAGCGATGTTCGGCTTACTTCTGCTAATCGGGAAAGGAGATGTTACAAATGTGAATTTTATCGGCAACAAAGGAGACCTGCTCGTGCTTGGCAGTTCATTTACCTGGGGAGTTTATTCAATGGTGAATAAAAAAATATCGCTAAGCTATTCACCGCTGATGACGATCCTGTACCTGTTCCTTATGATGGCAATAATAATCATACCTTTCAATCTTAATGCACAGACAGTCAACTCAGTTCTGCGTCTTTCTTCAACCGGCTGGGTTTCAATCCTTTTCCTGGGATTATTTTGCTCGGGTGTAGCTTACGTAATCTGGGCATATTCCTTGCGGGATATGGAATCTGCAAAAGTTGGTGCATTCCTTTATTTCGAACCCCTTGTGACTGTGCTTACAGCGTGGGTTTTTTTAAGAGAAGAAATTACACTGGTGATGATTCTCAGCGGTATAATAATTACAATTGGCGTATTTCTGGTAAACCGAAGTTATTAGAATAATTTTGAAAAGATTTTAGTTGCTAATTCGCAACTCAATTCTTAGTTTAACCCGTCAGTTTACTTTGCTGTTAGACAATTAATTTTCAATAAACAGGAGGTACCTAAATGAATGCAAAAAGATTCTGGATTGCAGTGCTTGTTATCTTTGTTCTTATTGAGCTTACAAGCTATATCATCCACGTTGCAATACTCGGCTCCACATATCAATCCGAAGAATTGAAAAGCGTTTTCCGCCCGATGGAGGAAATGGAAGCGAAAATGTGGATAATGTATGTAACAGATTTTATCTGGGCATTCTTTTTTACTTTTATTTTTGTAAGAGGGTATGAAAACAAAGGAATTATGGAAGGGCTGAGATACGGATTTTATATGGGTATTTTTGTTTCTCTGGTATTTTCTTATCAGAGCTATGTTATTTATCCGATTCCTGATTACTCCCTCGTATTCCAGTGGTTTATATTCGGGCTGATACAGTGTTTGATTTCAGGTTTAACAGCAGCACTTATTTATAAGCCGAAGCCGGCTGCCGGGTAAGTTATCCCGCTAAACAAAATTCTCCTGGGCTGCTGAAAAAGCAGCCCTTTTAATTAGCATCAGCATGTGGATTTCTTTATCATAACCAATCTAGTCTCTTTAAATACAGAAAATCATTTTATAACTTGTCTTAAAGATTTATAGTATTAAAACCAGCGGGAAATTTATGACTTTTGGTTACGGCAAACCGGAAATAGAATATCCAACCAGTTGGGAATATAAAATAATCGGATCAAATGTTGATAAGATGCTCAAGGCAATTGAAGAAGTTATAATAGGATTGGATTATGAAGTAACTCCTTCGAACGTCAACCGGAAAGGAACATACTTTAGTCTTAATATTAAAGTCATTGTCCCCTCAGAAGTTTTAAGAGACATCATATTTCAAAAATTCAGCTCTCATGCGGATATCCGAATGGTTATTTGAAGAGGCTTATTAGATGGATACGAATTGCGATGTACCTTTACCGGTTAACCTCAATTGCTGGAAACACCACGCCGGCTTTATAACTCATCAGATAAAATCCATAATTAACGAAAAACAAATTGATGACATAAAGTTTTATCTGCTGAAAATTGGTGGATCGGTGATGGATTTGTATTTGGGCAAATATTCCCCCGAAGAAATTTCTAAGCAGATAATCAATTCATTAAAGCGCAAAAGAGTTTTCAAGCCCGAAAAATATAGGGAGTGGCTCAATAAAGATGGAAGCGACTATCAGTTTATTAAATTAAAAGATAAATCTTTCTGGACATTACGGCTTGGTGAGAACCCGGAGAAGTATGTTCATATTCACCCCGGCAGATATTCGCCTCATACGATCAGGGTAAAAGCAGCAACTCTGAAAACAGCAATTTTTATTCTCTGCTTTCTGCAAACGGGAGAAATGCAGGCAGTCGATACTGAAACCGTAAACCACGTAAGAAAAAAATATCTGTCCGAACCCCCGCTGAAATCTCTATCAAAAGCAGCAGGGCTTATTAAAATGCTTGAAGTACTTGAGAAATTATGAGCACTGATTTCTTTGATGTTATAGTAGCAGGGGCAGGTGTTGCGGGCTCAGCGGCAGCATATAAGATTTCTGAATCAGGATTGAAGGTATTAGTTCTTGAAAAAGAAAAACTTCCGAGATACAAAACATGCGGCGGCGGAATAGTTTTACGGGCAGTTAATCATCTTCCGTTTTCCCTTGAACCGGTTATTCAATCAGCAATCAATACAGCAGAAGTTTACGACCAGGAAAATAAAATCAAATTCAGAATTGAGAGAAAAGAGCCGTTGATATTAATGACGATGAGAGAAGATTTCGATTATTTTCTTTTGAATAAAGCAATTGAAAAAGGAACTGCAGTAAAAGATCAACTGGAAGTAAAAGAGCTGATTAACCTCGAAGAAAAAGTGGAGGTAATAACAAATGCAGAAAAGTTTTCAGCGAAGTTTGTCATTGCCTGCGATGGAGCAACAGGTCGTTCTACAACCAGTTTCAACCTGAACAGAAATATAGTCAGGGTTCCTGCCGTTGAATCCGAGCTTTTTGTTAACGAAACGACATTCAACCGGTTAAGAGATATAGCCAGGTTTGATTTTGGATTTGTGCCGCACGGTTACGGTTGGGTATTTCCGAAACGAAATCATCTTTCCGTTGGCGTTGCTTTTATGAAAAAGGTTGATCAATCAATTAATAGCTGGTTTAATAAATACCTGGAGCTTCTGGAAATCCTGCCGGATAAAATTTTGAAGAATGAAAAGCATGGCTATGTAATTCCGTTTGTTCTGGGGAGGGTAAAACATTCCGCAGGAAGAATTTTATTTGCGGGCGATAAACTTGGCTTTGCCGATCCGTTAACAGCAGAAGGAATAAGTTATGCTGTTGAAACCGGAAAGTTAGCCGCGCGTGCAATTATCAGAAACTACCCCGATCATTTTAAGATAGTTCAAAACTATCAATCTGAGCTTGAAGTTGTTTATCGTGAAATAAAATCGGCAAGGCTTCTTTCGAAGGTTGTTTATGGACCTTTGTCATTAAGAAAATTTATTTTCAGGCACTGGGGCAGCCGTCTGAGCGAACTGCTCACCGATGTTATCACTGAGAAGAGAAAATACAGCAAGCTTGTTAGAAACCCGGCGAATTATATCAAGCTGCTCAAACCATCATATTTTTTTAAGCAGCAGAACTTTTTTGAGTAAAGAGATAACATCTTTCTGAAAGATGATATCTCTTATAAAATTAATTTTTAATTGGTTCACTTGCGAGCAGTTCTTTTTCTATTGCTGATTTAAATGATTCTTTCGGCAAAGCACCGACTGCTAATTTTGGCTGACCATCTTTAGGAATAAAAAGCAAAGAAGGAATGCTTCTTATCCCGAACACTGCACCGAGTTCCTGTTCTTCGTCTGTGTTAACTTTATAAAAATTTACCTTTCCTTTATACTCTGCAGAAAGTTCATCAATAATCGGAGCCACCATTCTGCAAGGGCCACACCATGGCGCCCAGAAATCTACAACAGCAGGTAGTTCTCCTTCGAATTTCCATTCCTGGTTTTTTTCGTAATTAAAAACCTTCTCTAAAAATGTTTGTTTTGTTAAATGTTCAGCCACGTTACATTTTCCTTTCTAAGTTCATTAGTATTATAAAATTTTTCTTCGCTAATCCCCCTACTTTGGGAAAGACAGGGTGAGGCCCCTTATACAGCAGCCAAAACTCTCTGAAGCTTTTCTTGCACTTCGGTCGCTATTGGTTTCATCATATCATTTTCCAATATCCAGGTCATTACCACCGGATCAAATATTGAAACTTGAGTCTTGCCATCTTTTTCATAAACAATCACATTGCACGGCAGCAACAGACCAAGCTCTTCCTCTTCCTGCAAAGCTTTGTATGCTATCGGCGGATTGCATGCACCGAGAATGGTGTACTTCTTAAAATCCTTATTAATTTTTTGTCGTAAAGTTTCTTTAACATCAATTGACGTTAAAACCCCAAATCCTTCTTTTTTTAATTCAGCGGTTACTTTCTCTAATGTCTGTTCGTAAGAGAGATCGACAGTTTTCGAAAACCCGTATTGCATTTCTTCTTCTCTTTATTTGTAACTATTCTTTGTCTGCTTTTTTTATTGTTGAAAGCTTAAACGGCACATAGAGCGGACAAAAACCCATAAAGCTTGTCAGCAAAAACACAATCGCAAAAATTCCGAGAACTATAGCAGCCACACCTGTAATCTGGTTTGTGAAATAAAGTATTGCAACAATCACTGCAAGGAATATCCTGATTCCCTTGTCCATTGAACCCATATTCTTCTTCATTTGGCTTCTTTCTTTTTATTAAGTAAAGTTTTAATTGATTTCCAGTCTGTTAATACCAGCCCAATTAATGCACCATATAATGTGCTGTTAAGCGGGCTGCTCGTAATGGCACAGCTCCCGTTGCAGCCGATGAACTGGTAGTAAAGGAAACCACCGACAACTCCGAGCAATAGAGGTAAAACAAGTTTTGTGATTTTTAATGCCATACAAATAATAACAATTAACTATTCAGGGAAGTTTGATTATTGAAAACAGAAAAGGATTCATCTCCCCATTTGATTATTTATTCTATTTTGATGATTGGCTGCGGTTAAAAGCACTTAGCTTGTTTTTACCCTCTCCTGTCTTCCCACATAAAAATTATAAAGCCACATTAATAACGTAGCAAGCACGCCGATACCGATCAGTGCAAACCAAACCATTTCCGGTTTCTCCGCCGCTTTGGATGTCTGGTAAAGCCAGCCGCCGAGCGGATCACCGACAAATCTTGCAATGGCTATTGGCAGAAAAGCGTATCCCTGGAACAATCCCTGTTGTCCCGGTGGTGCAATTTCTGAGATGTATTCGTAATACCTTGGCGCCTGCATCATTTCACCTATTGCAAATGCAACTATTCCGGCGGCAATAGTTGGAATACTCGGGTATATACCGATGATTATCCAGATTAAGCTTGATAGTGCAAAGCCGAGCAAGATGGCTTTTCTTGTCGGGATATTTTTTGATAACCGGTTAATTGGTATCTGCAAAAGAATTATTGCCCCGGCACCTGCCCACGACTGAATAATTTCATACGGGGCAGCCGCATCGATATAATCGGTTATGTAGTAGGGGATAATTATAAATTCCTGCCAGAAGATTATCCAGTAAAGAGAATAAATCAAAAGAAATATCATGAATTTTATATTTGCAAGGACGACGAAGAGGTTGGTAATTTTTTTGCCGAGCGATTCAACAACTTCCGGTCCCGGTCCTTTTACTTCTTTGTAAAGAAAAATGTTCACTAAGAGCATGGCAAAGCAGCTTAATGCAGAAACAACATATACAAATTCGTTCCCGAAGCTGTCTCTTACAAAATAAGCAATGGTTGGACCAATCATTGCACCGGCATTTACAAGCCAGTAATAAATAGCAAAGCCAAGAGATTTGGTTTCTGCTGTAGTTGTAACTGCAACCGTACCAAGTACAGAGGGTTTAATGAACGAACCGCCGAAGGCAGTGAAAATAAGAAAGGTCATCATTAGCCAATACAAATCCATATCGTCATAAATTCCGGAGAAAGCGCTCATTCCAACAGAGCCAATTAAAAAATATCCAAGCGCAAGAATTGAAAAAGCAACATTAAATGCTCTTTTGAATCCCCATTTATCAGCAAGTGTTCCGGCGAGAATTGGAAGGAGATAAATCAAACCGCCAAACAATCCGGAAAGCTGACCTGCTTCCGATTCGCTGAAGCCCAGCTTGTTACGCATGTAAATCATAAACACAATCTGCTGGCCGTAATAAGCAAGCCGTTCAAACAGCTCCATTCCGTTTGCAACCCAGAATGTTTTATGGAAACCTTCTTTGAGCAGCTTTAGTCTTCCGGTTTTTTCCACAGGGAATTCCTTTCTGAAAAATTTGATGCGCAATTTAGGTAGTTTTACTATAAAATTTTACTTGATGATTAAGGGATAATTTCTCTATTTTCAGTAAGCCCTTCGTAAAAGTCTAAATAACTTTCCACGGGAAAATCATTTTTCATTAAATATATTGGAGGCGCTATGCCAGAATTCAAAAAAATTCTCTTTTCTTTAATGTTTGTTTTCTTTTTGTTATTAACTATCGGATCAGCTCCCCTTTCAAATCCTTCCGATGAGCCGGCATTTGTTAAGGAATTTATGGGTCAGATGGATTATGTTGAAGGGAAGCTTACTCAACTTGCCGAAGCAATGCCTGAGGATACCTATGGCTGGAGACCAGGCGAAGGTGTCCGGTCGGTTGGAGAAGTATATCTTCACGTGGCGTTTGGTAATTATATTTGGGTAACAGGGATTGGAGGAAAGGTTCCCGAAGAAGTTGGATTTGTTCCAGACCCTTCGGCAATTGGCGACTGGGACACACAAACCACAAGCAAAGCCGAAATTATTGCAATTATGAAAAGGTCGTTCGATGTGATTAGGGAAACCGCAAAGAATTTTACACAGGACGAGCTCGATAACAAAGAGATTGAGTTCTTCGGTATGAAATTTTCCCTTAGGAATTTTCTTGTAACCGGTATTGCACACTGTCATGAACACCTCGGACAGGGAATTGCTTATGCAAGAATGAACGGAGTTGTTCCGCCCTGGAGTAAGCAGGATACGGATGGATAATAAAATTAATTTTTTATACGGGCTTGATAATATCAGGCCCTTTTATTTTTAATCGGGCATAAAACCTTTACTTCAGATTTGCATTGCTTATCCTCGTAACAATCAGGATATTTGAAAAAAGAACAAAAGCTCCGATCCACTGAACCGGGCTGAGAATATTTCCCCGTAAAATATACTCGAGCACTATTGCCCCGAGGGGAAATGCGAGCTCACAAACAGCAGCAACGGAAGCCGGAATTCGCTTTAAGCCGTAATAATACAGAAAAATAGCCGAGCCGCCCGTAGTCAAAGCAATCAGGAAGAAAATAAACAGCTGATTGGAAGAAATACTTGCAGCATATCCTATACTTCCTGAAAAAACAGAAACAGCAAGCATTATTACTGTTGAGATCAAAAACCTCAGGTAGGTAGCAACTTCAAAACTAACATTGAGCAATGCTCTTTTACTTAGCACGGTTGAAGAACCAAAGCTGACTGCGGCGAGCAGGGCAAATAAAGCAGCAAAAAATGTTTTATCTGTTTGGTCAATGGAGGGGATGCTCAATCCGAAAGTCATTACATAAGCTCCGGCTAATGCAGCTCCTGCATAAACAAAAAATTTCAGGGGAAGTCTTTCCCCGAGAAATATTGCTGCCAGGGTAATAGCAAACACCGGCTGCAGCTTTTGAATTAAAATGACGATAGAAAGATTAACATAATTAACATAAAAAAGGGCTTTGGTAATTGCCATTGTTCCCAGGGCACCACCGAAAACTGCAACGAAAAAAAATGCAAGCCAATCTTTCAAAGCAAGTTCTTTCAGAGCGCGGAACTTCTTCAGCATAAAAGGGGTGATTAATACAGCCGCAATTAAACTTTCGGTAAATACAACAAGTGAAACCGGCAGCCCGAACAGAACCGGTCTTAAAACAATTCCATCGACAGCCCATAAAAATGCAGCCACGATTACAAATATCGCCGCAAGGTTATCTCCGTAGGATTTCTGCCCGGTTCCTTTTATCATAAATAAATTATCTTTAATGCCATCACGTAAATTTATCTTTAATTACCGGTGATTAAAAAATTAATTATTGACTATTTCGGAATAATTAAAGAACTTACACTTCAAAACAGAGAAGACTAAAATAAAAAGGGAGGTTCAGCATGAAAGGTAACAAATTAAATTCGCTGCTGCTTTTATATGCAGTTTTGATAAGCTTTCTGCTCACAGATTGTACATCGATTTCTGTTTTCAGTCCCGAAGCATATAAACAGGCTGTTGACCTGAAAATTGAGTCTTTGAATCTTATGTCTTTTGCAACAATGCCTTTTGAAGATTACTCCGAAGATATTGCTTACCTCAGGACCGAACTCAAAAAAGCCTATGAATTTGCAAAGGGCAGACCCAATAACGAGATTTCAACCAGTCAGTGGGAAATAATGATTGATGAAGAACGAAATTTACTTGGCGGTTTTCTGAAAAGATGGGAAGAAGAAGGAACACTTTCCGAAATGTTTGTTTCGGAAGCGCAGATGCTCGTTGCCGATGCATTCGATACTATCATAGGGCTTGAAAGCGGAAAAATTAATCCATCAGAAATAAAATAAAGGAGTTTACCATGCCCGGCTTCAAAGAATTTTTAGATACACTTAAAGCCGATTTATTGAATTTTGCAACAGACAATCTTGCCGAATACAAAGATGAACTTTTAAAGGATGGAAATTCTTTCGTGAAGAAGACAAAAAAAGATCTCGAACGCTGGACTGCAGGTCTTGCTGCCGGTATGCTCAGCAAAAAGGATTTTGAATTTCTTTTAAAAGGAAAGAAAGATCTTGCCGAGATGGAAGCATTAAAACAACTGGGTCTCGCCAAAGCAAGAATTGCAAAACTAAGAGACGGCTTAATTGACATAGTTCTCGGAAGGGTGTTTAAAACTTTTTTGTAATTACAACCGATTTGACTACCGTGTTCGTTAAAAGTTCAAGCTGGGCAATTTTTTATTAATCACCCCACGCATTTTTCTTTAATTGTACACCGCATCCTTAGCTCAGCCCGTTTCACTTTATGAAACGAGGTCTCGATTCGACTTTGTCGAATCGGATTGGTAGAGCATCTGGCCATAAAAGGTAAGCCCTTAAAGCCTTTCAACCCTTGCAACTTTTCCTTAATTTTACATCGCATCCTTAGCTCAGTTGGTAGAGCATCTGACTCTTAATCAGCAGGTCACCGGTTCGAGCCCGGTAGGATGCACTTTTTATACTCTCATTCGGTTTTGCCCTCCTGTCCGGGAATTTCTATACCGGTTAATTTCCCTTGCCAATCAGCAAATAAAATCTGATTTTTATCCCCAGCTTATTTCATAAAAGTTCATAATATGAAGATCATTTTATTAGCTATAGCATTAATGGTAATTGTATCCTGGGGATGTAATGACAGGTCTGCAAATGCACAATCAGAAATAAAAAAAGAAACAGGAGCAGAGAATCAAATGAACAAATTAGAAAAAGCCACTTTCGGTTCGGGTTGCTTCTGGTGTACGGAAGCAATATTTGAAGAATTAAAAGGTGTTCATTCAGTTGAATCGGGTTACGCTGGTGGAAATGTTATTAATCCCACTTATGAAGAAGTCTGCACAGGCAAAACCGGTCATGCAGAAGTAACACAAATAACTTACGATCCCTCCGTTATAAGCTATGATGAATTGCTGGAAGTTTTTTGGAAGACTCACGATCCCACAACTCTGAACAGGCAGGGAAATGATGTCGGTCCCCAATATCGTTCTGTTATTTTTTATCATAACGATGAACAGAAACAGATTGCCGAAAAATATAAAGCAGAACTGGATAAATCGGGTGCGTGGGAGAATCCAATTGTTACAGAGATTTCGCCATTAACAAACTACTTCCCCGCGGAAAATTATCATCAGGATTACTATAACAACAATCCAAACCAGGGTTACTGTGCTTTTGTAATTGCTCCAAAACTTGAGAAGTTTAAAAAAGTATTTAAAGATAAGCTGAAGAAATAAAAGCTGTGTTAACTATCCACCCATACCAAGATACATTCCGCCGAAGTATGGAATTAACCAGATCAGCCATACAACAATGCTGAACTTGTGAAAGCTCAACCGCAGCTTTTCATTATTCTTCATAACAACTCTTGTTGCCCAACTAGCATGGATTAACATCAGCCAGAGAGCAATCTGACCGGTTAATGTGTGCGGTTCAGTAATGTCAAACGGTCCTTTTGCTAAAAGATGCATAGCATAGGTGCCGGAAACATCAAATGTAAATCCTATCCAGAAGGCAACAACGTGCCAGGGTTTCAGATATCTTGCTACCCTCTCTGACCAAACACCAAGTGAATAAAATATTAATGCCAGAGTAATTAATACTGTGGAGATGATTACAAGGGTAGACATAATTTAAAGATAAGAGTGGTCACTAAAATCAAAACCCCCGCCTGATTGCAGGGGTTTTTAATTTTGTCCCGGGATTTTATTCTTCGTCCCGAACTAAAGGAGTAGCAGACATTCTGACTAAGTCCAGAACGGCAGAAACGCGGTTGTCAAGCTGGAAAAATTTTCCAACAAGCGGAGCTGGAAGAACTTCAAACATTTTATTCAGGTATTCTTTTCTTACATCCATTAAAACCTGTTGCGACTTGATAGCTTTGTATATAAGATCCTTCGCAGTTGCATCATCCATTGCATAATAGTTCATCATGAATTCTTCAGTGATGCTTACCCTCTCTTCAAATATCGGACCCCGGGCAGCCATATACTCATCAAATAATGGCCAGAATAATTTTGCCTCATCTTCAGTTAGTTTCAGATTTTCTTTTACTATTTCTTTGAATGTCCCGCCAACATCTTTTTTCAACCCTTCAATGTATGTTGAATCAAAACTTTCTATCTGAGCAAAGCTAACAGATGAGATTAAAAGTGTAAAAAGAATTAGTAATTTTTTCATAGTGCCCTCTCATTATTAATTTTTTGTAAGTTATTGCTTTTTATAGAGATTTGTATTAGCTAAAATATTGAATGAGCAGCTATTAACAAAGGTAAGTTATAAGCTGAAAGCAATTCCCGCTGTTAAATCATAGTGAAGCAGATATGTGTCTCCGGGGATGAAAGGGCCGCTATATCCGTTTCGGTAGAATACTGATGCACTGGAAAAGTAAATTGGGACAGAAAACCGCCATTTCAAGCTTGCAGCAAGATTTTCAGTGCAATAATATTTAATGCCACTTCTCTCAGTAGAAGAGAATTCAACCAACCTGATTTTAATTGCACATCACGGATTAACCGGATTAGAACATATGCTGCTCGGCAGCATTAATGAAAAATTTATACGAATGTCTTAATATCCTGTATTCACGGAGAAATCTTTTTGTAAAAATCTGATTTAAGTTTAATCGACAGATATTTCTATTGTCATTTCCTTTTCATTAAAAAGAAATTTGGATTTCTCCCAGCTTGGGGGACCAAACCACGAACTTGCATTGTTTGAATAACCGTAATCTTCTGATGGAATTCCCAGAATATCAGTATCGAGTTTCCCATTTTCGTTTTCATCGTGAAATACCCTTATTGCATATTCTGCGTATGTTAAAGAATCGATATCTACAATTAGCCGGCTGCCGGTTACTGGAAGTACTTTTCCAATGAAAACAGAGTCTTCGCTTTCGTAAACTGCTTCAGAGTTATCAAGGGCAAAGCGGCAGGTGCCCTTTTCATTTGAGAACCCGGTTATAATTATCTTCAGCTTACCATAATTTATTTCCTGCTGGGCAGAAATCAACTGTGCTAACAGCAACAGAATCTGAAAAACCATATTTAACTTTTTCATGAGAGTAACCCATGTAAGGGCACCGAATGAACAGGCTCCTCTGTTAAGCCTTCTTTTTTCATAATTGAATTAACAGCATAAAGTGCTGATGTAGTTGCGGCTTCCATCAGCATAGCAGGATTTTCAAGCTTAACCCAATCACCTGCAAGAAATAAATTTTCAACTTCAGTTTTTACTGTTGGACGAGTTTTGTATAGATTTGTATGAAATGCCGTGAAGTCATCCTTCACCTGCAAGTATTCGTATTTTACTTTGTATCCTTTTATCTCGGAAAAATATTCTTCAAACTCTTTGAGGAATTGGTTTCTTGCTTCTGCTTCAGGAAAATCATCGGGGACAGCATACGAATGAAGCTCAAAAATTCCGCCGCTGTTTTTCTTTACCCATTCTTCACTTGTCTTTTCCATCCGGTGATAGATTGTAACCGAGTCAAGTATTTTCAGTGCATCTGTAAAAATGAAGAAAGGCACTCCTTGTCTGATGTCTTTATCAATCCAGATTCTTAAAACAGAGTATCTTTGTGATTGTTTCAGGTTTGTCATTTGATTGTAGAAATCAGGATGCTCATTTTTAAAATAATCAGAACTTTGGATTATATTTTTCGTTCCTTTTACATCCGAAGCGATAATTGCATAATCAAACCGTTCATTATTAATTATAAATTGATCACCATCCTTTTTGAAGGAGGTAATTTTCTCATCAAGTGAAATTTTTGATTTGTATTTGCTCAAATAATTTTTTGCTGGTTTCCAGAGAGTATCCTCAAAATCATCATTGAGAACATCATACAACAAACCAAGATCGTTACTGAGAAAATATGAATGAAAACTTTTTATCAGCTCTGCCATCGAGATGTACTGCGGCTCAGCAAAAAATGCTCGTGAGAATGTGGTGAACATTAATTGCATTTCAGGTGGGAGCTTGACATCATCAGCAAAATCTTTGAAGGAAACAGCATCAAACTTTGCAAATGTTTTCTCCCGCTCGTAGCTTAAAAGCGAAGTCATCTTTCTGAACCCGGGATTCAACATCGCATCTTTGTAAGAATATATTCCCGTTTTTGCCATACTAAGTATATTTAAAACCGGCACCGTACTGATATCCTTAAAACCAAAATTACCGTATTTCTTCGTGAGTATTAAATAGTCATCAATTGGAATGAGGTATTTGTACGAATCAATTTTCTTTAGCAGATTTCGGAGATTGTAATACTGTTTGAAGAAAGCGTGAAAGCCGTGTTCAACTTGTGTGGAATAACCATCGTCAAACTTTACTGGCCAGGAACCAACTTTTCCGCCGAGATATTTTTCTTTTTCAAATATCTTTACTGAGAATCCTCTTTCAGCAAGGAAGATAGCGGCCGAAACTCCAGCCAATCCTCCGCCGATAATTCCAACACTTTTTTCTTTTAAAAGCTTTTCGGGCAGAGACGAATCAATTTTGTTTAGCTGGATTTTGTATCCGCCAAGTTTCTTCTCGATTCGTTTTGCGATTATTGATTTTATGAACATAAAACAGATTTTTCTTTAGTAAGAAATAAAATTTGGATTCAAAAATAAGAAATGATAAAGAATGACTTGATACGAATTAAAATAGAAAAGAGGTTGTGTATTTAAACACAGCCTCTTATAACTATGAAGTCAAAACAATTTGAGAAGCAGCAGTTTGTGAACTCTTTTCTCTGCGCTTAAAATCCCTACGAAGATTCTTCATCTTTTCGTTTATTTCATCGTAGATTTTAAAGCTATCCTCTGGAGTAAACATAGGTTTACTTTCTTCAACACTATGAGATTTAAGAATTTTTTTGGTTTTTTTGTCATCTTTAAATGACATTTTAAACTCCTTTGAGGTTATTAAAAGAATCAAAGATATTTAACTGAATTAACAAGGACTGAATTCCTTCCGATCCAAACTTAATGATTTTATCGTTAATAGCAATAAAAAGTAAAGACTCTAAAACATAGTCATTGGCTTCCGTGGCGTCTAATACAATCATTCCAATAGCTTTATTATTTCTAAAATGTTCTTTTGTTGATAATTCCGCAACCCAAATAAATTTGGGCATATTCGTTTCTACGATTTCATTTTTTGCAGAAATATGCATACTTGTACTTTGAGTCACATAATTTTTGTATGATCTAGAAGAGGTTAAAAATAATCTCATTAATACTTGTTTGGGGAAAAGTTCAGACGGTAAACTCTCGCATATGTAGTAAGCAAGATTCCGCGCTTGAAATGCCTCCAAATATATTTTCGGATATAAGGGAACTATAATACTTGTTATCTGGGCATTCCTAAATGGTGAGTCCACTGAATAGTAACTAGTAGGATCGTCGAAATCCGCTAATTGATACGGGGGATAATTATCGTCCATTGCTATATATTTTCTTTTAAGTATAGAAACGTCGACAATTTCGATACCATTTTTTAGGCTGATAATTTTTTCATTAGTAATGCCATCAAGGCTTCCATCCGTAAACTTTTCACGTCCAAACACAGTAATTGCATGGCCAATATTACTATTTTGGATTGTGGCTATGAAGGGTATACCTGACTCAATATAGTCAAAGAATATAGATCTCATTTCGTCCGGGTAATCTTTCGTAGAATATAATCTCACACCAAAATCAAATTGTTTTAGTGTATAAGATATCTGATCTGCGGATAATCCATGTGACGGTAACTGTCTTTCATATGAAAAGCTTGAAAGAGTTGAGATAATTTTAGAGGGTAATATAGGTTTATACTCCGGATATTTATGACCGAAATATTCCATTATAACCCATATTGTTGTCTCCGCACAGGTTATCGATTCAGTATCTTGAGAAGAATATGGAAAACCAACTAAAGGAAGTTTAACACCATTTACTAATGGCTCACTCTTAAATTGGCAACAACTAAATTCATGGTGGTTCAATATTTTGGGAGAAATAATAGAGCGACCAATTAGGTTAGGCATTGTTGGTCTTAGGATAAAGTAACCCATGAAACTATCGATAAGATCTTTCTTTTTCGAGCTAGAACGAAAATCCTCATACTTGATCACATTGTTGAATAGAGATACTCGTATGCAGTCCTTCTGATAATCCCTATGTTTGGTTGCAAAATAATTGTAGTAAGAATTTCGGTATAGTTTGTCGATGTATGGATATTCTATAAATGCATATAAATTGTCGGCGAGTTGATTTGTAAATGCCCCGACCTCTTGTTCTACTAAATTCTGTTTAAATGAGAATATTTGTTCAATAAGTGAATACAAAGTATCTAGTAGATCACTCTTTGGTACAATCCCGCTTATAATTTTGTTGTTATTAATCATACTTCACTCTAAAATATTTTATTATAAAAATTTCCACTTACTCAAATCCTTTGGATTGTATTCATACGTTTCATTGTCATTATATCGCCAGCTTCTATCTATACGAATTACAATTCCACCAAATAGTTTTTTACCCCTTTTGTTTTCCTCTTTAATGTATTTGGTTAATCCTTCTGCTTTTTCTTTTGCTGTTTCAGCGGTCAAGCCTTCCTTTGTATCGAATAAGCCTACTTTGCCATCCTTGTATTTAACAATCCAATCCACGTAGAAAAGAAATTCTTCTCTGTTCTTAACATATATTATGGCGAAATAGTTTGCACCGCTATCGCCGTTTTTAAACCACCATTCTATTTTATCGTTTTTGTCCAGGTATTCTTTGATGAAATCTTTTTCAACATCAGATGCACGCGAATATTGAAAGAACGGTTCCATGATTGAATGTTTACTTTTCTTCTCTTCGTAGTTGTTATTCAAACTAATTGAAGAAGGTATTTCCCAACTTTGATTCGTTAGGATTTCTTTTTTACCCGAACCAACTTTAGAAAGATAAACTTCTTTCGCTCTGTTAATTGTGTCTATGAATTTCTGTTGATTTGATGAATGAAGCACAACCATTTGAGCATGTATTCCGTTGTATTCGAATTTAGTTGGGAAGTTATATTGAAAGAATTTATAAATACCACGTTTTACCTTATCGATAGATCGCTTTTCTGGAAACAGTGGATGTAAACTGTCGATTACAAACGAGTCAAATAATTTTTGAATTTCAACTTCATTTTGTTTTAATGAAACAGTCGTTTTTGAGTGCTCATCGAACATCTCTCGCTCTTCTTCAAGATGCTCAAATGGTTTATCAGGATTTGTGATCAATCCATCAGAAATTAGCTTTGCGAAAACCTCATCAACTTCTGTTTTGATATTCTTTGTTAACATTAGCTCATCAGCAGCTTCTAAAAAGTCTTTAATATACTTAGGACTTAACCTTGTTTCTTCTCGGAATCTCTTTGAGTGATAAGATGTTAAAGACAGATTTTTATAAATGGGTTTTCTAAAAGAATAATTTATTTGCAAATAGTCGCCGGCAATATCTTCCTGAATGGATATATCAGAAAGATTTGTAAAAACAAATCCTGTATTTAATTCATCATTGTTATAATGTTTTAATTCGGGCATCCGAAGTATTCTGCCAACAGTTTGAATAGAAAATGTGTAACTCTTCCAATCGCGGAACAAAACCAGAATACAAGCCCGAGGACAATCCCAGCCCAAAGCAATCGCTTGTTTAAAAATCATAACTTCTGCTTCGTTATCATTCATAGAAATGTTTTCAAGATTCTTCTTGTCCTCAGACAGATAAATAGCCAGCTTACCGTTTTCAACGGTAATCCTGTGCTTGTCTTTAAGTATAGAAATGATTTCATCTTTTAAATCTTCGCCGCCTTGTTTTTTGTCTGGCAATTGGATTAGTAACAATGGATTAACTTCTGAATCTTCTTGTCTCAAAGCCGATTTTAATTCAACTCTTTTTTCAATTGCTTTTCTTATTACAAATTCATCGGTGCTTTCAGCAGCTTCGCTTTTAATTTTTAGTTCATCAAGTCTTTGTTTTTCTATTATGTTTTTAAATCCTGGGTTAATAACTATTCTCTTTTTAATCATTTCATCTTCAATCACATGTTCACGGTATACTTTTACTTTTTCATCTTCGTTTGTAATGTGCGGTGTGGCAGAAACTTCTATTGAAATTTTTGCCTGAATAAGCTGGATTAATTCCTGAGAAGTTTCAGTCTTTGCAGCGAAGTGACTCTCATCTATTACAAGAATAATTGTTCTTTCATCATCAATGGTGTTGCTGATTACTTTTGACAGATTAAAATCATTTTCGTTTTCACGAATGTAGATGTTGTCTGCTTTGTTTATGCTTTCCCAATTAAGAAACAATATTTCGTTTTCGTCAATTCTTTTATCATTTAGATCTTCGAAGTAAGAACAACGCAATGCTTTGCTGTCATAAAAATATTTTTCAAGTTTTTCTTTGCTTTGAGTATGTAATTGTCTTGGGGCAGCCCAAATAAAAGAAAAACGCTTTTCGTCTCGTCTATCTTCAACTAATTGTTTGAGAAATGCTGCCATCATTACGGTTTTGCCGGAACCAGTCGGAGCTTCAAAAGTTATGGTGCTGTTTCTGTTTAGCTGAAGAAGTTTGTTACTTTTTTCTTTTAACTCTTTGACGGCTGTTTCCTGATATCCTCTTAATTCCATTATTTGAATATCCTTCTGTAAACTCTTAAAATGGCTTCCGGAATTGAGCAGACCTTTACTTTCTTTCTCATATCTGAAAATTCATCACTGAAGTCTTCGTCAGCAAGAGAAAAAATATAAACGCTGACAGGTTTATTGTATTTACCTACTTCTTTTTTGAAGTTTTCAATCTCATCCTGTTCCATAATTATTCCAACATACTTCTTGTCATTCTTATAAATCTTATATCCATTCTTTTCACGTACAAATTCAAATGCATGTTCTCGAAGGCATAGCATTTCGGTAGCTTCTTTTGTTAATCTCTCTTTATTTTTATCGGTTGGATCTTGAGGGACAAATGCGGTTTTGAAATACTTTAAATTTCCACCCAACCCCTCTTTAAATGTTTGTTTTTTGTTGATGCCTATAATTCTAACGTTATTGTCTTCTACCTCAACTTTAACTTGATCAAAGTTATTTCTACTTTTTTCAATTATTGATTTATAGTTGTCGTAAATAACATCTAGTTCTTTCATTACTGCTGGTCTAATTTCAACTTCATACAAAATTTTGTTTTCGTTTCCTTTAAAGTGATATCCTTTTATTACATTTCTAGCCCTTGGATAACAAATATCTGTGCAAATATTATTTTCATTATCCGTTGCTAGAATGCATGTTCTATTTCCATTATCTTCTTTGTTTAAATCGAGAACTGCGTGTAGTGTTGTTCCGCTTCCTGCAAAAAAATCAAGAATAATTGCTTGATCATTTTGAGTTCCTGCATTTATACATTCCTTCACTGAATACAAACTCTTTGGGAAGGGAAAATCATTTTCTCCGATTATTTCAGTTAAGAGTTCAGTCCCATAAGTGCTGCTATCAAATTTTGGCCCTGACCAAACCGATTTTCTTCTTTTGGCTTTCCCTTCCTTCCAATAATGTATTTGTATTTTACCGCATATACGTTTTGCCCAGACAGTTCCGTTTTTTACTTCTTTCCAAGCTGTTTCTTTTCCATAATACCATCTCCGTTCAATACCTTCATTATCGATTGGCCATACTACCTCTTTGTCGTCACTTTGATTTTTGGGAACTTTTGCATCCGGTGGTAAAATATCTGTTAATCCAACTATTTCAAGAGTCTCAACATTTACAATAAAACCATAAAACATTGTAGGGGATTCATGCCTACGTGACCCTTGACCCGTCCTTCTTAAATTACGCTGGATATCATCAGACTTTTCTACTTCTCGATTTATAATTTCCATATTTTTAGGAAGAGCCCAAATTAAGTATTCATGTGTCAGTGCGAAATTACTTTTTGCTCGCCCTCTGTAATTATGTTCAATCACAGTCATAGTTATTTCTCTATCAGTAAATATATCTTCAACTAAATGTCTCAAATTATGTACTTCATAATTGTCTATTGCAATACACAAAACACCTTCTTTTTTTAATAAAGTCTTTGCAAGTTTCAATCGTTTATCCATAAAACTTATCCACTTACTATGCCGGAATGCATCATCTTCATTTACATATTTGTTATTATACTTCCAAGAATTATTGCCTGTATTATATGGGGGATCAATATATATTAAATCTATTCTCTTTTCGTGTGTATAATTCAAAACAGAAAGAGCGTGGTAATTGTCGCCTTCAATAAGGATATGTGTGGGTTGAGTTTTGTTAGTTATGATTTCTTTTGATTTGATTTCTTTTAAAACCGGGAATTTACCTTCAGCATCCGATTCAAACTTTTCTTTTGTTTTTTCCTCATCCCAAACCAAACCATATTTTTTTCTTTTCTCTAAAGCTGTTATCCGCTTTATAAGTTCTTCTTTGGACCAGTCAGCGTATTTGTTTTTTTTAGGCAAGTGAATCAACCGCTTTATTATTTTATTATCTATCACCGCAAGGTGGATTCGTTTGACTTCTTATATAACTTTCAATTCTTCTTCTTTCATCTTCAGTATATCCCGGTAGGTACATTGCTGAAAAGTAAATCGTTCCGCTACAATTTCGTTTCCAACAATCCTCTCTATCATGATTACAAACTCTCCTCCTTACGTCATCGGATTCTCCTACATCTAATACATTCCAATTCTCTAAGAATTTACACCAAATCACATATACTCCCGGAAGTTCTTCCAAAGATTGGCAACTAGTAAAAGCACCTTCAAAATTATATCCCCATTTCACGAAACCCATAATATCCTCCTATAAATTATTTATTTGTTTCACCTTCAAAATTAACTAATCATTAAGGCTAGGTCAAACATGTACTTTCAATTAAAGCCTGCAACACAGAAATGCATGTTGACGGCAAAGAGGAGTAAAAGGCTTGAATTAATGTTTTGGTTTTTGTGCAATGAATGTGTGCAGAATTGGCTTTCGCCAGCTTCCAAGAGGAGTGTGCTTTATATTTTCAAATCCGGATTTCTTGAGCAAGTCAGTGAACTCATCGGGAGAAAGAAAGGTCTCAACACTTTTAATCAGGTAGCGGAAAATTTTTGTTGAGCCGGTTGTTAATCCTGCAAAAGGAATTATCAAAACGTATCCTAAAAATTTCCAGTAAAGTTTTGATGCAAAAGATTTGCTGATTGAATATTCGTGAAAGCAGATTTTTCCGCCGGGTTTCAAAACACGATGAAGATTTCTAACACACCTCTCAAAGTCCGGCATATTGCGGATTCCGTAAGCCATAAAAATTGCATCGAGCGAGTTGTCTGCAAGATCAAGATTCATCACATCCTGCTGAACGAAAGTAACTTTATCTTTACCAAATTTCGGAATAAGTTTTTCTCTTGCAGCTTCAAGCATTCCTTCAGAATTATCAATCGCGATTACTTTCCCATTCGGAAGATTATTCAAACAAGCAATGGTTGACTTTCCTGTTCCACAGCAGAGATCGGCAAGGTATTCGTTTCCTTTTAGATTCATTCTGTCAACGCTTGTTTGCAAATCTTTTTGATAACCCTGGCTGAGGGAGGTTGCAAGATCATATCGTTTTGCGATCGTGTTAAATTCTGAAGGAACTTCTTTTTTGTTTTGGATCAGCGCATCGGGTGTGTAGTCTGTCATTATTCCCCCTGAAGTTTCTTTCTCCAGAATCTTCTGAAGCTTAAGGATACTTCATCACCCTTTACACTTACTTCGTGAAGATTATCTTTTGTCCGCTTGAGTATTTTCTGGTTTGATGCAAGGAAGTCAATATCTTCTGTTACAATCTTCTCTGATTTTCTAGCCATAAACCATTTTGCGAACGCAGGGAATTTCGGGAAGATATTTTTCCACAAAGTAATCTGCATCATATTCACGTGCTCGTCATCTACCTGATATACGTGTTCAAGAATTAATAGTATTCTGTCTTTAAAACGGATTTCCAGTCGGGAAATATTTGGATAATAAAATCTTATTCTTGTCCCGATGTTTTCTTCATTACCGAAGTAAGTTTTTTCAGCGATCGTTCCAACATTAGCACGCTTGTAAAATCCCTCAACACCATCATCAAGAATTTTGAGATTGAAATCAGCAGGATGTTCCTTTATTTGTCCCATAAAAGATTTTATCGAGTTGCGGTGCACATATGCAATGTGGTAAGGATCAATCAAGCTTTCTGCTGTTGTTTCAAGATCAGCTTTGATTGTGTATGCTTTATATGTGAAAGGCCATTCATTCATTTCAGGAATATCTGTTGGCTTAACCAGGCTTGCTTTTTCCGGCTCACCGATAAAAATCCATACCCACTTATTAAAATCCTGAACGGGGTATGTTTTTATTTTTGCAGTCGGTGGAATTTTATCTCCCGGAAGCTGTGAAGGAATTTTTACACACGAACCAGACTTGTCATATTCCCAGCCGTGGTAACCACAGACAATTCTTTCTTTATCTAGATAACCCAGAGAAAGATTTACATTTCTGTGACAGCATCTGTCTTCCAGAGCTGTGATAGTTTTATCAGGATTTCGGAAAAGAATTATTTCCTGTCCGAGTATTTTATATTGTCTGATTTTGTTCTTCAATTCATCGGAAGGACAAACCAGGTACCATTTATTTGTTAACATTTACGACACCGTTTTTAGAACTAATAGTTTGATATAGCCACTAATTTCACGAATTATCACGAAAAAAAAGGATTGGTGAAATTAGTGTAATTCGTGGCTAATGTTTTAAAATAACTTAAAGCAATCATCTCAAATATTTATAAAGACTCGTATTCATCCAGAGCAAAGATATTCCGTAGAAAAAATCTTCAACAGGAATAGTAATTACTCTAAAATCAAGCTGATAATCAACTCCGTAAGTAACAACCGGACGCCAGGTTAAATAACCATTAAATATCAACGTAAAAATAACAATAAGCAGAAGGTAAAAGTAAAACCTTTTATCGAAGAGCAAATTCGTTTTCAAAAACTGATCAACGAGATTTGCAAGAAAAATAAAAGATAAAGTTAAACCCGTGTATTGCTTTCCGATAGAGAAGAAATAAATTCCCGCAGGCAGAGCAAGATAAAGAAGAAGCCGGAGCCAGTGCATATTCCAAACTTTTTCTTTTGCTCTTCTGATTATCATCTCCCACGTGAACAAGCAGGCAAACGGAACAGTAATAAAAAATAAAATTTCTTCGATGGGAAGATTTATAATTTTAATCCCGGAAACATACTTGGGATTGAAATGCCAGTGAGCGCCGGTTACCAGTGCGTCCCAAAGCAAAAAGGGAATTGCTGGAATTACAATTGCAATCAGCATTTGCTTCCAGTGGTTCCAGATGTAACAGCATTTCAGCGAGCCAAAAAATGCCGGACCGCTGATGACAATTGCGTTAAATATTAGATACTCGAAGTTCATTTAGTATATAATTTATTATCAAATCACAGAGTAAAAATAAGAAGAATTAGTTCTTAAACTGGTGGAGTTACACTTCCTATTAATTCTATAAATAACAATTAATCTAGTAGTATAGTTCCGGTAACCATGGCTGTCATGGACGTGAGTATAAATAATAAAGCCCCGTCCGGCAATTGCCGGATTTCGGGGCTTTATGAAAGATAAAATTTACTTCAGCAAAATTAATTTCTTTGTAGCCATAAAGTTGCCCGAAGCAAGTGTGTAGAAATAAATTCCGCTTGGAAGTTCTGAAGCATTGTAAGTAACAGAATAATTTCCCGCTTCCTTAATTTCATTTACCAATGACGCCACTTCTGTTCCAAGCATACCGTATATTTTTAGTGTTACCAATCCTGCGGATTTAATTGAGTAATCAATTTTGGTAGTGGGATTAAATGGATTCGGATAATTAGCAGAAAGTGAGTATTTAAATAATTGCTCCGTATTTTCTTTTGTTTCATCATCTGCAGTTCTCTTGGAAGGTTGACCGATTCCAACCGCAACGCGATTCGAATGAACCGAATGTTTACCAACAGTATTTTGAATGGATATTTCATAATAATAGGTTCCGTCTCCCGAGCCAACAATCGAGTTAACATCTTCCCAACTTGTTACTTGATTTCCACCCTGGTAAGCATTTATTGTTGCATATAGTGGTAGGTCATAAGGTTCACAGCAGGGAACAGCTGCACGATAAATATGATAATACTGTGCGTTCAAACTCTGGCTTGGAGTCCATGATAGAACATAATGGCCCTGACCATTTGGAGTTACAGCTAAATTCGTTGGAGGATAAGGGATAGCTGTCATATCAAAAATATATAATCCTTCTGTTCCGCCAGCATAGCAGATAGTACTTCTGTTGGGATCAGGATATATGCCATAAACACCAGCAGCCCAATTAAAAATACCATTTTGTATACCGGGCATTCTCTTTCTAAAAAAGTATGAACTAGATGGATTAAAATTTATCGAGGGATAATCATCATACCAACCGAGTTCAATAATATTCTCAGGATTTGAAATGTCAAGATATCTAAAACCCTAAGAGTAATGGGCAAGATACAACTTGGTTCCTTTAACAAACATTTGATGAATGCTGTTTGGTACCCAATTAGTATCTATCTGAGTTAGGTTTGTAATTCCCCAAGGATGCTCTTCAGAAACATAGTAACCACCCTTGAAAGAGCTGTTCTGAGTAAGCAGTGATCTTTTCCAGGTTCTTAGAAATGCTCCTTCTCGTCTTGGAGTTTTTAATACACCTGAACTGTACAAATTTGGGTCATCATTGTGATATTGAGTAGCAACATCACTTCGAATTGCTAATTCATCCGTGGTAAAAACGTACTGCTCATCGTCAGTAGGCCAGGCACTATGTGTAAATCTGTAATCGAATGGATAAGGAGACCATCTTTGATTTGAATACGCTCTGTCGAAATCATATAGATGTTCTACTCTACTGTTAACAGTAATATACGGTGGTGGAGACTGCGGCGGCGGTCCTCCGACATAAGAAAGTTCAAGTACCTGCAATCCACCCTTAAGACAAGCTGCATAGACTCTTGCACTATATGGCCCTGTTGATTTAACAAACATTTCGTGTACTTGAGCATCGGTAGGATTAACCGTTATAAAGCCTAAATACCATGGACTTGTAGGAGGATCTAATTTCCATACGGGAAGTGAATCGTTAGTTGTTGCGACGTAGAGGTAATTACCAGCAATTGTAAGCGTATGGGAGCGATCTATTTGGCCTATATCATTTATCTTACCAACATATACTGTTCCAGAAGGGTTATATGGATCAATAAGTATTCTTCCTCCAAGACTTATAGCAGCATTCAGATTGATTATCATTACCAGAGGGTATGAAGGATTTGGTGGAAGGTCGTTTTTTACATTGGTGGCCAAGTAAGCGTATGTAGTTCCATTGTATGTGTATGTTTCTACATCTGGTGTCCAAATCCTATTAGTAGTATAATCTGTTGAATCATATCCGATACGATTTATATGAACCCGTTCAATAGGGCTTGAAGGATTGTTAGTATTTACAATGCTTAAGCCACCGTCGAGTGTTACGAGTGCGTAGTTGACATTATTGATTTTAACACCCCAAACATCACCGGCACCATAATACCTATTAAACTTTGACTTGAAGTGTAGCGGAATATTACCAGTAGATTGAGAAAAAATGATGATACTCATACTGAAGAATAACAAATTACAAATAAATATTTTCATAAGGCCTCCTATGATTTTTTTATGAATAATTATTTAAGATAGATCATTTTTCTAGAAAGTAATTTTTTCTCTGTTTTTAATTGATAAATGTAAATGCCGCTTGCAAGATTATAATTCTTTAATGTTTCTGCATTAAATGTTTTATAATACTTACCGGGTTGCTGCTCTTCGTCAACTAATACCGTTATCTCATTACCAAGTAAATCGTACACCTTAAGCGTGACAAACGAATAGCTATCTACCTGATACTCAATAATTGTAGTTGAGTTAAAGGGGTTAGGAAAATTCTGGTTTAATAAAAAATCTAAATCTTTATTATCATTTTCATTTATATTTGTAATGAAATTTGTTTTATAAATTCCTTCTGAGGTGCCCAAGAATAATTCTTTTTTGATTTGCTCTATGAAAATATTATTCATATTTCTGTCATCATAAAAACCATTAGGTCCAAAGTAAACTGGAAGATTCTCAGAACCATCTATTTTACACCAATAAAAAGTGTCCCTCCTTGATGAGTACAGTCCATCTGTTCTTAAATCATATAAAAATTTTGTAGAATATCTGTCTTGATAAAAAGATAGAAAAAATGCATTTAGATTAAAACCGGAGTCAGCAGCGAACCAATTGTATCCCCCGTCGTTTGACACATACGGTCTTGCAATAAGATAAATCCTGTCTGGAATAAAATAATCCGTATGAATTTCAATTGGTACAATTGGTGGGGTGGAAACATAGAACCAATTATTACCCTTATCCGTACTCTTAAATAAATAAAGATTGAATTGTGTGTCAACAGTTACATACAAGTTCATACTGTCAGTATTATCAAATGAAAAAGTTAAAGCTGATCCATGGCTTGAAGCCGGAAAAGCCGAAATATCTTCCCAGCTACTTCCTCCATCTGTACTTTTATACAAGTAGTTTAAAACCCCTGAAGGGAAAAAACTAATATCCAAAGCATAGATTTCATTACTGTTGAATGGTGATACACCGATCCAGCTAATTGCATAACCACTAATATTTATGTTATCCCAATTTGTTCCATTATTTGTTGTTTTATATAAACTACCTCCTGAAGAATATTGACTTAATCCTTTTATAAGGTAAATCCTTCCATTTCCTAAATTCTCCATTACTACAATACTTCCATTCCCAAGTGTGTAATCAATTTGTGCCCAGCTATTTCCACCATTCGAGGAAAAAAATAAACCGGCATTTATGTTTGCCCCATTTCTAACCGCGGTTCCTGCCCAAATAGAATCACCAGAAACATAAAGATGCTTTATCACCATAGAATCCAAACCAACTAACTCCCACTCCTGGGCTTTGGTTGGGAGAGTAACTAGTATCAATATCACAATGAACCAAATTATTTTCGTTTTCATATCGTATTAAGTTGTTTATTATTTAATTAAGACGGCAAATGAGTATTAGACGAGAAGAGAGCAGAATTAGAGCAATACTACAATATGAATCGCTGTTTGTAAATATTTGCCGCCTCGCAACCAACATAATTTATTATGTTGACAAATGCAAGAGCTAATTTTGATGGCGCATTGACTAGTAATTAATGTAACTCAACCAACACATCTATTTCATTTCAAAAAAATAAATGTGTGACAATAATATTCAGACTGGTATTTATGTTGTGCGAAACAGTTTCACCTCAAAATAAGATTTTATAAGCAGGTAAAACTTATACAAATTGGAAATTCTCACGCGCTTACTTTTTAACTGCTCAACATCCAACCGCGTAATTTTTTTGCAGAGCATAGGGCAGTAATAAAATATGCCATCCCGACATATCGGGATGGCATATCTATTAAAAGGACACGAATTATTTCAACAAAATTAATTTCTTTGTAGCCAAAAAGTTTCCTGATGTGAGAGTATAGAAATAAATTCCACTTGGTAAATCCGAAGCATTAAATTCTACCGAATAAATGCCTGCTTCTTGATTTTCATTTATTAAAGAAGCTACTTCGGTCCCAAGCATATCATAAACTTTTAATGTTACTTCTCCAGCCGATTTAATCGAGTAATTTATCGTCGTTGCCGGATTGAATGGATTTGGGTAATTCTGTCCAAGAGAATATTCAGATATAGTTTTATCATCCGGATCATTAGCACCCGCTTTTGATGGTGGACCACCAACTAAACGTGCAGTAACTTCATTTGATGGACTAGATTCATGAGATCCGTTATCAACAACAGTTACCCGGAAAGAGAAGTTACGAAGATCCGGACACTGTGCTGGTGGAACTGCATGGCAATATGTTAATGTTTGGTCTGTATATGTATTACCCGTAGCCTGAGTCAAGTACTGCCATCCACCACCATAAGTGTCGTACCTATAAATGTTATAATGGTTTTTATCTGGCTCCAGACTTGCATTCCAATCTAAGCGTGGATGATTATTTGCATCTTCTGTAATGGTTAAACCCGTCGGTGTGAACTGTACCCCTAAAATTAGACAGCAAGATAAGCAACCCTCTGATTATTAAT
>CAZXGJ010000052.1:0-28198 GCA_964639955.1 uncultured Ignavibacteriaceae bacterium
AACTTGTGAAACCATTCCGGTTCCGAGAATTCCGATTTTCATAATTTGTCTCCTTAGTTTTTGAATAATTAGATTTTAATATGCTAACAATAAATTCGCTGGGTACTGCCCCACAATATCAGAAATAATTTATCCACTCACCGAAAGAAAGCGAAATAATATTATTGATTTCAGTCGATCCTCCTCTTTGGTTGTTATTGAGTTCCGCAGTGAATACCACCGCCCGACCAGTTCAAAGCCATTGCATTAATATAAATTTGTTTTCTGTTAGGCAAAACTTCTGCGAATATTTTTTTCGGCATTTTTCCTTTTTCATAAAATATGTAATTAACCAGTCATTTCAGAATTATCAAACTTGTACTGTTTTCCATTTTCCTCTTGTGAAAAGCCATATAGTAAACAATCCAACAGAAGTTTCTGAAATGAATATAGCCCAGAAAACCCCTTCTACCTCCATGCCCAAGATTTTTGACATAAAATATGAAAGGGGAATTTGTATCAGCCAGAAAAACACAAGATTGATTTTTGTCGGGGTCATCGTATCACCGGCTCCGTTAAATGCTTGTATTGCGACCATCCACCAAGCGTAAACAAAATATGAGTAGGATACTATCTTCAGCCACATGCCTCCGATCTCAATTACACCAGCTTCATCAGTAAATATTCCAACAAGATTTTCACTGAAGAAAAAGAACACTACCGCGACAAGTATTAAGAAAGACATATTCCAGATGCCTGTTATCCAGACTGAACTTTCCGCACGATCTGGTTTTTTTGCACCGAGATTTTGACCGACGAGAGTTGCAACAGCATTCGACATACCCCAGGCAGGCATCATTGTGAACATCATTATTCTTATTGCGATAGTTGCACCCGCAACAGCTTCGCTTCCAAATTCTGAAATTATTCTCATTATAAAAATCCACGATGTCATTGCAATTATCATCTGTCCTATTCCGCCGAGTGAAGTTTTCAAAATTGTCTTGATAGTTTGCCAATGTAAATGCAACTGCGAACGAAGCACTTTAATATGCTTAACTCCTCTGAACAAAAACCATAATTGTGTAATAACGCCAATTCCTCTGCCTATGTTTGTTGCAATAGCAGCTCCTTCAACTCCTAATTCAGGAAACGGACCTAAACCGAAAATCAACACCGGGTCGAGGATAATATTGATTCCGTTTGCAATCCAGAGAACACGCATTGCAATTGCTGCATCGCCTGCGCCTCTGAATACTGCATTGATAATAAACAGAAGCATGATAACTGCATTGCCGCCGAGCATCCATTGCATGTATCTATAACCATGTTCAATAACCCACTGGTCTCCGCCCATTAGTGCCAGCAGATCTTTGGCAAAGAAAATTCCGGTAAATGCAAAAGGCAATGAAACGAGAACAGCAATCATTATTGCCTGAACTGCTGTTATGCCGGCTTTCTCTTTTTCTTTCTCTCCGATTCTTCTTGCAACGATTGCGGTAACTGCCATCGACAAGCCCATTCCAATCGAGTAGAGCAGGAATAAGTAAGTTTCAGTTAAACCAACTGTTGCAACAGCGGAAGGACCAAGCTTTCCAACAAAGAATATATCAACCACTGCAAAGGTAGATTCCATTATTAATTCCAGAATCATCGGGACTGCGAGAAGAAAAATGGCTTTGCCGATTTTTATTTCTGTATAGTCTGCTTCACTGCCGCGAATTGCATCTTTTAATTCGCGCCATAGTGAATTTGCTTTTGAGGTTGTTTCGTCGTTATTATTCTGTAGCCCGAACTCCAATTCGTCTTTCAAATATTATCCTGATTGATTATTTAATTGAGGGTGGCAATTTAGTGGTGACTACTTTTTCTCTGCAAGCTCTTTAAGTTTCTGAAGTGCTTTCGGCCACATGCTCTCAAACATTTCTTTGTACTCTTCATTTATATCCGTTTCTACAAGTAATTCAGTTTTGCGATTTTTTTCTTTGAAAGTATAATTCTCAAATGCAGGTGTCCATTTCTTAACTTCCTCA
Organism: uncultured Ignavibacteriaceae bacterium; assembly: GCA_964639955.1. Taxonomy (GTDB): domain Bacteria; phylum Bacteroidota; class Ignavibacteria; order Ignavibacteriales; family Ignavibacteriaceae; genus IGN2. Next base: position 2,013 of record CAZXGJ010000052.1, read on the forward strand.
CTCGTAGTATCTTCAACTCCGTCATTTATAATACCGAGGTGTTCAATAGATATAAATTCATAGAGTTTGTTTTCAGCAATTCTGCTTACCATCCCGCCTTCTTTTCCTGTTTCGGGATCGGGACCTAAGAAAATTATTTTTGATCCTTTACTCCAATCCCCTTTGTAATACGAGCCGGGATTAAATGGTTCTGTCCAAATCCGGTAGGTTTTATCTTCCAGCATTGTATTCCAGACTTTTTCTTTTGGGGCGTTGATTGTAAATGAGAAATTTAGTTTTTGCATATCACTACTCCTTATTTTTCCCTAAGTTTGATTCAACATAATTTTTAAAATTATTCAGAATTGCCTTCCAGCCGGTTCTCTGCATCTCAACAGGATTTTCGTTTTCAGCATCGAAAGTTGTGATTACTTTGGTTTTACCGTTCTGATTTTCAAAATTAGTTATTGCCCGTCTGCCGTCTGTCATTGTATATGCGATTTTCTTTTGATGGATTACTTCATCATATATTGCTTCGAAGTCAAAACCAAAGCTGCCATCTTTGGCTTCCATTCTGGCGATGTATTTACCGCCGACACATACATCATTTTCTGCATTCGGACAGTGCCAATCATCCGAAGCAAAATTCCATTTTGTTATATGTTCTGGTAAAGTATAATAATCCCACACTTTTTTTGTGCTTGCAGAGATGATTGATTCAATAGTGATTTTGGTTACGTTCATCTCACACTCCTTTTAATTGTTAGATTACTTTAAACACTTAGAGAATTGTTCATTGTTAATTTTTAATTGTTAATTGATTTAACCGTTATAAGCTTTTTCTACCAGAGAAACATCAATCTTTTTCATCTTAAGCATTGCCTGTATAACTGCCTGAGATTTTTGGGGATCTTTATCCGAGATATATCTGAGTAATATTGTTGGTATAATCTGCCACGAAACACCAAACTTATCTTTAAGCCAGCCGCACATACTTTCCGCCCCACCATCAGCAGTAAGTTTATTCCAGTAATAATCGACCTCATTTTGGTTTTCACAACTTACTACAAAAGAAATTGCTTCATTAAAATGGAAACCATGTTCCCCTGGTCCATCCATTACTGCAAGTAAATTACCTTCCAGACTAATATCGCTGTACATTACAGCTTTTTCATTATCGGGATATTTATAAACGCTTTCTATCTTTGAATTTTTAAATATTGATGTATAAAACTTTATCGCTTCTTCTGCTCTTCCAAATACTTTATCAACAAAAAGAAGAGAGGGAACTATTTTTTGTTTTACTTCATCTTCCGCCAATATTAATTGCCAGGATAATCCGAACTTATCTTCAACCCAGCCATATTTTTTACTCCAGTCGTATTTATCTAATTCCATTAAAATTTTTCCATGGTCAGAAAATTTTTTCCATAAGCGATCTATTTCTAATTCATCCTTTGATACTACAAAAAAAGAAATCGAGGGATTGAATTTAAAAACCGGTCCCGCATTTATAGCTGTGAAATCCAGTCCATCAAGTTGGAAATCAATAGTCATTACTGATCCTGCTTTTCTTCCCGTTGCGGCAGCCCCGGCTTCATCATAACGGGTTGTTTTTCCTGCTTTGGAATTTTTAAATAAAGAGGTGTAAAAATTCACTGCATCTTCGGCTTCTGAATCGAACCAAAGAAATGGAGTTATCTTTTGCATAATAATTACCTTAATTTTTTTTGTTTTTACTTTTTACTGAATTCATTCAGCTGATATTAATATTTCTGATTTCTATTAATAAGAATAACAGGTGACTTATTGTTTCGGAGGAGAGTAGATTACCATCCACCGTACACCGAACTTATCTGCCAATGAACCAAAATAATCTCCCCAGAATTGATCAGCCATCGGCATTTCTGTTTCGCCGCCTTTTGAAAGACCACTGAAAAGTTTGTCAGCTTCTTCTCTAGTATCGGTATGAATCGCAATATAAAAGTTATTTCCGAATGTAACTTTGAAGCCCATTGATTCGAGTGCATCGGTTGCCATAATCATATTATCTTTACCCATCGGTAAAGCTACATGCATTACTTTTTGGCGATCACCCTCGCTCAATTTATCCGAATCGGGTGTATCTTTGAAGCGAAATATTCCTCCGGCAAAATCACCGCCGAATACTTTCTTATAAAAATTGAATGCTTCTTCGGTGTTACCCGGAAAGTTTAAATAGGGATTTATTGATTTCATTTATATGCCTCCTTCTTTATTGAATGAAAAGATTAAAAAAATACTTGTGTTCCTGATCGATGAATTTGGTGTTAAGCTACAACACAGAAGTGATAATCTATAAGCAGAAAAATCTCAACTCTGGTAACAATTTAATATTAGTTTTTACTTAAATCCAAGCATATATTTTATTGAGTGGATTTTTTATGATGAGTGGTGATTCAAAGCACTCTTCAAATTATCAAAGGCAACTGAAGAAATTTATACTTATCTAATATTTGGCTTAATCTTTATTTTTATTTAATTGTTTAAGTAACGAATAACCAAAGGAAATATGAGAAAGATAATTCACAAAGCAGATTCAAGGGGACATTTTGATTATGGCTGGCTGAAAACTTATCATACATTCAGCTTCAGTACTTATTATGACCCTGAACGGGTTAATTTCGGAATGCTAAGAGTTTTAAATGATGATGAGATCGAGGGTGGGCAAGGATTCGGAACTCATCCTCACAGCGATATGGAAATTGTAACTATTCCACTGGAGGGTGCAGTTGCGCATAAAGACAGCACCGGAGGTAAGGGAGTAATTTATCCCGACGAAATTCAGGTGATGTCTGCCGGAACAGGAATTCAACATTCTGAGTTTAATCATCTCATCGATGGCACTACAAAACTTTTACAGCTTTGGATATTCCCTGATAAAAAAGGACACAAGCCAAGATATGATCAGAAATTTTTTGATTCTGAAGAAAGGAAGAACAAATTTCAGTTTATAGTAACTCCGGAAAAAAAGGATGGAAATCTCTGGCTCAACCAGGATGCATATCTGGCGAGAACAGAATTGGAAAAAAATAAGTCTTTGAATTATAAGATTCATTCAAAAGGAAATGGCGCATACCTGTTTCTGATTGATGGTAAAATAGAAGTTGCTGATGAAACGTTGACAAAGCGGGATGGAATTGGTATTTATGATACAGATGAGTTTTCAATAACAGCAGCTAATGATTCACAAATATTAATTATTGAAGTACCAATGAATTAACATTTCTTACGGGGTGGCTGATTCAGCCACCTCCAAAACATAGAAATTCATGAATTTTACTCTCCGATAGTGTAGAAAAAAATCCATTTATCCGTGCAACTCAAATTGGCAAAGCAGACTTTTGTATTTTTGTGTTCAGCTTATGCAATTAAATTTTTTCTATTAACAATTTGAAAGGATTTCGTTATGATAAAAAATATTTTTAATCTGCTTTTAGGAGTTGTTTTCCTGAGCAGTATTTTTGTTCTAACAAGCTGTGCAAAGGAGGAACAATTGTTATCCAGAAAAGTTCTGTTCGGTAATCCGGATAAAGCTTCGCTTAAAATAAGCCCGAACCATCAGATGATAAGTTATCTCGCACCACTAAATGATGTACTAAACGTTTGGGTAGCTCCAATCAATGATCCCAACAACGCTGTTGCAGTTACGAAAGATACTTTGCGAGGAATAAGAATTTATTTCTGGTCTTATAACAACGAACAGATAATTTATCTGCAGGATCTTGGCGGTGATGAAAACTGGCAATTGCACGCTGTCAACGTCAACACAAAGGAAGACAAAAATCTTACACCGTTTGAAGAAATAACCGGTCCTGATGGCAAACCTGTTACAATGCCTGACGGAAAAAAATTACGCCCGAGAGCACAGATTCAGGAAGTTAGCTACAATTTCCCGAACGAGATTCTGATTGGTCTGAACACACGCAATCCTCAGTTCTTTGATGTGTATAGATTGAATATAATTAATGGAGACTTAAAGATGATTCAGCAAAACGACCGCTTTGCTGGATTCCAGACTGATGATAATTACAATGTAAGATATGCACTTGAAAATACTCCTGATGGCGGGTTGGAAATGTTCGTTCCGGATGGAAAAGGTGGTTGGAAATCTTTTGACAAAATTCCGATGGAAGATGCTATGACTACATCTCCCGTTGCTTTCAACAAAACAGGTGATGTTCTTTATATGCTTGATAGCCGTCAGAGAAATACTTCAGCACTTTTTGCTGTTAATCTCAATACCGGCAATAAGGAATTAATATTTGAAAATCCCAGAGCAGATTTAAGTGATATTATGATTCATCCAACTGAAAAAACTATAGAAGCTGCTGCAAGTAACTATCTGCGTACTGAATGGAAAATTCTTGATGAATCCATAAAACCGGATATGGATTATCTTAAAAGTATTACTGAAGGTGATATGAATGTAATCGACAGATCCCTTGACGATAATTTCTGGGCAATTTCTTATGTAAAAGATGACGGACCTGTTAACTATTATCTATATGACAGAACTGCAAAGAAAGCAAATTTTCTTTTTACTAACCGCAAAGAACTCGAAGGGAAAAAACTTTCCAAAATGTTCCCGGTCATTATCAAGTCAAGAGATGGTTTGGATCTTATCAGTTATTTATCTCTTCCTTATGGAAGTAATCCGGGTAATGATTATAAACCGTCAAAGCCTTTACCAATGGTTCTCTTTGTTCATGGCGGACCGTGGGCCCGCGACTCCTGGGGTCTTAATTCATATCATCAGTGGTTTGCAAACAGAGGTTACGCAGCACTTAGCGTAAACTTTCGCGGTTCGACAGGTTTCGGAAAAGATTTCACAAATGCCGGAAATATGGAATGGGCAGGAAAGATGCACGATGACTTAATTGATGCTGTTAACTGGGCAATTAAAGAAGGAATTGCTGATAAAGATAAAATCGCAATAATGGGAGGAAGTTATGGCGGCTATTCAACATTGGTTGGTTTAACTTTCACTCCTGATGTATTCGCTTGCGGAGTTGATATAGTTGGTCCTTCTAATATTCAAACATTGTTGGAAACCATTCCACCATACTGGCTTCCAATGATAAATATGTTCACATCCAGAGTTGGTGATCATCGCACAGAGGAAGGACGGGCTTTTTTACAGTCACGTTCGCCACTGACTTTTGTCGATAAGATAAAAAAGCCTTTGTTGATCGGTCAGGGAGCAAACGACCCAAGAGTTAAACAGAGTGAATCAGATCAGATTGTTAATGCAATGAAGGGAAAAAATATCCCTGTAACGTATGTTTTGTTCCCCGATGAAGGACATGGATTTGCAAGACCGGAGAACAGAATGTCATTCAATGCTGTAGCAGAAATTTTCCTTGCACAGTATCTTGGTGGACGGTATGAACCAATCGGCAGCGACTTTGAAGGTTCATCTATTCAGGTTCCAACAGGTGTGGAAAATATTCCAGGTTTAAATGATGCGCTTGTAAAAATCCAGAAATAAAAGAAAACCGTTGAAACGGTTAAGAAAAATATTTTTATAAGCATTAACCCACGACTTAAGTCGTGGGTTAATACAGTGGTAGTTTTAATAAAAACCATTTTAATGGTTTACAGCTCTTCAACAATCCTCAAACCCAATTTCCTCCGGGAGATTGGGTTTGTTATTTTATCAGCATCATATTTTAAAGGATTTGAAATGAATAATTATCTTCTTTCCTCAATCAGTCTTTCAATTGTGTTTTTAATGTCCTGCGCATCGCCTCAAAACAAAGACCTTCCATCGTTGATTACTGTCGAAAAGGTTGAGTTAAACAGATATGCAGGGTTGTGGTACGAAGTTGCCAAAATTCCAAATTCATTTCAGGATCATTGCGCTTATGGAACAACTGCAGAATATAAGATAGATAAAGATGGAAATATCATCGTCATTAATAGCTGTTACAATGAAGATGGTGAGATTGATATTGCTGATGGAGTTGCAAAAGTTGTAGACAAAAAAACTAATTCAAAACTTGAAGTAAGCTTTGTCAGCTTTCTTGGTATCCGTCCTTTTTGGGGAGATTACTGGATAATAGGGCTTGATGAAAATTATCAATGGGCAATTGTTGGAACGCCCGGCAGAAAATATGGATGGATATTAAGCAGAACACCATCATTGCCCGATGAAACGATGCAAAAGATTTTTGAAATATTAAAATCTCAGCATTATAATCCAGATGACTTCAAAATATCAGTTCACAAAAATTAGTTATTTAAATTCCAATCATTGCAGTTAAAGTGAACTGCCAAGCATTTATTGCACGGGAGTTTTCAATAATAAAAATATCCTCATCTGTTCCATATAAAGGATCTTTATCATCATTCAGAGAAGTATATGCATCAAGCCTTTTGGGATTGGTTGTTGTTCCGTTGTACGTTTGTCCAAGTACGTTGTAAAGATTAAAGTGAACTCCCAGATCAAAAGTTACAACCGGTATCAAATCCAGTAAAACTCCACCACCAGCACCAACTCCAAACCTTGTTTGATTACTTAATTCATATTCACCACTTGGAACTTCTGCTACACCCTGGAAATTAACCGTGCCGCTGAAAGTATTTACTGATATAAACCCATCAACGTAAAACCCAACAGGGGACAAAGGTGGTGAGATATTAAACTCGGGACCAGCTTTAATTGAAAAGATACTGTGTGAATTTTCAACCTCTCCTTTACCTGGTTCGCTTTCGCCATCACCGCTCACGGTTGAGTATTCAATTATGCCGAATAAATTTAATCCTAATAATCCCACTCGTGCTTTTGCGTGATAATTAAAACCGCTGCTCATTCCATAGTTTGTGCCGTTATAAAAATCAATTGTCGAACCAGCATAATCTCCGGTGGGTGAAATGTATCCAAGACCACCGCCAATCTGTAAAGATATTTGCGGGTAGATATTAGTTGAAGCAAGAAGTGTTATTAGCGAAAAAAATACAATTGCGTTTTTCATTTTTCTCTCCTTCGGATTGTTTTTTTAAATACAATTGATGAATAATTAATTATGTTCTATTCAACAATTCGGCCAGTAAAAAAAGAATTGGTATCTGACCTCTAATATAATTATTACCGTCTGAAATTTTTCCGTGGTAATTTCAACCAGAAGATTTTTACACAAAATCTATCCATTACGAAAAAATTAATAAAATCAATATTTTTCGTGAAAGCCATTACAACCACTTTATTAAACAGATTAAGACTATGAAGGCATCATTAATATTATTTTTATTACTAAGTCTTTCATTAACTGTATATTCTCAAAGAGATGTCGAAGCTTTGGTTGATTATATGACCGGCTCATTCTCCAGTGAAGAACAGGCAGCAATTGATACTAACTATTTCAACATTGAACTTGAGATGGTTCAAATTTGGAAAGACAGAACAGACGGGCCCTGGTTATACATCGAGCAGGCAGTTGCTGAAACTAAAGACAAACCATACCGGCAGAGAGTTTATCAAATCAGACAAACAGATGATGGAAAGATCGAAAGTATTGTTTACTCTATTCCTGACCCGCTTCGCTTCGCAGGTGATTACAAAAAAGAATTTCCTCTGCTTCGATTAACTCCCGACTCACTCACTTTAAAAGATGGCTGCGAAGTTGTGCTTTACAGAACCGATAACGGCTACTTCGAAGGTGGAACGGTAGATAGAAATTGTCCGAGTGATTTGCGTGGTGCCAGCTATGCTACTTCTGAAGTTATGATTGATAAAGATAAAATGATTACCTGGGACCGTGGTTTCGATGAAAACGGTAATCAGGTTTGGGGTGCAACTAAGGGCGGATATATTTTTAAGAAAAAATTAAACAGACTCCAAAAGAGGTAACATTATGAGAATCCCGTATATCAATCGAATTATTTTTTTGCTCTTACTTGTTCTTCCATATAATCTTTATTCTCAAAGTTCTTTAGAAGACCAAAAGGGAGTCAGAACAATTTATTTAATTCGCCACGGAGAGTACGACCAGAAAGACACGAGTGATTCAGATATTGGAAAGAAGTTGAACCCGCTTGGAATTGCTCAGGCACGATTACTTTCTGCCAGACTTAAATCGATACCAGTTGAGTTTTCTTCGTTGACCAGCAGTTCAATGACACGCGCACGAGAAACAGCGATGGTTATTAATGAAGATTTTCCTGAACTCAAACTTCAGCAATCAACTTTGATTCGTGAATGCACTCCCCCAACCTGGCGAAAGGATATAATGGCTGACGAGACCGAATCCGATTTAAACTTGTGTGTTGAAAATCTTGAAAAAGCATTTGAAGAATTTTTTATTCCTTCTCCTGATTCAATAGATAGAAGTGATTTACTTGTTTGTCACGGAAATGTTATCAGATATTTTGTTACAAAAGTTTTGAATGCTGATACAATGTCCTGGCTTCAAATGAGTATCGGAAACTGCAGCTTAACCATAGTAAAAATAAAGGCTGATGGTTCAATGAAATTAGTTTCATTTAACGACCTCGGACATATACCTTCGAATATGCAAACATTAACTGGCGAGGAGAACAAATTAAAATTACTTACTTTACCTGTTGATTAGTTTAAGCGGGTGAAATCCTAAGAATATTTTACTGTTATTTAAATATTGTGCATCACTATTTTTATCACTACCCAAGAGCTTAAACAGTGGTTTCAATTGGAACAAATAATAAGTAATTTTGCAAAACAATTGATATTCAACAAAGGAAATGGCACTAGTTAAACGACAAATAAAACCAAGGAGGCGCTTTAAGGAATACACTTATTTAGGGTGTCCGCTTACTCGTAACAGAACACCATGGTGTTTTAGGTTATGCACACCCGATACTGTTGGAAATGGTGTTTGCGGTAGGATTGCACCTCACAGCCTGAAAAGCAGAATACAACAAAGCATTATAGCTTATAAAAGATAACCTCCTGTTTTAATTCCAAAATAACTTAGTTCTGTTCTCACTTAATATTAAATGAATAAATTTGATAATAAAAACAACAAACAAAAACAGCTTTAAAGACCAGATTCTGGAATTTCTAAACCAGGATAATTTTGAAAAAAATCTTATTGATATTCATCAATTTCCACAATTAAAAGTTGTTAATGCTCTATTTTCACTTCTGGTAACTACAAATGAAGACCTTAAAAACAGGGTTGTAAAAGTTTTTGGCGAAGTGGTAAGTAAAATAGCTGAAACTAACCTGGAATCCGCAAGGATAGTTATGCGCCGTCTGATGTTGAGTCTAAATGATGAATCTGGTGGAATCGGATGGGGTTCGCCTGAAGCAATGGGGGAAATAATGGCCCGAAGTGAAAGATTGGCAGATGAGTATCACAAAATACTTATCTCCTATGTTCGGGGAGGTGGTAATGAATTAGAATTTGACGGGCTGCAAAAAAGTGTAATAGCCGGAATAAAGAGATTAGCTGAGGTAAGACCGGACCTCATAAAAGAAGCCGGGCACCTTGTAAATTGACCTGTAAAAAACTGCTGAATAAATTTTTTATAAACAATTCGAATTTTAACTAACCCCTTATAGTTTACTGTTAGAATATTATTAATATAATAATTTGCTAATGGACAAGAATTAATGTTATCTTGCATCAGGCATCTAGTTATAAAAGAAATTCACAGGTATCTCATCCCTCAAATAAATTGCTAATCTACTAAACTCATCTTTATAAATGCCTTCCATTTAACAAGATGAAAACCTGACGCAACTTTTTTCTATGGAGATACTAAGAGGCAAAAATAAGCTTTGCAGAAGCGCTGAATTAACAAACTTAAATTGGAGGAATTTTGAAAAAGCTGCGTATCGGGATAATAGACCTTGTAAGCAAGGGCCCCACTAATGCACTTTGGGCACGGGCAATGTATCCGAACCTTGCCAGCATTATGCCCACTGTGTTGGGAGTCTGGTGTGAAGAAGAGGGGCATAATGTTACTTTTATTTGTTATACGGGATTTGAAAATTTACTTGAAGAATTACCAAAAGATACCGACCTGGTTTTTATCGGGTCGTTTACTCAGGCTGCACATTTAGCGTATTCGTTAAGCAGCTTATTAAGAAGTAAAGGTATAATCACCGCTATAGGTGGCCCTCATGCTCGATGTTATCCGCAGGATTCTCAGAAGTATTTTGATTACGTGCTTGGTTTTACTGATAAGGAATTAATACGGCAGGTATTATATGATTGTTCGCCGCATCGTCCTTTCGGATTATATCTGTCAAAACAAATACAGCCAAAAAGTTTGCCCGGTGTTAAGGAACGATGGAAATTTATCGAGCCAACTCTGAAAAAGGCACCTTGGATTAAGATTGTACCAATGATTGCAAGCCTTGGCTGCCCTTATACGTGCAGCTTCTGCATAGATGCGGAAGTCCCTTACCAGCAATTGGAATTTGAAGTATTGAAAGAGGATCTTCAATTTCTTCTGAAAAAATTCAAACGACCTCTGGTTGCTTTTCATGACCCCAATTTCGGAATTAAGTTTAACGATTGTATGGATGCAATTGAAGAAGTTGTTCCTGAAGACAGCATAGATTTTATCGCTGAAAGCAGTCTCTCTATTTTAACCGAAGAACACATGAAAAGATTAAAGAGAAACGGATTCAAAGCGCTGCTGCCGGGAATTGAATCGTGGTACGATCTGGGTAATAAATCGAGAGCCGGTATCTATAAAGGAATGGATAAAGTTAAGCTGGTTTCTGAGCAGATAAATATGATATTGAGCTATGCTCCATACGTTCAAACTAATTTTGTAATGGGGCTTGATTCCGACGAAGGTGCTGAACCGTTTGAGCTGACCAAAAGGTATATTGATTTTACACCCGGGGCTTTCCCCGGCTATTCACTTCTTTCCGCTTTTGGCGAAGCCGCACCTCTTAACCTGGAATTCCAGCGTGATAACCGAGTTCTTGGATTTCCATTACACTTTTTGGATAATTGTTCGGCTATGAATGTCAAACCAAAGAATTATTCTTATCCCGAATTTTATGAGCATCTTGTAGATTTACTCCGCCACTCTTTTTCAAAGAAAGCAATTGCGAGAAGATTCAAAGCTAACAAGTCTTCTGTTCCTAAATGGATGAACATGATCAGGGCAATTTCTTCCGAGGGTTGGGGACGTGTAAAATATTTTACTAAAATCGGAATGCTGCTTGAAACCGACAAACAATTCAGGATGTACTTTGAGCAGGAAACTGATATCATCCCCCAATTTTATGTGAACAAGATAAAGGAAGATCTGGGCCAGCTGTGGGAATGGTTCCCTGAAGAAGCTATCTATCATGATCATAATGCTTATTTAAATTCCATTAAACCGCAGGCACTAACCGCATAATAATTGAAGCAAAGCTAATAAGAAAAACATTACTGATATTAAAAACGATTTTGTACTCATTATTCTCCCTTTTTCAATTTGTTTTCAGAGATTTGAAGCAACAAAATCCCCGCCAGACATTAATCACAATAATCCAGAGCTACAAAAACTCTTGGATGATAAAACTTGCATTTTCTTTCCCGAAAGGAAATTAAACCCGAAGCAATCTGAGGGAAATTTTTATAAACAACTGAAATAATTCCGAACTTATTTGGGAATCTTTGTTTGTGATTAACAAAGACCCTGAAATAAATTCAAGGTTTTCACTCAATCAACGGAAGAAATTCTCCGTAACCTTCTTCTACCATTTTTTCTTTGGGAATGAAACGAAGTGAAGCTGAGTTTATGCAGAAACGTAATCCGGTTGGACCCGGACCATCATCAAATACATGACCGAGATGTGAATCGCCCTCTTTGCTTCTCACTTCAATCCTGTTCCACCCGTATGAGTGATCTTCTTTTTTAACAATATATTTTGGATCGATTGGCTGAGTAAAGCTTGGCCAGCCGGTTCCGGAATCAAATTTGTCTTTAGAGCTGAAGAGCGGTTCGCCGGATACAACATCAACATAAATTCCTGCACGATGATTATCCCAGTATTCATTCTTAAATGCGAGCTCTGTTCCTTCACACTGTGTAACCTGATACTGCTCGTCTGTTAACATTTTCTTCAATTCTTCATCGCTTGGTTTTTGGTAATTTTTATCTTCACTCCAGGTATTCATTTCAGTTTGTTTCCTTTCTGAGCTTTGTAAGTTATTTTTGCTTCCTTCTTCACTTTGTGAACATCCTGTGTTCAACAGAGAAATTACAAAGATTATGATTAATAAATTTTTCATTAAGAATCCTCAACTGTTTTGAAACAAAATAATTTATGTTATAAATATTAGCAAGGTAAATCTTTATTAGAGTGCGGTAAAGATATGTTCGAAGATTAGAATTTGATGGTCAAAAAAAATTAGTGATGATTAAAATCACATTCGGTAACAGTGCGTTTGGTAAAGCTATCGCCTTAATATTTCTGCGAATGCATTCTTTTGGGGAAAGTATAGCTTTCAAACAATAATGCGTATCATTATTCCAAATTTTTCCTTTTCCTTGTAGTTGTTTATAATATTCTTGTACCCGATTTCCCTTACTGGTAATTAACAAACTGAACAGGAAAATCGAGATCAGCTTCTTTGACTTTTTGAATAACTATTTGCAGCTCGTCCTTCTTTGAGCCCTGGACACGAATTCTTTCGTCCATTATCTGCGCATTAACTTTCAGTCCAAGCTCTTTTATCATCTTTGTAATTTTCTTTGCGTTGTCCTTTGATATCCCGCTCTGCAGAGAAATTTTTTGTCTCAATCTTCCACTGGCTGCCGGTTCGGGTTCTTCCAGTTTCATTACTTTGATTGACAAGCCGCGTTTGATAAATTTTGTTTGCAGGATATCTATTGATTGTTTGCGTGAGTAATCATCTTTTGTGTTGAGATTAATTACCTTGTCCTTTTTGTTCAACTCTAGTTCAGTCGCTGAATCCTTTAAATCATATCTCTGATGAATTTCCTTGATTGCCTGGTTTACAGCGTTATCTGCTTCCTGGAAATCAATTTCAGAAACAATGTCGAATGATGAGTTTTTTGCCATTTTCTCTCCAATAATTTTACCAAATATAAATATTTCAACTTTAATCATTCATTCATCATTATTTAATTAGGAACTAAAACCTCATCCAATTAATTTTTAAGAGTTTTTAAAAATTATCTTCAACACTGGCGGGAAATTCAGCTATGCCACCATTTTCAAATACCTGGCTGCCTTTTATATACCTGTATGGAGTGGGAGGACTTTTTTTCCTGACCGGGATTGTAATTATAAGAAAGGCAAAAGCAATTAACTTCAAACGGAAACGCCACCGCTACTGGTGGAGAATTCTTATCGCCGGTTTCATTTACTTTATGGTATTGCATGCTTTCCTGATACTTGCAGCTTTGTATTTATAACACTCACAAATTAATTTGAATAGTGGAAGTTCATCATAGTCTTGGAACAACAACCGATTGGATAGTAATGCTGGTTTACTTTATCGGCATTATGGTTTTCGGAAGTTACTTCAGCAAATATAACCGCACAACAACCGATTTCTTTTTTGGTGGGAGACGTTTTGCCTGGTGGCTGATTGCAATGAGCATCGTTGCAACCGGCGTCGGAAGTCACAGTTTTATTAAATATTCTGCAAAAGGATTTGAAGCCGGCTTTTCTTCAACAATGACTTATATGAACGACTGGTTCTTCCTTCCTTTTTTCATTTTCGGATGGCTGCCGATAATAGTTTATACAAAAATCCGTTCTATCCCGGAATATTTTGAAAAAAGATTTTCACCCGCCACAAGGTTTCTCGCAACAATTCTCTTACTGCTTTATATGATCGGTTACGTAGGAATCGGATTCCTGACAATGGGTAAAGCATTGCTTCCTCTTCTACCTCCCGGCTTTGAAATTATCGGAACACAGATAAATATAACTCTGATGGGGCTCGTTGTCGTCATAGCAGTTATAGTTGGAATCTACATTACATACGGCGGACAAACCGCAGTTATCTTCACGGATCTTGCACAAGGATTTATTCTCATCTTTGCTGGAATGCTGGTTTTTATGCTCGGAATAGACTACCTCGGCGGATTTGATATATTCTGGAGTTTGCTTCCAACCGAATGGAAACTTCCTTTAGCCCATTTTAACAGTCCGCCCGGATTTAACTTTGTAGGAATATTCTGGCAGGATGGAGTTGCAGGCTCAATCGGGTTTCTATTTATGAATATGGGTCTGGTGATGCGCTTTATGGCTTGTAAAAGTGTCGATGAAGGAAGGAAAGCTGCAGCATTCAATATACTTTTTATGCTTCCTATCTCAGCAATTGTTGTTGGTAACGCCGGCTGGATTGGAAAAGCTATTTCAGTTTTGAACCCCTCAATAGTTCCACCAGATACAAACCCCGACGCAATCTTTGTAGTGGTTGCAAATGTTATTTCCCATCCCGGCGTTTTTGGTTTTATAATGGCGGCATTAACCGCCGCACTTATGTCTACCGTTGATACTTTATTAAATGCAATTGCTGCTATTTATATTAATGACGTACATCGCCCTGTAAAAAAATGGTTTAAGAAAAAATCTTTGTCGTGGAAAGAAGAGGACAGGCAGGAACTTCTTGCAGCAAGGATTGCTACTGTGGTATTCACTACTCTTGGAGTTGTTGCAGTAATTCCTTTTAGTGCCTTTCCGACAGTTTACGAAGCACACGGGTATTTTCATTCAACACTAACTCCGCCGCTTGTTGTGGCAATTTTCCTCGGGGTTTTCTGGAAGAAGTTTACAAACGCTGCTGTTATTTCTACTTTTGTCGGCGGCGTAGCATTGATGATCCTCGGAATGTATTACCCGATTCCTCTTATTCAGCTCTTTGATCACGGAACCGCTTATGACCCCGCACACCCTTACACTTACATTGGCGCTTTATATAATTTATTTGTCTGCCTTCTTGTTGCAGTCCTTACAACAGTTTCAGCAAACCAGCAAAAAAAGTTCGTCGATACTATTAAGAAAAGAACTAACCACAAAATGATAATGCTTGGTATAACATTTCTTGCGGGTACCATCTTTACGATGATTGTATTTAATGTGGCTTCGCTTCCCGTTCTTTTATTACTTACTTTTATAATGATTATCCTGGTTATTCTTTCTTCAAACTATTACTTCAAGTACGATGAATCCACTCACACAGAAGGATTAACTGTCTGGTCACTAGCAAAAGCTAAGGAGATGTTCAAAGGAAGCAAAGTAAATGAGCGCGAGGGGAAAAAAATAACAGTTGAATGGAAGCTAAAAGACGGCAAAGATGATACTATGGAATTTTCAAAGAGAGATATGAATAGAATGTCTGCAGAAGCCGGCGACCTTGTTTATGTATCCGATGCGAGAAGGTATCTCGGCGGACTGAAATCTGCCCATTCGGCTTACGGCGAACCGCATAATGAAGACGGCATGGTTTACATTACAAAAGAACAACTTGAGCAAGGACAGTTTGTAAAAGGAAGAATTTTAATTGCAGAAAAGGAGATGTAATATGATCATCGATAAGATTGAAAACGCAAATCTTTATAAAAATCTCGGGGACAGAATAACCAAAGCCTTCGATTACATAAAGAATACTAATATGAAAAATCTGGCACCGGGAAAGTATGAGATTGAAGGTGAAAATATTTTTGCTCTGATAAGTGAATATCAGACCAAGCCTGAAAGCGAAGGAAAACCTGAAGCACACAGAAAATATATCGATGTTCAGTTTGTAATCAGCGGTGAAGAACTGATGGGTTACTCGCCTTTGGAAAACCAATCGATACTTGAGCCATACAAAGAGGAAAATGATATCATCTTCTTTAAAGGTGAAAATCATTTATCCGGCAGCTGCCGGATTGAAGCAGGGATGTTTGCAATCTTCTTTCCGACTGATGTTCATATGCCGGGTATCTCTATTAATGAATCCGCTTACGTAAAAAAGCTTGTAATAAAAGTTCGTACTGATTAACTTTTCTCATCATAATTAACTTACTCTCAATTTATTATTATCAAACAGGAGGTTTAAATGAAAAACTATTTCGCACTTTTTATTATCGTTTTGTTTTCGCTCTCAGTTAACTCTGCATTTGCACAGGAAGAAGAAACCGTGATGAACGAAGAAATGATGAAAGCCTGGCAGGAATATATGACGCCGGGTCCCATGCATGAGCTGCTGGCAAAAAGTGTCGGTGAATGGAAAACCGAAATATCATCATGGATGGATCCGAATATGCCGCCCACAATGACCGAAGGCAAATCAGTTTGTGAGTCGATTCTTGGTGGAAGATTTTTCCGAACACAAGAGACTGCAAGCTTTATGGGAATGCCTTTTGAAGGTTCTGCATTAACCGGCTACGATAATGCGACAAAAAAATTTTTTAGTTACTGGGTTGATAATATGAGCACAGGCGGTGTACTGTTAGAAGGTTCGTATGATGAGGCAACTAAAACTTTCACTTATACCGGTTCAGGGATGAGTTTTACAGGCGAATACAAAATGCGTGAAATTATTAAGATGATTGACGACGATAACTCAATGTTTGAAATGTATATGGAAGAAGGAGGAAAACCTGAGATGAAAATGATGGAAATAAAATATACACGAGTGAAATAAATGATTTTTCAAGTAGTTGCTGACTAAAAAATAATTACTTAGTAATATTTTTTTGATTCATGCAAACAAAATAAATCCATTGATAAATCAGACCTGCGTCCCTGCAGGTCTGATTTTCTTCAATCTTTCACATCTGCTTCCGAAGCAAATGCGGATGGAGCCGTTTCAAATCAATTAAAACAGTGCTAAATGAAATGAGCGGTTATTTTCCAATTCCGGCTATTGGATTAGTCTCTACCTTCTTTAAATATTTCTATGACATTTTTTGAAAAGTCCACAAGAAATATCAATAGTTCCTCGGGCGAATTAAAATAATTTTTAATTATCAGCTTCATCCTGTTGTTCTTCTGTTCAAACTTTATTTTATCTTTATATCCGGTAATAACTAATTTCGTCAGTTCACCAAACTTAAATTTATAGTAGTCTTCCCATTCCCCGTTTGGTAATATTATGCTTACAAATTTTTTATTCATAATAATTCTGTCGAATAAGGCGTAAGAAGCATAGTATTTTAAAGTTGCTGTCATCAAAAGTCTTTTTACTAACTCCGGAACAGATCCAAAACGATCTTTCATCTCTTCTTTCAAATCATCAAGTTCATCAAGCTTCTTAATTGAATAAAGTGCAGTGTAAAAATTCAAACGGTCAGTCTGTTCAGGCATGTAAGTTTCAGGAATTCCAATCTCAAAATATGTATCGATAGTTGGTTCTGTTCTTTCCTCCTGCTTCGGAAGCGATTTAAAGAGTTCCTTATACTCCTGATATTTAAGCTCTTCAACTGCCTGGTTTATTAATTTGATGTAGAGATCAAAACCTACATCGTTTATAAAACCGGATTGTTCTTTGCCGAGCAGATTACCGGCTCCGCGTATTTCAAGATCGCGCATCGAAAGATTAAACCCGGAACCAATCTCAGTATATTCTTCAATAGCCTGAAGTCTGCGCATCGCTTTTTTCGTAATTCCGCTAACAGACGGCACAATAAAATATGCGTAAGCCTGTCTTGTGGACCTTCCTACCCTTCCTCGCAGCTGATGAAGTTCAGCCAGACCAAATTTGTCCGCTCTATTAACAATTATAGTATTAACGTTTGGAATATCCAGCCCGGATTCGATGATCTTGGTTGAGAGAAGCACATCATATTTCCTATTCAGGAATCCATGAATAACATTTTCAAGCTGAGATGATTTCATTTGCCCGTGGGCAATGCCGATTTTAACCTCGGGAATATGTTTGTGAAGATAATCCGCAAGCTTAACTATAGACTCGACTCTGTCATGAACAAAATATACCTGTCCGTAACGGTTGATTTCACTTAAAATCCATTCTCTTATTTTATTTATTTCAAAATCGGAAACTACTGTATATATCGGCTGCCTGTTTGGAGGCGGTGTTGCCATAATGGAAAGATCCCTTGCCCCGAGCAGGGAAAGGTTTAAAGTTCTGGGAATAGGTGTAGCAGTTAATGTAAGCGTATCAACATTTACTTTCATTTCCCTGATTTTTTCTTTTGCTGTTACACCGAAACGATGTTCTTCATCTATCATAAGTAAGCCGAGATCTTTAAACCTTACATCTTTTGAGAGTAAACGATGTGTGCCGATTACAATATCAACTTTTCCATTCATCAAATCACTTAAAATTTCGCTCTGTTCTTTTTTTGTTTGGAATCTTGACAATACAGCCACTCTAATGGGAAATTGAGTTAATCTATCCTTGAAGGTATTATAATGCTGTTCAGCAAGAATTGTGGTTGGAACTAGTAATGCAGCCTGTTTCCCATCCTGAGCAGCTTTAAATGATGCACGGACTGCAATTTCAGTTTTACCAAAACCTACATCACCACACACAAGTCTGTCCATCGGGTTTTCTGACTCCATATCTTGCTTTACTTCATTAGTTACTTTTTCCTGGTCGGGTGTATCTTCATAAAAGAACGAAGCTTCCAGTTCTTTTTGCCAGATGGAATCACTACTGAACCGGTAACCTCTGGTTGCTTTCCGTTTTGCATAAAGTTCAATTAATTCCCTTGCTGCTTCTTTAATTTTCTTTTTAGTTCGGTCTTTTCTTCTTTCCCATTCGCCTGTACCGAGAGTTGAAAGAGTTGGTTTAAGATTTTCGTTGGATGAATACTTTTTTACTAGATTGAGATAATTGAGGTTCACATATACCACCCCACCCTCATTGTAAAGAAGCTTCATCGATTCCTGCTTAACATCACCAATCTTTATAGCAGCAAGCCCTGCATATTTTCCTATTCCGAATGTTTCGTGAACAACATAATCCCCATTTCTTATCGATGCAAGTGATTGTGATCTGGATTTTCTGATCTTCTTCTTTTTAAAAAACTTGGTGCGGTATGGTTTATTAAAGACTTGATAATCAGTCAGCAGTAAAAATTTCTCTTCGTTGTGAAGGAAACCCTCCTTAATTGCAAGAGTTTCAAGTTTGATCTGTCCCGAATCAATAAGTACGCTAACTTCCGGATTAGATTCATAAAGTAATTCTTTTAATCGGGCAGTCTGATTTTGATTCTCCGATGTTATAAGAATATCAAAGCCTTTTCCTGCATAATTAGTTAAAACATTAAAAAGAACTTTGTAATTTGAATTTATTATGGGTGCTTCCGAAAATCCCAGCTGAATTCTACTTTCGGAGGAAGCCAACTCCTCTTCAACAATCCAACGAACACCTCCAAAATTGTTTAAGTAATCAAATTGATTCAAAGAATCTGATTTTGGGTTTCCTTTAGTGGAACTTACAAAATTAGTTTCGTTTTCAGCATCAATTATTGAAGTTGCGTCCTCTATATGCTCTGTCAATCCGGTATCGTTGGAAATATTACGTTTTGAGTTGATTATGTTGTTGAGCTCTGAGGAAGATGCTATAACGACAGGATGGGTTAAATAACTAAAAATATCAGAGTTGAAGTTACTTTTTTCTTTTAAAGAAGCAGCCAATGCAACGCTTTTAACAACTTCAATCGATAGTTGACTTTCAGGATCGAAGTTCCGAATTGACTCGATTATATCACCATCAAACTCCAGCCTTACCGGGTTGGGTTCACTGTAAGACCAAAAATCAATAATCGCTCCCCGAACTGAAAAATCACCCGGGGCTTCTACGAAACTTTCTCTTTGGTAATTAAATAAATTCAGATATTCAATCAGCTCAGTATACCCTGTCATTGTATCGGGGTATATAAGAATTGTTGATTTCTCATTTTCTTCTCTTGATGGAAGCTTAAGATTTAACAGGGCGTAAGTTGAAACCAAAATAAATTTTCTCGGCTTTAATAAAGTGGTTAATTTTCCCTGTACTGATTCGGGGATAACATCTTCAATTAATATTGATGATTCTCCAAGTCCAAGTTCGTTTAGTTCGATGTAAATTTCTTCCGCTGTTCTGGAATCAGGCAGAAGTAACAGAATTTGCTCTTCATTATTAAAGAGACTGGAAGTGAAAAGCAATTTAGAAATACCAAAAAGTGGTGAGCAAAAAATCACACTGCCAGAAAAATATTCTGTCTCTAAATATGATTTTAATCTTTTTAGCTGCTTGTATTCTTTAATTTTATTTAGTATTTCTGATTTCATCTGCTAACAAAAAAGGGCTCAACTAAGTTGAACCCTTTAAAAAAATTCCGACAAACAATTATTTCTGTAATTCGAGCAAGACTAATTTCTTCCCTTTTTTATTACGGATATTAGTTGGTTTATAATGAAGTTCGTAGATCGTAGATTTTCTTATGTATGATTTATACTTTAATTCGGCTTTTTTAAATTCCTCAGTTAAATCACCGCCTTTCATAGCCATTAAATATGCTTTTTCCTTGATAAGCGGAATAGCATAACGAAATAGAATAATCAGCGGAACTGTTGCTCTGCTTACTATTAAATCAAACGAATTTCCATGCCGATTTATAAAATCTTCACTCTCCACACGATGATTTTCTGCTATCAGGTTGCTCAGTTTAAGTTTATCAATAAATTCCTTTACCGCTTCAACCTTTTTTTGTGTTGAATCTACCAGGATTCCCCTAAGATCGGGCCTCATAATAGCAATCGGAATACCAGGGAAACCACCACCAGTACCAATATCAAGAAACTTTGTAACTTTTTCCGGAATATACTTTGTGATATATGAGGAAATAAAGACATGCTTTTCTACAATCGAATCAATATCTCTTGCCGAGATCAAATTTACTTTTTGGTTTTTACTGGCAACTAGTTGCGCGAAAAAAGCAAGCCTTTCCGTTATGGTTGGTTCCGGGTTAAATCCATTTTCCCAGCAGAAAACCTTTAATTCTTTGAGGTACTCTTCCTGTTTATCGACCATGAAGAAAATTCAAATTAACGTTTTAAATATACTAACAAAATTGAAATATCGGAAGGCGTTATCCCGGAAATGCGGGATGCTTGGCCAATGGATCGCGGTTTGAATCTTTCAAGTTTTTCCCTCCCCTCCGAAGATAGTGCTTTCAGATTTGAATAGTTTAATGTCAAAGGAATTTTTGTATCTTCATATCTCAGTAACTTTTCAACCATCTCCTTTTGTCTTTTTAAATAACCCTCATACTTTAAATCGATTTCCACCTGTCTAAGTACCTTTTCATCAGCAAGCATCAACTTAACCAACTTATTATCAGAATACCCATCTAACCGCAGCAATTGATTCAAACTTATTTCTGGTCTCTTGCACAGACTAGCAACTGTAGCACTTGCTTCAATTTGTGAAGAGCCAACCGATTTAAGCAAATGATTGACAGTCCCAGCAGTTAGTTTAATTTCTTTACACAACTCAATTCCACAGGTTATCATTACTTCGCGATTGGCTACTTCGTCAGCAAACACCTTGTCAACAAGACCAAGTTCTTTTCCGTAATGCATTAACCTTCTATCAGCGTTATCTTGCCGAAGAAGTAGCCTATGCTCAGCTCTGGAAGTAAACATTCTGTAAGGCTCGTCAGTAGATTTTGTTATTAGGTCGTCAATTAAAACCCCGATATAAGCTTCACCTCGTTTAAGTACGAATTCTTTCCTTCCTTGAATTTTTAAGGCAGCGTTTATACCCGCAATTAGTCCTTGAGCAGCAGCTTCTTCATAACCGGACGTTCCATTTATTTGACCCGCGAAATATAACCCACTGACAAGTTTGGTTTCAAGATTTGAATCAATCTGATGGGGTGGAAAGAAATCGTATTCCACTGCATAACCTAGACGAACCATTTCAACATTTTCTAACCCCTTAATTTTTTGCAATGCTTCAAGTTGTATCTCTGCTGGTAAAGAGGTTGAGAAACCATTTAAGTATACTTGGTCTGAGTTTAATCCTTCGGGTTCGATAAACAGCTGATGATTTCTTTTTTCTGGAAATCGGACAATTTTATCTTCAATAGATGGGCAGTATCGTGGTCCCACGCCTTTGATTAAGCCAGTAAACATGGGAGAAAATTTGAAACCCTTTTCTAAAATTCTATGCGTTTCAGCGTTAGTTTCAGTAATATAACAGCTTACCTGAGGTAATGATGGAAAACCAGACGGATTTGTAAAATGTGAAAACGGATGGGGAATTAAGTCACCTTTTTGTTCTTCGAGAATCTCAAAGTCTATACTGCTCTTTAATAATCTTGGTGGTGTGCCTGTTTTTAATCTCCCTGAACCAAATCCGATTCTCTCTAGCGATTCAGTTATACCTGTAGAAGATTTTTCTCCATATCGTCCCCCCGCAGCAGAACTCAAACCAGTGTGCATAACAGCATTCATAAATGTCCCTGCGGAAAGCAATACAGCTTTTGACATTATTTGCTCTCCTGAGGCAGTAATAACACCTCTGGCTATAAAATTTTCAATAATAATATTTGAAACAGATTCTTCAATTACAGTAATTTTACTAATTTCTGAAATGGCTTTAACAGTTTCATCGGAATAAAGCTTTCTATCAGACTGACATCTTGGTGACCAAACTGCCGGTCCATTTGATTTGTTCAGCATTCTAAACTGAATACCTGTTTTGTCTGCAATCCTTCCCATCAAACCACCAAGTGCATCAATCTCCCTTACCAAGTGTCCTTTAGCAGTCCCTCCTATAGCAGGATTACATGACATTCTTCCTAGAGCACTACGATCCATAGTCACTATTGCAACCTCACAACCCATTCTCGCGCTTGCAGCGGCTGCTTCGATTCCAGCGTGTCCACCCCCAATGACGACTATATCAAATTCGTTAAATTTCACAGTTCATTCATTCTTTTCACGTGAAACAAGTCTTAGAAAAGTTTTCATTCCAATGAACATAAAACTCAATTTTCACGTGAAACTCTACTTACCTATACAAAATTTTGAAAATATATCATTTAAAATATTCTCCGGTACTATTACGCCTATTAATTCCATTAATGCGTCCTCTGTCGCCCTTATGTCGGATGCTATAAATTCAGGACTTAACCTCAATTCCAAGGCCTTTTTTGCTTTAATCAAATTATCACGAGCATTTTGAAGACAATTAAGATGTCTTGAAGATGAAATAATTACATCTTTCTCAGTATATAGATTTTCTACGAGAGCAGATTCTTTTAACCCTTCAATTAAACTCTTCATACCTTCACCCGTTATTGCCGATACAAAAAAATCTATTCCTGCTATTTTTTCCTTCTTCAAATCAATTTTGTTTAGTACTCTGATTGTTTTTGCATTTGGATTCAGGTTTTTAAGCTCTTGATTAATTTCTTTAGAAAATCCTGTTTCAACATCCATGACGAACATTATTATATCTGCATTTTTCAATGATTCCTTTGATCTCATTATACCCTCTTTCTCTAAATCATCCACAGATTCCCTGATACCGGCAGTATCGAAAAGTCTGAAATAAAAGCCATCAATTGAAATTTCTTCTCTAATTGTATCTCTTGTTGTTCCAGGAATGCTACTCACGATGGCCCGCGATTCTTTTAGAATATAGTTTAAAATCGAAGATTTTCCAACGTTTGGACTGCCAACTATGGCAACATTAATACCATATCTTGTCAATTTCCCAAATTTATATGTGGAAATTAGTTCCTCAATTTCACTTTGTATTGAGCCTATCTTGTTTAGAAGTTTATCTCTTTTTACGAATTCAATATCTTCCTCTGAAAAGTCTAACTCAAGTTCCAGCAGCGCAGATGTACTTATAAGCTTTTCTCTTATATCAGAAACTTTAGCCGAAAGCAAACCATCAAGTTGATTTCTTGCACCTCTGAGTGATATATTGGTCCTAGCATTAATAATATCCGCAACGGCTTCGGCTTGAGCAAGATCTATTTTATTATTCAAGAATGCTCTCTTAGTAAATTCTCCGGGTTCTGCAGCTCTGGCACCATGTTTCATCAGCAACTCAATTATTTTTTGAACTAATAATGGACTTCCGTGTACGCTAAATTCTATAACATTTTCTCCAGTATATGAATTCGGAGCTCTAAAAACAGAAATCAGGACATCATCAATAATTAAATTATCATCTATAATTTTCCCATAATGAATTGAATAACCTCTTGAGGAAGCTATTTTCTGCTTGCCCTGAAAAATGGCGTCTGTTAATACGAACGAATTTGCACCGCTAAGCCTTATAACAGCTATGGCTCCAGGGCCTGATGGTGTTGCGAGTGCAACAATGGTATCTTCATTTTCAGTGAGTTTCATATTGAATTAAATGGGCGCAAAATTAATTATTTACCCCTTCATTCACAAAAAGCTAAAGATATCAACACTTCCCAATAAATTTCTCGGTAATGTTAATTTGACTCACTATTTATAGCAATTGGCATCGTTATCGCAAAATTATACAAATAATGCGCCATTACGGCACAATCATACTCCGCCGAAATAATTTCCTGTAACAAATTAAAAATAAATGAGTTAGGACACTTTGTTATATTCGGCACATCGCTTGATAATTAGCTACAAAAAGTATCAATTAATAAAATAAACTTAAACTAAATTGGAGGTAATATCAATGGCACTTGTAAGATTTAGTCCGGTTAGAGAACTACTCAACGTTGAGAGAGAGCTCAACAGAATGCTTAGAACCTTTGAAGACAGGTTCGGTATACAAAAAAAGGAGGATTCAGAAAATGGTTATGAGAATGCCGTTTGGATGCCACTAACGGACATCTTTGAAGATAAAGATAATTTCATCATCAAAGCTGACCTGCCTGGAATGAAAAAGGATGACGTTAAAATCTCTTTTGCCGACGGTCAGCTGAGCATAAGCGGTGAGAGAATTCAGGAACAAGAATCGAAGGACACAAAGTGTCATCGAATTGAGAGAACTTACGGCAAGTACTACAGGTCATTTAATCTTCCTAAAGAAATTAAAGAAGACAAGATCAAAGCTGAATTTAAAGATGGTCAGTTAACGATTACGATTCCAAAAGCAGATGAAGTAAAACCAAAGGAAATTGAAATAACCGTTAACTAAAAAAAGAAAACGTATGATTAGGGAAAGGGTGATTTACAATCACCCTTTTTATTTTAATGCAGTTAAGAAAATATTTTTTTGTGTAGAATGGAATTTAAAGATTACTATAAAATACTTGGTGTTGAAAAAAACGCAACTAAAGAAGAGATAAGTAAAGCTTTCAGGAAGCTTGCAGTAAAATATCACCCGGATAAAAATCCAAACAACAAAGCAGCTGAAGAAAAATTTAAAGAAATTACTGAAGCTCATGAAGTATTGAGTGATCCAGAGAAAAGAAAAAAATATGATGCTCTCGGTGCTAATTGGCAGCAATATCAATCTGGTGGAAGAGGATTTGAAGATTTCTTTTCGCAATTTGGTGGAGCGGGAAGAAGAAGTGGAACCACTTATGAATTTTCAGGTGACTTTGGAGATCTATTCGGTGGTATGGGTGGAGGATTTTCTGATTTCTTCGAATCATTTTTTGGAGGAAGAAAAAGACAAAACAGAACTGGGTTTGATTCGCAAGGATTTCAAAAGCAACCCACCGGGATTGATATTGAAACTGATCTTAACATAACTCTTGAAGAAGCTTTCAATGGAAGCGAAAGACAAATTAGTATTGACGGTAAGAAGTTAAAAATAAAAATTAATCCCGGAACATCAGATGGGCAGAAACTCAGACTGAAAGGTTTGGGAAGATCTGCATTCGAAGGAGGGATAAAAGGTGATCTATACTTAAACATTCATATTCTACAACATCCATTTTATGAAATAAAGGACGGAGCACTTTTCTATAATTTGGATATTGATTTATTCACCGCAGTTCTTGGTGGTAAAGAGGAAATTAAAACTCTCGATGGAAAAAAAATTAATATAAATATTCCCCCGGGAACTGAATCAGAAAATATATTAAGGCTAAAATCACTTGGACTTAAATCGACTAATGGAAGAGGGGATTTGTTTGTAAAAGTTCACGTTTCGATACCCAAAAATTTATCAGAAAAAGAAAAGAAATTATTTAAAGAATTGTTAAAACTTCGAAAAGAATAACGAAGGGAAGGAATTGAAATTATGTCATTTAATTTTAACAGACTAACAGTAAAAGCACAGGAAGTTGTGCAAAGT
>CAZXGJ010000053.1:0-27702 GCA_964639955.1 uncultured Ignavibacteriaceae bacterium
TTTATCCCAATTTATTAATCCTTATTTTTTAAACCTAATTTTCACACAGCCTCTTACCAAGAGAAGGTCGATAGACTCCGATAGAGTCTAACGGACTCTGGCGAGGTAGGGATGAGTTCAAGTTTAGCTAAAAACAACAATATAATTTTTAAACAGTATTGGATATAGTGAATTGAAAAAGATAAGAAACATAGCCATAATAGCCCACGTTGACCACGGTAAAACCACTTTAGTTGACCAGCTTCTGAAGCAAAGCAATGTGTTCAGAAAAAACCAGGTTGTGCAGGATTGCTTCCTCGATTCAAACGACCTCGAACGGGAAAGAGGAATTACCATCCTTGCAAAGAATATCAGCATTCCCTACAACGATGTAAAAATAAACCTGATTGATACACCGGGTCACGCAGATTTCGGTGGAGAGGTTGAACGCGTTCTTAAAATGGCAGACGGTGTTCTGCTTTTAGTAGATGCATTCGAAGGACCGATGCCGCAAACAAGGTTCGTTCTTGAAAAAGCGCTTCATCTTCATTTAAAACCGATTGTTGTAATAAACAAAATAGACAGACCGGATAACCGTCCCGCAGAAGTGCTTGATGAAATTTATGATCTGTTCATCGATCTCGGTGCGGACGATACGCAGCTTGAATTCCCGGTAATCTATGCAAGTGGTAGAAATGGCTGGGCAGTTAAAAATCTTAAAGATGAAAGAAAAGATTTAGTGCCGCTGCTTGAGAAGATCGTTAAAAAAATTCCTCAGCCGAAAGTGGAGAGTGGAACAACACAGATGCAGATTACTTCTCTTGATTACAATGATTATGTCGGGCGAATTGGAATCGGCAGAGTATTCCGCGGAACATTGAAGAAGAATAGTCCTCTTTGCATTATAAAAAGAAATGGAGACATTCATCCGGTTAGTATCAACCAGCTTTTTGTGTTTGAAGGAATTGAACGCGAAGAAGTTGATGAAGTTGTTTCGGGTGATATCTGTGCAATTGTCGGCGTTGAAGATATTGATATCGGCGATACAATTTCTGATGCGGAAAATCCTGAACCGCTTTCAATCATCGATATTGATGAACCAACAATAAGTATGTATTTCACCGTGAATACTTCTCCTTTTTATGGTAAGGAAGGGAAGTATGTAACTTCAAGGCATCTGAGAGACAGACTTTACAAGGAGCTCGAGAAAAATGTAGCTATGCGTTTGGAGGAAACAAGCTCACCGGATACTTACAAAGTTTCGGGAAGAGGATTGCTGCATCTTTCAATCCTTATTGAAAATATGCGTCGCGAAGGTTATGAGTTTGCAGTTGGTCCGCCGAAAGTTATTTATAAAGAAATTGATAAAAAGAAAGCTGAGCCGATTGAAATACTTGTGGTTGATGTACCGAATGATCTTACAGGGAATGTGATTGAGCTTGTCGGACAGAGAAGGGGAGTGCTGATAAAGATGGAGCAGAAAGGAAGTCTGACAACTCTCGAGTTTCATATTCCTTCAAGAGGATTAATGGGACTAAGAAATCGTCTTCTGACAGTTACATCAGGTGAAGGAATAATGCATCATCGCTTTTATCAGTACGAATATTTTAAAGGATCGATTGTGCAAAGATCGAATGGAGTTTTGATATCAATGCACGATGGACAATCAACTGCTTATGCAATTGATTCATTACAGGACCGTGGTAAATTTTTTATTGAACCAGGAGATGTTGTTTACCGCGGACAAATTGTCGGCGAGTATAACAAAGACAATGATATTGAAGTTCACGTTCAGCGTGGGAAGAAATTATCGAATATGCGTGCTTCCGGTTCCGATAAAGCTGCGAAGATTGCACCTGCAGTGAAATTCTCACTGGAAGAATCGCTTGAATACATAAAAGATGATGAGCTGGTTGAAGTAACTCCTAAATCAATCAGGATGAGAAAGCTTTATCTTGATCCTACTGAGAGAAAGCGGTTTAATTTGTCTAAAGTGTAATTAGTACATTCGTAGTTTGTGTATGACTGCCGCTAATGCACGAAAATACTACGAATAATTATTGCATTAAAATCATTTTATTCGATAGACTAATATCTCCCGCACTTAGTTTATAAAAATAAATCCCGCTTGGTAAGTCAGAAGCGTTCCACGTTGTTCTATAATATCCTGCAGATAGATTTTCATTTACAAGCAAACCAACCTGTTCACCAAGCAAATTATAAACAGCTAATGTTACAAATTGGTTTTCCGGGATTCCGAACTCAATAGTTGTTGAAGGGTTAAATGGATTGGGATAATTTTGTTCAAGAATAAAATTATTTGCAGTTTCATTCTGCATTTCCTCGACTAAAGAAGTAAGAGAATTAACTACAATATTATCAAACCAGCCTTCAATACCATCAGCATCCTGCTGGAAACAGTAAACACCGAATTGTCCCGAAACCATCCTGTCATCGCTTGTATCATAAATCGGGCAGCCGGTTAAAAGTTGTTCATCAAAATAACACCAGAAAGCTGTTGAATCTGAATTGATTGTGCGAACTTCAATTTTCATTTTATGCCAGCTGCTAACTGTAGGAATGCCGCCCGGGATATCCGAGGCAGTAAAATTATGTTCAAAGGAATATTGTCCCGTTCCGAAATCCACATGATTATTGTACAGCCGGATTCTCTGATTGGCATCGAAGTCCGCAACCATTTTAATATAAGTGCCGATTGTGCTATCAGCATAAACAGCCAGACCGGTATAAGCAGAAAGACCGCTTGGGTGATTTACATAACAGTAAACATCTCCTTCGATTGAATAATCAAACATATCTGTTGATCCGGCAACCGAGAGAGCTGCACCTGTATTAGTGCCGTCAATGTCCTGTAAATATCCTACATAATTACCGCCTGTTGGTAATGGCTCAGGGACATAAATCATTTCGGCTGCGAACAACGTATCTTCATTTGCAAAGTAAATATCCCAACCCGGGTTTTCAAAGCCCGATTCAAAGTCATCTGAAAAAATCTGACCATGCAGGTACTGGAATGAATATGATAAAAGAACCGATAGCAAATAAATAATAGGTTTCTTCATTGTTCTCTCCTTCTTTGCAATTAATCTTTATTTATTAAAAATTCTTTATTTTAATTTAGTTTTATCAGGCTGACATCCAAATTAATTATTTATTTTTCTTTTTTCCACTCAGGAAATCTTCCCGGAGTGTATGGAGCTCCTAATTTTTCTAACTCAGTCTCAACTTGTTTTATATCAAAATCGATGGATTTAAGATCATTGAGTATTTCCTCAACCTTGGTAGCTGCAACATCGTAAGACTTTATAAAAGTATTTGTTGGTGCAGCTGTTGTACTCCACAATGCACCTGTTATCAGATTAACTCTTCCTTTAACTGAAGTCGGTGCAGCGCCTTCATATCTTGCTCTAAGCTGATCGCCGTTGAGTTTTAGATTTAACTCTCTCAAATTTGATTCAATATTGATAATGTTTCCGTAAGTTGAAGCAGGAACTTCAGCTCCATCCAGAACTGCTTTTTTCAGGTATGATAATTTATCAACCAGCTCTTTTCTAAACGCGTCTGCACCTGCAAGAGTTCTTGTTAACTCAGCAACTTTTTTGTTGAATGCATCAAGTGCAATTTTATCTTCAGCCGGAAGAGTTGTGTTATTTAAAGATTTACAAATAAATTCTTTTGGTGCAACCAACTCAGTAAACTTGCCATCCTGGAACTTTGATAGTGAAACAAAATACTTTCCCGGAACAACCATAAAACCTTTGTCCGGTTCATTCCAAGGAACGGAATCATCGAAAGGTTCAAGTGAAACCGGAGTCGGAGGAGTATATCTGAAATTCCATACTATTCTGTTTATACCTTTCTTTGCATCAGTTTTTATTTTACGAACTACGTCACCGGTTTCATCAGTGATTGTGAAAAGAAGATAAGCCTCCGGTTCTTCCTGTTCAGCTTTCAGTGTTTCATAAGTTGGATATTTAATATCTTCTTTATTCTTCTGTTTTTTCTTCTCTTCTTCTCTGCGTAAATCCTTTAAAGTCTTGAATTCATTTTTAAGATAATATGTGAATACTGCTCCAACTTCAGGATTCGGTGCTGAATAAAAACCTGCACCCTGAAATGCAACTCCTTTGAATCCAAATGGATTTGATTGGATAAACATCAGTGCATCCTTGATCGGAAATATTTCTGCTTCTTTCTGAAGAGTTTCTTTAGACATAAATCTAAGCGGAGAGTAATCGTCAAGAATGTAAACGCCTCTTCCAAAAGTTGAAACAACAAGATCATTTTCTCTTCTCTGAATATCGAGATCCATTACACATGCAGGAGGCATTCCGTTATTCAGAGCTATCCATTCTTTTCCGCCGTCATTAGAAAAATAAACTCCGAATAAAGTTCCGAGAAATAGAAGATTTTTATCAACGTGATCTTCTGCAACGGAATAAGTACTTCCAAGTTCAGGGAGATTATTATTGATAGAGAACCAGCTCTTTCCGCCATCAGTTGTTTTATAAATATAAGGCTTGTAATCTCCACCCACATAGTTATGACAGGCAGCATATGCAACCAGTTTATCAAAATTGGAAGCAGTGATATGATGAATTCTTGTGTACTCAGGTAGTCCGGCAGTTGTACTTTTTATCCAGTTTGTTCCCCCATCAGTAGTGAAATGAATTAAACCATCTCCCGAACCTACAAATAAAATGTTTTCATCGAGAGGAGACTCTGCAATTGTGACTATCTGGGCCATTGAACTTTTTCTTGCAAGCTGATCGATACTCCAGCTTTGTCCCATCAACTTTTGCATTTCTTTTGGAACACCACGGGTAAGATCAGGACTAATTTCTCTCCACGTACTTCCCTGATCATCGCTACGCATGAGTTTATTACCGCCATGGTACAATCTTTTATTATCGAACTTCGAAAGTAAAAACCCGGCATCCCAATCAAATCGGTAAGCGGTATCAGCAAAATCCTGCGGCTGGATGTATAAATTTTCTCCACTTCGTTTATCGAATCGAACAAGCCCACCAAACTGCGACTGTGAATAAATTATGTTCGGATCTTTCCAATCAACCTGAGTTTCAAATCCGTCTCCTGAATTTGTGAATAGCCAATCAGAATTTACTATTCCTGCGGAACTAATTGTTCGTGAAGGACCACCGAGACTGTTGTTATCCTGTGTACCGATATAAACATTGTAAAATGGTTCTGCGTTATCGGTTGTTACTTTATAAATTTCTGCGATGGGTATGTTCGATTTGAAATCCCAGTTCCTTGCCTGGTCGAAAGTTTCATAAACTCCGCCATCACATCCTGCGCGAATGTGTTTATTGTCATTTGGATTTATCCAGAGAGCATGATTGTCAACATGCTTTTTATCATCACCGAGATTTTTCCATGTCTTTCCTCCATCAACTGAAAACTGTAGAAATGTGTCATCGCTATAAACTCTTTCTATATCAACAGGATCACAATAAAGTTCGTGATAGTAAAATCCAGCTGATGCGTTGTAACTATTTAGTTTCGTCCAGCTAGCACCTCGGTCAGTACTTTTATACGTACCTTTATTTTTTTCGGTTGCTTCGATGACTGCAAATAAATAATCAGGATTTACAGGTGAGATTGCCATTCCAATTCTTCCAACATCTTCAGATGGTAAACCACCTTTTAGTTTTTCCCAAGTCATTCCGTAATCGAGACTGCGATATATTCCACTTTCAGGTCCGCCATAAACTCCGGTGTATAAATTTCTCATTCTCTGATGCGCAACTGCGTAAACTATATTTGAGAATCTTGGATCCATATGAACCTGGTAGCAACCGGTATATTCACTAATCTTTAAAACATTTGTCCATGTTTTTCCGCCGTCGGTAGTTTTATAAATTCCTCTGTCACCTCCACCAACTCTCGAAGAGCCATAAGCTGCAGCATAAACTATATTTGAGTTATTAGGATCTATTGCAATTCCACCGATCTGGTGCGATTCTCTCAAACCCATATTATTCCAGGTTTTTCCGCCGTCCTCACTTTTATAAATACCATCACCGAAAATCACATTGTTCTGATTATTGTTTTCACCTGTTCCAACCCAAACAACATTTGGATTAGTTGGATCTATTTTAACACAACCAATTGCATAAGATTTATTTGCATCAAATACTGGGTCGAAAGTAATTCCACTGTTCACTGTCTTCCATAAAGAACCGTGACCGGAAGCCACATAATACTCACTGAAGTTAAATGGATTGACTGCAATATCAACTACTCTTCCACCAGTTACTGCAGGACCAATACTTCTGAAAGAAAGTCCGGCAAGAGAAATATTTTTTAGTGAGTCAGGGTCAGAACTGCTTTGTGCTGAGTTGAGAATTGAAAAAGTAAACAATAAAATTGAAACTAAAATTGTAAATGATTTATGCATAGTTATTACCTGGAATAGTTTTGTGAATGAATGTATTTAACAGCATAAAACTGTCTGCATTGTTGCATGGATGCATGATTGCATGAGAATTATTTTAATAAACTGCAATAAATTAAGGGATAGTTAAAGTTATTTCCAAAGATTTTGGATGAATGGTAAAGAATTAATAATCCCGGACGAAACAGCCAGGAAATCGTCCGGGGCTATTGAATTTATGTTGCGGCTTGTTGCTTCTTTATATACTCTATTGATTCAAAGAGTTCCTTTTTGAAGTCATCGTAGTCAACCTGCATTCCGTTGAGATATGCACTCCATCCCGCACTTGATTTAGCATAGTGGACTGCATCTTCTATTTCTGCATCCGAAGCTCCAAAAAGTTTGGCAACTTCAGTGTGAAAGAACGAACAATACTTGCATTTTGTAACTGCAGAAATCGCAACCCCAATCAGTTCTCTGTACTTGTTTGGGATTGGGCTTTCTTCAAGTTGCAGTGTTTTGAATAATTTCCATTCAATCTCAAGCGATCGGTCAGGCACAAGCTTAAAAAAAGACGGAACTTTTCCCAATGTTTGTTCGATTTCCATGAAAACCTCTTTGCGTGTCATATAACCTCCTGGTTTAATTAATAATTATTATTAAATAAAATAGTTCAGAATTATGAACTGAATAAAATTAAAACCAGAATTGTCTTTCTACTTGTAATTATTTCGGAATGTATTGTATAAATGAGAAGTAAAACTGAAATCAGTCTTTGGTATTGCCACTGAGGAATTTTGCTTCCTCCTTATTTGAAGAAAATTTTTCCCGATACTCCAGCGGTGTAAGTCCCGAATGTTGCTTCATAAAATGGTTCAAATGAGCCTGGTCATGGAAATTAAGTTCGTGTGCAATTTCAGAAACAGTTTTATCTGTGGCTCCTAACTGGACCTTAATTTCAAGTAATAGCATGTCATTAATCATATCACGCGGAGTTTTTCCAAATGTTTCCAAAACCACATCAGATAAATGTTTTGAGCTGATATTCAAAATTGCTGCATAATCCTGAACACGTCTCATCGTGATGAACTTTTTTTCGAGCTCCTGTTTAAATCTATTTGCAAGTATTTCAGACCTTGTAAGATTTTCTTTTATCTGCTTTGAATAAGGACGGTAAATTTCTCTGATGCGAAGTAAAAGTATATGGATGTAATTACGAAGTATGTAGTCTTTTTCAATTGAAAATTTTTCGTATTCGTTTATGATATCCTGAAAGGCTTTTTTAATTATTTCACATTCAGATTCTGAAATATTAATAATATGCTCAGCTTCCGGATTAAAAAATGGAAATTCAGCAGCAAGATTTTCTTTCAATAATGGATTTATAAACTCAGTTTTGAAATGAATACAATAGCCAATGCATCCCCTGACATTGGATGACGCGTATAACATATTTTCAGGAACGATGACCAGATCATTCGGTTTTAACCAGCGATATTCAGCACCCAGATGTACATCGTGAATGCCATTTAAAATGAGATAAATAAGATTAAACTGTCTCCGAAGTGCCTGAATTCCTTTTTTGGGATTTACATCTTTGTGCTTGTCTTCGAGAGTTCCGGGCATAACCATCATATCTATATTATATGGTTTTTGATCTTTGTTAATCTCTCGTTCGAACTGTGCAAGATCTTTAATAATTAATATTTCTTTTTTTCTCATAAATACTCATCCAGACTAAAAGTATTATTTAGGAATAGGAGCAAAGACAGCTATAATATTAGCATTTCAGCGGAAATAAAAAATAACCCGAATTACCTTTTAAAATTGAGGTAAAATTTTCGTCATTTTAATGTGGAAAAATAAAACTTGTAAAAAGAAAAATTGATCTGCCGGATTCCGGATCAATCCGGCGGTTGCCGGATCGTCCGGAATGGCATAAATGAAAATTATTTAATTATTTTCTTTTCTCTGAGAACTGTTTCGATTGTATTCTGACCAATTTCCTGCAATTCATACTTAACGCGTGTGAAAGGTTTGTTAATCTTAATGTATCTGCTAAGGTCAATCGGTGTTCCAATTACAACTGAGTCGCAATCAGTTTTGTTTATTGTAACTTCAAGATCTTTCATTTGTGCTTTGCCGTAGCCCATTGCAGGAAGCAAAATTCCAATGTTTGGATATTTCTTGAATGTGTCAGAAATTGTTTTAACGGTGTAAGGTCTGGGATCCACAATTTCCTTTGCACCAAGTTTTTGAGCTGCAATTGTTCCTGCGCCGTACTTCATTTCGCCGTGAGTTAACGTTGGACCATCTTCAACAACCAGAACTCTTTTACCTCTTATTACTTCCGGCTTATCTACTGTAATGGGGGAGTTGGCTTTAATAATAATTGCATCCGTGTTAACATTCCTTATATTCTCAGCAACAGTATCCACATCTTTTTTCTTTGCAGAATCAATTTTATTTATGATCGCAGCATCAGCCATTCTTAAAGAAGTGTTTCCGGGATAATAGTACATTTCGTGCCCGGGTCGGTGGGGATCGACAACTGTGAAAGTTACATCTGCTTTATAAAAGCAGAAATCATTGTTTCCGCCATCCCACAGAATAACATCAGCTTCTTTTTCTGCTCTCCGCAGTATTGCTTCATAATCAACTCCGGCATAAATAACCCCGCCTCTTGCAATATGCGGTTCGTATTCTTCAATTTCTTCAATTGTGCAGTTGTGTTTCTTCAGGTCCTTGTAAGTTGCGAATCTCTGCACTTTTTGCTTGGTCAGATTTCCATAAGGCATCGGGTGACGGATTGCAACTACTTTCTTACCGGCTTCAGTTAAAACCTTCACTACCTTTCTTGAAGTTTGTGATTTACCGGAACCGGTTCGTACTGCCAGCACAGCAACCACAGGTTTTTTACTTCTCACTTGTGTCTCTTCTGCGCCCAGCAATCTGAATGAAGCTCCGGCAGCATTTACTATAGATGCTTTGGTCATTACATAATTGAAAGGAATATCGCTGTAAGAAAATACAACCTCATCAACTTTTAACTTCTTAATTAATTTAACAAGATCTTTTTCATCGTAAATTTTTATTCCTTTCGGATAAAGTTTCCCTGATAATTCTTTCGGATATGTTCTGCCCTCGATGTTCGGGATTTGAGTTGCGGTAAAAGCCACAACATTGTAATCTTTGTTGTTTCTGTAATAAACATTGAAGTTATGAAAGTCTCTGCCAGCCGCACCCATAATAAGTACATTTTTGCGAGCCATAAAAAATTTCTCCTTTGGTTTTTTGGTTGCAATGATTTCTATAAAATCACATCCAAATTTAACGATTTGGGCTCAGAAAGGGTAGTAAAATGATGAATACTAATTCAAAATAATGACTGGGTTGGACTGATGTGAATCTGATTCCTTATAACAGGAAATCCCCGACGTAAGAATAAAAAAATCCGTTTTTAAGTCTAATAATACTATTATTTCAGTAGCAAAAGCTTATGAGATTTTGAATGTTTCCCTGCAATCAACCGTAAAATGTAAATTCCTGAGCTGACTTTCATACCAAAGCTGTTACTGCCATCCCATTGAATTTTGTAT
The DNA here is from genome assembly GCA_964639955.1 of uncultured Ignavibacteriaceae bacterium. Taxonomy (GTDB): domain Bacteria; phylum Bacteroidota; class Ignavibacteria; order Ignavibacteriales; family Ignavibacteriaceae; genus IGN2. The sequence continues at coordinate 9,997 of CAZXGJ010000053.1, forward strand.
GTTCCTGCCGGTTTTTCACTGTCTGAAAGGTTCCATATTTCACTGCCGAGTATATCATATATAATTAATTCAACATCACTACGTTCGGGCAATGAATATTGGATTTTGGTAAAGGGATTAAATGGATTCGGATAGGCGCTCAAAGTAAAACTCTTGGCAACAAAATCTTCTTCGACACTTGTGGCAATATTTGAACTGCCCGGTGTTGGTGTTTCCATGAAATACCAGTTGTTTGTTCCATCAGGAAATCTGCCGTACGAGGTATCAGTCTTTTGCTGATAGAAAGTGATCGAATCAATAATCGAGACTCCATCTGTTTCAACAAGTGCAATAAATTCTCCGCCTTTGCTCAGAGCAAAGTTTGTATGAATTCCTGCCTGACCTGAATCTTCATCGCACCAGACTAAAAGATATTCGCCCGGTGCAATGTATAAATCCTGCTGATAGAATTGCCACTTACTTAACTGATCCGGTTTATCAGTTAAATATTTGCCAGTTAATAAAACGGAATCAGTCGTTGGATTATATAGTTCAAGCCAGTCATCGTATTCCCCTGCGGGATCTGGAATTATATTATCGTTATCTGCCATGAACTCATTAATTACTACATAATCAGCGACCGGTTGCGAAGATGTTATATTCACTGAATTTTTTCGTGGGTAAAGAAGCCATTGATTATTTAAGTCTTTAACAAAAATTTTAAAGCTGCCTGAGTTTCCGGCACCAAGAGGCGGGATAACACCCGTCCATCTGTCTGCTTCATCAACTACTCTTGTGTTTTGCACGGGATTAAACAACATCTGATGAACAAACGTAGTAGTATCATTGTTTAATTTGAAATGAATGGCTACTTCATTAAGCCCGATATTGCTGAAAGCAGAAACAGTTACATAAACAGAATCATTTGGTGCCGGGTATTTCGGTTCATAATCAATTTTGTAAACAACAGGATCGGCATTTAAATAATTCAATTGTGGAGGCAGCGAGATGTTCCTCAGGTTCACATACTGCTTCAATCCGAATTTTACATGCTGATTCTGGTAGCCGGTTTCAGAGTACGAATTAAAAAAATCACCATCGTCAAAACCCCAATCAAGAGTTCGGAAAGAATCTTCGAGTGCGTACGGCGTTATCATTTGCCTTATGCTATCAATCTTGTTTCGCCATAAATCGAGAAGAAAAATATTTTCCCGATAAAATTCTATGAAGTGTGTGTAAAGATTCCGGTACTGAGCGTTATCCATTAATCTTTCTGCAAGTGGACGATATCCACCGACAACCTTAGGGAAATCGTAAGGATTTGCAGTACTCCAATCAATACCGAACCAATCTATTCCGTAAGTATTATCGTAATCGTAGGGAATTAAGTGGAACAGATCTTTTGCCGGTTCGTGATAGAGGTAATAATTATTCATCAGCGACCAATAGTCATCCCAGCTTCCTGTAAGAATATTCATTGCAAAATATTTTAGCACATCGGGAATATCAATAACAGATTCAATTGAATCGGGAAGTTCATTATCAGGTGTGTTATTAATTAAATCAATCAGATGAACGAGTTCGGAAAAGTTGGATTCTTCCTCGTTGGTTTTAAGTTCATAAACGGGTCTGCCGTTGTTGTTAAGATTTTTATAAATCTCCGGATCGCTGCCAAGGTAAACCAGGTCTGCAGGGTACAGGCATTTCCAAAGATTGCCCGAATCGTCACTCCAGTTTTTTTCTAAAAATTCATCGTCAATATGTTCAACGGAAATATACAAACCATAGTACTGCCCGTTAATATAAACTTCAGCATGATTGGCACGGCTAGCAGTTAAACCTATCGTGTTAAAATGATCCCAGCAAAGCTTGCTTCTGATAATTGAGGGATCGTTGTGCTCGCCATTTAGATTCAGTTTATCTACTCCGTAGAATTCTCTGCCCTGAATAAAACTATTAAATGAAACTTTAAATGATTTTTTCTGTGCATTGCGGGATGTATTTCCCCTAAGCCGGAAACCAATTGAATCAACGGTTTCATTAATCCAGTTATTCTGGAAGTGAAATACGGCGTAATGTTCAATATCGCTTTCAACATTGTTATAAATCCATTCAAGAGTGTCGGGATCAATTGTGATATCAATTCTTGCGATTTGAGTATCATCGTAAAGTTTCCAGCTTTCATCCTGAGCAGCTAATCTGTAACTAAAGATAAATAGAGTTGAATATATAAGTGTATGGTAAAAAATTGATTTCATATCCATTCTCAAATAATTATTTCTGATAAATCATTAATAAAGAATATTTAATGACAATTCCAAATTTGCATTCGCTATGGATTGAATAAATCGATATTTTTGTATAAGAAAATCATATAAAAATTATAAGGAGAGTTAAAAATGAAAAAATTGATACAATTGCAGTTTATCTCCGTGATTATATCTTTTTCCTTATCCGCCCAGGATTTAGAATTCTTCGAAAGATATTTTTATGACCAGACAATGCGAATCGATTATTACCACATTGGCAATGCAATGGAAGAATTTGTTACACTCGATCAGGTTTACGGCTATGGAATATGGGCAGGCAGCAGAACTCATCTTGTAGATGAGCTGAATCTTGGCAGATATGCTGTTAAAATTTATGACGCTGAATCGAACCTGCTGATTTATTCTAAAGGATTCGACAGTTTTTTCGGAGAATATAAAACCAGCGATAAAGGATTGGAAGGAATTCAAAAAACTTTTCACGAAACAATCTTAATTCCATATCCGAAAAACAAAATCATCTTTTCATTCGAGAAGAGAGATAATGTTCAGGAACTGTATGAAATTTACAGAATGGAAATCGATCCTGAAGATGTAATGATAATAAGAGATGAGATTAAGGACCGGCAGATAAAAGTTTACGATTCGGAATTGAACGGCGATCCTCACAGCAGGGTTGATGTTCTGATAATTGGTGAGGGATATACAATTGACGAAAAAAATAAATTTGAAAAAGATTTGCGGTACTTTTCCGATGTTTTTTTTAGTCAGGAGCCGTATAAAACATTTGCAGAAAATTTTAACATTTACGGAATTTACAAACCCTCGGAAGACAGCGGTATTGACGAACCGGAAGCTGGTATTTTCAGGAACAGCGTTTTAGGATGCACGTTTAATACAATGGGCTCAGAGAGATACATTCTGACTGAAAACAACAAAACTTTACGCAACCTGGCAGCTCACGTTCCGTACGATGCAATTTATATAATGATCAATCACCACCGTTACGGCGGTGGAGGCATTTATAATCTCTTCTGCACTTTCACTACCGACAATCAATTCAAAGATTATTTGTTCCTTCACGAGTTCGGACATTCCTTTGCAGGTCTTGCCGATGAGTATTACACTTCCGATGTTCAGTACAATGATTTTTATCCGCTCGGATTGGAACCTCTTGAACCAAACATTACTGCGTTGGTTAACCAGGAAAGTGTTAAGTGGGATGAATTTCTTTCTCCGGGAATTGAGATACCAACCCCGTGGGAAAAAACAGCTTACGATTCTATGGATTATAAATGGCAGGGTGAAAGACGCGAGCTTAACAAAAAAATTGCAGATCTTAAAAGAAAAAAAGCTGCAATTGAGTTGATAAGAGCAGCAGAAGAAGAATATGCAGTGAAGGACAGGGAACACTCCAGAATTGTTGATGAGTATTTAAGAAGCAGCCATTACTGGGGCAAGGTTGGTGCTTTCGAGGGTGCTGGTTACGTAGCTTTCGGTATGTACCGCCCGATGCTTGATTGCATTATGTTTTCAAAAGGGAATAAACCTTATTGCAAAGTTTGTACAGCCCACATAGCTAAAGTGATTGAGCAGTACTCTGAATAAATAAGAGTAAGAGAGAGTATGAGTAAGATTTTTAATTTCTTTCTCGTACTCTTTTTCTTATTCCTGTCTGTGGTTTAATTCGTCTCAGGCAACATCGTAAATTACCAGCCTCACCCCCAGCCCCTCTCCGAAGTAGAGGGGAGTTGTTGAGATTGTATATTTATTTTTTTAGTAGGATTGAATAGGTTGGGGTAATTCTTCATTATGAAAACTTGGTTGGCAATTCATTTTCATTTCCAGATGAAACCGGATATATGATCGTAAAATAATCTTCAGACTGGTCGTAAGTACAGGGATAATTCTCAATTCTAATCAGACAATTTCCGGAATTTATTTGTTGGATAATCCAGTTGTAACTGTTATTGTAAACCCAGTTAATATCTTCGATAACTGACCACGATTTTCCTGAATCCGGCGAAAGCTTTATAACCGCGTATGGTGCAAGCAAATTATTCCACAAGTAAATTGAACAGATAGTTCCCACTTCAATTATTTCACCTTCATTTGGTGATAAGATTTAATATTCTGGCAAGGAAAGAGAACCATCATACTAAACTCCAACAATTACTTTATCGATAATGGGAGAAGTATATATTGTGTTGAATCATAAAATATTTCAAAATGAGCTACAGTATTTCTGTTATATGGATTTTTGTATTTAACACAAATCAGCAAATCTCAGTTCCAGAAAATATCTATTTTATGTGAAGCTAATGATCAGAAAATTTCCGGTAAAAAAATCAAGAGTTTAGTTAATTTTATTTATTTTAGGTCATTATGAAAACAAAACTTGATATAGCAAAAAACTGGCTGCCCCGTTATACCGGGACAAAAATTGACGAGTTCGGCGATTATATGCTGCTTACTAACTTTAACGATTATGTTGAAAAGTTTGCAGAAAAATGCAACTGCGATATAAAAGGCATCGGCTACCCTATGCAGACAAGCACAAACTCTGAGGGATTAACGATAATAAATTTCGGAATAGGTTCGGCTAATGCAGCAACAATAATGGATCTGCTCGCAGCACGAAGACCAAAAGGTGTTTTGTTCCTCGGTAAGTGCGGAGGCTTAAAACGTTCTACAGAGCTTGGTCATTTTATTTTACCGACTGCTGCTATACGGGGCGAAGGAACAAGCAACGATTATAAAGCACCAGAAGTACCGGCTCTGCCTTCTTTTAAACTGCACAAATTTGTTTCTGATAAAATTGTTCGGCGGAAGCTTGAATACAGAACCGGTGTAGTTTATACTACCAACCGGCGAGTGTGGGAGTGGGATGAAAAATTCAAAAGATATTTGAGAACCCTTTCTACTATCGCTATCGATATGGAAACTGCCACATTGTTTATAGTCGGGCTTATTAATGCAATTCCCCGGGGCGCACTTTTACTGGTCTCGGATAAGCCTCTGGTTCCTGAAGGAGTAAAGACTGAAGAATCTGATAAGGCAGTTACTTCAAAGTACTCCAGAATACATCTTGAGATTGGCATAGAGGCAATGACCGAAATAGGTGAAAAGGGTGAGCAGATAAAACATTTTATTTACTAATCGTAACCGGTCTGTTACTTTTAAAATCCCTCAAGGCGGTTTTTGGTTATATATTTCTCGAGGAACCAGCAGAAACACAGCCATATCATTCCAAGCGACCATCCGGCAAGAACTTCAGTTGGTGAATGCGAGCCATGAAGAACTCTGGCAATACCGATTAGTACAATTATCACACTTGCTGTAACAATAGAATAAGCTCTGGTTTTTTTACTGTGCTGTCTTCTGGAAATATGCACAGCAAGCGAGAGATAGAAAATGGTTCCCATCATTGTATGTCCGCTCGGGTATGTAGAAAATGTAGTAAGTAGCAGATTAACCGGCTCATAAGGGATCTCTTTTGCAAAAATAATTTTAAAGGCGAGCATAAATAATCCACCGCCGATAACAATAAAAAGAAATTTCCAGAGTTTTTTTTGTCTTTTCCTTATTGAAAAATAACCGGTTATTATAACAAGGAAAATAAAAAGTACTATCATTCCGCCAAGAGCAGAAACATCTTCAGTAAGGTTTACAAACCATTCCGGTCCGTAAGTGTTAGACCATTTATTGGTGAATCCGAGTTTGCTTTCAAGAAACGAAGCTGTCATTTCGGAGAAACCATCGGTAAAGCCGATAACCGTAATTACAAAAATAATCAGGCTTATAAATAGAATTATAAAAGCCCAGATTTTTTTTTGGCGCTCTGTTTCATAGTTATAAACAAAACGTTCTTTATGTATTTCGGGTTCAATCATTAACTATACTCTGGTAAATATTTGATTTTATTACTTAAAAATAAACAAATGAAAGAATTTTGAGAACGGATAATAAAAATTAAAAAACCCCCGTTGCCGGGGGTCGTTTGAGGAGTGGAGAAGAGATTACTCAGTTTCTTCTTCGGATTCTTTTTCAATAATAATCTTTTTCTTTTTCACATTTCCATCATCGTCTTTTTCAATAAAAAATTCCATATCCCCGCCGTGTTTCTCTTTCATCTCTTCAAGGTATTTTTCGGCGTCCTCTCCTTCGTAAACTTCAGTATTTTCTTCACCGTTTTCGTTTGTAGTAACTGTAACCTTCTTATTCCCGTCTTCCATTTCTACTTTTACCTTTTTCTTAATGCCGTCAATATCTCTATCGATATCGTCCGCTATAACAATCAATTCATCTTCATCGTCATCGCCAAGTATTTCTACTTTCTGACCGCTGCCATCCGAATCAATTACAACAACTTTTTTCTTACCATCGCTGCCGGAGCTGTGCCAAACAATATTACTGCCGGAGGATTTCATTTTTTTAAATAAGCTTTCAGCATCTTTACCTTCAAAGTTATATTCGCCATCCTCCGTGGTAATTGTAATTTTAGTAACATCACCTTTTACTTCGCTCAAAATATCAACTTTATCTTGTGCAGGCAGAAGATGAGTGAATAATATTGCAAAAAGAATTGTTGAGACTACTTTCATTTACCGACTCCTTAATAATTATTAATGTTTTTGGAATTTGTTTGATTTAAGGACGTTTATGAGTGAACTTAGTTCCGTTTCGTAAAATATATTTTTTAATAAAAGGTTCTTATATAATTAAGACTAGGATGAGAATCAGACATAAAATTATGAGCTGACAGCCTGCCGGTAATGCCATTTATCAGTTTTAAATAATTACTATCACCCCAAATTGTTAATTTTCCGGTGCCCATTGAAAAAAGAAGTTAAAATGTTCAAAACATCGGTTGCGTTTACAGTTTTTCTGATTACTTTTATTGCCTGTTCGGACGAACCTGAGTTTACAGGAAGATTTGGTTATTCACCCGAAAAAATTTTCCCCGGTGGAAACATAACCGTTTATTACAACCCCGATAGTACGGTGCTTGCAGGGAAAACCGAAATAAAATGTATAGCGTATTTGTTCAATGACAGGCTGATTAATACAATCGATATTGTACTTGTGAAAAAAGAAAATCATCTTTAAGTCGGTAATGCTTGCTCTTGCGCACGGAGCCAAAGGAATTATATTCTGGAAATCCGAATCTGCAGCTACAACTTATCCCTGATCAGATTGCCTGGGAACTTACTTTGACTGTATTGTAGATGATGATTTTAATCCAACAGAAGTATTCTATGTTATAAAAAACAATCTCTCCCCACGGTTAAAAGCAAAATTTGGCAAAACCTAACTCAGTTGAGATTGCGCAGGAAATTTTCTGCAGCTTAAATACAAATAGCGGAAACAGCACGCAGCCGGGGAGGGATGAAATTAAATTCGATGCATAATCTCTTGCAAGCGGAGTCTACATCTATCAACTAGTTGCTGAAGGTTATGTGAATGCGAAGAAGATGGTTTTATTGAGGTAAGCTAATAAAGATTAACTATTTTATATATTTCACATTTCAAAGCCCCGTTAAATTCGGGGCTTTTCAAATCCTTTTCCTGAATCCCTCTCCTAAAACTTCGTGAACGTTGTGCACTGTTACAAATGCTTTCGGGTCTATCTGCTTAATAATGCTTGTAAGCTTGCCGAGTTCTTTTAGAGAAACTACCGTAGTTAACACGTTCCTTTCCACGTTGTGATAAAGTCCTCGTGCTTTTAATGCTGTAGCTCCTCTATCCATTTCATTTAAAATTATTTTTGCTATCTCTTCGTATTTATCTGAAATTATGTAAGCTGCTCTTGCGTAATCGAAGCCATCAATAATTGCATCGACCAATCTTCCTGAAACAAAGAGAAGAAACAGGGCGTACAATGTCAGGGTCATAGCCGATCTTTCTCCTGAAATGTCTTTTAAGTCAATTATCAGCCCTGCAAGACAGATTACGAAGAAATCAATAATCATAATAGCCATTCCTGGTTTTACACCAAATCTTTTCTGCATAATTGCGGCAGTAATATCGCTGCCTCCGGTTGATCCTCTGAATTTAAAGACTATTCCAAGCCCCAAACCAAGCAATGCAGCTCCGAGTAAAATCAAAAAGAGAAAATCATTTTGTTGCAATTCAAGAATAGTTTCGGTTTTTTGAAGCTGTATAAAATTCAATCCGGGAATCTCACCTCTGAAAAAATCTATGAAAAAAGAATTTAAAGTAAAGCCATAAAAAGTTCGTATACCAAATTCAGCTCCAAGCTCCTTTACGCCCCATATGTAAAGAGGAATATTAAACAGCCAGATCATCAAGCCAATAGGCAGGGCGCCGCCGGTTAAATAATAAACAGCCATCGATAAACCGCTTACACCGCCGGGCACTACTTTTGCATCGACAAGAAAAACTCCTATCCCGATAGCCATTATTGCAGCACCGAAGGTTATAAAGAAGTAATCTCTAAATGCCTTTTTATTAAAATTGAATTTGCTTTTCATAGTTACCACCAGGTTTAATAATATTTATTAGAAAGATATTTTCTGAAAACAAATCTAAATGTCTTCGCTGGCAAAAATAAAGATAAGCGAATGATAAGGTAATCTGATAGAAGTTTAAATAAGAATCAGAAATAAAATCCAACCCATGTTCCGGAAGGAGAAAACCTGATAGTTGGAAGAGGCAGGCGCAAGAAATTAAATTCACTTTTAATAAACCTGAATAAATCTGAATCATCCCCGACCGGGATTTTTCTTAAATCAATATCAAGCCCAACGAAATATTCTTTGTAGCCGCCCCAGGGATTACCAGCTATGTTTTTTGCGCTTTGCCCGAATGCAATTCCTAAAGGTGCTAACCAATCAGGGTAAGAGTTCTTCCAGCTATCGGGAAAATAATGATGTGGATTAACAGTTATCCAGAAAGTCATGCCTTCGTAATCTTCAATTAATCCGCCCGGTTCCCTGTAATATTTTCCTTTGCTCCAGGCATCTGATTTGTGCCAGCTGAATTTCGGATGAATCCCACCAAGCAAATCGTAATTGAATTGCTGCAGTACATAAAATCCTGAACCAAGAGTATTTGTAAGCATATCGCCCCAGCTAAAACCCCATTCTGCCATAAAAGCATCAGAGAGTTCAATCTGCAGCATCCAGATCCATCCCGATAATGCACCGAGCCAAACAGAAGTACTGCCCGAAAAGCCGGACCACCTGTAAAGCTTGCCGGCAAGATCACTGGTAAAGTATGCATCAGTAAAATGCCCGAGCTTATCCATCTGTTGCCATTTTTTCCAATCTTCAGTAAAATCGAGTGTATGGAAAACAGTTGTTTCTTCCCGGTACCAAACCTGCCGCTGGTAAAAATAAGCCGCAAGATCTGCTGCAACCATTACACCTGCGATTGATGACAGCCTTAAAAAGTTAATTTCGGAATTTTTCTTCCAGTAAGTTCCGTCCCCAAGTTTTTGTTCATAATTAATGAAAACAGATGGCTGCGCCGGGGTATAAGGTATGGTTTGCCCGGTGTAATGATCAAAGTTGTTAAAAAAATTGCTGCGTGTTTCCGGGTAGTAAGCTAAATGAGTGTAATAATTAAAAAATTCGGAAGATTTAAATAAGGTAGATGCATTTTGTGCATAACTCTGTAAGCTTAAGCAAAGAAAAATAAGGACTATATATATCCTGCAAATAATCACAACCACAACAATTGTTTTTTCAAAGATATTCTATTAAACGAATAATTTCAACAATTATTCCGAAGAAATCAGGGCCAAATAGAAATAAATTTACTCTTAAAATACCTGAATGAGGGGCATTTATCTGTAAAATGAGTAATTTTCACCACAAAATTTTTCCTTTTGTAAAAAATTTTTAATCAATCTATTATGAAAATAATCCTCATCATTGTTTCCTTCTTAATCTTTTATCTCCCAATGCGTGCACAGGATCATACCGAAAATATTTCCGGGCCGTTCACTACTCCTCAGGAGGTAACGGAGGAATGTCTTCTTTGCCATGAAGAAACCGGTGATGAAATTCTGCAATCAAGGCATTGGAACTGGCTGGGCAGCAATATTTCGGATACCGCCGCAGCAGTTGTAACGAGAGGTAAACAAAATCTTATAAATAATTTTTGCATTGCCGTACCTTCTAACTGGCCAAGATGCACGAGCTGCCATATCAGCTACGGCTGGAAAGATGAAAGATTTGATTTTAATTCTCCGGAAAATATTGATTGTTTGGTTTGTCATGATCAGACAGGAACTTACTTTAAATCACCAACCGGAGCGGGAATGCCGGAAGCTGGTGTAGATTTGTTAAAGGTTGCTCAAAGTGTTGGTAAACCTACAAGGATTAACTGTGGTTACTGCCACTTTGATGGCGGAGGAGGAACCGGCGTGAAGCATGGTGATATGGATAATAGTCTTTATCACCCCACTGAAGAAGTTGATTTCCATATGGGTGCACTTGAATTTGAATGCACAGATTGTCACGAAACAAAAAATCATCAAATTGCAGGCGGCAGCCATGGTTCTATGGCAAGTGGTGAGAATTTAATCTCTTGTGAAAATTGTCATGATGCCGCACCGCACCAAAAAGAATTGCTTAATGAACATTACAAATCTGTTGCCTGCGAAACATGTCACATTCCAACTTATGCAAGAAAAGAACCTACCAAAATCTGGTGGGACTGGTCAAAAACCGGTGAAGACAGGCAGGAAGAGAAGGATGAATTTGGAAAAGAAAAATATGATAAGAAGAAAGGAGAGTTTATCTGGGCAAAGAATGTGGTTCCGGAATATTTCTGGTACAACGGAAAAGCAGAATACTATACCATTGGTGAAAAAATAACCAGCGCAAAATTAGTAAAGCTGAACATTCTTAACGGAAGCATTTCAGATCCTGAATCAAAAATTTCTCCGTTTAAAGTTATGAGAGGCAAGCAGCCGTTCGATCCGGTGAACAAATATCTGATTGTTCCGCATCTTTACGGAGAAAAAGGATACTGGAACACATTTGATTGGGTCAGCGCTTCCGAAATCGGTATGAAGGAAGTTGAACTTGAATTTTCAGGGCAGGTTGATTTTATAGAAACGGAAATGTACTGGCCGATAAATCATATGGTAATGAATGCAGATAATGCTTTGAAATGTACCAGCTGCCACGGAAAAGGCGGAGAACATCGGCTTAACTGGAAAGCATTAGGTTACCCCGATGATCCCATCAAAAAAGGCGGCAGAGAAAAGAATAAGCTTATCAAACAATAATTCTTTGGTTTGATTTACTTTAATATTTTTTTTATTTATCAAACAGATTATTAAAACAGGGAGATTAAAATGAAGAGTCTTTTATTTCTTTTTGATTTTATTTTTGTTATCACACTCAGTTCCCCGCATCTTTATTCCCAATACCAGAACATCAGAGTTGACGGACCAAACAGCTGGTATCCTGAAGAAGTTACAATTGCAATCAACCCGGTAAATCCGGATGTGCTTGCTGCCGGGGCAAATATTGATCACTTTTATTTTTCATCAGATGCAGGTAATAGCTGGGGTGAATCGATACTTGTTTCAAATACGCTAGGTGTCTGGGGTGATCCTGTAGTATTGTTCGACAGCCTTGGCAATCTTTACTACTCGCATCTCTCTAATCCTGTTTCCGGCTGGTGGATTGATAGAATCGTTGTTCAAAAATCGACTGATAACGGGCAAACCTGGAATGATGGCGTTGGAATCGGCTGGAATGTTTATCCGCAGGCACAGGATAAGGAGTGGCTCGCAGTCGATCTCACTCAATCTCCGTATCGCGGTACTATCTACGTTACGTGGACTGAGTTCGACGATTACGGAAGTTCAAATCCAAACGACAGTTCAAGAATTCGTTTTTCAAAATCTACTGACGAAGGAATTACCTGGAGTAATGCAATTACTATCAGCGATGTAAGCGGAAATTGTGTTGATGATGATCTGACAACAGAAGGTGCTGTTCCCTGCATTGGTCCAAACGGAGAAATTTATGTAAGCTGGGCTGGTCCATTGGGTTTAGTTTTTGATAAATCTACCGATGGCGGAACAACCTGGGGAAATGATGTTTTTGTAACTGCAATTCCCGGCGGATGGGCTTTTGATGTGTCGGGAATTTCAAGATGCAACGGACTGCCGATTACTATGTGTGATATTAGCAGCTCGCCATACAGAGGAGATATTTATATTGTCTGGTCCGATCAGAGGAATGGGACAACCAATACAGATATATTTATAGTTAAATCGACCGATGCAGGCGCTACCTGGAGCCAGCCGTTAAAGGTAAATGATGATAACACTACAAGACATCAGTTCTTTGTCTGGTCTGCTGTTGATCAGTCAACCGGGCATCTCTGGTTTGTTTTCTATGACAGAAGAAATACGAGCGGAGTTGATACCGATGTCTTTGTAGCAAAATCAACAGATGGCGGTGCAACTTTTGAAAACTTTAAAGTAAGTGCATCTCCATTTACTCCAACCGCTTCAATATTTTTTGGCGACTATACGAACATTGCTGCATGGAACGGTAAAATTTATCCTATCTGGATGCGACTGCACAATTCGCAGTTAAGCGTTTGGACTGCACCATTAACAGATTCCACGGTTATAACCTTCGCAGAGGGAACTGAATTTATTCCGGGATCGTATGAGCTGTTTCAGAACTATCCCAACCCGTTCAATCCTTCGACTACAATAAGCTACCAGGTACCTGAAGATGCATTCGTTACATTAACCGTTTACGATGTTCTTGGCAATGAAATAGAGCTGATCGGTAAAGGTAACGTTCGTGCCGGGGTTCACGAAATAATTTTTAATTCAGGCAATTTAAGCAGCGGCATATATTTATACCGGCTTAAAGCTAATGAATTTGAACAGATGCGGAAGATGACATTCTTAAAATAGCTTTAAGCAAAACGATAAAGACTAAATCCCGGTTAAAAATTAATCGGGATTTTTTATTGCCATCTGGCTTCTTAAAAATTTTTTCCTTACATTGTTATCGAACTAAATTTCAGAGGTTGGAAATGAAAGAAAGGTTCAGTTTATTTAGCAGGATAATCCCTAAGATTTTAAGAGCGTACGGCTTTAACTGTGCAACGGGCAGGCAGTTGTATAAATTCTTTTTCCTCCTTTTTACTTTTTCCCTTTTCCTTTTTACTTTTTCCCTGAGCCACGCCACCATCCGTTACGTAAGCAAAACTGGTTTATCTATTCCACCCTACACAAGCTGGGCAACAGCAGCAGACAGCATACAGGAGTGCATAAACATTTGTGTCTTTGGTGATACAATTTATGTGGCTAACGGGGTTTATGAAGAACAGGTAGTTATGATCCCTGGTTTGTCGCTCATCGGAGCAGGTTTTGACTCGTGTATGGTGGACACCCGCAGCCTTGCTTACAGCGGGTTTCATTCTGTAATTGTTAAAGATAGCTGCCTATTCAGAGATTTCCAGGTAATTGTTGCTAACCAGGATGTGGGTTATGGTATAAAAGGGGAAGGACAAACCGGATTGATAATAATGAATAAAGTTCGTGATGGGGCAGGTGGTATATATCTAAATTTATCAGATATTGCAGTCGTGGAAAATATTTGCTTAAATAATAGAATTGGAATTATTGTTGATTACTCTAATTCAGTTGTAAGAAATAATATAATTGAGTCCAATTACGAATCAGATGATGGAATAAATATATCTGATTTATCCCACACAAAATCTCCAACTATATCATTTAATTATATCGAGACGAATGCAATTGGCATTTTTTCACATCTCGGTACAAAAACTACTAAAATATTTAATAATATTATTGTTCTGATAGAAGATGCAGGAGGTATAAATATACTTTCTGCTGATACAGTAGGAGTTTTTAATAATTTGATAATAGCGAAAGAATATCTCACTTCTTATGGGGGTATTAGCACTTGGGGATTACCACGAATCATAGGTAATAACCTTATTTATGGGAGTAAAGAAGCGGGTGGAACAGGAATCTCAATGAGCGGTCCAACTTCATATTTAGTTCAAGTAATAAATAATTCAATTATTGGGGGTGAATATGGAATAAGAAATTTTAATCCGGGCGATGTGCCTGCATATTACAATAATATATGGAATACAGATGTTAATTTTTCAGGCTTTACCCCTGACACAACAAACCTTTCGGTTGACCCGATGATAGTAAATGACGATACAACCCAAGGAGAACTTGATTTTCATCTTCAGATGTTTTCACCACTTATAGATGCAGGAGATCCCTTAATTATAGATAAAGATTCAACAAGAAGCGATATCGGACTTTACGGTGGACCTTTTGGTGAAAGTTATATTTATCTTGATTTACCACCCCGCCCACCGGTTAACCTTACAGCACAAGTTGACTCTAATATTATAACCTTAAACTGGAACCGTAACACAGAAGCAGATTTCAGGCATTACAATCTTTACAGGGACACAACAAAGAACTTCCAGATAGATTCAACAAAGCTTGTTGCATCACTTGAGGATACATTTTATCTTCATTTAATTCCTGCAAACGTTGAAAGTCTTTACTTCAAGCTTACAGCAGTAGATAACCAGGGCAACGAATCAAATCCCTCAGAAGAAATATTTATCAACCTGACTTCAGTGACAACAAATGAATTAATGACTATAAATGACTATCGTTTATACCAGAACTATCCAAACCCATTCAATCCCTCGACAAAGATTGGTTACAGGTTGAAGGAACGGGGATATGTTAAGCTGTATGTCTATGATATTAAGGGTGAGCTTGTTTCGGTACTTGTTAATCAAACTCAAGAGGCAGGGTATTACGAGGTGGAATTCGATGGGTCAGTAGGCAGTAGGCAGTCAGCAGTCGGCAATGGTCATTCCGGCTTGTCCGGAATCGGTGGACTTGCAAGCGGAATATACATTTACCAGATAATGGTGCGGAGTCAAAACGACCCGTCAAAGCCGGGGCCTAACGGTGTTCCCGTTTTTAGCGACATTAAGAAGATGATCCTCCTTCGCTAAAGTTTACTATCCATAACCTTATGTGAAGGATAGCTATGGAGGACAGGTTTTATTTAAATTGAAAATGGAAGGTTGTCTGATCCCGATCTTCATCTGGATGACAGCTTCAATAAAACATATTAAACAAACATACGGAGGCATATTATGAAAGAAATTGAATGTTCTGTATTAAGCAGATTGTTCTTTGTTGTTCTTGCGGTAATTTTCTGCAAAGGAACAATTAAATCCCAGGATTTTCCGATTGGAACCTGGAGTACTGGTGGTCCTGAAGGTGACGCAGTACAATACACGAAAATTGAAGATGTTGGTTTTAATTGGATTGTTGGTGGCGCACATGAAATCAATCAAAATTATATAACTGATTTTGATGTTCTTGCTCAAAACGGGCTTCCTGAGGAATGGATATATTATTACTCTAATGGAAAGTACACTAAGTGGGATGCTGAAAGAGATGAATTCTTTTTCTTAGAAAGCGGTTTCAAACATCCACATAACTGGAGCAGCTATCTTTATGGACAGGTGGAAGAATATTTAGGCGCAACCTGCTGGGCGACATACAACTCAAATCCATTCCCCGTTGACAGCATTCTTTGGGGTCCCAATTATACTCAAGAAAAGAAATACAAATTGCTTTATAACACTAATCCGATTAGATATACTGTTAGATACAGGTTAGCACTTACCAACACCCCTCAGCCTGCTGACACGGTTTGTAAGCTGTATGTCAGATACCGATGTAAAAGAGTTGAGAATGGACAAGTAACAGATACTATCGAAATAAACTTTGATAGTTTGTATTTAACTGCCGCAGATTTGCCTGGGGATACATTTCATGTTAAATCGCTTAGCTTCGATTACCCGGAGGAATTCAGGGAACATAGTATACCCAGGGGGTATTACCCGTCGATGGTGTCGTATTACGATGATGACGACATTTATACAGGTATAGAATATTGTATAAAGTGGTACGGAAATGGAAAACTGTATGTAGACTACGTTGAGGTTTTTGATGATGATAATCTTCCTTTGTCTGAAGGGATCTGGCGTCAATGGTTAGATGACCCACAATTTGTTTCATCACGTATAGAAACCTATTTATCAAATTATTCAACAGGCTGGGAAAACATAAAATATTGGTATGTTAAGGATGAACCTCACTCAGTTGATTGTTACGAACCATATAGAATAATAGACTCTTTAGTTTATGCAATTGCAAACAAAAGAGTAATGACTCAGTTCTATCCAGCCTGGAACGGTAGAAGAAACGGGGACTATACAATTAAGAAGTTCGTAGAATTAGCTAAACCGGAACAAGTATATTTTTATTCATTTCCTTTTAGTCCTAACTATAATACTGAAGCCTCATTCAATTACTTAAAGCCAATACTTGAACAAGGTGCAGAATATGCTCCTGATTTTTGGTATGGACCGCAAGGATTCGGGTTCTTCGAAATCACCATACCACCTTTTCAGGGCGAGCAATGCCATTGGAGGTACCCTGACTCATCAGAATTGAAAGCCTCGATATTTTTTGCATTAGCATATGGATCGAAAGGAATTCAGGTTTATAAATTTGCCTCTAACGGGCTTCACGGTAACGTTCCACAGTGTTCGTATACTATTGAAGAAAAATGTTTAGCTGGTTATCCATCTCAAAATTATCCCTTATTTGAACTTGGGCAAATGATGAAGGATAATATTGTACCCAGACTGAAAGGTAAACTCGGCAATAAATTATTGTTAATGAAATATACAGGTAACAATATAAATGTAAAATATCAAGAAGGTCCACCACCCGAAGATTATGAACACGATTTCCTTTCAATACAACATTATGGTATGAGTTACTTCTGGCATGCAGGATTTTTAGTTGATTCATTGTATCCTGATAACAAACATTTTCTATTAACAAATTTAAGGACTTCTTTTCCAGTTGAAGCTAAATTAATTGTATCTAATAATACAGATTATCAAAATGTCAGCTTCACAGATATTGAAGGAGGTGCAGGCAGAGTTGATACAACAATTAAATATAACTCTTCAATTACATATTACGAGACAATGCCTGAAGGGGAAGGCAGATTGTATCGTGTAGCACCTGTTGTTCTTTACGGTGGCAGACTCATATACAATGAAACCGTACCGAACGGAACAACCTTGCACGATGAAATGATTATTGAGAATGGTGCTGCACTTACAATTTCAGGAGATTACTATGCAAATGCAGATATTATTGTTAAGAACGGAAGCATTGTAACAACAGGAAATGGCAAGATAAAATTTCAAGGTGGACATAAGTTAATAATAGAAGGAACTGCGGCAGTAAACGGAACTCCCGCAAACAAACTTACGCTTGACTTCGTAACTCCTGTGTACTGGTTCAGCGGAAAATGGAATTTCGGGTTAATTAAGTAAGGTAGATTAG
>CAZXGJ010000054.1:0-26482 GCA_964639955.1 uncultured Ignavibacteriaceae bacterium
AGAAGTGAAAATCATTAAGCAATTAACTCAATCATCAGATCATCCGGTAGCATCAAATTTTCCTGAGGGCCTTTACCTTAAAGGGCTGATATGTAAGGTTGATTGATAACTTTACGGCAATCATTCCATCGCCTGTTTAGAACTTCTGAAGAAGTTGAGTTTTTATTATAAGCTTTCTGGGTAATTTTTTAATACATCCTGTTTCTGGCGGAGTCACGACTTTGTTGAAAAATATGACAAATTAATCAACATTAACTCCATACTTTTTCTTTGTAAATTTATTCAGATAAATTTTTTAAGCTTAGAAAAACTATGAACATCTGGTTACTTGGAATTCTGGTTTTCCTTGCACGGGTTGTTGATGTGTCAGTAGGTACTTTGCGGACAATCAGCATTGTGCAGGGCAGGACGAAAATAGCATTCTTCCTTGCATTTATTGAAACAACTGTGTGGCTCCTGGTTCTAAGCGCAGTCCTTCCGAAAGTTATGGAGACTCCGCTGCTTGGTGCTTTTTATGCTTTCGGATTTGCAACCGGCAATGTGGTCGGGATATTGGTAGAAAAACGGCTCGCGATGGGCTATATCAATTTCAGAATAATAACCGGAAAGCATGCAAAAGAAATTTCGGGTTCACTGAGAGAAAAAGGTTTTGCGGTAACAACATTTGAAGGTGAAGGCAAAGATGGTACCGTAACAGAAATCTATGTTGCTACGGAAAGAAAAAATCTATCCGGACTGATAAAACTCGTTAAAGAAATTGAACCCGATGCATTCTATATTGCAGAGCAGGCAGGATTTATTAGTAAAATCAGAAGACCAACTATGGTTCCTGCAACCGGCTGGAGAGGAATCCAAAAGAAAAAGTAATTATGATAGAGTACGAGTTAATTGAATTAGCAGCGTGGACTGACTTCTATCGTTCAGCCACGGTGGAATATTCTGCAAAACTCGGTATTAATATTTTCCCTGTTGGCGGGGTTTACGGAACAATCGCTTCGGGGATTGATATTCTTGCTTTCAACCGGGTTGTTGGACTGGGTATAAATGAACCGTTTGATGAACGTGTTATAGAAATCATTTTAAATAAAATTGAAGCAAACCGGGTAAAGAGATTCTTCATTCAGATTCATACCGAAATTTATTCCGAAGGGCTGAGGCGTCTGCTTGAATTGCACGGTTTTTATCATTACAACAACTGGGTGCGGCTAATTAGAGATAACAGCAAAGTTTCTAAAGTAAAATCGGATCTGGTTATTAAAAAAATTTCGGTTGACGAAAGAAAAACTTTGGCGAAGATTGTTGTAAAAGCATTTGATTGGCCATCAGATCTGATAGACTGGATTGCATCACCGGTTGGCAGAAAAAACTGGCATCACTACCTGGCTTTTGAAAAAGAAATTCCAATTGCAACGGCTGCGTTTTATCATTCAGGTAATTATGCATGGTTTGATTTTGCCGCAACACTTTCTGAACATAGAGGTAAAGGCGCACAATCAGTACTTCTATCTCAGAGAATAGATGACTGCAGAAAGCTTGGTGTAAAAACGATAATTATTGAAACGGCAGAACAAACTTCCGGGAAAGAATCTGTTTCTTACAGAAATGTTTTGAAAGCCGGATTCAGAGAAGCTTATAAACGACCGAATTTTATTTTTATAAGGAAATAAGGAAAATTTAATCCGGGAGTTTCATTTTCAACCGGTAAAAAAAACTATCCCGAGCAATTAATAGTTGGGGTTTATAAGGAATGATGTTTATTTTAAAGCACGGTTTTTGATTTCTTTATACAGAAAAACAGCTCTTTATGTAATAAGCAATTGTTTTTTTAATTTTGAAAAAAACCTTATCAATATTACTCCTTATACTTTTCGTATATAACACAATCGGATTTTTAGCTCTTCATCCACTACTCTCAATCTATTACAAACACCTCGGAAAACTGCGGGTTGAGAAACTTCAGGAAGCTGAGCTGGTTGAGATATTGACTTTCTATAAAGAAGATATAATTAATAGAAAAATTAATTTTAGCTGGATTCATTCACGCGAGTTCAGGTATAACGGAGATTTGTACGATATTGTAAAAAAGCTAGAGACTGATGAAATACTAATTCTATACTGTATCAACGATACAAAGGAAAAACAGCTCGAAGAAGAGTTCAAGAAAAAAGTTGATCATAACAGCAGAGAAAATAAAAACCATCAAAACGCAGGTAGCCATATCAGTAGTTTAATATCAGAACCTGCCTGTGAAGAAGAAATCAGTTTAAATTTAGATTATGAATGTAATTATA
Organism: uncultured Ignavibacteriaceae bacterium; assembly: GCA_964639955.1. Classification (GTDB taxonomy): domain Bacteria; phylum Bacteroidota; class Ignavibacteria; order Ignavibacteriales; family Ignavibacteriaceae; genus IGN2. The sequence continues at coordinate 2,292 of CAZXGJ010000054.1, forward strand.
TAAACCGGTTAACTGATTTCTATACGTCTTTTAATATTGAAATACCGTCACCCCCTCCGCGCCTCGTTTAATCTTTAATTGTACTTATTAATTGAAGTTAAACGAATAATTAAACAGGTGAATTATGTTTCTTTCAAAAACATTTTTGTTTTTCATTATTCTTCTTTTCATCCTGGCAGCAGGAGTTCCCCTGCATTCCCAGGTGCTCGTTGTTGGCGATACTACCGTTAGCAAGGTTGATACCTTATCGTATGAAACCGATGATGTGGTGGTTACAGCTACAAGGGTAGAAAAGAAGATAATCGATATTCCCTATCCGGTAATCAGGTTAAAAAATACTCAGTATAAATTTTCAAGAAGAGTTTCGGTTGATGATGTTCTTGAGAATGTTCCCGGGTTGTTTCTTCAATCACGTTACGGCAACCACGATGTAAGGGTTTCAATAAGAGGATTCGGAAGCCGCTCAAATACCGGAATAAGAGGAGTTAGAATTTTGCTCGATGGTATTCCCGAATCGGAACCCGACGGGCAGACACGTATTGAAGCAATTGATTTCAACTCAATCGGAAGCATTGAACTGGTAAAAGGAAATTCATCTTCCCTATACACCAATGCGCCCGGCGGAGTAATAAATTTTATTAACGATATTCACTTCCCATACCCGTTTGTTCTTAATTTTAATGAGTTTGGTTCATTCGAACTTAGAAGGAATGGTTTGAAGTTCGGAGTGAGGACTGATAAATATGGTTTACTCGGAACGTACAGCTATCATAACTACGAAGGATACAGACCGCACAGCCAGGATTACTGGCACGTTCTCAACACTGTTGTAGACGTACTGCCCGGCGATGAAAGCAACCTGCAGGTGCTCGGATACTTTGTTGATGGAATGATAAGATTGCCCGGCTCACTGACCAAAGAAGAGTTTGAGGAGGATCCTTACCAGGCAGCTCAAAGAGAAGTAGACAGAGATACAAGAAGAATTTCTGTAAAAGGTCGTCTTGGTCTGAAGTTTAACACAACATTCGGCGGCAGCAGTAATCACGAGCTTGAAATTCTTCCTTACGGAACGGTCAAATACTTTCACAGAACCGCCAGGGATTACCGGATATTCGACAGGTACGGCTTCGGGAGTTCTTTCAGATACATTTATAAAAGATCAATTGCTAATCTCGATAATGAATTTTCTATAGGCGGCGATGTGTTTTATCAATCGGGTCCGATTGCATCTTATGAAAATATTGGCGGAATGAAAGGCGATAATCTCACTGCTCTTGTTGATGAAACGATAAGCAACGTCGGATTTTATTTTTCCGATTATCTTGAACTATACAACAAACAACTGTATCTTCTTCTTACAGGAAGATACGACGATGTATATTTTAATAATACTGATCAGCTTCTTGGTTCCAGAAGCAGCAGCAGAACTTTTAATGCCTTTACTCCCAAAGCCGCACTGAATTTTAAGCTTACTCCATTCATTGCAGTTTATACATCATACGGTTTAAGCTTTGATTCGCCTGCCGGAAATGAACTTGATAACTACCCGACAAGTTCCAATCCGTCAATACTGCTCAATCCGGACTTGAATGCGCAGAAGTCGAAAAATTTTGAGATCGGAATTAAAGGTAATATCCGCAGCCCCGGAAATCTGCTTTTTAGCAACCTGGTTTTCGAAGCTACTTTCTTTAATACAATTATTGAAGACGAGATTGTTCCATTCGAAGTTTTTGGCGACGTATTTTTCAGGAATGCTGCAAATACCAGGCGGACGGGAATTGAACTTGGTGCAAACACAGATTTATTCAGCGGATTAAATTTCCAGGGCTCTTACACATTTTCTGATTTTTCATACGAAGAATATGAAGCGCTCACTATCAATGAGGATCTTACGACACAGGAAGATGATTTTTCCGGTAATAAAGCTCCTAGCGTACCGGAACATAATTTATTCCTTGCATTAGCTTATACTCATTCATTTACTGAAAGTATCACCGGTTTCATCCGAAGCAGCCTGAGGTATGTAAGCGGGATGTACGTAGACGATGCAAACTCCGATAAAACGGATAGCTATACTTTACTTAATGCCGGCTTAGGTTTCGATATGACATTTGGCAAGTTTAATCTTCTGCTTTCAGGTGGCATCAATAACATAACCGATAAAGTTTATGTGGGTTTTGTTAATATCAACTCCACCGATGGAAGGTATTATGAAGCAGGTGAACCTCAAAGTTATTATGCAGGAATTAATTTTGGCTATTCGTTCAAATGAAATAAATTTTCTTACAGCCGGTAATTTAATCTACCGGCTGCTTCTTTTTTCTTTAATTTAATTATTATACTTTTCTCACATAAAAACTTTTGAGTTTATCCCGCTTAATTTAATAATGAAACAGTACCGAAATGCTTTGGTTTTCCTCATCATTACTTTAGTTTCATTTAACTTTTCTTCTGCACAGAATAATGACAAAACCCCTTTTGAAACTGATCATACAAAAGAAGCGCTGCTGTTTGGTACCGGTACAGTTGCAGGGCTTACTGCCCTTGCGATCCTTTTTTCAATGGACCCGCTTAATGAAACAGAAATAAGTTCTTTCAATCCGCTTGATGTTAATGAATTTGACAGGATTGCTATTGGAAAACTGGATGACGATCATCTGGGAGATGCATTGCTCTGGAGTTCATATTTACTGCCCCTGACTTTTCTCGCCGATGAACAGGCTTGTAACAATTTTGGAGACCTTTCTCTTATGTATGGTGAAGTTTTGCTTCTAAATGCAAGCATTAATGGGATAGTTAAAGGTCTGACAAAACGGGTAAGACCATTTGTCTATAATGAAAAATCGGTTTTCGAAGAAAAGACCACCGTAAATGCAAGATTATCTTTTTACTCCGGTCATGTATCTATTTCAGCATCAAATTCATTTTTTACGGCAGCAGTGCTCAATGAATATGTAACTAACAGTACTGCAAGAGCATTAATCTGGAGTGGAGCCGTTGTATATCCGGCAATTGTGGGTTTCGAACGAATAGTTAACCACTGGCATTTTCCTACCGATGTAATAGTAGGTTATATTGTCGGGGCTGCAATAGGATATTTGATTCCCCTAATCCATAAAGCCGGTAATGAAGAAATGAATCCGGATATTCCGGAAGAAAATTTTTATAAACCCGTAATTGGTTTTAGAATTAATTTTTAATAAGAAGAAGTTAATGAGGGTAAAATGCAAACATTAATACAGGTAGTCTGTTCGGAAAGAAAATCCCTTAGGGATGTAATAGCTCACGATGAAAAATTATGGAAGTATAATTTTTATGTTGAAGCAAAGCAAAAGCCGGGACGGAGCCCGGGCTGGGCAAAAATCCACAGCACGGATGCAGATGTAAGAGGTGCTATCAATATAAGCTGGCAGAGCAGGGTAAGAATTTTAACATGTAGGGTAATAACAAAAGGAACCGGTAAGCCGGCTGCAATCATTGGAGATTTTATAAAATATCTGCTTGCCAGATTTTCGAGAAGCATCGAATCTATAATTGTTTTGCCGAGGTAATCTGTTTTTATCTTTATTAAATTGTTTGCAATAAAAAATTCCATATTTGGCCGATAATAACAAAGCAATTAGAATTCAAATATTAATTATTCATCCTTAATTGTCAGTTATCTCCCTGATTCCCACATCCAAGAAAACCTATGTTTTTCATTTCCATTTATTGAAAACCAATAGCCGGAATAAGGCAAAATAAGCCAATATCAAACATTTAGAACAAACAGGGCAGGTGGAATATTATTTGAAAAAGAAGGGCGATCACTGGCGTAAATGGGGAACTTACTAAGGAGTATTTCTACAGGGGAGATTTTTTTAATAACTAAAGGTTCTCTACTCTATGTTCGAGTTTAAGTTTACCGAAGAGCAGATTATGCTCAGGGAAATGGTGAGAGATTTCACCAATAACGAAATTAAACCCATCGCTTCAAAAATTGACCAGGAAGCAAAAATTCCCGAAGACCTAATTAAAAAGCTGGCAGAGCTCGGTCTGCTCGGTATTTCATTCCCCGAAGAATACGGTGGCGGCGGAATGGGAGAAGTTGGTTATTGCCTGATGCAGGAAGAGATTGCACGCGGCTGCATGTCAACTGCAACTTTTATTGGTGCTCATCAATCTATCGGCTCTAATGCCATCTACATTGGTGGAAGCGAAGAACAGAAGAAAAAATATCTTACACAGCTTGCATCCGGTGAAAAGATCGGTGCCTTTTGCCTTACTGAAGCTCAGGCCGGATCTGATTCTTTCCATCTGAAAACCAAAGCAGTGCTCGACGGCAATGAGTGGGTAATTAATGGAGAGAAACTCTGGATTACCAACGGAGGAATTGCAGGTATTTTGTCGCTCTTTGCAAGAACTGAAAAAGGTATCAGTGCTTTTATTGTTGAAACAGATACGCCCGGCTTTAAGGCTGGACCACCTGAAAAGAAAATGGGAATAAAAGGAAGCACAACAAACGCACTGAGCTTTGAAAATGTCCGCATTCCAAAAGAAAATCTAATGGGAGTTGACGGCAGGGGATTTCTGATTGCTATGAAAACTCTCGACGCGGGAAGACTTGGTTTGGGCGCCGCCTGTCTCGGTGTTGCAAAAGAGCTGCTCGAACTTTCAACTCATTATTCAAAAGAAAGAAAACAATTCGATCACCCGATCAGCTTTTTCCAGGCAGTACAGTTTATGCTTGCGGAGATGGCAACGATGATTTATAATATGGAATCTATCGTATACCGGACTGCCGTTGAGTATGATGCAGGGAAGAATATCTCAACCCAATCTGCGATGGTAAAACTATACTGCTCTGATGCGCTTGACGAAATAGTTGATCGTGCAGTGCAGATACACGGCGGAATGGGCTACTCACAGGAAATGCCGATTGAAAGGATTTACCGCGATTCACGCATCAACAGGATATTTGAAGGCACTAACGAAATTCAAAAAGGAATTATCGCAAGAGATGTTCTTAAAAGAGGCGGAAAACTTTATTAAATTTGTAACGAGGTTTTATCATGACTTTAACAGACGAAACTATCTTTAATGTTCTTGAACAAACCGGGGAAAGAAAAAAAATGGGTGATAAAATATTATACTACTACCGGATTTTTGACGACAAGGAGAAGCTGAATTATCTTAAAAGCTCTCTGCCTCACAGCCAGGTTGAACACTGGCTTAGAGAATATGAACGAACACACCAGAAATATTTTAATCCGGAGTTTATACATTTTTTGCATGAGCACGATCCGGAGGCTGAAATTATTGAAGTAAACGATATATCGTATTAATCCCCCGGATATTTTATTGCTTCTGATTTCCGGTAAGCTGCGCAGATTTATGATGGCTTCAGCCGTGAATCATTTTATAAGTTAAATGTTTACATCTTTTCTGCCCGAATCGTATAGGAAGACGGATGTTTTCTTTTTCAAATAAGGTTAATGCTGAAAATTGATACTACACACTAAATATAATCATTTTAATTATTCATTCAGGAGATTTTACAATGGCAGATAAAAAAGCTGACCTTGCCGGCCCGGGCATAGGAACTTACGAAGAAATTGAATCAGTTCTCCCAACTAACTACAAACCAATTCTAAACCCAAAAGAAACACAAATAGCAATTGCAGAGGTTAAAAAATACATTGAAAAGAATCTCAGTAAAGAACTTAACCTTATCCGTGTCGAATGTCCGCTTATAGTTGACCGTGAAAGCGGGATGAACGATTACCTCGACCGTGATGGCTCCCGTACGCCGATAGATTTTGCTTGTGGTCTGGGTTTGGACAAACGGATAGATGCACAGGTTGTTCAGGCAGCAACAAAATGGAAACGATGGGCATTGAAGCAGTTTAATATGAAGCCCGGCGAAGGCCTTTTTACTGATATGCGTGCTGTAAGAAAAGATTATTTCCTCGATCATGATCACAGTGCTTATGTTGATCAATGGGATTGGGAAAGAGTAATCAAAGCTAAAGACCGTAACCTTGAATTTCTTAAAGATGTTGTAAGAAAATTATGGAAAGTAATTCGTGGCGCAGGCAAGCATGCTGAGAAAATGTTTCCGAAGCTTGCAGGTAAGTACCCTGATTTTCCCAAAGAGTTAACTTTCCTTCATGCAGAAGAAATTCTGGATATGTATCCCGATCTTCCCCGTAAACAGAGAGAAACAAAAATACTTCAAAAATATCCTGCGGTGTTTATAATTGGAATCGGATGGACACTTGAAGACGGTTATCCTCACGAAATGAGAGCTGCAGATTATGATGATTGGGTAACTCCAACAATTATGAAGAACGGAAAATTAATGCACGGTATCAATGGCGATATCCTTGTATGGAATCCTGTAACAAAACGTCGTCATGAACTTTCTTCAATGGGAATCCGTGTTACAAAAGAAACTTTGATTGAGCAGTTGAAGATTACCGGGCAGGAACATTTCCTTAATATGCCTTACCACAAAATGATTTTAAACGATGAAATTCCCTTGAGCATCGGCGGAGGCATCGGGCAATCACGAGTTTATCAATATCTCTTAAGAAAAGCAGCGCTTGGCGAGTGCAGTGTAACTGTATGGCCAAAGAAGCTTAGAGATATTTGCGCTGAAAAGAATATTTATTTGTTGCAGTAACGTTTATTAAATCTGCCGGCGTCGCCTCCTTTGCCGGCAGAAATCAGACTGCCGGTTAATCACTTTTGACCGGCAGTTTTTTTATGTGTGAAAATCTTTTTGATTTGTGCTGCTAATGTTTAAATCTCTTTTTAATTCCCCCAAAATAACCGTAATTTTTCGTACAAGATTGAATATATTTATATCGAACTAAGCAAAGCTTCCCTTAGTGTTTTTATGTTTCAATCACCTTCACAATTCTAATGAATACTTGTATTATCTGAAGATAAACTGGAGATATTAATGCCCGGAAAAAACATTGATCAGCTCGCAATAAATACAATCCGATGCCTCACGATGGATGCAGTTCAGAAAGCAAATTCCGGACATCCCGGTATGCCGATGGGCTGCGCACCTATTGCTTACCGTCTTTACACAAAGCATATGAAGCATAATCCTTCTAACCCCAAATGGCTAAACCGGGACAGATTTGTTCTATCTGCAGGTCACGGAAGTATGCTGTTGTATTCCATTCTTCATCTCTGCGGTTACAAAATTTCTCTCGATGATATCAAAAATTTCAGACAGTGGAAAAGTATTACACCGGGTCACCCCGAGTACGGCTTAACTCCCGGAGTTGAAACAACAACGGGTCCGCTTGGGCAGGGATTTGCAAATGCCGTTGGGATGGCAATTGCTCAGGAATATCTCGGCTCACTTTTTAATAAACCCGCACTAAAAATTCTCGATCATTTCATATACGGAATCTGCAGCGATGGCGATCTGATGGAAGGAATTTCCCACGAAGCAGCTTCGCTTGCAGGACACTTGAAGCTCGGAAAATTAATTTTCTTTTATGATGATAATGGAATTACCATTGATGGAAAAACAAATCTTACTTTCTCTGAGAACATTAAAAAAAGATTCGGAGCCTATGGCTGGCAGGTCTTAAAAATCGATGATGTAAATGATCTTTCACAAATTGATGAATCAATTGAAGCTGCGCAGAGAGAAAAGAACAATCCGACACTAATTATCACAAAGACGCACATCGGTTTCGGTAGCCCGAACAAGCAGGACTCCGAGGCATCGCATGGATCTCCCCTTGGACAGAGAGAAGTAGAGTTAACAAAGCAGAAGCTGGGCTGGGATCAGGAAAAATATTTTTATGTTCCCCCGGAAGTCTATAACCATTTTAATGAAATAAAAAACCGCCTCGCCAAATTTGAAAAGCAATGGAATGAGCTGTTCATATCGTACAGAAAAAAATATCCGACTGATGCAGAAAAGTTTCAAAATTCTATGGACGGATTCTTTGGGGATGAATGGATTAACAAGCTTCCTGTCTTCAAAAACTATGATGAAAAAATTGCAACCCGGAGTGCATCCGGTAAAGTTTTGAATTCCATTTCATCGGCTCTGCCAACATTAATTGGCGGTTCGGCAGATCTTTCCGAATCAAACAATACTTTAATTAACGGGCTGGACGTGTTCTCTGCAGGGAGTTATTCGGGCAGGAACATTCATTTTGGGATAAGGGAACACGGTATGGCAGGAATTGTTAATGGTATGGCTCTTTACGGCGGGGTAATTCCGTACTGCGGAACTTTTTTGATTTTTTCAGATTATATGCGCTCATCAATTCGGCTTACAGCTTTGATGAAACTGAGACCAATTTATATTTTTACCCACGATAGTATTGGTCTGGGGGAAGACGGTCCCACTCATCAGCCGGTTGAGCAGGTCGCTTCATTGCGGACAATTCCCAACCTGGTTAATATTCGTCCGGCGGATGCAAATGAAACCGTATATGCATGGAAAGCCGCTTTGCAGCATCGAGGAGGTCCGGTTGCTTTGATGCTGACCCGCCAGAAAATACCAGTGCTGGACAGAGCAAAACTAGCATCGGCCGAAGGAACATTGAAAGGTGCTTACGTACTGCTGGATAGCAGCACAGAGCCCGATATAATAATTATGGCTTCAGGTTCCGAAGTGTATCTTGCCATAGAAGTCTTCCATGCATTACAATCCGAAGGCATTCATGCCCGGATAGTAAGCTTCCCGAGCTGGGAACTTTTTGAAATGCAAACAGAGGAATATAAGAAATCGGTGCTTCCCTCTTTCATAAAAGCAAGGATTTCAATTGAAGCTGGTGTAAGACAGGGTTGGGAAAAATATGTCGGCGATTATGGTGAATCGATAAGCATAGAAAAATTTGGTGCGTCGGCACCATCCGAAATTCTCTTTACCGAATACGGGTTTACCGTTAGCAGCGTTATTAACCGTGTTCGAAAAGTGTTAAGCAAAACCGTTAAAGCGTAATTAAAATGTTCCGGTTATTTATTTCATTTATTAAAAAGAGATAGATTTGGCAAACCTTCAAAAGTTTTTAATCGTTTTTACTTTATCAATTGCGTCTCTGTTTTCAGGTATGATTATTTCCTCATTAACAAAATCTGCATCCGTAGGTAGAACCATCGGTGGATTAATAGGTGCAATTTCTTATGGCTTTCTTGCTTTTATAGTTGGGTTTGTAATATCTGCTATTCTTGTAATCAAAGTGCCGGCAGTAAAAATTAAAAGCATATTGTAATTTATTATCGCATTCCTGATAATTGAAATAGTGGTTATTGTGCCGGGAAATCTTAACAATTGGTGGAGATAAAATAGGGAGAATAATATGAAAAAAGTTGTAGTGCTTGGTAGCGGAATGATAGGCGGCTTAATTGCACGCGAACTCTCAGGTGAATATAATGTAACAGTTGTTGACAGGGATGCGCATAAACTCAATATGCTCAGGGAAAATACCCCCATTCGTACAATCATCTCGGATCTGTCATCAGGAATAAAAATTCAGGAAATAATAATTGATTACGACCTGGTTGTTTGTGCATTACCAGGTTTTATGGGATTCAAAGCATTAAAATCTATTATTTACGAAGGGAAAAATGTTGTTGATATTTCATTTTCCCCTGAAGATCCGTTTCAGCTCGACCAGATGGCTGTTGAAAAGAATGTTACCGCTGTTGTTGATTGCGGTATCTCACCCGGCTTGAGCAATCTTGTGCTGGGTTATCACAATCAGAGGGCGAAAGTGCTAGGCTACAAATGTATGATTGGCGGATTACCATTCAGCAGAGAATGGCCATTCCAGTATAAAGCATTCTTTTCTCCTATTGATGTAATTGAAGAGTATACAAGACCTGCCCGAGTTATTGAAAATGGAAAACCCGTTATCAAAGATGCCTTAAGCGATCCTGAGATCATTGAGGTTGAATCTGCCGGCAAACTGGAGGCATTTAACACTGATGGATTAAGAACTTTACTCCGGACAATGAAAATTCCGAACATGGTTGAAAAAACTCTTCGCTATCCCGGACATCTGGAATTGATGAAAATATTTCGCGAAATCGGACTTTTCAGCAGCAAAGAAATTGACCTTGGCGGAAAAACTATAAAGCCAATTGACCTTGCCGCCAAATTGATCTTTCCTTTCTGGGTGCCCGCTGATAACGAGCGTGATTTTACATTATTGCTTATTTCAATTTCCTGTGAAGATGATAATAACTTAACGGAACATTCTTACAAAATATTCGACAGGTATGACCAGGAAACAAATTCGAGTTCTATGGCAAGAACTACCGGCTACACATGCTGTGCTGTAGCACGATTGATTCTTGAAGGGAAATACGACAGGAGAGGAATATGTCCCCCGGAATATATTGGCGCAGATGAGAATTGTTATAATGAAGTACTATCATTTTTAACTGTCAAAGGAATTGAAGTTATCCATACTCAGAAATAACCCGGCACTGTATTAGTTTTAAATACCGGAAAACTACTGAATTTTTACGATGATAAAATGTATAAATGTTCATGCCTTGTTAATATTTAGCTGCTGCTGTTTCGTTGCAGGGCAAACCAGGATTGAAATTCCCTTCACACCTGCTGACACAATTTCCCGCCATCAGGGTATTATTCCACCGGTTGAATTCCGCTATGATTTGAATAACGTTTTTAAAGTGCCTTTTGGCAAACGCGGGTATGAAGATTTATTCTTTGATGATAATCCTTCGACCATCTGGCTGAAGACTAAATTATTACTGTCAAATTATCAATTATCACCAGACAAAAAAAAATTTGAAACTCATTTTACTTCTCCCCTCTACCGCCAGTACCTTAAAGATTCAGAATTTAATATGGTTCGTTACGTCCTGGGGATGGCTCAGGCAAGCGCAGTGGCATATATGGCTTACAGACATATCAGGAAATATGGCTTCTGGAAATAAATTGATATTTTCAGCAGAATATAAAAATTTATCTCTCACGCTCAGCAGTATTATCTTTTAAGCACACAATTAAAGAAGAAACACTTTACTTTCTTGTCCGTCTTAATTTCAGGTTAAACAAAGACAGGCAGAATCATGAAAATCTTTAAATTACTTTTAACAAAAATTGCCTCAACACAGCAGTTATACATTTTTGTTCCGGCTTTTGCCTTATTTACTTCCATTTCCTGCGGCAGCACAACGACAGATTCTCTCAAGAAAGATGAAGCAAAATATCTTTCTTTCTACGAAACTGTTTATGGGGAAACAGTACATTGGGAAGTAAATTTTTTCGGGAATGAAATAACTTCCATCTATAAAAACGGAAATAAAATTCCTGATGATCTCGTTGCTGATTATAAGGATAAAGTGTATGATCAGCTTGATGAGATGAGATTCGGAGAAAAACACTTCAGCTTCAGAATGCCATTGCCTCAGGGGAGAGAATGGGAATTTGATATTGAAGACCTTGAGGAAAACCTTGATAAATTAAAAGAAAAGTTAAAAAACCACAAGTGGGATTTTGAAGAATTTTACTTCGACGATGAAAAGCTCAAACAGGAAATGAAAGGTCTGCAGGAAAAGCTTAAGAAACATAAATTTCATCAATTCAGATGGAAGTTTGATGATGAAAAATTCAGGGAACGGATGGAAGAACTCGAAAAATATCTTAAAGAGTACTTCGATGATTTTGAATTTGAATTCGATTGTGGAGACAAGAATGATGAAGTTTGAATTGCCGGGCTGTAATTCCCGCAATTCAGCCAAAATATTTATTTACCTCACGATGCATCCAAATTTCACAAAACAGTGATAAACAATTTTTCTTTCAGAATTAACCTTTTTGTGTAATGTTTCCGGCAATTTGCGTGGTTTCTTTGTGATTCCACTCAAAAATTTACCTGCCCGGATTATTTAAATTTCGGTAAAGCAACATTAAAGTATTATGAAGAAGATAGTTATTATAGGAGCAGGTTTCGGCGGACTGACTGCAGCAAAAGAGCTGGCGAAAAAAGATTTTAAAATCACTATAATTGATAAAACAAATCATCATCTCTTCCAGCCATTACTTTATCAGGTTGCAACAGCAGCACTATCTCCTGCTGATATTGCAATCCCTATTCGATCTGTTTTTAGTGAGAATAAAAATGTTGAGGTATTCCTTGGTGAAGTGAAATCTATAGATAAGGAAAAGAAAAAAGTTTTCTTCAACGGTTCTGAAATAGAATTTGATTACCTGATAATTGCAATAGGTTCGAGGCATTCGTATTTCGGAAAAAATGAATGGGAAAAATTTGCCCCGGGTTTAAAGACTTTAAATGATGCATTAAAAATCAGAGAAAATATTTTACTTTCACTTGAAACTGCCGAGAAAGAAAAAGATCCTGTAAAAAGACAGAAGTATCTGAACTTTGTAATTATCGGCGGAGGTCCAACGGGAGTTGAGCTTGCCGGAGCAATTTCAGAAATTGTAAATCAAAATCTCATTCCTGATTTCAGAAATATTGATGCTTCGATGACAAAGGTTTATATGATAGAAGCTTTACCCAATATTCTTTCATCATATCCTGAAAAACTTTCGAAACGGGCTCAGGAAGATTTAAAAAATCTTCAGGTTGAAATAATCCTGAATGAGAAAGTAACAGAGATTAATGAAAACGGTGTTAGGGTTGGCGAGAGATTCATCGAAACAAAAAATATTCTCTGGGCTGCAGGAAACCAGACATTGCCATTAATAAAAACTCTCGGTACTGAAACAGATAAATTAGGAAGAGCTATTGTTAACGATAACTTAAGTATTAAAGATGATAATAACATTTTTGTAATTGGTGATGCTGCCGCTGTAAAAAATGAAAAGGGTGAATATCTGCCTGCAATTGCACCGGTAGCAATTCAGCAGGGAAAATTTGTTGCTAAAATAATTACTGAGAATTTAGTTGGAAGACCGGATAAAAAATTTAAATACCACGATAGAGGAACAATGGCTACAATAGGAAAAGCTAAAGCTGTTGCTGTGATAAAAGGATTTAAGTTAAGCGGATTGATAGCATGGCTAACCTGGTCCTTGGTTCACGTATTATTTCTCATCAGTTTCAGAAATAAGTTACGGGTTATGTCTGAGTGGATATGGCATTATATTACAAATCGACCGGGAATCAGATTAATTGTAAAATATACCCCAGATCATCTGCACGATCGCTGACAAACCTTTACCGGGGCACAGCATTTTCTCTAAAAATAAATATCCAATCATATTATTTTTCCCTTTAAGATTTTTAATAACTATTCATATCCGCTAATTATTCAGGAGAATATATGAAGCAATTAATTATTACGATGCTATTTCTTATTACTGCAGCAGCCTGTTCTGTATTAACCCTTCAGCCGGCAAATTTTGGCTGGCCGATTGAATCGGTGCTGCCTGTTGATGAGAATGGTAAAGTAGTGGAAGACAGGTATTCGATTGAAGTGAATACTGTTGGATTGTTTTTTGAAGAATTCCAGGACTCACTCTCATACAAAGGCAAAAAAATAAATTTGATAAGAGACACCCAGGGATTTTATTTTTTAACTTCTAATAATTTCAAAAACGTTTATGTCTTCAAAGCTGAAGAAGGCAAAATGATTCTTGAAAATAAAATATTTATTTCTGAGTTTGGTTTGCAGACCCCTGCTTTCAATCAGCGTAATCCATATATCGAACTAATTGATGGTTCAAACAAAATGAATCTGACTTACAAAGGAGTGGAAGGAGCCGTAAAATGAAGATGAACAATTTGATAAAACTCGCACTGCTCTTAATTACTTTTGGCTTTGCAGGTCTGGCTAGTGCACAATCCGACAGGGAAATAGTTGATAACTTTAAATCGGATTACAAAGCTATTGAGCAAAGTATAAAGGATGCAACTAATCTCGATGACCTTAAAATTGCAGGGGAAAAAATTTCTGAGCTGAAACAAAAATATGCTCAGCATAAAGAACTGCTGGACAAAAGCTTGTACCCGGATAAATACAATGAATCAATTGATAAACTGAGCCGGGCATATCTTTTACGCCAGGATGATTTTACTACAATCAATGTTTTAGAAACCCAGGTGTCCGAGCTAAAACAGCAGGTTGAATTTCTTAACCGGCGGAATAACGAACTGCTTGCACAGGTGCAAAAGCTTGAGGCACAGAGAGAAAAAGATATAAAGACAATCAAGAAGCTTGAAAATCTTGTCGCAGAGCTTCAATCTTCTATCAGGGAAAGAGACAATCTTGTACTGGCAATGATTGACAGCCTGATGCCACCGATTATGAGAGATAAGGAAGCCCTGACAGTAGAAGATAAAAATATTGTTGCATCCGAAGAACAGAGAGATAACGTATTAAGTAATGTCAAAACCACCATCAGAGACAACATCAGGTTTATGCAGGTTACTTCACTTAAACCCGATGACATTGAATCAATAAAAGATCAGCAGAAGGATTTTGCCGGCAAATGGCAGAAGGTTGGCGTTAAGCTTGTAGAAGTTTATGCTGAAGATAAAAATAAGTCGGATGAGCTGAAGCAGATAGAAGAGCTGTTTAACAATTGGTATGCAGCTGTTTCAAAGGAAGCATGGGAATCAATCAACGAGGAATTTTCTTTAAACGGAATAGAGCTGAGGAGCTTTAAAGACGGGCAAGAGTTCACAACTTCAGTTGAATTATTCATTGATGATGAACTGAAAAATCTCGGTGTGAAAAGCGATGAAGAATCCAAGAAAGTTTATGCGAACTTTGCCGACAGCACCTGGTTTGCAACAATACAGCCCGTTTGGATGAATTACTTAATTGAAAACAAACTGCTTACCGATGAAAACAAGAGCAAGATGGAAAGTAAAATTGCAGATTGGAAGAGTGCACTATATCCATCCAACTGGTGGATTTATTTAATTGTTGCTTTGGTGGTTATTGCCGGTGCAATTATTTTTATTTTGCTGCGGAAGCGGAATTCAAAGAACATAATTAAAGACGAAGTTAAAAAGTAAAGTTTCTGGGATAAGAGTGAGGCTCACTTGGCTAGGTGAGTCTCACTTCTTGTTAAACTTATTTATTCAACCTCCACATCATTATAGTCGATATTAAACCAAACAAAAGGCAGCCAAGCCACAAATTAAACGGACCGTAAAAGTCTAACACTGTTGCACCGAGCCACGGACCAACCATAAATGCAAAGCTAAACGACATCTGGAAATAACCCATATATTCACCACGCTGTTTTTCGGGGGCTATCTTTGCAACATATTCTCCCGATGATGGAAAGAATATCATTTCACCAAATGTCCAGATTACAATCAAAGCGACAATCGGGGGAATTGTATTGGTGAAAGCCATCAAACCAAAACCAACTCCGCATAAGAGAGCACCGAGCGCAAGCGCTTTTCTGTCGTCCCAATGCCGCATTGAATCGTTAAGAGGAACCTCAATGAAAATTATCAGCACAGTATTTACTGCCGTAAGATATCCAAAAACAGCGTTTGAAAATCCTAAATCAGAAACGATGAACAATGGCAACGCTCCGATGTGTTGGAAGAAAACAATCTCAACAGGAATGAGTGCAAGTAGAAAGTAAAGTAATCTTTTGTCAGCAAAAATGTTCACTTTCTTATGAACGATTTTCTTTTCTGTTGTTTCCTTTTCTTGCTCTGATGAAATATGTTTTTCAAAGTGAGAGAAAGTAAGAAAAGCTCCGGCTGCAAGGGAAGAAAGAGCATTGATGTAAAATAAAAGATGAAAATTAATTGTGCTCAATATTCCACCCACAACGGGACCGATACTCATTCCAAGATTTATTGCAAGCCGTTGAAGTGCGAATGCAGTTTTTCTTCTGTCTGATGTAATCTCGTCAGAAATGAAAGCCATACTTGCCGGACGGAATGCTTCACTCAATATTGCCCAGATAAATGTAAGAGTCAGAAACATTGTGAAGTCCGTGATAAATGAATAGAGGAAAAGGAAAGAGCCCGTACTGAACAATGATATTTTCATTTGTCGCATTGTGCCAATCTTATCGCTTAACCTTCCGGAGAAAGGAGCGGAGAGAAAAGCACCAACACCATAAACAGCAAGAACTATTCCGGCATCGCTTTTTGACGCATTAAGTACCTGATTTGCATAAAGTGCGATGAATGGCAAAACCATTGTGCCCGATCTGTTGATAAGAGTTGCCGCCGCAAGTATCCAGATATTTTTAGGGATGTTTTTTAATCCGCTGTACGGGTTTTTCAAATAAAAAGCCTCACCTGAATCCTCTCCAAAGGAGAGGACTTTCTTACAATAAATCTTAAGTTCATTTAGCTAAAGTCTTAATAAAATAGTATCAAAAGATAACGATTGAGTTTTTAAATCGGTTATGGTAACGAAGCCAGTTTCGTTTTTCGGTGATGTCTATTTTATGCAAGTTCGAGAGTAGAAAGAGTTACGTTTATCGCTTTACGATACGGGCTTCATTACCAAATAACGCTAGACTTATACATTATACCCCTATACCTTTTTACCATTATACCTATCAAACTAATAACATAAATTTAACATTAGCATAATCTTAAGTTAATCTACACAGAATAAATTTTCATCGGTAAAATACTATAAAAAGGAAAATTATAATGGATGAAACATTAAGATTTTTTATCGGTATAGCGTTATTTCTTGCAGTCGTTGCTTACGAATGGCTGAAGGAAAAACCGAATAGACGCACTTCCTGATATCAGTTTATTCGATATTTAAATTGTTGCGTATTTAGTTGACTGATTTATCTGCTAATATTTTTCTGCGCTTACTATAAGCATACCTTCTTACAATTCCCTATTTTTATTCCTGAAAAATTATCTACTTTTATTTTAAGAATTTATGAGTGAGTTCAATAACAGAGCATGGGTTGTCTCTGCCGATATGGGTTACGGACATCAGCGGGCAGTTTATCCGCTCAAAGATATTGCAGAAGATGGAATTATTACAGTAGGTTCATCCGAAGCAGTTTCCAAATCCGAACAGAAATTATGGAAGAGATTATTAAATGCTTACGAATTTTTTTCGCGGGCGAAAGGTGTTCCATTAATTGGTCCGCCTGTATTTTCTATGCTTGATTCGATGATGAAAATACCCTCATTTTATCCAATGCGTAATTTATCGAATTCAACTTTCCAGGTAGATCTTCTTGAATCATTCATAGAAAAAGGTTTGTGCAAAGGAATGCTGGAAAAAATTGCAACGAAAAATCTCCCCGTGATAACTTCTTTCTACGCTTCTGCAATTGCTGCTGATAAAAAAGGGTTCAATAAAATTTATTGTATAATTTGTGACGCTGATATAAACAGAGTTTGGGTTGCAAAGGATCCATGGGAAAGCAGAGTCGAATATTTTGCACCATGTGGAAAAGCCGCACAAAGACTTAGAGCTTACGGTGTTCCTGATGAAAGAATCCATCTTACAGGATTTCCTCTTCCATTAGAATTGCTGGGTGATGAAAATCTTTCAGTGCTTAAGAAAGATCTTGCACAGCGGTTATTTTATCTTGATCCGAAAGGAAAATTCTGGGCCCGTCATGGTAGAAACGTTGAATACTTTTTAGGAAAAGAAAATTGTGAATTCAGAAATGAAAGAAAACTGACGATCACCTATGCTGTTGGCGGTGCAGGTGCACAAAAGGAAATCGGGCAAAAAATAGCAAATAGTCTTAAGGAAAAAATAAGATCAGGCGTAATCAGATTAATACTTGTTGCGGGAATCAGAAAAGAAGTAAATGAGTACTTTAAAGATGTGAAAAGAGACATCGAACCCGATGGTGAAAACATTAAAATTATATTTTCAGAATCACTTCACGAGTATTTTGATTTATTTAATCAGGCACTTCACGAAACAGATATACTCTGGACCAAACCAAGTGAACTTTCTTTTTACAGCGCATTGGGAATTCCGATAGTAATGAGTCCAATAATCGGCTCACAGGAAAAGTTCAACCGCAAATGGCTGCGTGAAATTCAGGCGGCAATGAAACAGGAAAAACCTGATTACACAGATCAGTGGCTGTATGATTTACTTAACAGAGGTACTCTTGCTGAATCTGCGTGGGATGGATTTTTGAAAGCCCGAAAGCTCGGTACATTTAAAATTAAACAAGTCCTCGAAAAAGGATTTCTTGATAAAGAATCACATCCGGTGTTGAGATAGTGGCATTGAGTAAAAAGCAAAAATATTTATTAGTATATTTGAAAACCGGCGGCGGTCATCTTGCACCTGCCCGTGCTATTTTCAATTATATGAACAGGCATTACGCTGATGTTGCTGAACCAAGATTGGTTTACGGTTTCGAAAAAACTCCGCGCTGGGTCCGTTTTATAATTGAAGACGGTTATCGTATTCTTCAGTATAGGGGAAGATGGTTTTTTGAATTTCTTTATGCGTTGAACAAGATCCCAATCTTTGGAAAGCCCACCTGTTTTTCTGTTGCTGCTTATATGAAAAAATATCTGGAAGAAGTAATTATAAATGAAAAACCCGATAAAATATTGATTTTTCATTTCTTCCTAATTCAACCGGTCTTAAAAATCCTAAGCAGGCATAAGCTAAATATTGAAGTTCAAACCGTAGTTACTGATCCCTTTACACCGCACCCGATGTGGTTTATGTGGGAGAAGATGAATTTTATTGTTTTCAGCCGGGAATTGAAGGAGAAAATAAACTCCAGGTTTTCAGGAAATACTGTCGTGTGGTTTCCTTTTATACTGGACGAAAAATTTTCCCAGAAGATGAACGGTGAAACATCGGCAGACATAAAAGCAAAATTAAATTTTAATTCCAACAAAAAAATAATTTTGATCCTTGGCGGCGGTGATGGTATTCCCAAAGGAGAAAAAATTCTCCGGGAATTGTTGTATGCTGAAATCAGTGCGCAGATTGCAATAGTATGCGGTAAGAATGATGCTCTTTTCCGGATTTCAAATAAGCTTAAAGAAGAATTTCCGCCGGCAAATCTTAAAGTTTACGGATATGTCGATTTTATTTATGAGTTGATAAATATCTCCGATGTTATTATTACCAAGTGCGGTGCATCTACAATTATGGAAATATTAAATCTGAAAAAAGTTCCGGTTGTAAACGACTATATCTGGGAACAGGAACAGGGAAATGTTGATTACCTAATAGAAAAGAAGCTTGGTGTTTATGAGCCGGATATTAAAAAGCTTCCTGATGTAGTAAAGAATCTCCTTGAGGATGAGAAGCTTTATTCTGCTTTTAAGAAAAATATCGAGAACGAGAAAATAAGAAACGGAATCAGGGAGGTCACCGAATATATACTTAAATAACTATTACAGCTCAACGCTCCTCCCGGCGTCCTCGCCGGAAGGGATATTTAATTTGAAGGGAATAAATTCAGATTGAGTTAAGGATTGAACGACCTGCGGGGACGCAGGTCGAAGCGGGAATAAAAAATAATTGGTTCAGCTCCCAGCAGCGTTACCGCTGGTGGAAATACCGGATTAAAAGTAAATTAGGATTTGCCGCTGCGGGCGCGCCGGAATTTTTCTTAAATAGCTTAGGGAATTATAAAATGAAATTTAAAAAATTTATCGCAGCCATTTTCCTTTTACCACTTACCGGGTTTGCTGTCTCATTAGCCCAACCATTTAATCTTTACAGCACGGAACTGAAAATAATTTATTCAGAGTACGTTCGGGATTCGTTTCATATTTTTATCAGCTTGCCTGAAAATTATAATGAATCAGAACAACTTTATCCAGTATTCTACGTTCTCGATGGCGACGTTGCCTTCGGAATTGCTGCAGGTATTGCCCGATATCTTCAGATAGGTGGAAACATACCGGAACTGATAGTGGTCGGAATCGGCTACGGCTCAACCGATAAATCGGCAGGCAATAAGCGTAGCAGGGATTTCAGAGCACTATCCACTGGTGGAGCTGAGAATTTTCTTAAATTTCTTGAAGTTGAGCTTATGCCTTTGATTGAGACAAATTACAGAACGATTCCTGAAGACAAAACTATAAATGGCTATTCAATCGGAGGGTTATTTTGTTTGTACACACTTTTTACAAAACCTGAAATTTTCAAACGATACATTATCGGTAGTCCAAGTTTGACCTGGGACAATTATTCTATTTACAATTATGAGCAGAACTCTCCAGATAAAATTGGTGAGAAGGAGTTAAAACTTTTTATGTCTGTTGGAAGTGAGGAGTCAGACGAAAAGTATTTTAATCCGATAGATAAACTTGTAACTCAAATTCAGGAAAGAAATTATACCGGACTCAAATTAGAAGTAAAAGTTTTTGATGGTTCAACACATCTGATGGGTCCGCCCGAATCTTTGACACACGGACTAATTTCAGTTTTTAAAAAACAATAAGAGATATTGTGAAACAACAAAAATGGTTTGAGAAAAAATTCAAATTTGAACTGTCTCAGGATCAGTATGACTCTCTTCTTAAAAAGCTGAGTGATAAGCCGGTGATAATAGCTCAACTTGTCTCATCTCTTCCGGAAAGAATTCTTACAACAAAAATTGAAAATCGCTGGTCAATTAAAGAAAACGTTGGACATCTGATTGATCTGGAAGAATTACACGATGGCAGGATAGATGATTTTATAGATGGTAAGGAAACGCTGCGACCTGCGGATCTCAACAACAGAAAAACAGACGAAGCTAATCATAACAGCAAAAACATTGGTCAATTACTAATTCAATTAAAACAGGTGAGGGAAAATTTTGTTGGTCGACTTTCGGATCTTGATACTTCGGTTCGTGAAAGAATTGCTACTCATCCGCGATTGAAGCAGCTGATGCGTCCGATTGATATGGCTCAGTTTGTTTTAGAGCACGATGAACATCACATCGAAACAATAAGAGAGATCATTAAAAAATATTCTCCCACATAATATAAGACATACAATCATTCAGCCATTCAAAAGAGTCTATCCACGTTTAAATTATTGATTAACCGAATAATAAGTTTTTGGCCGTGCTCACCCCTCTCCTTTGGAGAGGGGTGAGGGGTGAGGCTAATGATTTTCCCCCCAAACTTTTTCACCAGCAGTAATTCTCAGCTTGATGTAGTTTTCTTTTGGCGGCAAAGGACAAGTTGCAAACTTTGTGAGTACACAAGGAGGATTGTATGCCTTATTAAAATCAACAATTACTTTTCCGCTTGAGTCGGCTTTACTATCTGTATATAAAAATCTTCCGCCGCCGTAAGTTTCTTCACCGCTGGTTCCATCTGCAAAGATAAGCCATAGTCGTTCGCCGGCATCTATTGTTTCAATTCTATATGTCTGATTATCTTTTGTAAATACAACTGCACCCGGAGATGGTTCTTCATCAATTTGTCCAAGAACATTCGGCACTTCAATTTTTTTTGGCGGATCGTATACTTCAAAGTCTGCTGTAATTTTCCAATCTTCATTAACAGGGAAGCGTTCAATGCCAGAAAAATTTTTCACAACTTCGGATTCAAGATCGCGGAAACGAATACCATAAAGTTCGTTCCTTACAATTAAATTCCATTTGATTGGTCCATACTGGAAAACTGTCATTTCTTTTTTTGTGTCACCGATCATTACCATTTCTTTAACAGGCTTGCCGTCAAGTAAAACTTCAACACCATCATTCACCTTCATAGTAACCGTGGAATCCTGAAAAATAAAAACCCCCATATATTCAGGAACTTTATTTGATTCTATAACAACATCATTATCCTTAGAGGAGCCGAATTTATTTTCACCGGGTTTTAACCAGGTTCTTCCAACAAGGTTGAGCCAGCCGTCATCTGCTTTAAGCCGTTCCGCTCTCTTTTGGTCCCATTCTTTAATTTCATTTAAATATTCAGGGCTTGCATTTGGTTTCTGCTCGCATCCGGCTAACAAGACCATCGTAAAAAAAAATATACTTATGATTGATTTCATAGGGTGGTATCCTGTTTGTAAAATCTAAATTTTTTTCACTCCAAAACTATTTTAATTATACAAGCAATCAAACACTTTTATATTCAAAATAAAATTCACAAATTCCTTCCTAAAAAAAGGAGCGCTATGAAAAGGAGAGAATTCATCAAAACTACAGGGGCTGTTGTTGCTGGTACGGTAATACTTCCCGGATATTCATTTCAGAAATCGAATTCCAAAAAAGTAATAATTATCGGAGCCGGCATTTCCGGGCTTGCAGCAGCGTATAAGCTGAAGCAGAGTGGAGCTGATGTTACTTTGATTGAAGCAAGGAATCGTGTTGGAGGAAGGATTTTTACATACAAATTTGATGATGCCAATGTAACCTGTGAGCTTGGAGCCGAGTGGGTTGGCGCATCTCACGAAAGATTAATTAATCTCTGCGAAGAATTCGGACTTGAATTGCAAAACCATCAGTTTGAAACACGGTTGACTCTAAATGGAGAATTTAAAAATGCCGGCGAGTGGGACTTCACACCTGAATGGAATCAAAAATATACCTCACTTCTTGAGCATTTCAATTCGTTGCAGGACGGCTCTGACGAAAAGAAGGCTTTTGATAAACTTGATTGGTGGCGTTATCTCGTTAATAATGGAATATCAGATACTAATCTTGAATTAAAAGAACTATTGGACAGCACAGACTTCGGTGAAACAATCAGACAGGTTTCTGCTTATGCGGGAATATCAGAATATGCTGAGTCAAGCCCGAAGAATGAAATGGATTATCATATAAAAGGTGGCAATAGTCAAATCATCTTCAGGCTTGCAGAAGCAGTTGGCAATGAGAATATTATTCTTAAAACCAAAGTAGAAAATGTTGAACAGAAAAATAATGGGGTAATTGTTCACTGCGATAATGGGAATAAGTATGAAGCGGACAATGTTATTTGCACGACTCCAACGTACTCTCTCCTGAAAATAAACTGGGAACCCGGATTATCAAAAGATTATCTGGATGCACTCAACGAATTGCAGTATTCACGGATAATTAAAACGTCAGTTCTGTTTTCTGAAAGATTCTGGAAAGATGAATCTCTTGATATGATTACTGATACTCTTCCGCATTATTTCTTTCACTCGACAAAGAACCAGGAAGGGAAGAAAGGAATTTTAACTTCTTACGCTGTAGGTGATCGCGCCTATGTTCTTTCAAAGATGAATCAGCAAAAGAAGATTGAAGAAATTTGTAAAGCTTTAAAACCTGCTTTTGGTGATGTTGAAAAGTATGCTGAACGTGCAATTAACTATTACTGGGGTTCCGATGCTTTCACACAGGGAGCTTATGCAATTTACAACAAGCACCAATGGCTGGATGTAAGGGAAACGTTAAATAAAAATCACGGCAGAGTTTATTTCGCAGGAGAACATCTCGCTGACTGGCAGGGATTTATGGAAGGCGCAATCAATTCAGGCGAAGATGCTGCAGAAAAAATTTTAAGCTCCTGATTTTTTTATTCATAAGGATTTATACCCCTGGATATTCCCTTATTTAATGCATAGTCGATAACCTCACTGTATTCTGGAGCAGTGATCTGACGATCAAGTTTTGGGTATTTGAATGCGTGAAATGTAGGGCGGTACTGATCCATTATGTTGAGATAAGTATTAGTTGAGATTTCTTCAGCAATAAAATCAATCACTGCTTTTGAGCCAGCGATGTCATTTGGAAGAACAAGATGACGAACAAGTAATCCTCTTTGTGCAATTCCTCTTTTACTGATTTTAAGATCGCCGACCTGTCTGTGCATTTCTTTCACAGCAAGCTTAACTGTTTCCCAATAGTTGTGTATTCCAGAATATTTTAATGCATTCTTATCAATAGAGTATTTTATGTCTGGCATATAAATATCAACAATATCCTCAAGCAGTTTTAGTGTTTCAACGGATTCGTAACCGCCGCAGTTGTAAACAATCGGAAGCTCTAATCCTTTTTCGATGGCAAGAATGAGTGCATCAACTATCTGCGGAGTGAAGTGAGTTGGAGTTACCAGATTAATGTTATGGCAGCCTCTCTGCTGAAGCTGAAGCATTGCACCCGAAAGTTCAATGGTTGAAACCTTTTCTCCTATTCCAAGATGACTGATATCATAGTTCTGGCAAAACTCGCAGGAAAGATTACAGTTAGTAAAGAAAATTGTTCCCGAACCATTTGTCCCGACCAGCGGAGATTCTTCTCCGAAATGAGGACCAACACTTGAAATAAATACTTCATCAGTTGAATGACATTCTCCCGT
>CAZXGJ010000055.1:0-25677 GCA_964639955.1 uncultured Ignavibacteriaceae bacterium
CTTAAAATCCTGTGGGAACTTGTTCCCGTGCCGGTTCGAGTCCGGCCCTCGGTACTTTAAGAATTGCTGATTTCGGATTGGATGATTTATAATCAAGTTTTTAAAATGGACTGCGAAGCAGATCCAAAAACGACAATTGAAAATCCGAAATTTTTTATCGGGCTCTTAGCTCAGCTGGTTAGAGCGTCTGCTTGACGTGCAGAAGGTCAAAGGTTCGAATCCTTTAGAGCCCACAATGCCTTTCGGAAAGTGGTTTGTTCTTCCGCATACCTAAAATCCGACAGGCAGGTTTTTTATTGTAAAAAAATATGGATATGATTAAAATAAAATTTCCTGATGGAACGTTAAAATATTTTGAATCAGGTGTTACTCCTTTTCAAATTGCCTCGTCTGTTTCCGAACGGCTTGCAAACGATGCACTTGCGGCAAAGCTAAATGGTAATGTTATAGATATGCAAAGACCGATATTAGAAGATGCAGATATAAAGTTTCTAACTTTTGATGATGAAGAAGGAAAAGAAGTTTACTGGCATTCTTCGTCTCATTTAATGGCTCATGCAATTAAATCTATATACCCTGAAGCAAAATTCGGTGTTGGACCTCCTATTGAAAACGGATTTTACTACGACTTTGATATAAATACAAAACTTGTTGATGATGACCTCCGGCATATTGAAGAAAAGATGGGAAAAATTGCTCAGGAGAACCACAAATTTGAAAGAGTAGAATTATCAAAAAATGAAGCAATAGATTTTTTCAGAAATCTAGATGATCAGTATAAGCTGGAAATTCTGAACGAGCTTGACGAAAACCAGGAAGCAATAAGTATTTATAAAGAAGGCAGCTTTACAGATCTCTGTACCGGTCCGCATTTACCGGCAGCAGGTAAAATTAAATATATAAAATTGCTTAGTGTTTCAGGTTCTTACTGGCGCGGCAATGAAAAAAATAAACAGTTGCAGAGGATTTACGGGATCTCCTTCCCAAAGAAAAAAATGCTTGATGATTACCTTCAGAGGCTTGAGGAAGCCAAAAAACGTGATCACAGAAAAATAGGAAAAGAACAGGAAATATTTTTGTTATCGGGCAAGGTAGGCAGCGGGCTGCCAATCTGGTTGCCCAAGGGAACAATATTACGAGAGACACTTGAAAATTATTTGCGTGAAGAACAAAAGAAAAGAGGCTATGAGCCTGTAATTACTCCTCACATTGGTAATATAAATCTTTACAAAACCAGCGGGCATTATCCCTATTACAAGGATAGTCAGTTCCCTCCGCTTGTTCTTGAAGAAGGAAAAGATGAATACCTTCTTAAACCAATGAATTGTCCGCATCATTTTCAAATTTATGCTTCCAAACCAAGAAGCTATAGGGATTTGCCCATCAGGTATACAGAATTCGGAACTGTTTATCGCTATGAGCAGTCAGGTGAATTAACAGGATTAACAAGGGTAAGAAGCTTTGCTGTTGATGACTCGCATATATTTGTAAGACAGGATCAACTGCTTGATGAGGTTTGTGATGTAATAGATTTGATTAAGGAAGTTTTTAGTACTATGGGATTTCAGGATTTTGTAACGCAGTTATCATTCAGAGATGACAATTCAGAAAAATATGGCGGAGACATCGCTCTCTGGGAACGAGCGCAAGCTGAATTAAAAGAAGCCGCTGACAGAATGAAACTAAATTATATTATAGAAGAAGGCGAAGCTGCATTCTACGGTCCGAAAATTGATTTCATAGTGAAAGATGTTCTTGGAAGAAAGTGGCAATTAGGTACAGTGCAGATAGACTATGTAATGCCTGAAAGATTCGATCTTGAATATACAGGTAGTGATGGACAAAAACACAGACCTGTTGTAATTCACAGAGCGCCTTTTGGTTCGATGGAAAGATTTATCGGAATTCTGATTGAACATTATGGTGGAGAATTTCCACTCTGGCTTGCACCGACACAGGTTGTAGTTATTCCGGTCTCTCAGAATTTTCAGAAATATTCTGAAGATGTTGCGCAAAAACTTAAGCACAATAACATTAGAGCTGAACTCGATGAAAGAAACGAAAAGGTCGGTTACAAAATAAGAGACTGGGAATTAAAGAAAATTCCATATATGCTTGTGCTCGGAGAAAAGGAAGAAAAGGATGGTAATATAACTGTAAGAAAGCATCGTAAAGGAGACCTTGGTTCGTTTGCTTTGTCGGATTTTATTGATAAAATTACAACCGAAATTAAAAACAAAAATTATTCAACAATTTAGAGAGGTTTTATATCGCAAATATTGAAAAGATTAGAGTAAATGAAGAAATTGAAGCTCAGCGGGTACGAGTGATTGACTTTGACGGGAAACAGTTAGGAGTTTTTTTAGTGAAGGATGCGAGACGATTAGCATTTGAAAAAGGAAAAGATCTCGTTGAAATAGCACCTCAGGCTTCGCCACCAGTTTGCAAAATAATCGATTATGGTAAATTCAGGTATGAACAGCAAAAACGAGAAAAAATTCAACGCAAAAATCAGGCGGTTTCTGTATTAAAGGAAATAAGATTTCATCCAAATACAGATGTTCACGATTTTGAATTTAAAACCAAGCATGCAATAAACTTTCTTGAAGAAGGCAATAAAGTTAAAGCTACTGTTATCTTTAAGGGAAGAGAAATGGCTTATATTGAACAGGGAGAAGAGCTTCTTAAAAGATTTATTGAAAAAGTTAAAGATGTCTCAAAGGTTGAAATGGAACCCAAATTAGAAGGCAGAAATATGAGCTTAATTGTGGTTCCGGTATCAAAAAAAGGAAAGAAAAAACAACAATAAATGGAAAGTGTAAAATGCCTAAGATGAAAAGCAACCGCGGTGCTGCCAAAACATTTAAAAAAACAGCAAGCGGTAAATTTAAAAGACATAAAGCTTATAAAAGTCATATTCTGACTCCGAAAACGACCAAGCGCAAAAGGAAACTAAGAAAAGCTACTATGGTTCATGAGGCAGATCAGAAAAGAGTTAAGTTAATGGTTCAATAACGGAAAAGGATTAAAATCATATGCCTAAATCAAATAATAATGTAGCCTCTCGTAGAAAAAGAAAAAAAATCCTAAAACTTGCAAAAGGATACCGTGCTGCTCGGGGTAACGTTTTTTCAATTGCAAAAAATGCGGTTGAAAAAGGATTGATTCATGCTTACCGCGACAGGAAGCTAAAGAAAAGAACTTATCGTCAGCTATGGATTACCCGCATTAATGCTGCAGCAAGAGCTAATGGCACAACTTATTCGCGATTAATTAATGCTTTGGAAGAAAAAGGTGTAGTCATCAACAGAAAAGTACTTGCAAGTCTGGCAGCAGAACACCCTGATTCTTTTGCTCAGCTGGTTAAATTTGCTGCAAAATAATTATTACTCTCTTTACTTAACTGATAAAAATCTAGAGAGAGTTTTGATATAAATGAATTTTAATTCTTCGAATGCTGATCACTGAAATAAACAGAATAAAAAATGAGTTCGACAGGGAAATAGAAGACACAAATTCGCTTCAGGAACTTGAACAACTCAGAATCAGATATCTTGGCAAAAAAGGTTTTGTTACAAGCCTGTTCGATCAGCTGAAAAAAATTCCCGCTGAAGATAAACCCGCAGCAGGTCAAAAGCTAAATGCTCTCAGGCAGGAAGTTTCAGAAAAAATTAATGAACTAAAATCGGAGCTAAGCAAAAAATTTACATCTGCTTCTCCCGAAATTGATCTGACACTTCCAGGAAGAAACTATAAAGTTGGCAGCAAACACATAATAATTCAAACTCTTGATGAAATAAAATCTATTTTTAAAGGCTTGGGTTTTTCAGTATTTGAAGGACCTGAACTGGAATCAGATTATTATAATTTTGAAGCATTAAACTTTCCTGTCGATCATCCTGCCAGAGATATGCAGGACACTTTCTTCATAAATAAAAATTTTCTTCTCCGCACACATACCACTCCTGTGCAGATTAGAATTATGGAAAAAACACAGCCTCCGGTCAGGGGTATTATGCCGGGGCGTGTTTACAGAAATGAAGCAATCAGCGCACGCAGCTATTGTATGTTTCATCAGGTTGACGGAATTTATGTTGATACGGATGTTACCTTTGCTGAACTGAAAGGAACTCTTGTTTCTTTTGCAAAACAATTTTACGGATCAGATTTACAATACAGATTTCGTCCGAGTTATTTTCCTTTTACAGAACCAAGCGCTGAAATGGATATTACCTGCTACATTTGTTCAGGTAAGGGATGCAGAGTATGCAAGCAAACCGGCTGGCTCGAAATTCTGGGCTGCGGTATGGTTGACCCAAATGTATTTTCTTATGTTAATTACAACCCTGAAAAGTTTTCAGGATATGCTTTCGGAATGGGTATAGAGAGAATAGCAATGCTTAAGTATGGAATTGACGATATAAGAATCTTCTTTAAAAATGATTATCGTTTCTTAAAACAATTCTAACCGGAAGTCTTAAGTGAAAGTTTCTCTTAATTGGATAAAAGATTATGTAGACCTTAAGGGCATTTCATCTGCCGATATTATCGAAAGACTTACTATGTCCGGTCTTGAAGTAGAAGACTTTGAAGATCAGAATAAAAAATATGGTAATATTTTAGTTGGTAAAATTACCAGCGTTATTCCTCATCCCGATGCAGATAAATTAACCGTTTGCTCTGTCTTTGAAGGTAAAGAAAATTTGCAGATAGTATGCGGTGCTGCAAATGTAAGGGAGGGTCAAACTATCGCACTGGCACCGGCAGGTGTAAATATTCCAAAAGGAAATTATAAAATTGAGAAAATGAAAATCAGGGGTGCAGATTCATTCGGAATGATTTGTGCCGAAGATGAGCTCGAACTAAGCAATGACCATTCGGGAATAATGATATTGGATGATGGTCTGGAAGCCGGCACACCTTTAAGCGAAGCTCTCGGATTAAACGATATAATTCTTGAAATTGCAATTACGCCAAACAGACCTGATGCACTATCTCACATTGGTATTGCCAGAGATTTAGCTGCTTCGTTCAATCTTGATTTAAGAATCCCCAAAATTGATTTAAGTGAATCGAATTCCGAAGCAAAAGAATTTGCTGCGATTGAAATTGAAGATAAAATTAATTGCCCGAGGTATTCAGCAAAAATTGTTTTGGATGTTACTATTGGGGAATCGCCTGCCTGGCTTAAGAAAAAACTTAAAAATATTGGTTTTAGACCAATTAATAATGTTGTGGATGTTACTAACTTTGTTATGATGGAAACAGGGCAGCCTTTGCACGCCTTCGATCTTGATTTGATTGCCGGTAAAAAGATTATTGTAAAAAGCACGGATAAAAAAAATAAATTTACTACTCTCGATTCAAAAATAAGAGACCTTGATGCTGGCACACTGATGATTTGCGATACCGAGAGAGAAGTTGCAATTGCAGGAATCATGGGTGGTGAAAACTCTGAGGTTACTAACTCAACCAAAAATATACTAATTGAAAGCGCATTTTTCAGTCCTGCTTCTGTCAGGAGAACATCAAAAAGTTTGCAGCTTTCTACAGATTCTTCTTACCGCTTTGAACGTGGAACCGATCCCTCAAATACTCTTTATGCTGCTCAAAGAGCAGCTCAACTCATTCGCGAAATTGCCGGAGGTATAATTGCAAAAAATCATATTGATGTTTACCCGGTCATTATAAAAAAGAAAGAATTAATTTTAAGATTTGAGCGTGCAAAAAAACTTCTCGGTTTTGATGTTCCTAAAAATGAAATAATAAGGATTCTTCAGAAATTGGGTATAAACATTATTCACGACTATGGAGAATCGATCGAGGTTGTAATTCCAACTTTCCGCCCGGATATTGAGAGAGAAGTTGACCTTCTCGAAGAGATAGCAAGAATTTACGGCTATGATAAAATTTCTGCCGTACCGAAAATTGGGATTACGCTTGAAAAGAAAACAGACGACTCAGCTTTAACTGATGAAGCTAGAAATATTGCTCTTTCTCTCGGGTTGAACGAGATGCTAAATAATCCGCTTGTACCTGAACCATTATCAGTTATAACAGGCGAGCCAATAAGAATTTCAAACCCGCAAAGCCTCGATATGGCTTACTTAAGAACTTCGCTTGTAATCTCAGGTCTTCAAACTGTTTCAGAAAACATTAATGTTGGTGAAAAAAATCTCGCTTTCTTTGAGATCGGTAATACGTTCATCAAACATAATAAAGAAATAAATAGCTGGGAAGATTTCTCGGAACAGAGATGCTTGTTACTACTTTTAACCGGTAATAAAGCGGTACGAACCTGGAACTCATCCGAAATCCGCTACGATATCTACGACCTGAAGGGACTGGTAAACTCGTTTTTTAATAAGTTTTTACTTGACAATCTTTTAAATGATTCTTATAATTCCACCCAAAAAAGTATTTACCAATATCAATTTGCAAAAAACTTAAAAGAAACCTCTTTAGGAAGAGGCGGAAAGATAAAGCAGGAGATACTGAAACTGTTTAATATTGAGCAGGACGTTTTCGCATTTGAAATTGAGTTGGATAAGCTTTTCAAGTTAGAAAGAAAAAATAAAGTATATTCCGAGCCGTTAAAATATCCTAAATTGCTTAGGGATTTTGCTTTTATTTTTGACAAGAAAATTACTTATCAGGAAGTAAAAAATTTTATTATGGAATACAGTTCCGGTAAACTAAAATCTGCGGAAATATTTGATCTTTTTGAAAGTGATGAAATCGGAGAAAATAAGAAAAGCATGGCATTCAGTTTGGAGTATTACGATTTTGAAAGAACATTAACTGATAATGAGGTTGAGACAGAGTTCAAAAATCTTATAGCTGCAGTCTCAGATAAATTTAATGCCGTTTTAAGAGGTAGTTAATTGGTCGATTTAGCTAAATACGAAACATTAATATCAGAGCTTGGTGCATTGGAATCCAGGGTTGAAATTCTAAACAATAAGTATAGCGATACACTGGAGCGGAATAAAGAGCTTGAAGTAGCTTTGGATTCGGTGCAGCAGGATAAAAATCTCCTCCACCAGGAAATAGTAAAGCTGGAGGATGAACTTCAAAATTTAAAACAAAAATCGGAGGAAAAAATAAATTTAAATGCAGAAGAGAGAGAGAATTTTAAAACAAAAATTACTGATTTAATTAATAGGATTGATTACCACCTTTCCGTTGACAGGAAAGAGTAAGTTCTTATATATTGTGATTGTAGGATGGTAACCAGATAGAAGATGGAAAAAAAGAAGCTCAAAATAAAAATTTTCGATAAAGAATATTCACTGCTGGTTGAAAATGAAGAAGTAGCCAAGGAACTGGCCATTTATGTAAACAAAGTTATGGAAGAGACCAAAGAAGAATTACCGGATCAGCCAGCACAGACAATTGCCATTATAGCCTGTTTAAATATTGCATACGATCTTTTTATAGAAAAGAATAAAAACCGTGAGTTTTTGATTCAGGCATCGGATAAAATTAAAAAACTAAAGCTTCTTTTGAACCAGCCCGAATTGTCAGAACCATCCTAAATAATTACCGCACTGCCGCTCTCAATTATCAGTGAAAAACTAACAAAAACTAATTGGGAGTATTACTTCGGCGTGTATTACAGGCCTCATCTTCATCCTTCGGATGATGAATGTACTAAAGTGCAACAGTGGAAGTAAAAAGCGTTCGGGAATATTCCCACTGTGATTAATAGGGTTTTTCCTATTAGTTACGGAGCGGCATGTGCGGTTTAAAAAATAAATTCTTAATGTGGAGGTAAAATGGATGTGTTAATAATAATACCCGTACTTGTTGTTGTAATTGTTGTATTCTTTTATTTAGGATGGATTTTTAATTCAAAGCTGGGAAAGAAAAACATCGCCAGTGCAGAACTTGAGGCTAAAAGGATTATTGAAGAGGCTGAAAAAGATGCAAAGAATATAAAACGCGAAAAGCTTATCGAAG
Organism: uncultured Ignavibacteriaceae bacterium; assembly: GCA_964639955.1. GTDB lineage: Bacteria > Bacteroidota > Ignavibacteria > Ignavibacteriales > Ignavibacteriaceae > IGN2. The sequence continues at coordinate 7,963 of CAZXGJ010000055.1, forward strand.
TAAAGGACGAATGGTACAAGAAAAAAGCTGAGTTCGATAAAGAGATTCACCTTAAGCGACAGAAACTTAGTCAGCTTGAAAAGCAATTACAGCAGAGAGAAGAAAACAGCGAGAAAAAATTTGATCTTATCCTTCAGAAGGAGAGAGAAAATAAAAAATATGAAATTGAATTGAATGAAATTTCGAAGCAGCTTCAAAAAAGAGAAGAAGATATTACTCGCCTTGAAGCCGAGCAAAATGCCAGGCTTGAGAAGATTGCTGGTTTAAGCACTGAAGAAGCTAAAAAGATGCTTATGGATAATCTTGTTAACCAAGCAAGAATAGATTCATCGCAAATTATTAAGGACATCACCGATAAAGCAAAAGCCGATGCTAAAAAAGAAGCTCAGAAGATAATAGTTCAATCTATTCAAAGATCAGCTGCCGATCATTCAATCGAAACTACTGTATCGGTTGTACAAATACAAAATGACGAAATGAAAGGCAGGATTATCGGTAAAGAAGGCAGAAATATCAGGGCTTTCGAATCCTGTACAGGAGTTGATGTTATTGTAGATGATACTCCTGAAGCTGTCATACTCTCATCATTCGATCAATTCAGAAGAGAAGTAGCGCGTGTTGCACTCGAACGGCTTATTGCTGACGGCAGAATTCATCCCGCAAGGATTGAAGAAGTTGTAGAAAAAGTTAAAACAGAGCTCGAGGAAGAAATATTTCGCGAAGGTGAGAACACTGTAATGCAGCTCGGTCTTCACAATATGCATAATGAATTAATCAGGCACATCGGTAAAATGAAATACCGTTCAAGCTTCGGACAGAATCTTCTTCAGCACAGCATAGAGGTTTCGTATCTTACAGGTATAATGGCTGCAGAGCTTGGAATGGAGGTAAATATTGCCAAGCGTGCAGGCTTATTGCACGATGTTGGCAAAACTGTTGATAAAAGTGTTGAAGGACCACATGCTTTAATTGGTTATGAGCTTACTAAAAGGTATAATGAGAATGCTATTGTGGTTAATGCTGTCGGCTCGCACCACGAAGATATTGAAATGGAACATCCGATTGCCGCACTTGTTCAGGCTGCCGATGCTATCAGCGGTGCAAGACCGGGAGCCCGCAGAGAACCTCTAGAAAGTTATGTGAAAAGACTGGAGAACCTGGAGGCTTTGGCAAGATCTTTTGAAGGAGTGGCAAAGACCTACGCTATACAGGCAGGAAGGGAAGTAAGAGTTGTTGTTGAACATGATAAAGTGGATGACCTGTTAGCTGATAAACTGGCAAAGGAAATTGCTTCAAAAATTGAAACCGAAATGGAATACCCCGGCCAGATAAAGGTTACTGTTATTAGAGAAGTAAGGAAAATAGGATATGCCAAATAATTGTCTTGATAGTTGATTGAAAAGCGATAGCAAAAAGAAACTTAAAGTTGCAATCACCGGTAATATCGGATCGGGTAAAAGCACTTTTGCAGCATTTCTTGCAAAGGAAGGATATCCTGTAATATCAGCCGATGATCTGGCTAAAGATATTTTATTAAAAGATGAAATTGTAAAGAGTAAAATAATAAAGCATTTTGGCAGCGGGGCATTTTCAGATAAATCATTAAATAAAAAATATCTTGCGGAAAAAATTTTTACTGATCCTCAGAATCTGCGGCTGATTAATTCCATCTTGCATCCGGTTGTAAGAAAAAAAATTAATCAACTTGCCGGTGAATACTTTAATACATATAATATTGTATTTATAGAAGCAGCGCTGATTTTTGAATCCGGTATAGAAAGCTTGTACGATTTTGTTGTATTAATCTCCGCAGAGCGGGAGCTGCGAGAAAAAAGAATAATTAAAAATTCAACTATAACGAAGAATGATTTTCAACGTAGAAATAGTTTACAGATAAATGATGAAGCCAAGGTAAATAAAGCCGATTTCGTTTTTTACAATTCCGGAACAATAGCAGAACTGAAAACAAAAGCCGTTTTGTTACTTTCCATTCTCAATTCATACCTTCGGTAATATGATTTCAGAATATCATCTTTTCCAAGTTACCGAAATCCACTAATTTTGAAACTAAATTTCTCCGGAGTTTGCGGTGTCTTCATTAAATAAAATATTGGTTAAAACTGTTGGTCTGCTGCCTAAAAATGTTGTGTGGCTGTTTTCCCGACGTTATATAGCGGGAACAACCTTACAGGCAGCAATTGATGTTGTTAAAAATTTAAATAAAAAAGGCATTTATGCTACCCTCGATGTGCTGGGAGAATCTGTTGCAACCCGCGGGGAAGCAGAAGCAGCCAAACAAAAAGCATTGGAAGTTTTTAATGCTATTGATGAAAATAAGCTGATGGCAAACCTTTCAATTAAACCAACACAATTGGGCATGGGAATAGACAAGGAGTTTGCATTTCAGCAGATGCTGGAATTGGTGAAACGTGCCAATGAATCAGGCAATTTCGTTCGGATAGATATGGAAAACTCTCCGTATACCGATCTGACAATTGAAATTTATAAAAAATTATATGAAGAATATCCTAACGTTGGAGTAGTTCTTCAGGCTTATCTTAAAAGAACTTACAACGATGCATTGCTGCTTAATAAAATAGGAACGAACTACAGGCTTTGTAAAGGAATTTATATTGAATCTCCTTCAATTGCCTATAAAGACAGGCAGGCAATCCGTGATAACTTTCTGAATGTCCTCAGGACAATGCTGTTAAATGGAAATTATGTTGGAATTGCTACACACGATAAATATCTTATTGATAAATCTTATGAAATGATAAAAGAACTTAACATCCCAAAAGATAAATTTGAATTTCAGATGCTTCTTGGTGTAAGAGAAGATCTTCGTGATAAGATAAATAAAGACGGTTATAAGATAAGAATATACGTGCCTTTTGGAAAGGACTGGTACGCATATTCTATCAGAAGACTTCAGGAGAACCCGCAGCTTGCAGGACACATTGTTAAAGAATTTTTTGCTTTCAGATGATGAATGTATTGGGTATTGAAAGTTCGTGCGATGAAACCTCTGCAGCAATTTTATCCGATGATTTTGTTAAAGCAAATCTGGTATCCTCGCAGGCTTTCCATTCTGCATACGGCGGTGTAGTGCCCGAATTATCCAGTCGGGCTCATCTCCAAAAAGTAAAACCGCTGGTAGATGCAGCTTTAATAAAAGCAAATATGCTTTTAAGCGAAATAGATCTGGTTTCGGCAACGGGCGGCCCTGGTCTTATCGGTGCATTACTTGTTGGTTTTACATTTGCAAAAGGAATTGCATATTCACTGCAAGTTCCGTTTATTTCGGTTAATCATATTGAAGGGCATATCTTTTCCGGCTTCCTTATGGATAGCAGACCAATTTTTCCTGCTTTGGTTTTGGTTGTTTCAGGCGGGCATACACTTTTATTGTACGTAAAAAGTTTTACAGAAATTTACCAGCTTGGAACTACGGTTGATGATGCTGCCGGTGAGGCATTCGATAAAGTTTCGAAGCTGCTTGGTTTTGGGTATCCCGGTGGACCCCTTCTTGAAAAAAAAGCGTTTAAAGGCGATGAAAACAGAATAGTTTTTCCTGTAGCAGAATTAAAAGATGAGTTTAATTTTTCATTCAGCGGAGTTAAAACTTCGGTTTTAAGATACGTTCAGAAAAATTATAATGGTAAACATATTCCCGAACAGGATTTATGCGATATTTGTGCCTCCTTTCAAAAAGCGGTAATAGATGCTCTGATGCTTAAGGTTAAACTTGCTTTGAATAAATTCGAGGTAAAATCAATCTCACTAACCGGAGGTGTTGCAGCTAACAACAAACTCAGGCAGCAAATTGAGCAAGCTGCCGGAACTCATAAAATCAGGTCTGTAATTCCACTAAATGATTTCTGTGGTGATAATGCTGCTATGATTGCCTTGAGGGGAAAGCAGCTTTACGAAACAGGTATAAGACACAAACTGAACATCGTACCTTATGCATCAATACCGCCCAATCATTTTCTCAGGTTTAAGTGAGCAAGATGAATTTCAATTTCAGAAAATATCTTTTCAGATGGGATGTTCTTGCCATACTCGCAATTTTTATTTTCCTTCTGCTTTTATTTTATTTTACATTTTTTACCGCGAATTATTATCCTCATAAAGGTCCGGTTAAATTTGATATTAAAAAAGGAGAGACCCTGCAGAGAATTGCCGATAGATTATACGAAGAGAAAATAATACCCGGTAAAACAAATTTTATTATTGCGGCTTTTATTTACGGCGCAGAGAAAAAGATACGTGCAGCACGATTCTTTATTCCAAACGGATTGAGTTACCTCGATTTGCTAGATTTATTTATATCCGGTGAGTGTGATCATTTAAAATCTATTACAATAAGACCAGGGCAAACTACTAAATGGCTGGCTCACAGGCTGCAAAAATATATACAGGTCGATTCAACTGAATTCGTTATTAAAACCTCAGACTTAAATTTTATTCATTCATTGGGTATTGATGCTAAATCTCTTGAAGGATATTTCCTTCCGGCTGATTATGAATTGTACGAAAGAAGTTCGGCTGAGGAAGTTTTAAAAAGTCTTTGTTATTCATTCAAGAATTTCTTTACAGATTCTTTGGTTGAAAGAACTTCTGAAATTGGCTTTACTGTTCACGAAGTTTTAACCCTGGCATCAATAATTAAAGGTGAAACCGATAAGGTTGATGAGATGTCGAGGATTTCAGGAGTATATCATAACCGGCTTCGCATTGGTATGAAACTTCAGGCAGACCCTACTGTTCAATACCTTTTGAAGAATGGGTGGAGGAAACTTACAAATAAAGACCTGGAAATTGATTCGCCGTATAATACTTACAAGTATTTCGGTTTGCCTCCCGGACCAATTAACAATCCCGGCAAAGATGCAATTTTAGCTGCATTATATCCTGAGAAGAATAAATATTTGTATTTTGTAGCCGATGGAAACGGCGGGCATACATTTGCCGAAACACTTGCCGGACATAATAAGAATGTAATCAATTACAGAAAGCTAATTAAAGAGCGAAACTCTAATGCTAAAGATTTTGAAAAATAAACACTCAAATTTCTATTTAACTGCTATCATTTTCTTCCTTGTATCTTGTGCAAATCAGCTTCCTCCTTCAGGGGGAGATGTAGACAGAATTCCACCGGAAATAATAAAAGTGTTTCCTGCCGATGGAACAACAAATTTTAAAGAAGACTATATCGAAATTGAATTTTCCGAATACATTGATAAACGTTCATTTCGTGAAGCTCTTTTTATTTCTCCCTACATAGATGGAAATCTGGAATTTAGCTGGAGCGGAACAACAGTTGAAGTCTCATTCCCGACTAAACTTAAACCTGATATCACCTACACTGTTACAATCGGCAGCGATGTTGTCGACAGGAATAATAGTAACAGGATGTCACAATCTTTTTCTTTTTCATTCTCTACCGGAGATAAAATCGATAAAAAAAATATTACCGGTAAAATTTTTGGTAAAGAAAAAGAAGGAATTTTTTTATATGCGTATAAATTTGATATCGATACCGACACCCTGCTGAATAGAAAGCCGGATTATATTTCTCAATCCGGTACCGATGGCAGTTACTCGCTCAATGGTCTTGGTTCCGGTAAATACAGGGTTTTTGCTGTCAACGATAATTTCAAAGATCTTATTTACCAGCAGGAGCAGGATGAAATTGGAATTCCTTATAAAGATGTAATTCTGAACGATACCGATTCAGTATTCAATAATCTGAATTTTATTTTGTTCAATGCTGATGCATCTCAGCCTGCATTTATCAGTTGTATAATGACAGACAGGTATCATCTTCTGGCATCATTTAATAAAGAAACCGATTACCGGAATATGTCTGCCAGGCAATTTTCTATAATCGATTCCTCTTCACAAAAAATACATAAAGTAAAATATTTATTTAAAGGCAAAGTAAAAGCAGAGGAATTAATTTTAGTTACTGATGAAGAACTTAATTCAGATAACCGGATTTATTTGCTTGCTGATTCTCTGATTGATATGTTGGGCAATATCAGAAAGAATGACTACACCGAAATAATTGTAAGCAGCAGGCCGGATAGTGATGCCGTTGAAGTTTTTAAAACTGAACCTATCCCGCATGCTACAATCGATTTTTTAAAGCCTCAGATAGCAATTTATTTTGATGATGCTTTCGATAAGAATAAAATCTCTTCTGCTTTAAGTTTTTCAGATACTTTAAATAACCCCGTTGACTTTACGATAAATTATCCTGACGATGCTACATTGCTGGTTACAGCGACTACAGCCTTAAAACCGGACAAGGATTATATTCTCAAATTAAATTTAAACAATTTTGTTGATGCAGCCGGAAACAATAAGGATAGCATCTATACTTTTAATTTTAAAACCATTTCGGGTCTTGATTTTACCGGCTTGAGCGGCAGCATATTTGCAGCTGACACTTCCGTTGTTGATTTCAGCCTGAATCCCGTTCTCGTACTGGAAAATCCTGAAGTAAAAGAGCTGAGCAGACAGCAAACGATTTCTTCCAACGAGTTTGAATTTAAGCGGGTTAAACCGGGAAAATATTTATTATGGTTGTTTTTAGATAAGGATGGAAACGGAAGTTTTAATTACGGTTACCATGCGCCTTTTAATTACTCCGAAAGATTTTTCTTTTACCCCGACACTTTAAATCTGCGTCCAAGATGGGAAATAACAGACCTAAAATTCAATCTGAGGTGATTTTTCCGGATTGATGAATAACGACTCCATTCTTTATCGTCATGCAGCACAGGTTCCGGCCAATATCATAAACAATATTTGAATAATCATTAGTATCAAATACCGCAAAGTCAGCTTTCTTTCCTATTTCTATACTTCCAACAGAGTTTTCCACTCTTAAAGCTTTTGCGGCATTAATCGTAACTGCACTAATGGTTTCCTCAATAGTCATTTTCATCTTAAGTGCAGCCAGGCTCATTATTAATGCAAGACTTGAAATATGCGATGAACCGGGGTTGAAATCAGTAGCCAATGCCACAATTGCATTCTTTTCAATTAATTTTCTTGCAGGTGGATAAGTATGATTAAGAAAGAAAGATACACCCGGCAAAAGAACGGCAACCGTTTCGGAATTACATAGTTTAGGAATATCATCTTCGTTAATTATTTCAAGATGATCTGCTGAAACTGCTTTATGCTTTAATGCTGTATCGAGTCCGCCGATATTATTAAATTGCTCTGTGTGCAGTTTCAGATTAAGATCGTTGTTTTTTGCTGCCGTAAATATCTCGTCAATCTCCTCGGCAGTAAAAGCGGTCTGCTCACAGAAACCATCACAAAATACTGCCAGCTTTTGTTCTGCAAAATGCGGTATCATTTTATTAATTATCAAATCCACATAGCCGCGATGGTTATTGGCAAACTCAGCAGGAAAAGTATGAGCGCCTAAAAAGGTCGGAACAATATCCACCGGATAAATTTCATTAATATAATTTATTACGTGTAAAAGCTTTCGTTCATTTTCAAAATCAAGACCATACCCGCTTTTAATTTCAAGAGTGGTAATACCCTGTGAAATAAAATTTTCAATTCTAGGTCTTACAGCCATAACAATTTGTTCAAAAGAAGAATTGCGGATTGAATTGACTGTTGAGAGAATTCCTCCGCCTGACTCAGCGATTTTCTCATAACTTACACCGGCAAGCTTTTTCCTGAACTCATCTGCCCTCGAACCGATAAAAGCAGTGTGTGTATGGCATTCTATCAATCCGGGCAGAATAACTTTCCCGCTTAAATCGATAACCTCATCGAAAGAATTATCTGCAGTTTTATCTACGGGAATTAAGTCCTTTACTATATCATTTTCAATTACGATTGAATGATCATAAACGCATCCGATATCTGAAAGTTCTGTACCGCGTTTATAATTTTTTCCCCCGGTATCGACTGTTACAATCGTGGAAGGATTGGAAAGAAGCTTTCTCATTTTTCAAATAGATTTATGGTTTCCCGTACAACCCTTGCTTCTTTGTAACCAAGCTGATTTAACATAAATTTTAAATCGTTGGCATCTGAGTTTGAAGTAAAATCTCCGACTTTTACTTTATAGAATGGCGGCTCAAAGCTCACATAAACTTCTTTATCGGTTGTTTTAGAATAAATCAGGGAACGCGTTTCATTGGCTTCTTCTATATTATCGGTTGCAAGAACCTGAACCCTGTAACCATCTGTTGTGCCGACAATATTTTTCGTGTCCTTTCCTGTTTTTTCTTCGTATCCATACCAGACATCATCAGGTATCTGTCCTGCAAACACAGTTTCAGATTCAAGTTGAATATCTGTCTGGTACGGAGTAATATCAAAATCTTCGTTAACCTCTTCATCTTTTTCCGTAGGTTTTTCCTCTACTTTTACTTCCTTTTTCTCATAGCGCGAACCTGTTGATGCACTACATGCTGCAAAGATTAATATCTGAAAGGACAAAAATGTGAATGCAGTTATTTTCATTTTATTAAATTAATTTTTTGAATTTGATGGTAGCAATATACCATATTAAAAAAAACGATTAAATGTATTAATTCTTTTTAGTACTGCGGGTCATTCAGGCATGCAAGTCAGCTCATCGACTTTTCCAATCATTTATTTTGGCAAAGAAACACTCTTTTTGTAACTTTACTGTAATCATTTCAATATTTTTCAAGATAATGGCTTCAAAAAGACTAAAAATTTTATTTGTAACGTCTGAAGTAGTCCCTTTTGTAAAAACAGGCGGGCTGGCAGATGTTTCCGCTGCACTCCCTCAAATACTAGCAGAAATGGGGCACGAAGTACGCATAGTTATCCCGAAATATGGAGCAGTTGATGACAGAAAGTTTAAGATTCATGAGGTTGTTCGCCTAAAGGATATTCCAATAAAAATAGGCAGTAAAGATGTTATTTTTTCGCTTAAATCTTGTTTTTTACCAGGTCAAAGAATAAGAGTACAGATTTATTTTCTTGATAATCAGGAATATTTTGGAAGCAGGAACAGTCTTTATTCTGATCCTATGACTGGGGAGGATTATCCGGATAATGATGAAAGATTTATTCTTCTGAACCGCGCCGTTTTCGAATTGATAATTAAGTTAGGCTGGATACCGGATATAATACATTGCAATGATTGGCAGTGCGGTCTTATTCCTGCCTACCTAAAAACAGTTTACAAGAACGAGGAAAATTTTAATCAGTTCAAAATCCTCTTTACAATCCATAATCTTGAATACCAGGGAGAATTTTCAAAAACAAGTTTTAAGAAGACGGGTTTGCCCGAAGAACTCAACTCACAGAAAGGTTTAATTCATCAGGGTAAAATTAATTTTATGAAAAGCGGATTAATTTTTGCGGATGCAATTAACACTGTTAGTGAAACCTATGCGAACGAAATACGAACAGACTTAGAAAAGGGTGCTGGTTTAAAGGATGTATTGCATAAGCGAAAAGATAACTTATATGGAATTATAAACGGAATTGATATAAAAGTCTGGAACCCTGAAAAAGATAAGCACCTGCCTAAAAAGTACAGCATTAAAAATTATGAGCACAAAGTTCTTAACAAACAGGCGTTGGCAGAAAGATTCGGGTTTGAATTCAATGAAGACACTCCTGTTATAGGTTTAATTTCCAGGCTCTACAACTCTAAAGGTATCGATCTTGTCCAGGCAATATTACCGCAGCTGCTTAAAATGGATGTTCAGATGATTGTGCTGGGTACGGGAGAGAAGAAATATCACACTTTCTTTGACCAGATGGCAAGGAAACATCCCGATAAATTTGCCTGCTATTTAGGGTTTAATGATGACCTGGCACATTTAATTGAGGGCGGGGCAGACATTCTGCTAATGCCTTCCAAATACGAACCTTGCGGTTTAAACCAGATGTACAGCCTTAAGTATGGCACCGTTCCGATAGTAAGAGAAACCGGTGGGCTTGCCGATACTGTAAAAAGGTTCAATGAGAAAACTAAAGAAGGTACCGGGTTTATGTTTAAAAAATATAACGCTGAAGAGTTTCTTGCCGAAATTAATCGTGCCCTTAAGATTTACAGTGATAAAGAAACCTGGATTAAAATTGTAAAATCCGGTATGAAAGAGGATTTTAGCTGGCATTCATCTGCAAAAAAATACGTTGATCTTTATAAGACAATTCTCAACCAGAACTGATGCACAACCGTGCTATTTTTCTTGACAGAGACGGCACAATTAACGAGGATCCAGGTTATATAAGTGATCCTGAAAAAGTTTTACTTATTCCCGGTTCAGCTCAGGCTCTTTCAATCTTAAAGTCCTATGGTTTTAAGCTTGTAGTAATATCAAACCAATCCGGTATAGCGAGGGGCTTAATGAAAAGAGAGGACGTTGACAAAGTGAACGAAAAAATAAACAGGCTTTTATCAGATTTTAATGTTACAATCGATGCTTTCTATTATTGCGATGCTCATCCTGATTTCAGCAGTCCTGAGCAATGTGCCTGCAGGAAACCTTCACCTAAAATGGTGTTTGAAGCTGCTGATGAATTACAGATAGATCTTGGGAAATCCTTTTTCATCGGGGACAGCGTAACAGATATTCAATGTGGTAAAAATGCTGGTTTAAAAACAATTTTGGTTAAAACCGGTAAAGGCAAGGAAAACCTTTATCTCTTGCAAAAAGAAAATAATTTTCCAACCTTTGTCGCCGAAAATCTTTTAAATGCCTGTGAATTCATTCTTGATGATAAATAGCGGAGCCTTTTTTTGAAATACAGACTATCCCTTGTCCTCATTCTGCTTTCTGTTTCATTCTTTTTACTTTCTTGTGAAGATGAACCATCTTCTATTGGAATCCAACTTATTTCCGGTGATCTGGTAAGCGTGAAAACTTTCGATTCCTTTGTTGATTCGGTTGCTCAAAGCTCATCCTATTTTAAAAATGTTGTTGCACTAGGCAATTCCTCCTATCTGTTACTTGGCGTTTACCAGGATATTGAAGTTTCTGCACTACTCAGATTTATTTTCGGACTTTCGGACAGCCTTAAGACCGATGTTACAAACGGTAATATTAACGTTATTAGTTCTTGGGTTGTTCTTACAAACAGGTATGTTTACGGGGATACATTAGCCGATATGAATTTTACTGCACATAAGGTGAACTCCTCGTGGTCATCTTCCGGTTTTACTATCGATAGTTTACCGAATCTGCAGTATGATATGCAGGACATCAGTTCCGGGTTAAATATTACGGACACAAATTACACGTTTAACCTCGATGAAGCTGTAGTGCTTTCATGGATGAAAAATGCAGCAGATAATACTATTGAGAGTAATTACGGTATTTATCTTAAGCCTTCGGCCACTTCCGGTAAAGTTATCGGCTTCGAGGCTTTAACTGCTTTATCCTCCGAAGCTGCAGAATTATATGTTGTGATTGAGAAATCCGGAGTTTATACTGATACTATTAACGGTTTCATCATAGGCGATATCAGCCTGGTTGATGGCGAATTGCCCAACTTACCCGCAGGAAGAATTGCCGTACAATCAGGGGTTGCTGTAAATTCAAAAATAAAATTCGATCTTTCAGCATTGCCTGAAGATATAGTAATTAACGATGCAGAATTAATCATTACAAAAGATACGCTTTTATCAAAGGTCGGTTCAGGATATTCGAATTCACTTAAAGTTTTTTACTTGCAGTACTTCGATTCACTTAAGACCGAGGGCAGCTCAGTAACTTTATTATCGGGTAATAATAAGTTCTCAGGCAATATTTCTACGTTTTTAAGAAACTGGGTACTTACTGGTGAGAATAATGGCTTGCTTATTCAGACCGGAAACCAAACGGATGGACTTGAACTATTTGCACTTTATTCAGGTGATTCTGCCGATCTCTCCTTAAGACCAAGATTAATTATTACTTACTCTATTAAAGAGAGGCAGTGAAAAGTTTTATTAAATATTTTGCAGCATTTCTTATTTTACTTTCTTTCAGCAGACTGAATGCTCAAAGCAGTTCCACTTATACAAGATATGGAATTGGCGATATTCTTTACAGTTATTCAGCCCGTACATTAAGTATGGGTCATTCAGGATCAGCAGTTATCAGTTCGGATTATGTTGAAATATTGAACCCGGCTACGTGGGCCGGATTGACCAAAACCCGGATTGAATTTAGTTTCATTTATAACGGAATTCTTATTTCGGACAATACCGATTCAAAATATTACGGCGATGGTGACTTTAAAGGATTTACATTTGCATTCCCTGTAAGCCAGGATAACGGTGTAAGTATTGCTCTGGGTATCGTGCCATACAGCAGAGCAAATTATTTAGTTGTTCAGGATGTTGTTGATGATGAAACCGGAAACTACACTGCAACTTACCAGGGTAAAGGAGGTTTATCTAAAATATTCATCGGAACTTCATACAAAATTCCTTTTGACCTGGTAATCGGAGCTACACTGGATTATTATTTCGGCAACACTAAATACACTTCTAAAATTGAATTTGAGAATACGACACTTTTCCCCACAGAGTACGAGCTGAGATACGGGCCGACCGGATTTGGAACCAACGTTGGAATCATTTCACCAGACTTTTCCAGCATATTCAACTCAGAATCTGTTTCCGATTTCCGGCTATCCTTTACTTCTAATATAATATCAAAACTAAATACCGATACATCTTTAATAACAACCTCTGCTTCAATAGTTGATTCTATAAGTGACGGAGAAACAAAGATGAATATACCAATCCGTATTAATGCCGGAGCCGGAATTTTATTAGCTAGTAAATACAGAATTGCAGCAGATTATTTTTACCAGCCCTGGAGCAATTATACTTTAGGGAATGCAAAACAAGAAAATCTCAGCGATGTACATAAAGTAAGCATCGGATTTGAATATCGACCGGTAAAAGAAATCGGTTTATCCTACTGGGAACAAATAATGCTGCGGGCAGGTTTAAGCTACGAAATGTCGCAGTATACATTTAACGGAAATGATATTAATCAGTATTCGGCTTTTGCAGGATTTTCTTTACCTTTGAGCCAGGAAAATACATTCGATTTTGCTTTTGAATACACTATGAGAGGAACATCTGAAAATAATTTATTAAAAGAAAATTTTTTCCGTTTTAATTTTGGTATCAGTTTTGGTGATATCTGGTTTTTACGGTACGAAAAATAATCTAATTATAAATGAGGGATTAAAAGTGAAACACATATTTAAAATAGTTGTGCTTACAATTTCTGCACTTCTGGTAACAGCTAATATGCATTGTGCAAAGAGCGGCACAATTCCTAGCAGTTCCGATTCGATAAAAGTACTGGAAAAATATAGCCTCTTTTCAGAATATCATAAAAATAAAGATTACTCATCCGCTCTTCCCTTTGGCTGGGAAGTGCTGTCAATGGATCCGGCAAGATTCAGTAAGTGGGTTTATTATAAGATGGAAGATTGCCTGTGGTTTATCCACGATTCTTCATCTGCAGCTGCACCTGAAGAAATTCAGGCAATTGAAGATACAATAGTTGAATTTTATGATATGGCTATGCAATACTACCCTGATGGTAGAGCTTACTTTCAGCAAAGAAAAGCATTTGTCTGCGAAACCTGGCTGGAGCTGCCGCCCGAAGTTTGTATCGCCGAATATCAAAAAGCTATAGAATTAAATCCTGATATTGATGCATACTATTATCACAGGCTTGGGCAGCTTTACGCTAATAATAATTCTGATGAAAATGATTACAAGATGAAAGCGATAGATGTTTATACTTTACTTTCACTAAGAGAACCGGATAATTCACAATGGCCGGATATATTATCAGAATTAGTCGATAACATAGATCAGCTTCTGGATATTCGTAAAAAGAACTGGGAATTAGACAGAGATAATCTGGAAAAAGCATGGACTTACGCTGCAGAATGTATAAGAGCACAGGATTATTCGCGTGCAATTGAACCACTGGAATTTTTAACTCAGAAATCTCCTGAAACTCTTAACTACTGGAATCAACTTGCAACAGCTTATAATAAGGTTGGTCGTTACGATGAGGCTGAGAGTGCTTTCCAAAAGCTTATAGGAATAGACCCAGCTAACAAAGATTTTTATTTTAACTTAGGACTTATTTATAAGGAACAAGGCAAGCTTAGCAAGGCAAGGCAGTATTTTGAAACTGCAAACGATAAAGCCGGCGGCTGGGGAATGGCAATTTTTTCTATCGGGTTACTTTATGAACAGGCTGCCAGAGGTTGTGCTTTCGATTTCAAAACAAAGGTTGTCTATCAGCTTGCACAGGATACATACCGTAGAGCTTACAATATGGATCCTAATCTTACTCAGGCCCGTGACAGAATTGGTGCTCTATCCGGCTCAGTTCCTTCCAAAGAAGATTACTTTTTTTATGGATACAAATCAGGCGATGTCATTGCTGTATCGGGCGATTGTTTTGGATGGATAGGAAAAAGCATTACTGTTCCGTAAGCTTTCTTATCTGTTCATAAAATTTCATTTTTATTAATCCGGCAACTGCCGGATTTTTTATTTAAATTTGAACATCAAAAACAAATAAAGATTTTAATATGTTCTCTTATTTAAAAAATGATACAGAAGTTTACAGAATCCTTCAGCAGGAAACTGAAAGGCAGCAGCAGAAGCTTGAATTAATTGCTTCCGAAAATTTTGTCTCACCGGCAGTTCTGGAAGCTGCAGGCACTCCACTAACTAACAAATACGCTGAAGGTTATCCCGGAAAGCGATATTACGGCGGCTGCGAATTCGTTGATATGGCTGAAGATATTGCCCGCGACAGATTAAAAAAACTTTTTAATGCTGAGTATGTTAATGTGCAGCCGCATAGCGGTTCGCAGGCGAATATGGGTGTGTTGATGACTTTGATGAATCCAGGCGATAAGTTTTTAGGGCTTAGCCTTGCCCACGGCGGACATCTGACACATGGCTCGCCTGTTAATTTTTCAGGGAAACTATATCAGGCAATTGGTTATGAACTGAGTAGAGAAACACGTCTGCTCGATTATAATATTATTGAAGCCCTTGCCATTAAAGAAAAACCTAAAGTGATTATTGCAGGAGCAAGTGCTTACTCGCGAGAGTGGGATTATAAGAAGTTACGGGAAATAGCAGACAGAGTCGGATCCTATTTAATGTGCGATATGGCTCATCCTGCAGGGCTAATTGCAAAAGGATTGCTGGATAATCCTCTTCCATACTGCGATGTTGTAACTTCAACTACGCATAAAACACTTCGTGGTCCCAGAGGCGGAGTTATTCTGATGGGTAAAGATGTTGAGAATAAATTCGGCATTAAAACTCCCAAGGGTGACAGGCTAAAAATGATGTCGGAGCTTTTTGACAGCTCTGTTATGCCCGGTATACAGGGCGGACCTTTAATGCACATAATAATGGCCAAAGCTGTTGCTTTTGGCGAAGCATTATCGGATTCGTTCAAAACTTATGCTCAGCAGGTTATTAAAAATGCAAAAGCTCTTGCTGACGAACTGATAAATTATGGTTTTGATGTTGTATCGGGCGGTACGGATAATCATTTAATGCTTATTGATCTTACTAATAAAAATATTACAGGCAAAAAAGCCGAAATTGCACTTGAAAAAGCAGGTATAACTGTTAATAAAAACATGGTTCCGTTCGATACAAAAAGTCCTTTTATAACCAGCGGTATAAGAATCGGTACACCAGCCGCAACAACAAGAGGGATGAAAGAAACTGAAATGAAAAAAATTGCATCCATTATAAATGAGGTAATAAACAATCCCGAAGATGAGAATGTGCTATATGAACTTTTAAACGATGTAAAACAGTTATGCTCGGGTTTTCCATTATACAAAGAATTGATTTAGTAAAAGAGTTAAATAACCGTGCGGCCTGACGATAATATTTTAGCGGAAGAAGACAATGGCAGAAACAGCGATGTTGAAATGTCTTTCCTCGATCATCTGGAAGAGCTGCGCTGGCGGATTATCTATGCAGCAATAGGAATAGTAGCCGGTGCTGTTTTGGCGTGGATATTTATTGATCCTCTGGTTGATCTGGTGCTGCTTAAACCTGCTAAAGATTCGGGTGTTACACTGCAGAATTTAAGACCTTTCGGACAGCTTTTTTTGTTTGTACAGGTAGCAATTGTTGCAGGTTTAATAATCAGCCTGCCTAATTTGTTCTATCAGTTATGGAAGTTTATCTCGCCGGCATTAAAGAGTAATGAACGCAAATATATTCTTTCAATTGTAATTTTTTCATCAATATGTTTTCTGGCTGGAATCGCTTTCGCATATTTTGTTATGCTTCCGCTTGCTCTTAAGTTCGCAGCGCAGTTTGGTTCCAAGGCAATCAAAAATGAATTTGCAATAGATGAGTATATGTCAATCGTAATCAGTGTAATGCTGGCTGCAGGCTGTGTGTTTGAACTGCCGATGGTTTCATTTTTCTTATCGAAGCTTGGTTTGCTTACACCGCAGTTTATGCGAAAATACAGGAGACATGCAATTATAATTATTCTTGTGCTTGCTGCAGTATTAACTCCCGGTGCAGACCCGGTTTCGCAGGTGATACTGGCAGTTCCATTGGTACTCTTATACGAAATAAGTATATTTATTTCCAAAATATCAATGAAGAAAATTTGAACCGTATTAATCTTACCGAGATAACCCGTCCGATAGAGCACGAATTAGACAAGTTTAACGACCTCTTCCGGCAGTCGATGAAATCCAAAGTAGGTTTGCTCGATCTTGTTGCGCGCTATATCATTCGTCAGAAGGGTAAGAAGATCCGGCCATTACTGGTGCTTCTTTCTGCAAAAGTCTGTGGGGGAGTTACTGAACGCAGCTACCGTGGTGCAGTGCTTGTTGAAATGCTTCACACTGCAACTCTCGTGCACGATGATGTGGTGGATAATGCAGACAAGAGAAGGGGATTCTGGTCAATCAATAAAGTATTTAAAAATAAAGTTGCGGTGTTGATGGGTGACTATCTTCTTTCCAGGGGTTTGCTTATTGCTATGGAAGGAAAGGATTATGATTTCCTTGAGGTGATTACAAACACTGTAAAAAAAATGTCTGAAGGCGAGCTGCTGCAAATACAAAAAACCCGCAAGCTGGATATTGATGAAGAAACGTATTTCAAAATCATTTCAGATAAAACCGCTTCGCTTATTGAAACCTGCTGCACAATAGGTGCATTGAGTGCAACAGATGATAAAAATATGATTGAAGCAATGAAAGAATTCGGGCATTGTATAGGTATGTCTTTCCAGATACGTGACGATATTCTTGATTATGACGGAAAATTCTCTTTAACAGGAAAACGTATTGGTGGTGATATTAAAGAGAAAAAATTAACTTTACCGCTTATCTATGCCTTAAATAAAGTTACTAATGCTGAATCCTCACGCGTTAAAAAAATAATAAAAAACGGAAAGAAAAGTAATAACATTGAAGAAGTAATTCAGTTTGTTAAAGCCAACAACGGAATTGAATACGCCTTAACTACTGCTCAAACCTATTCCGATAGAGCAAAGAATTCACTTGCACATCTGCCCGATTCCCCAAGTAAAATTGCCCTCGAAGCTCTGATTGATTTTGTGATTGAGAGGAAGAATTAAAGGCGATATTTGGCAATAACGGCGTGTTATGTTAAAACACAACGCCGTGTTTATAATTATTTAAAGATTT
>CAZXGJ010000056.1:0-24324 GCA_964639955.1 uncultured Ignavibacteriaceae bacterium
CAAAGATGAAGGATACAATAAAAATTAGTATTGAAACTATTAGGTATAACATATTTTTCTCTTCTTTTTCTCTTGTCATTGCGAATCCCACTTTAGTTGGTGAAGCAATCTATTTTACTTTTGGAGATTGCTTCGTTCCTCGCAATGATTGGTTTACTGTCATTGCGAACGAGTCTTCGAGTGAAGCAATCTGCTGTTCCAAAATAGATTGCTTCGTCGTTTCACTCCTCGCAATGACTATTTTGGTTTATCCAATATTTGGTAAATGAATTATTACTTCTTCATCAGTTCTTTCAGAACAAGGAATACAAACTTTATTTCCATCTTTTACACGCAAGTATCTTTCGAAAACATATTCACCGCATACTTCACATTTTGCTTTGTTGAAAGAACCTTTAACCGGTGTGTATTTAAAATCCTTCAAAACAGTTACATTAAAAAGTTCATCATTGGTTGCATTGAGAACAATATCGATAATATCTTTTCGAACATTTTCCGGTATTTCTGAAGGTTCGATTCCTTGTTTGCGGTATTTAAAAAATTCGTGTGGTGCAAGTTTATCCTGGAATTCATTCCTCAAAGAAATTCGCACTGCATCCTTTTTACCGGGATACCATAATGTTGCAGCTATTTTACCGTAATTCATTCTGTCTATCATGCCTTTGCCGAAAGTTGCGCCGGTAGCGGACATAATTCCATCCTGCATACAACCTTGTGGATGACCAACGCCCATTTCAGAAAACACGTGCATCTGATGATCCAAGCTTTTTTCAACTCCTAATTTTTCCAAAACCAATGTTCCCATTCTAAAACCGATTGGCATAAACGGGCAGCGATGTCCGTGAAATTCAAAAGTCCATTCTGGTAATTTAAATCCGCCCATGCCGGATTTCACTTCGTTCAACATTTTAGTTCTCCTTATATAATTTCTATTAAATCTTATTCATCCCAGAAATACATTTTAGCTTCAGTTGATTCGGGATATTTATTTTCTATTTCTTTTAATGCTGTTTTTAATTGGGAGTTATCTTTTATTTTTATGTAGCGTGCTGTTTCTTTTGCAACCAATAGTTTGGGGTACAATGTACTTTGAGAAAGTTCATCCAGATCCTTGTCGATTATTTTAATTATATCGTCATATCTACCACGTGGCATAATTGTTTCAGCTATTCCGAGTCGCATCATTGCTCTAAATTCTTTTGCAGGCAGATAACCATTAAAATGATAGTATGAATTTCCATTCTGATAAAGAAAATAAATTGAAGGAGTCCAATAAGCTCCAAGAATTTTTCTGATTTCTCTGTCTTTTATTAAGTCGAGTTTGAGTGGAATAACCCATTCACTTATTTCATCAATAACTTTTTGATCTTTGTATGTTGTAGCCTCAAGCTTTTTACAGCCGCCGCAGCCGTCCATTTCAAATTGGAGAAGAATCGGTTTTTTCGATTTTAATGATTCTTCTTTTGCTGATTCAAGATTTGTTAGCCAATCCATTATTTTTCCCTTTTTTCTAAGTTACTATTAAACTTCCATTGAGCACGTACCGTTGCGGCGGATTTGAGCGTAGCAATCTATCTCACTCTTTGAGATTGCTTCGCCCCGATAAATTGGTTCTCGCAATGACAATAAAATTATAATGTATATATATACGGTTTGCTAAACTCATTCATAAACTTGCCAAAGTTGGTTTTTGCTTTTTCAATATTTTTGTTCTCAATTCCGTCTTTCCACTCTTTTACTATTTCTTCAATTGGAGTAAATAGTTCATCGAACTTCGGATCATTCTTCTTTTGCTGATATGATTTTAACTTGCCATACATTCTATCAACCATTTCAAGATGGTTTTTTGCGCCTTCAACATTTCCGGCAACGAACATATCCATTGCGTTCTTTACTTCTGCTCTCCACGAAAACATTACGTCTGTTAAATCTGTTTTGCCGTTGTTTCTGTGCATCTTGCCGAAAGTCATACAATAGAACGGGCAGTATTTTTGTGCAAGACGATATTGTTTGTTCTCAATTCTTTCACGAATAACATTTGTATTATCCATCAAATCTTCCAAATAAGTTTTCCACTGCGGATCATTTGCATATTCAGTTGGAGGATTATTCAAATATTTTTCCGAGATGACTTTTAATTCCACTTCGAGTTCATCGAGATTCCTGATTAATTTTTGCTGGTCGAATGAATCCACATTCTTCAACATTCCGCAAGTCATAATTGCCTTTTTATGCCAGGGTGTAATTTCTTCATCAAATGATTTTATTTGTGCAAAAGCAAAATTGCTTATTACAAAAAGTAACAATGCTAAGAATAGTTTTTGAGTATTCATTTATTATTCCTTTTATTTCTTATATCTATTTATTAAACAACATTTGTAATTTTTAATTCTTTTCTTTTTTCAAATATGTAATACAGCGCCGGCAGAAACAGAAATACCAGCAGTAAACCAAAAATCAATCCACCTATTACAGCAATTGCCATCGGCTTGAGCAATTCCGTTCCTTCTCCGATGCCTAAAGCAAGCGGGAGTAAACCAACAATTCCAACAATATCCGTCATTAAAATCGGACGAAGTCGAGCAACCGCTGCCTTCTGAATTGCATCAAGTAAACCCAATCCTTCTTTTCTTAAATCATCAATAAAAGTAATTAGAATAACACCTTGATTAATTTCAATACCGGCAAGAATTATAAATCCTATCATCACCGTAACGCCAATAGGTTGATTTGTAATATACAACGCGTACGAAACTCCAATCAGTGAAAGGGGAACACGAATTAAAATTATAAATGGTTTTATAAAATCTTCAAAGTTTATTACAAGAACTACATACGCAAAGAACATTGCAATGAGAAGAATAATTATCATCGTATTGAAATTTTCACTCAGCATTTGCGATTGCCCGCCAAAATTAATTTTGTAACCAGCCGGCAAAGAAAATGTGCTTAATAACTTTTGAATTTCTGCCGTTGCTTCACCAACTGTTTTACCCAAAACATTAGCTGTAGCTTTAATAACTCTGTTCTGATCTTTCCTATCTATTTGCAAAGGACCGGATCGCTGTTCAACTGTTGCAATTGTATTTAATCTTATTTTGCTTCCGTTGCCTGGATAAATCGAAAGATTTTCTACATCACTTATGCTTCTAATTTGAGATTCTTCAACAACAATTCTTATGGGATAATAATAACCGCCTTCCTTAAATTGAGTTGCAACATTTCCATCAATGCTTGATTTTATTGTAGATGCAACTTGATTTACACTTAATCCTTGATCAATCGCTTTGGTTCTATCAACAAATATTTGGTATTCGGGTTTTGTAATGTCAATCGAAACATCAATACCGGTCATTCCATCAACTTGTTTTAACAATCCGGAAACACGCGATGCATTTTCAAAAATATTTTCAATCGGTTCGCTGCGCGGTGCAATCACTTCCACTTCAATATCAAACTCACCGGTTTGTTTAATTCCTTTCAGCTTTGTGTGAAATGTTTTCATCTTCAAGCCGGGGTATTTAACATTCTGTTGAACCAATGGAGTTAGCCATTCAACATATTCGTCAGTTGTCTTCGTTCGTTTCGCGGGATTGACAAGTTGAATATTTACTTCGCCCTCGTTTGCTATTTCATAAGTTACAAGTCCCCATATTTTTCCGCCGGAAAGTGAAGAGTATTTATCTATGTATGGCTGGTCTTCCACATAGTTTTCAATTTGGGAAATTACTTTGTGAGTTTCTTCCATTGAAGAGCCGGTTGGCATTTTGATTTTAATTGTAATTAATCCATCATCTGCTTTCGGAAGAAACTCTGAACCGATTTTGTTCAAGAAAATCATTCCAACAAAAAATAATCCAATCGTAATAAGAACTACAACCCATCTTAACTTTAATGACCATTTAAGTAAAGGCTTATAAGGTTTAATTATTAATTGGATGAATTTATAGGCGAGTCGGGAAATAATTCCTACTTTTACTTCAACCCGTTTTCCCTCTTTAAATAAAAGAGAAGTTAAAGTTGGAGTGAGAGTTAAAGCAACAACGAGTGACAATGTAATTGTAATTGCAACAGTGATAATCAACTCACTGAACAGCAACGAAACAAATCCGGATACCAATAAAAAAGGCAGAAACAATGCTATGAAAGTTAACGTTGCTGTAATTACAGCGCCGCTTACTTGCTCTGCGCCTTTTTGTACGGGATGTTTTTCATCCGGTTCTTCTTCTTGAATACGAGTAATGTTTTCTAGAACAACAATACAGTTATCAAGCAAAACAGTTATTGCTACAACCAAGCCGCCAAGAGTAAATATATTGATTGAAAAATTCAGCAGTTGCATAAAGAAGAAAGTGCCAAGCAAAGTAACCGGCAAAGTAAGCGAAACTATTAAGACTCTTTTCCAGCCAGTTAAAAAGAATGCCGTGATAAGAACAACCAAAAGCGCTGCAATTAAAGCTGCGTCCCGAACTCCGGCAACTGCCGCTCGGATATATTCAGCTTGATCGTAAATTATATCCATCTTAATCGAAGGTGGAATGACTGATTTTAATTCTTTTAATTTTTTTGCTACTAAGTCAGAAACTTCAATTGTGTTTGCACCAGTTTGTTTGAAGACAGAAAGCTTTACGCCTTCCAACTGATTTAATTTTGTTTTTAATCTTTGAACTGCATAAGCGTCTTTAACATTGGCAACATCTTTTAATAGAATTAATCCTTCGTTTTTACCTTTTGAAATTATCAGATTTCCAATTTCATCAACATTAGAAAATTCACCAACAGTTCTAACAATATAATCCCGTCGGGATGAAGTTACTCTTCCGCCAAGAAGTTCCAGATTTTCGTCCTTCAATCGTTGCGCAACTTTATCAACAGATAATCCATAACCTTGTAATTTAATAGGATCAATATGAACACGAATTTCTCTTTTCAATCCACCGGTAATTTCTGTTCCCGCCGTTCCCTCAATCGAAGTGAATTGATCCTGAAGTTCATTCTCAACATAAGTTCGCAGTTTGGTTAAATCCATTTGATCGGAAGTGATAAGCAAATCCATCACCGGTAACTGCGAAGGATCGGCTTTGAACACCAAAGGTTCTTCAGCGTCTTTCGGTAAATTTTTTCGTACCTGTCCGAGTTTTGAAAGGACATCCTGAAAAGCTACATCACGATCAGCGTTATAAGTGAAGTTGACTTGAAGCGCATACAATCCTTCCGTGCATTGCGATTCCATATAATCAAGATCATCAACTGTTGCAACTTTTCGCTCAATGATAGTTGCAATATTGTCTTCGATTTCTTCGGGAGTAGCACCTCGCCACGTTACATAAACCTTAACCATTGGATAAGTTATATCCGGCAAAAGATTGGTTGCAAGTTGTGTGTATCCAAGAATACCAACCACAACAATAGCAATCATTATAATGATGACTGAAGCGGGTTTTTTAATTGCAGTAGCTGACAAGTTCACTTTTTGTTACTCTCTTCTTTTTTCATCACGGGCTTCGGCTTTTGAATCATTACTTTTATTCCATCTTTCAAAAGTTCCTGTCCCATCACAACTATTTTTTCGTCTGCGTTTAAACCAGAGATAACTTCAGTAAACTTTTCATTTGAAATTCCGGTTGTAACAATTTTTTGATGAGCTGTTGAATCCATTATTACATAAACTATCTTTTCATCTTTTTGATTTACTATAAATACATCATTCGGAACCACAATTACTTTTTCTTTTTTGTCTGTAATTAATTCAAGTTCAGCCATCATTCCTGGTGTAATTTCTTTTGATCCGTTTATGAGTCTTAGTTCTACCGGAAAATTTCTTGTTACCGGATCAATTTGCTGATACTTCAATGTTACTCTTGCAGCAAATTCCTTTTCCGGAAAAGCATTGAATTTTACTTTTAACTTATCGCCCAATTTTATATTTGAGAATAAATCTTCCGAGACTGATGTTTTAATAATCAGCGAATTAAAATCTACAATCGTAAACATATTTTGCTTTGCCGAAACTGCGCTTCCCGCTTCAATAAATTTTTGCGTAACTGTTCCGCTTAACGGAGAGATCACCGGAATACCGAGAAACAATTTATCAGCATATTCTAATTCTTTCTTTGCTTGTTCGAGCTTTGAATTTAGTTGTGTGTATTCTGAGCTATTAGGCGAAGCGTTTGCAAGCTGAGATTTTAATTCATCTACTTTATTTTTTGTTTGGGATACAAGCGAAGTACGCTCTTGAGAAGCAATTACTGCTAACACTTTTTCTTTCTTTACAAATTGATTTTCCTGAACATTAAGCTGCTCAATATAGCCGTCAGAAGGCGCGACAACGATTGTCATTACTTTTGCTTCCACTGTTCCGGTTAGCTTAATTGATTTAGAAATTGATGTAAACTTAATCTCCTCAACTTTTACAAGCGGAGCTTTTGGTTTTGGTTTTTCAATATTATCATCTTTCGAACAGGCAACAAACAAAATCATCAGCGATATCATTGTTATTACTATTCTTGTTCTCATAAAATTTATTCCGTTCTTTATCTTATTTTTCTTTTGAGAAGAACCTAATAATCATTTGTCATACCCGCGGAAGCGGGTATCTATTTTTTCAACTGGATTCCCGCCTTCGCGGGAATGACATCCAGTAAACGACTGTTATCTAAATGGCAATTCATCACTGCCAATATTGTAATTCAGTTCAGCAATGGTCGAGAGCAAATCTATTACAATTTGGTTATAGTTTAATTTTGCTGTCGTTAAAATTGTTTCTGCATCCAGCACATCAAGACTGTTTCCTTTACCGATGTTATATTTTAAATTAGCAGTTGTTAAACTTTCTTCTGCAAGTTTTACGATTTTTTGCGTTCCGCTAAGTCTGCTTTTAAAATCTTCCAATTTTAATAAAGTATTCTTAACATTTGTTTCGAGCTGCTGTATAGCTGATTTTTCATTCTCTTGCAGTGCTTCAATTCTAATTTCTGATTGTTCAACCTTTTCCTGAAAGTTAGAACCCTTGAAAATCGGTATCGAGTAAGACATCGTTACGCCAACATTCCAGTTGAAATTTCCCATTGGTATTTGGCTGCCTTCTACATTCGTTATTCCGAACGCATAGAAATTCGGAAAATACTCTTTATTGAATAACTCCGCTTCTTTACTTCTCAATTCTTTTTGAGTTCTAATATTTTCTAATTCGGGGTGACTGATAACTAATAAATTTTTGAGTTCTTCGATACTGTAACTTTTATTTGAATATTGATTCCACAATTCATCAATATTATCAACCACGCTAAATGAATCACCAAGCGTATATCCACAAACTTCATTCAAATTATTCTTCAATACACCAAGTTGATTTTTTGCTTTTGCAAGTTCATCAAGCGCAACTTCAATCTGAACCTGTGCTTTGATCACATCAAGATTAGAAACTTTGCCAATACTGTAAAGTGCTTCGGCATTTTTAAGATGTTCTCTTAATTGATTGATTGCTTCTTCCTGAATTTGAACTGTTCTTTTTGCTTTCAATAATTCCAGATAACTTTTTGCAATTGAATAAGAAAATGCTTGCTTTAATTTTCTTGTAAAGTTTCTATCTAAATCAACAGATTTGTCTACATAATCCTTTTGAAGTGAATTTTTACTCCAATCATAAATAAGCTGATTGATTCGGAAGTCTGCATATAAATCATTTAAAGAATTACCTAGATATAAGCGTTTGTTTGTCGGCACCCAATCCCAGCGCGAAAAGTTTAAATCAAAAAATATTTGGGGCAGATAATTCTTATCGAGATAATCAATCTGCTTCATACCTGCAAGAATGTTTTTCTCATTTGCTTTTAACAGAGGGTTATTTTGGAATGCTAAATTAACCAGCTCATCGATAGTATATTCTTTTTCATCGCTCTGAGATAATACCTGCATAGTAAAAAACAGAAACGTAATTGCTATCAATAACAAATACGATAGCTTACTTTTCATTGTACTTTTTCCTCAACTCTTTTTGAGAAAGCCTGATAGACTTGCTTTGCACGTGATCTATCAATTGCCTTTGATTTTAAATACTTGATGTTTTCAATTGTCATATCAAGTTTGGAAGATGGGATACCAAGAATTGCTTCGCCAGATTTTGCATCGGTTGCATCCCGGCAGCCGTAACATCCAAAACTCATATTTATTTTTTGTGATTTGAAAGGGAGAACAACTGAATCAACACATACCGCTTGAAGAATGCTTGTGCTCATATCCAATCTTCCACCTTCTTCATTTAAATATGCCAGTGCAATCCACATTAATTTTTCTACTTCATCTTCAATTACAATTACATCTGGATCTTCATCCCAGTCTTTTAACGGCTTGGCAACAACAGCTTCATATTTGCCGTGTTCAATGCGCGGCATATCACTCATAACTTTTACTGCTGATTCTTTATCTCGGAAAATTCCGTAACCTTGCAGCATTGTTCCGTCTTGAAGGTTTTTGGGTAATGGTTTGAATCCAAGTGCAGCGGCAGCAGCCGGACACGAAATTTCATCCTTAGTTAGACTTAATTCTTCACCATTTCTTGCACGCATAATCAACTGACAAAATCTGTGATCATCTGCAGATTTGTAACCATTATTTGGAATCGTATCGTAAAACTTTACACCAACAGGTAACGATGTTAATCCAACGGATTCAGTAAGTATTTTATTTATTTCTTTATAGTTTTTCAATTTAGTTTTCCTATTCAGTAATCCATTAAAATCAAATTTTAAAAGCCCTGAGTTTTAGATTCATTATCCAAAAAGTTTGTTAATTGCGCAATCATCTTTTCATCATATTCAATTTTATAAAGCACTTCATTATCTCCATTAAAAATAATTACGGATGGTGCAAATAAAGTCATATATTCAATTTGCAATTCGTTATACCAGTAGGAATCAATAATCCAGTAATCGTATTTACCACTATCCTCAGCAACATACTTTAAAAGCTCAACCGTCTGCTCTCTGCTCATCTTCAGTGTGCAATAGCATGACATTGAAGTACTGAAGAATAAAATTTTTTGTTTGGGCGATGAAAAGAAATTCTCTTTTGAGTATTCGTAGAAAATATTCTGGAAGTGGAGATACCAATCATTGAAAAGTACGAAAGCTGAATCATTTGAAATGTTTTTAAATTCTGATTCAAATTCGATTAAATGATTTTTAAGACTATCAATACTATGCTTGTTTACCTGTGAAGAGTATTCGGCTAAATCTCTTTCAGTAACTGATGAAAGAAGACCATTTAATACATTTAAAGATGATGGATCAACTGACTTGCCATCTGAAAGTGATATTAAAATTCTTTCAGCTTCTTTTTCAACTGCCTCAAAAAACTGGGCACTTACAATTCCTGCGTTTACCAGTAATATGATTAGAGCTGACGTTATTTTTATTAACATAATCTCCCTGCAAAAACTTATATAAATAATTATTCAGCTATTTCTGCAAAATATTTTTTCTTAAACCACAATGCTACATTAACAAGCATTATTAAAACAGGTACTTCTACTAAAGGACCAATGACCGTTGCAAATGCAACTTTTGAATTAATCCCAAATACCGCAACTGCAACTGCAATAGCCAATTCAAAATCATTACTCCCAGCAGTGAAGGCAGCAGTTGTTGATTTTTCGTAACCTGCACCAATCTTTCTGGCTAGAAAGAAAGTAATAAAAAACATACCTGCAAAATAAAACAGATATGGTATCGCTACTCTCACAACTTCAATTGGCAGTTCAACAATTGCATCTCCTTTAAATGAAAACATCACGAAAATTGTAAAGAGCAAAGCAATTGGTGTGATCACAGAAATTTTTGGAACAAATTTTTTATGATACCATTCCTTGTCTTTAAACTGAAGCAAAATTACTCTGGTTAAAATTCCGGCAAGGAAAGGAATTCCAAGATATATTAAAACAGTAACAGCAATTTCACCAATTGAAATTTCAACCAATGCTCCGTTGAATCCAAACAATGGAGGAAGATAAGTTATAAAAATGTATGCATACACTGAATATAGAAAAACCTGAAAGATTGCATTGAAAGCTACAAGTCCCGCTGCTAATTCCGGGTCTCCTTTTGCAAGATCATTCCAGACTAAAACCATGGCAATGCATCGAGCCAAACCGACCAGGATTACACCTATCATCAATTCCGGCATATCAGGTAAAAATATTACTGCAAGTATGAACATTACTAAAGGTCCAACTATCCAATTCTGAATTAAAGAAAGCGCAAGTAATTTTAAGTTACGAAATACAACGGGTAGTTCTTCATACTTAACTTTAGCAAGTGGAGGATACATCATCAGAATAAGTCCAATCGCGATGGGAATGCTGGTTGTTCCCACACTTAATGAATCCCAAAATTTTGCTATATCAGGAAATACTGAACCTGCTGCAACACCTATGAACATTGTTAAAAATATCCAGAGAGTTAAATAACGATCGAAGAAAGATAATTTTTTCGAAACAGAATTATTCATAATCATCTTTTAATAATTTGATTTAATAATTTTAAATAAATTGAATTTAATTACTAAGACCTTTTAGCCAGTGTTCAAGTGTTGACTTCGTTGGGATTTTTCCCATCGCCAAAACTTTTCCGTTTACAACCAAACCTGGAGTAAGCATTACTCCGTAATCCATAAACTTTTCTCTGTCTGTAATTTTTTCAACATTTGCAGGAAGATTGTTTTCAGTTACAACTTCCTTTACAAGATTTTCCAGCTTAATGCAGTTTGCACAGCCGGGACCAAGAACTTTTATATCTAACATTTTAATTCTCCTTTTATTCTCAGTGTACCTCTATGTCTTTTCAGTGGTTCTCTGTTCAACCTTTTTTACACGGAGTAACACAGAGAATTCACAGAGAACCACAGAGTTATTTTAACTCTTTCAAATAAAACTCATAGAAATCTCTTTTGATTTCATCTCTTACTCTGCGGTAAACAGGCATTACTTCTTCTTCTGTTCCGACAGCATCTGCGGGATCATCAAATCCAATGTGCAATCTATGCTTAACATCTCCCATAAAAACGGGACAGGTTTCTTTTGCGTTATCACAGACTGTAATCACATAATCAAAAGATTGAGAAAGATATTTATTAACATCTTCAGCAACACCGTTACTGATATCGATTCCGATTTCCTTCATAGCTTTGACTGCAAATGGATTTACTTTTTCTGCCGGCTTCGTTCCCGCAGAATATACTTCAAGATTTTCATCAAACGATTTCAGAAATCCTTCCGCCATCTGGCTGCGGCAGGAATTTCCGGTACAGAGTATTAAGATTTTTCTTTTCATTATTTCCTTTCTACTGTTCAATTGTCAAATTGTTTAATTGTTGGGTTTTAAGTAATCATAGCAATTTAGCAATTAAACAATTAAGCAGTTAAAACAAAGCTCCATAAATCAATCCGCTTATAGTTGCCATTACTACAACCAAAGTAACATACACAACTGTTTTTTGTGTTCCGATCACACCACGAATTACGAGCATATTCGGTAACGATAAAGCCGGACCGGCAAGAAGTAAAGCCAGCGCCGGACCTTTTCCCATTCCGCTGTTTATTAATCCTTGAAGAATCGGAATCTCCGTTAATGTTGCGAAATACATAAATGCACCTGTTATCGATGCAAAAAAATTTGAGAATAAAGAATTGCCGCCGACCAGATTTACAATCCATTCATTCGGAATAATTCCTGCGTTACCGTTGTTAGAGCCGAGTAAAAATCCTGCAACTAAAACTCCTGCAGCAAGTAAAGGCATGATTTGTTTTGTAAATCCCCACGTTTCACCAAGCCATTGATTTGGTTCATCTTCTGAAAAAGTCAGGACTAATGTTGTAGCAACAACTGCAACAACAAATGGAATTGTTGGATTATGATAAAATAAAATTCCTGAAATTATAACAACGAGAGTCCCAAGAATAACATATAGTTTTTTTACTTTTATGATGTAAGCCATTGAAAGAGCAAACCCAATTCCGAATATTGATGTGATGAACCATTTGTTTGCGAACATAAAATACCAGAAACCATCAATTGCATCAGGCTTGCCCCAATTAACAAAAACCAGGATTGCTACCAGAATAAAAAAATGAAGAGCAGTTTGCCATACAGGTCTTTCTTCAGGAATATCAGGCATTGCCATTTGTGCATCAGCTTTTTCTTTTTCCTCTTTGCGATAGATAAAAGCCATAATCAAACCTATGATTATACTAAATGATACCGCACCAATTACTCTTGCAATTCCAAGCTCAAGCCCAAGTATTCGCGCCGTAAGAATAATTGCCAGAATATTTATTGCAGGACCTGAGTATAAAAAAGCAATTGCCGGACCTAATCCTGCACCGCGTTTATGAATGCTTGAGAATAAAGGCAAAACCGTACAGGAACAGACAGCAAGTATAGTTCCTGATCCAGCGGCTACTAAGTATGCAATCCATTTTTTTGCCTTCGCTCCAAAATATTTTATAACTGCTGCCTGACTGACAAATACTGCAATTGTACCTGCTATAAAAAAGGCTGGAATAAGACAAAGTAAAACGTGTTCCTGTGCATACCATTTTGCAAGATCGAAAGCTGCGATAATCGCTCCTGTGAAAATCGCATTCTCAATCGGCATAAAGTAAGCGAAGAGAAAGAATCCCAGTATCCATAGAAATATTTTATATTCATTTTTCCAATTCATATTATCCTCTTTAATCTATTTCGATGATTTTCGAAATGATTTTATCACTATTCATCTGGCACAAACCTGATGTCTATCCACCTTTATTACTTTAACTTTGTCAGCTTCAATTATTTTATTATCAGCAATCCAAAAATCCAGAGTAGATATTACTGATGAAATTCTTGGATCATCAGGTTGAGGGTTTATCATATAGTTTACCCACTTACCATCTTTTTGTTCAATAATAAAGCCTGCTTCCTTAAGTATGCTCAAATGCTTGGATACGGTAGATGTTGCTAACTGAAGAACATCGGTTATTTCACAAACACAAAGCGGTTTAAGTTGCAGCATTTTCAGAATGCGAAGCCGGTTTGGATCAGACAGGGATTTGAAAAGTTTTGTTTTTTCTTCAATCATACAAATTTCATTTCGTTAACTAACGAAATATATAAGCAAAAAAAACGGGATACAAATTTCTTTGCATCCCGCCTGAATTTGTTAGTTTTTGTAGCCTACAACCGTTATGCTATAGATTCCAATATTACTTGTCTTAAATATTTTGATCGCTGAATCATTGAGATATTCTTTAAGAACATCATCAGGTAATTCTATTACCTTTGTTTTTTTGATTTCAACATTTTCAAATCCTGTTTCTTTAATTATGTTCAGGTATTCATCCTGCTGCAACGCTCCCGAAACACAACCGGCGTACATCTCTGCTGACCTTTGCAATCCTTCGGGAAGTTCACCTTTAAGAACAATATCAGAAACACAAAAATGAGCACCGGGTTTTAGTATTCTGTAAATTTCAGAAAATGCTTTTTGTTTATCAGGGACAAGATTCAGCACACAGTTGCTTACAACAACATCAGCAAGATTATCTTTGAGAGGCATCTGCTCAATATCACCAAGTTTAAATTCCACATTCTTATAACCAAGCTTTGAATTATTGATGTTTGCCTTTTCAATCATCTCTTCAGTCATATCCAGACCTATTACTTTACCTTCATCACCAACAATGGCACGAGCCACAAAAACGTCGTTACCTGCGCCTGAACCAAGATCAACAACTATGTCACCTTTCTTAATCCCTGCGTATTCAGTTGGTAAACCACAACCCAGTCCCAGATCAGCATCAGCCATGTAACCTTCGAGATTATCATACTCATCCTGCATAACAGTGTAGCCCACTATTTTGCTTTCTTCACCACCGCAACAAGCCGGTCCGCAACAGCCTGAACTTTTAGAAGCTTTAGCGATTTCTCCATACTTTTCTTTTACGACCTGTTTTAAATCATTTGCGTTTTCCATAACTATTCCTTCTTATTTTAAATTTTGAAATCAAGTAATTATGTAATCTTGTAATTTTATTCAACAACAACCTATTTTCGAAAACATTTTATCTAAGGCAGCTTTTGCTTTAGCCAGATTTTTATTGTTCACACAATAACAAATTTTTGGTCCATCAATTTCACCATCAATTAAACCCACTCGTTTTAGTTCCTTTAAATGCTGGGAAACTGTTGCCTGTGCAAGCGGCAGCTGATCTACTAAACTCCCAACCATACAGGAATCCATTTCAGTTAATATTTTAAGTATCCTGATTCTTGCAGGATGAGAAAGAGCTTTAGCTACATCTGCAAGCCAGTTATCTTCCTGTGTAAATTCTTGTTTTTTTGATGATGCCATAAATATATCTTTAATCGTTCATCGTAAATATACGATGAATATTTTAAAAGTCAAGACCTTTCATCAATCTTTTTTTGCACTAAAAAACTTTCAACCCGACTTCTTTCTAATAAGCCTGAATTTGATTACTTTCACAAAAAAAAATCCCAATTTTATTCATTAGCTAACTTTTTAAATTGAATGCCAATTCCCGGCGAAATAATTCAGGCTGCAATTAGCAGTGATATACTGAAACTTCTCGTACAGATTTCAGTTTTGCTGATAACCGCCCGAATTTTTGGTGAATTCTCACAAAAGCTTGGTCAGCCTGCTGTTCTCGGTGAGATTCTAGCGGGTATTTTTCTCGGACCATCTCTCCTGGGCAATTTATTTCCATTTATTCATGGATGGATAATTCCGGTTACTGAAAATCAGATAATTCTGCTTGAGGTTATCACATTAATCGGTGCAATGTTCTTGTTGTTGATTACCGGACTTGAAACTGATCTTCAGCTCGTAAAACATCACGCAAAAAAAACTTTAGGAATTGCATTCGGTGAATTACCATTTTCATTGGCATGTGGTTTTGCATTTGGTTTCATAATTCCAAATTCACTTCTCGTCGATCCAAATCAAAGAGTGATATTTGCTCTCTTCATCGCCATCGCAATTTCATTATCTGCAATTCCTGTGATTGCTAAAGTATTAATGGATTTAAAATTAATCAGGAGAGATATTGGTCAGATTACTCTTGCCGTAGGAATGTTTGATGACACGGTTGCATGGATCTTGTTATCAATTGTGCTGGGACTAATCGGTGGTGAAGCAGTTTCCGTTGGATCTGTCAGCTACTCTTTCTTTAAAGTTATTCTTTTTGTCGGATTAAGCTTCTTTATCGGGAAGTTTATTATAAGACATCTTTTAAATTTTACACTTAACAGAATTTCATCGCGGGATAAAATTCTTACATTAATAATTGTATTTACATTTGCTTTAGGTGCTGTTGTTCAGGCGATAGGTCTTGAAGCCGTTCTTGGGGCATTTGTAGCCGGAATTATTTTTGCACAATCGCCTGCAGTTCCAAAAGATTCAATTGATAAACTGGAGAGTACTACCTTTGCAATTTTTGCCCCGATATTTTTTGCAAGTGCAGGTTTAAAAGTTAATGTTATTGACTTATTTAAACCTGATCTGCTTCTCATAGGCTCAGGATTAATTTCTGTGGCTGTACTCAGCAAGTTTATAGGAGCCTATTTTGGTGCAAGAGTTTTTGCAAAGACTGATCACTGGACTGCACTAAGTTTTGGCGCCGGTTTAAATGCAAGAGGAGCAATTCAGATAATAGTTGCTACCATAGGCTTGTCTTTCGGAATTTTATCACAGGAGATTTATTCTTTAATCATTATTACAGCAGTTGTTACTTCTTTAATGGCTCCTATTATGCTTCGCTGGACACTAAAAAAAGTCAAACCGGAAGCTCAGGAAATAAAAAGACTTCAGCAGGAAGAATTACTTAGAGGCAATTTTCTTGTCAGGGTTCATCGTGTTCTGCTTCCAGTTAGGAAAAGGGATATCAGCAAAGCGAGTCTTTCTAAAATGATTGAAGCAAGAATACTGGAGAGAATCGGAAGAAAGACTGATCTAAGTGTTACACTACTGACCATATCCAATGAAAAGGAAAAAGCTGAAAGTCAGCAATTTCTAAACACTCTGGCAGGCTTTTTCACAAAGTTTCCTGTGAATAAAAAAATAGCTGAAAGCAAAAACACTCTTGAAAGTATTCTGGATGAAGTCAGAAAGAATTACGACCTGCTGATTGTTGGTGCAACTGAAAGACAAAAAAATTCTGATATGCTCTTCAACCCGATTGTAGATAATCTTGTAAGACTTTCTCCTTGCCCGAGTATTGTTGTGCAAAGCAGTAATGTGCCTGATGACTGGCAGCCCAGCAGAATTCTGGTTCCTACCAACGGAAGTCTGGCATCAAAAAGAGCCGCTGAAATTGCTTTCGGAATAGCTTATCATGATCACGACCAGGTTCACATCCTTAATGTTGTTGAAAGTAAAGATAATTTTGCTTCACTTGATATTGAAGGAAGTTCCAAAGAGCGAAGATTAACTTTTGCTCATCAGATAGTTGACGAATTAAAAAAACTTGGTGAGTCACTTAATGTCAAAACTTTTACGGAAGTTGAAATTGGCGAAGCCCCGGATAAGGTAATTTTAAAAATGTCCAGAGAAAAGAATTTTGACTTAATAATTTTAGGAACTGATATCAGACCTGGAACCGATAAACTCTATCTCGGTCCACGGGTTGAAAGAATACTGAATAATTGCACCTGTCCGGTACTGGTTGTTAACGGAGCTTAAACCAACAGCTTAGATAAAGACTCACCTACATTTCTTCCAAGATCAATTGTAAGAACTCTTCTTTTATTATCTATTAATGCTTGTCTATCTCCCAATGCCTGTGCTCTGACCAAAGTTCCAAATGAAATTGAAGATTTATCACTGCCAGCTTCTTCAGGAATTGCAGCATCATTTTGTACTTCAGAAATAAACTGAATGAAAAATCCATTTCCTGAATCACCTTTGTGAAGTTGACCTGTTGAATGAAGAAATCTTGGTCCATAACCAAGAGTTGTTGCAACTTTATATTTCTGCAAAATTTTTAATCTCAGTTGTTGAAGCTCCTGCCAGATTTTTTCATCCGGTTTCAGATACGCCTGGATTGCAACATAGTTTTTTCCGCTCTTAATATCTGAAAGAAACGATGAAACGTTGTTCTCATCATTTTTAGTTTTTAACTCGGGAAGTTTTCCTTTTGATTGATATTCTTTCATCACTGCACGTGCGGCAACTTTTGCTGATTCAACATTTGGCTGATCAAATGGCTGAACATCCAGAACAAAACTTGCAACAGCTGTAGCAAATTCCCATCTGAAAAATTCAGCACCGAGCTGATAAATATTTTTCAATTCAATTTCAATCAGTGGAAATCCAGCAGCTTTTATTTCAGCAACTTTTTTATCGAAGAAATCATCTGCAGAAAGTTTTAAGTAAACAAAAACTCTGTCTTTGTTGTATTCATTTATTGCAACAGAAGGTTCCAGATCAACAGGTAAAATTCCTTTTCCATCTTTACCAGTGCTTTCTGCAATCAATTGTTCCAGCCAGCCGCCGAGATATTTAAGTTGAGGAGAGATAATAAAAGTAAGTTTATCAACGCCTTCATTTGCAAGTGAACCGATAATTCCACCAAGCATTGTTCCGCTGTTTTCAGAAACTTCTAATTGCTTACATTCATCAACCATCTTTTTAGTTTCATCAAAAAGATTTTCAATATCAATTCCAATTAAAGCAGCAGGAACAATTCCAAACAACGAAAGAGCAGAAAATCTTCCTCCGATATCGGGATCATTTAAAAATATTTTTCTGAAGTTGAGTTTCTTTGCTATTTCTTCCAAGCCGCTTCCAGGATCAGTAATTGCAATAAAATGCTGAGCTGCTACTTCTCGACCCAGTTTCTCGGATACACTTGTAAAAAAGTATTTCATAAAGGACATCGTCTCAACTGTACCGCCGGATTTAGTTGAAACGATATACAATGTTTTTTCCGGTTGAAGTTTTTTTTCATAATCCAAAATTGCTTCGGGGTGAGTGCTGTCGAGAACATGCAAATCGAGAAAACCTTTCTTCACACCGAATGTTAAACGAAAAACTTCAGGTGCAAGGCTTGAGCCACCCATTCCCATCAATAGTGCATCTGTGAATCCTTCTTTTTTAATTTCTTCAACAAATGAATAAATCTCTCCGAAAGATTTTTTAGTCACTTCGATGCAATCGAGCCAGCCAAGACGGTTTGAAATTTCTGTTGGATCATTTCTCCAAACTGTGTGATCTTTTTGCCAGATACGTGCAATTATCCTTTCTCTGCTGATGTGATTGAGAGTTTTTTCTATTACTGTTTGATATCTGCCCGACGATATATTCATATTTTATTCTGTCTTTTAATTGATATTTTTGAATAGAAGAAAGTTTCTATCACTAAACTAAGCAAAAAAAGAAACTCTGATAATGAAAAAAAATGGACTTGTGGTATTACTTATTTTAATCTGGTTATTACTTGCAGTGATTTTTGGTATTTATGATCTCGATATTTCAAAGCAGATTGTAAATCAAAACTCTGTCTGGGCAAGATTTCTTGAAAACTACGGAATGATTCCGGGACTATTCGTAATTCTCAGCGGAATTTATATTTACTACTCATTCATAAAAACAAAATCAGATGTATGGTCATACATTCAAAAAGTAGTTTTCTTTTTAGTAAGCAGTGGATTGATTTTTTACTTGTTTGATATTCTTCTCGGCAACATAGTCACAAATAATTTAATCGTTTTCCTGATAATTTCTTTTTCTATCAGCATAATAATTTTTATTGTACTGCATAAAGTAAATCAGGTTCAAAGTGCCATCGCAGTAAGTTATGCAAAAGTTGTTGTAAGAATGGCTTTGTTTGGTTACGTAATATTTATACAGGGAATTAAATATTTTTGGGGAAGAGTTCGTTTCAGAGAGCTAGATGCTGCGTTTTCACAATTCACTCCGTGGTATTTGCCACAAGGAATAACCGGGTCTGATTCATTCCCTTCGGGTCACGCAGCAATGGGATGGATGCTTTTAGCTTTACTAATTCTTTTGGCAAACAAAAAACATTGGGTAAAATATTCAGCATTTGTTTTAATTTTTATGTGGGGAGTAATTCTGGCTTTAAGCAGAGTTGTTATCGGGGCACACTTTGCTTCTGATGTTTTATTTGGATCGCTCTTCATCATAATAACTTTTCTTCTCTTCAATAAAAACTATTCTAAATCAGACCAATAAGATCGATGAAAAAATTCCAAACTTCAAACACCAAATAACAAATAAGTTCCAAATTCGATTTATCAAAAACCAATGTTTGAACTTTGAGAATTGTGTATTGAAAATTTGAGTTTTGTTATTTGTGTTTTGGAAATTATCAGCAGGATGATTTACTTAGTTTTTCTCAAGTTGATCACTTCAATTTTTATTGAAATTAAAACCGATGAAACGGTTGTAAAAAATTGTTCCTTGTTTTCATTAACACACGGATTAATCCGTGGGTTAATGATAGAAAAGTAAAGGGTCTGAACCGTTTTAACGGTTTATAACAATTGGTGGTCAATTTGAGTAAGTCTAATTATCTTTTTTGTTTATTCCAGTATTCACGGTACTTTTCCTGCGTTATCAATCCAATCGGTCCCTGGTAAATTCCGCCATCCATAAATCCATCATAAACTCTTACAGCAATTGTATTTTCTTTTCCCGCCAGAAGAACATTATCCGGAATGTAATATCCGCGGATTACTTCCCATTCATTATTTTGATTGAAATTCTGCGGAACAATATCAAAATTCCAATCACCGACTGAGCCAACCAAAGTTCCATTCACAAATGTCTGATCAATATCATCAATCTTACCAAGCATTAGCACCATTTTCCGGTTGGCATATTTTTCAGGTAAAGTAAATTTCAGTCTGTACCAGGCAAACCCATCATAGTTTTTATAACGCTGAGTTTCCCAAAATGCAGGGACAAATATTTCCTTCCAATCTTTATCATCATAGCCGGTGTTCTTCCATTCACTAATATCACCAATGTTAAATTTCCACATACCCATCAGATTTATATCAAGATCAAGATAAGAGATATGTCGAACATCAGGTTGAACGGGAGAAAGTCCGACCGCTCCTCTTGTAATCCCACCTTCAAGCTGAATATCGTAAACACGGATGGCAATTGTGTTTTTACCTTCCTTCAATATTTCCTTTGGAAGATAGTACTGACGGTAAGCATCATAAGCAGTAACAAACTGCGGCGGGAAACCTCCGGACATTCCAACCAGTTTTCCGTTTATAAATGTTTGGTCAACATCATCAATGAATCCGGCATTCAAAATAAAATTGCTGCCGATTAATTCTTTGGTGATTTCAAATGTTTTTCTGTACCAGGCATAACCATTATAGCCGTGGAATCCCTGATCTTCCCAGGTAGCGGGCACTTTTATTTTTTCCCAATTGTTATCATCAAAATCAGTAGAAGCCCAGGCAGTATCGTCACCAATTGAAAATCTCCAGTTACCTTCAAGGTTGATATAATTTTTATCATTTACACCAGCAAGATTTTCCATCTCGGTGAAAAAGTTTTTAGTATCAAACTCCTGCTGATTATCATTTTCTGATTTGCAGCCAGCTAATGTTATTAAGAGAATCCCAAGACAAACAGATATTTTTTTCATTGCAGCAAAGATTTTAATTTCATCTGTAAAATACTACTCATACATTGAAGATAAACTTGATTACTTTTAACTGTCATTCCGGCCCTGCCTGTCCGGCAGGCAAGTTGTCCGGA
Source organism: uncultured Ignavibacteriaceae bacterium (assembly GCA_964639955.1). GTDB lineage: Bacteria > Bacteroidota > Ignavibacteria > Ignavibacteriales > Ignavibacteriaceae > IGN2. The sequence continues at coordinate 20,800 of CAZXGJ010000056.1, forward strand.
GTCTGACAGATACTCCAACTCTATGATTCTAGACTCATCCACTGAGGTGGACTCGCCAGAATGACGCCAAGTCATATTCATTTGCTTGTTAAAGAACCATTTGATAAGTCATTAACCAAATACTCGTTATAGATCTGCGTAGCCATTCTTCTAACTTTTGCATCTTTATCCTTCACAGAAAGATCTTTTACTTCGAGCAATCCTTCTTCACTACCTAATTCGTAAAGAACAAGAGCAATTAATATTCTGGTGCTGGAGTCGCTTTCCTTTTTAAGCTGAGCTATAAGTGCATCTTCTGTTTCAACTATTTTGTAATAACCAGCGAAGTATATTGAATTTCTTCTTACTCCGTCATTTTCTGAATGAATACCAGCGATGAGATTTTCTAATGCATACTTATGAGTAGTGATATCTTTTATAGAAGTTGACTGCGCAAACCCTGAGCCTATTAAAACTGCTGCAAAAAGAACCGCGGTTAAGAATCTTGTTGTTTTCATTTTATTCCTCCTTGTCTCGGCGAGACGGAGTCTCGACGGACTTTTTTATATTGGTTATTAGTTGAGTTAATTTCCACCAGAAAACTACTCTTTTGAAGTGCAACAGGGGTCATGAGCAAGTAAGGAATTGTAAAAAGTTGTCATGGAGAAACCACCTCCATCTCCGCCGAAGGGGAAGGGAAAAATGATAAAGGATGATAGGTAGCCGTAAGCTTCACAGTACGATCTATCTCCATTTTAGCAGGCTTGAGCAGCAGATGATGGATTTCGTCTTACAAATTATGAAATTAATCCACAGACCAGTTTGTACCCAATCCCCTGAACGGTTAAAATTACAATTGACTTAATTAGATTGATAGACTATATTTGGTCTAAAAAAGGACCACGATATGAGATTAAGCGAATCAGTAAAATCAATCAGCTATCTTAAAGCAAACGCTGCTAACCTGATAGAGGAAATAAACAAAGAACAAAAGACTTTTGTAATAACTCAGAATGGCGAAGCAAAGGTAATTGTTCAGGATATTAAAGTTTATGAACAAACTCAGGAAGCCCTTGCTCTCTTAAAAATATTAGCTATGAGCGGAAAAAATTTGAAAAACAAAAGATATAAACCAATCGATAAAATCTTCAAAGATGTACGAAAAAAGATTGATAAGTTTAAGAGAGACACAAATTGAAATTCAAAGTTAATTTTATAATTGATGCAGAAGAAGATCTACTTGATATATATAAAAATGTTTACTTGAATGATTCAGAAGATAGTGCTGAGAAATTGTACGATAATTTGTATAGAAAATGTTTATCGCTTCAAGTGTTTCCTAAAAGAGGTCGTATTCTGCCTGAATTAAAACTCTTACAGATTGAAGATTTCCTGGAAATTTTTTACAAACCTTACAGAATAATTTATCAAATAAATCGTGATGAAGTGTTCATACATTGTATTCTGGATGGTAGAAGAAATATTCAGGAAATTCTAAACAATAGAATTTTAAGGTAGTAACACCTCTATACTCTTCAACTCACCAGCTTATACCCAATCCCGTGAACGGTTAATATTATCTGCGGGTGGTTGGAATCTTTTTCAATTTTGTTTCTGAGTTTAACTATAAAATTATCAACCGTGCGTGTTACAGGATTTTCTTCATAACCCCAGATGTTGTTAAGTAGCTCGTCCCTGCTTACAGTCTGGCTTTTTCACATTATGCAAGATTGGTCTAAATAATCCTAAGTTGACATCTATCGTTCATTGGCGTATATTTGTCTCGTGAAGATTATTGAAACTACAATTTTTACCAAAAAGATAAATACCTTATTATCCGATGAGGAATATCGTAATCTTCAAAGTGCATTAATTTTGAATCCAGAAAAAGGAAAAGTCATAAGGGGTAGTGGCGGATTAAGAAAAATCAGATGGGGAATTTCCGGAAGAGGAAAAAGAGGAGGTGTTAGAATTATTTATTATTGGATAATAAAAAAGAACACAATTTTGATGCTATTGGTTTATCCCAAAAACGAGCAGGATGATTTGACTTCATCGCAATTGAAAATATTAAAAACATTAGTTGAAAAGGAACTACAATGAGAGATAAATTATTTGAGGAATTGAAGAAAAGCGTTGAACAAGGCGGTAAAATATTAAAGGGAAAAAGAAAACCCGGCAGAAAATTTAATTTTGAAAATCCAGATCCAAGGGAAATCCGAGAGAGATTAGGTCTGTCCCAAAATAAATTTGCAAAGATGCTTGGCATCAGCACATCAACACTTCAGAATTGGGAACAAGGAAGAAGAAAACCAGATGGCCCGGCAAAGGTTTTGCTAAATGTTGCTTCAAAATATCCGGATGCAGTATTGAATACCGTTTATAATCAATAAACGATTCAACTCACCAGCTTATACCCAATCCCGTGAACGGTTAAAATTATTTGCGGGTGGTTAGGATCTTTTTCAATCCTATTTCTCAGCTTCATAATAAAATTATCCACAGTGCGTGTTGCAGGATTTTCATCATAACCCCAGATGTTGTTAAGCAGTTCATCCCTGCTTACGGTTTGATTTCTTTTTTTCCAGAGGTAATGGAGTATTTCAAATTCTTTGTGGGACATCTGCACAGGAATTCCTTCCTCGTATGCCTGGTAACCAGTAAAATGAACTGTCAGCTTCCCAATAACAGCTTCGGAGGTGTTTGTGTTTATATAAGTTTCACCGCGTCTTAAGACAGCTTTAAATCTTGCAAGCAATTCTCTTAAGCTGAAAGGTTTTGTAACATAATCATCAGCACCCAATTCGAGTCCGAGAACCTTATCAATCTCTTCGCCTTTTGCGGTGAGAAGAATAACCGGAGTCTGCACACCTTCTCTCCTGATTGTTTTACATATATCAAATCCTGACATCTTAGGCATCATTACATCAAGCAAGATTAAGTTGTACTGATTTTCACGGATCATCTTCAAACCTTTTTCACCGTCTTCAGCTATGCTGACTTCGTAACCTTCAAACTCGAGGTTGTCACGCAATCCCATCCGCATATTGGGTTCGTCTTCGACGATTAGGATTTTTGTCATTTTAATTCCTGAGAAATTATTAATAAAACTTAATCTCAGGACTGGAGTCCTGAGTTACGAAATTTGAAACAACAACCGAAACTTACTTCCTTTATTTATTTCGCTGGATAATTCAATACTTCCTTTATGCGCATCCATAATATATTTCACAATACTCAATCCCAATCCTGAACCTTTAACATTATGAACATTCCCTGAACTTACTCTGAAAAACTTATCAAATATTTTTTTCTGATCCTTTGCCGGAATGCCGATTCCTTTATCCTCAACTTCAACATAAGCATAATTGTTTTCTATTCCGGTGCGGATTGTAATTTCTTTTTTCTCACTGCTGTACTTAACTGCATTATCAACGAGATTTACAATAGCTTCTGAAACTGCTTCTTCATCAATTTTTATAATCGGGATAGTTTCATCTTTGATAATGCTAAAAGTAAATCCCTTCTGCTCAAGATGAAATTTGT
>CAZXGJ010000057.1:0-4864 GCA_964639955.1 uncultured Ignavibacteriaceae bacterium
AGATGATTGATCTTTCCAACATCTCTCTTCAGTTCACCGGGGAATATCTTTTCCAAAATGTTAATTTGAAAATTCATTCGGGTGATAAGATTTGTCTCGTTGGATCAAATGGTACTGGCAAATCATCTCTTCTCAAAATGCTTGTCGGACAAATTGAACCTGAAAGCGGGTCAATCAACAAACAAAAAAATATTGCGATTGGTTATCTTCCGCAGGATCAGGTTGTTCATCGCGGAAAAACTTTGATTGATGAAGTCTTCACTGCCCTTTCAGATATCAAATATCTTCATCAAAAGGAAAAAGAAATTCTCACCCAGCTTGAATCGTCTTCTTTAAATGATGAAGAAACAGAAGATCTTGTTAATCAGCTTGGCGAAGTTCATCAACGTTTGGAAGAACTTGAATCTTACAGTGCTGAATACAAGATTGAAAAAATTCTCACAGGACTCGGCTTCGCTGAAAAAGATTTCAGAAGACTTACAGATGAATTCTCCGGCGGCTGGCAAATGAGAATCGCGATGGCAAAGCTTCTAATTGCACAGAACGATCTGCTGTTGTTTGATGAACCCACAAACCATCTCGATCTTGATTCACTGCAATGGCTGATCGGTTATATTCAAGGTTTCAAAGGCTCGATGATAATTGTTTCGCACGATAAGAATTTTGTTAATCTAACTACTAACCGAACGTGGGAAATCTTTCTTCGTAAAATCAATCCTTACAACGGCAAGTTGAATGATTATCTGAAATACAAAGAAGAGCGTGACCGGACGCTGATTAACCAAAGGGAAATCCAACAGAAAAAAATTAAGGATACTCAAAGATTTATTGAACGCTTCCGTTACAAGGCAACAAAAGCAAGACAGGTCCAAAGCAGAATAAAGCAGCTTGAAAAGGTTGAACTGATTGATATTCCGGATGATGAAGAGCACGTAAACATAAGATTTCCCAAACCACCTCCGAGCGGAGTTTTTAACGTTGAGCTGAAAGGAATTTATAAATCTTTCGGCGAGATGAAGCTGTTTGAAGGAATTGATTTCAGAGTGAATCGTGGTGACAAGATTGCATTCGTTGGGCCGAATGGTGCAGGCAAAACTACTCTCGCTAAAATTATCGCCGGTAAAATTGATATTAACAAGGGTGAAAGAATATCGGGACATAACAGCATCATTTCCTACTATTCACAGGATGTTGCAGATTCATTAAATCCCGAATTCGATTTAATCGAAACACTTGATTCAGTTGGTACTGACAAATCAATTGGTCAGTTGCGTTCTTTGCTCGGTGCTTTTCTTTTTACAGGTGATGATGTTTTCAAGAAAGTCGGAGTTCTTTCCGGAGGAGAAAAAAGCAGGCTGGCACTTGCAAAGATATTACTCTCCCCTTCCAATTTTATAATTCTCGATGAGCCGACAAACCACCTCGATTACTCATCCAAAAAAGTTTTGCAGCAAGCGCTGGTTAATTTTTCCGGTTCACTGATACTTGTTTCGCACGATGTGGAATTTCTTAAGCCAATTGCGAACAGAGTAGTAGATATTCGTGCTGGCAAGGTAAGAATTTACGAGGGCGATATTGAATATTATTTATATAAAAGAAACGCTGAAACTGAACCTGTTTCAACTAATAAAATTGAACAGCAAAGCGAAACTTCTTCCCGCAAAGAGCAGAAACGCATTGAAGCTGAACAAAGAAATAAAAAGTATGCTCTGACAAAAGACCTGAAGAAAAAAATCTCTGATCTGGAAAAGAAAATCGCTGCACTTGAAATAAAAGAAAAAGAACTTGAGAGTTTATTATTAGATCCTTCTATCTATGGTGACCATCAAAAGATAATGGATCTGAATGGTGAATATCAGAAAGTTAAGCGCTCACTAACAGCAAAAGTTAAAGAATGGGAAGAAGTGAGCTTGAGTTTGGAGAGAATTGAGAGGGAGTTTGATCAGAGTTAAAAAATGAAAAATTTATTCACAATTGTATTTATTAGTCTAACATTCATCATTAGTTCTTTAGCACAAGATTCTACTTCTAATAGACTTGCTCTCGGAATATATGGTGGAGTTCAGGTACCGGGTTACGGTGATAAACATCTTGATGTTGGACCTTGGTTTGGTTTGTCAGTAAATATCCCAACAGGGCTGGGTTGGTGCATTCAGTTTGAATATAATTTTTGGAAATCAATTAATAATTCAAGAGAGCCGGATGTAGATTTGTTTGTTTCGGAGTTCCCTTTATTAGTAGGTTACAAATGGGATATAGATAAATATTATGTGCAAACTCTCTTTGGACCTGGAATAGCTTCGTCTGGGATTGCACTCTTTGGAGGAGATAGAGATTTCTTAGTCTCATTTAATGTGGCATTAAAATTTAGCTTAGAAATAACAAACGATGCCGAAGGATTTATTCAAGTTAGAAAACAATGGTCGGGCTCACTAAATTTTGGAGGAGGTGGAGGAGCATATAACCCATGGTTAGTTGGTTTAGGAATTCAGTACCGATTAAGCAAATGAGCAAAGATTTTAATTAAACCCTTACACCCAAAAACTCTTCTGCAAATGCAATACCTCCAAATATAGCTGCATCATCTCCAAGCTTGCTGGCAACAATCTTCAAACCTTTAGCAGAATCATTCAGCACGTGTTCAGAAAAAGATTTTTAAAGGCTGTCACGGTCGTACCGTGACAGAGAATTGTGTTTTTTATTATATTTGAACTATGGGAAGACGAGGCAGAAATAATTTAGCAGAAGAAAGATTTTTCTTTGTAACTACGACTGTTGTAAAATTCCTTCCCATATTCAGCAACCAACACTTCTGCGACATACTTATCTCAAACATCAGGCACTACAGAGAGAAATATAAATTCGTTATTCTTGGCTATGTAATTATGCCTTCACGTTTCCACTGGATTTTAATAGTCAATCCCAAGTATGGAACTATATCAGACATAATGAGAGACATTAAGAAGTTTACTGCCTGGCAGATATTTGATTATCTCGCCGAAAGAAAAGACAAAAAACTATTGGAAATCTTTGAAGAATCTGCTGAAGGTTTGAAAAACCAAACGAAGAAATTATGGATGCCAAGATTTGATGATGAGGTGATAAGAGACCAACAAATGTTTTGGACAAAGTTAAATTATATCCACAACAATCCGATAAAAGCAGGGTTAGTAAACAGAGCGGAAGATTACAAATACTCAAGTGTCAGAAATTATCTAAATAGTGATCACTCAGTTCTTGAAGTTGATACTGAGTATGCAGGAATAAATATACCCTAGCCTTCTCACGTCACGGTACGACCGTGACGTCCCAGGCAAATTTTTAATTCTTTTAAGCATCACTTCAATTGATCAAACGTGTATAAAAATTCATCACCATTTTTAATTAACTTGAGTTTGTCAGAGAATTTACCTTTTATAATCGTATCCCCTTTTTCTGCTAAATGATCAAAAATTCTATTTTTATTTAACTCACTCGTTCGAGGATAAAAGATAAACATCTTTGAATTACCTTTAATTCTAAAAACAACACTATGTGATGCTAGGGAAACATATTCTAATTCTCCTATAATATCAGTCGTATCGAAATCTATAAAGTTATTCTCAAATCTATTACTCTCATATTTTCTACCAAAATATGACAAAATAATTAGGATCACTACAATGATTGCGCCAATAATAAATTTTATTTTTTTGGGAGTCATAATTTTTATTAATACTTATTATAGTTTTTATTTACTTTTTTTTAATTGCTTACCACATAGCCACTCAAACCTTCACACCCAAAAACTCCTCAGCAAGTGGAATACCGCCGTAAACTGCAGCATCATCGGCAAGCTTACTGGCAACAATCTTCAAACCTTTTGCAGAATCATTTAGCACGTGTTCAGAAAAAGATTTTTTAATTAAAGGAAGCATATAAAAATCCAGCGCTTCAATCATTCCGCCGCCTAGAACAATCATATCGAGATTAAGAAGATTAGAAATGCTCGCAAGAGTTCCGCCGATAACATCGCATCCTTCCTTTATTCTTCTGCGGACAACTTTGTCTCCCGACTTAACAGCAGAAGAAAGCGATTTGCTTCTTATCCTCTCACGGGATTTAACCAGCTTTGAAAGCTTGCTTCGCTTGCCTGACTTAATATCCTTAATAATTTTATTTACGATAGCTGTTCTGCTTGCAACAGCTTCAAAGCATCCGTTTCTTCCGCAGCCGCATTTTAGTCCGTTCTTTTCAACCAGCATATGTCCTATTTCTCCTGCAACATAATTTGAACCGCGATACAGCTTACTATCTATTATCAAACCTCCGCCGATTCCTGTTCCGACAAACACTGCGAGCATATTATTTGCTTTCTTTCCAACTCCAAAAGTTTTAATTCCAAGCGCACCGAGGTTAACGTCATTTTCAATTAAAACAGGAAAAGGAATTTCAGCTTCAAGTGATTTTTTAATATTAAAATTTTTCAATCCGAGGTTGGGTGCCAGTCCTATCACTCCGGTATGCGGATTAACCAACCCCGGAACACCAAGACAAACAGCTTTTATTTTTTTCTTGTTGACGTGAGCTTCTTCAATCAGTTCATTTACTACTTCAGCAAGTTGATGGATATATTTTTTTCTGGAGACAGTGGGATCGGTTTGCTGTTTCGTGCGGGCGATTATTCCCTCCTTTGAATTTACCACACAGCCGAGAACTTTCGTCCCGCCCATATCTATGCTGATAACTGATTCTCTGTGCATTTGGGAATAATCCTTTTTTGTTTTTGAAAAACTAAAGAGAAATTGAGTTTTATCAAAAGGATACCTTAGATTCGGTGTTGTCATTCCGGCGAAAGCCGGAATCCAATTCTCTCACAGGTAGT
>CAZXGJ010000057.1:4964-23065 GCA_964639955.1 uncultured Ignavibacteriaceae bacterium
AGATTCGGTGTTGTCATTCCGGCGAAAGCCGGAATCCAATTCTCTCACAGGTAGTCACGGTCGCACCGTGACTCATAATATCTCTGTCACGGAATCGTCCGTGACAGCCGATTAGTTTTTATTATTTTTGTTCAATGAAAATTCAAAACAAACCAAAGAAACGTTTCGGGCAAAACTTTCTGCAGGATGAAAACATCCTCAACAAAATTCTAAAGGAAATAAATCCTCAGAAGGAGGATCTGATAATTGAGATTGGTCCCGGCTATGGTGCACTCACGCAGATGCTGCTCTCAGCAACTGAAAATCTTATTGCCGTAGAAATTGATAACGAACTTGCCAAAGATTTAAAAGAAAGATTTCCTCAACTTAACTTGATTAACGAAGATTTTTTAGAAACTGATATATCTCAACTTTCGAATAATGGGAAAAAACTTCGAGTCGTTGGGAACATTCCTTACAACATAACATCACCAATTTTGTTCAAGTTGATTGAAAATAATAAGCTTATAAAAGATGCTGTGTTTATGGTTCAACTTGAGGTTGCGAAAAGAATGACATCAGACAGAGGATCGAAAGATTACGGCATTCTTGCAGTTGTACTGAAATATTTTACTGACACTCGGCTGTGCTTCAAAATTTCTCCAAATGTTTTCTACCCGAAGCCAAAAGTATATTCAGCCTTAGTTCATATCCAATTCAAGGAAATCAAACAACCGGAAGATGAGCAGAAATTATTCATACAAATTGTAAAAGCTGCATTCGGTAATAGAAGAAAAACCTTAAAAAATTCACTCAGTAATAGTATATTTCACGAAATTGATTTTTCAAATTCGGGTATTGACCTTACGTTGCGTGCTGAAAATCTGAGTGTGGATAATTTTGTCACTCTCACCAAATACGCAGTGAAGCATTCAGAATTCACCCGGATATAATTACTTAAAAAACTTTTGATGGATAAATTCAAAGCGCTCGTAAAGCATCTTAAAGCATTCGATGTTGTTGTAATTGGCTTTTACATCATCCTTTCAGCAATTCATATAGTTTATCACGACAGAATAGAAACCTGGGGAATATGGATTGCAGTCAACCTATTCATAATTATAGTCGCATTTGTTCTTGCTTATCTTGAATCAAAATACGATAACGAATTCTGGAATGCTGCACACTACTGGTACATAGTTCCTGTTGTCCTTATCACTTTCAAAGAACTTTACTTTATGATAAAACCAATCAGAATTTACGACCACGATGAAATGTTTATTGCAATTGATCGCTGGATGTTTGGAACCGATCCTACTCACGTGCTCTGGCAAATCTCTCATCCGGTATTAACAGAAATTCTGCAGATCGTTTACGGAATGTTTTATCTGCTTCCAATCCTGCTGGGATTATTTCTTCTGCGAAAGAAAAGATTTGTCGCCATGGATTTTTCAGTTTTCATTATTATATACGGCTTTTATCTGTCGTACCTTGGTTACTTTATCTGGCCCGGGATCGGTCCACGTTTTACACTTCATAATTTTAAAACAATGAACCAGGATTTACCGGGTTTATTTCTCACAAATTTTTTGCGTGAAATTGTAAATGCCGGTGAATCAATTCCAGCGGGAACACCAAATCCTGCTGAAGTGGTTCAACGTGATATTTTTCCGAGCGGTCATACGATGATCACACTTATTGTGATGTATCTTTCTTTCCGACTTAAAAGCAGATCGAGATATTTTTTCATTCCGGTTGGAACTCTGCTCATCTTCTCAACTGTTTATCTGTGGTATCATTACGTTATTGATCTTATTGGAGGATTGTTGTTTATGATTTTTGCTGTGTGGACAGGCAAGTATATCTTCAACTGGTGGCGAAGAAAGATTGGTAAACCGGAATTTGAGTACGGAAAGTTTTAAAATGATAATGATACATTTCATGCAGCCATCCAAACATCCAGTCATGCAAGCGAAGTAAATACAGCCCGGATAGGTTGATTGAATGAATGCATGGATGCATGATGAAAGAGTGAAGTAGTGGAGAAGAAACAAAAGGTTAAAAATATATTCGACTCGATTGCAGGAAGATATGATTTCCTGAATCATCTTTTAAGCTTTGGAGTTGATCATTACTGGAGAAGGAAAGCACTTAAACTAAGTAAAGTTGGAAACGATTCTTTTCTTCTCGATGTTGCCTGCGGTACTGGTGATGTTGCAATAGAAGCTTATAAACAAGGTGTCAGAACTATTATCGGTGCTGATTTCTCTCACAATATGCTCGGACTTTTCAAAAAGAAAAGTGAATGGATAGTTGATAAAGTTATTCAGACAACCGCAGAACAAATGCCTTTCCGTGATAACACTTTCACAAATATTACAGTAGCTTTCGGTGTAAGAAACTTTTATGATATCAAAGCAGGTTTCAAATCTTTCCATCGTGTTCTTAAACCAAACGGCAAAGCAACTGTAATTGAATTTCAGATGCCGGAGAATAAAATTTTCAAATCACTTTACAAATTTTATTTTAAGAAAATACTTCCCTTCATCGGAGGAATTGTCTCAAAAAATAAAACAGCGTATAAATACTTACCTGATTCTGTTGAAGAGTTTGATGAGAAAATCTCTTTGGTTAATTTGCTCAAAGAAGCTGGATTCGAATCCGTAAAAAAATATAAGCTGACTTTCGGAATTGTTCAGGTAGTGATTGCAGAGAAGTAATTTATGATTTCTGTTTACTATATGTATTGTCATTCTGGTCGTCAGACTTCGACAAAATCTAACGGACTTTGTCGAGCGATCCGCCTCAGGCGGAGAGTCCAGAATCAGATTCCGGACTTGTTCCTTGCGTAACTGCGCCAGAATAACGGTTTAACATCATTCAATATTATATTCGATCAGTTCCTGAATAAGAATATTTGAAGATGGCTCAAAAGTAATTCCTCCTCCTCCAATATTTACAACAAACTGATTTCCTTCAAACCTGACTAAACCAACATTTGCGACAAACCACATAAACGCAGTGTAAGTCTGTGGTGGCGATCCGATATCATAATATAGTAACAAAATATATTTCACCTTTTGAGCAGTAAAAGGTTTTGTCCCGGAAGTCAGGTTCAACGTAAGTTGTTCTGTTCCAACAAAACTAGCAACGATATCCAGAATTTTCACTTCTATTCCGGGCTGCACTTCTGCGGTAATTCGATATAAGCTCCAACTGCTTCCGGTAGTTAATGGATAAAAGAGTAACTGCATCTCATCTCTAAGAGTAACATACTGCTTTAATGTGTCGGGAATGAGAAGTGAAATCTGACTTGTATCAGCTGCATAAAAAACAGCAGTCTCAGTATTTCGGAAAAGATATGTAGCAACTGAACTCTGGCTTCCAAAATCCAATGAGTCGTCCTGAGTTGTGTAGTTAATTCCATTCAGCAAAAAAGTTCCCGAGTAAAGAATATTTCTTGTTCCACTTTGAATAAGATTTCCGGTAGAATCTTTTTCAGTAATAGAATATTTGAAAGTTGAACCAGCGCTTGAAGGATAATAATCAGGATAATCCGGTGCGGGTGGTTCGTTTGGAGTTTCTTCATCACAACCTATTAAAATTGCTAACGAAAGTAATGTGAGAAAAAATATTTTCAAATGAATTTTCAATTACAACTCCACAAAGTATTTTTTCAATTGATTAAATGCTCTAAACCTGTGACTGATTTTATTTTTGATTTCCGGTGGAAGTTCCGCTGTTGTTTTATCATAACCATCCGGCAGAAACAAAGGATCATATCCAAAACCGTTTGTCCCACGAGGTTCTTTAATTATTGTGCCCACAATTTCACCCATTGCTACAATATAATCAGCACCAAAATAATAGACCGCAGCACAGACGAACTTTCCTTTGTGAGGTTCCGGAAATGATTTTAATCTTTCAAGAAGTTTTCGGTTGTTATCAGCATCTGTTGAATTTTCGCCTGCATATCTTGCAGAGTAAACTCCCGGTTCATTTCCCAACTGCATTGCAATTATTCCTGAATCATCTGCAATAGTCGGAAGCTTATATCTATCGTAGATAATTTTAGCTTTAATTTTTGCATTCCCTTCAAATGTATCTTCTGATTCGTGAATTTCATCTGTGAATCCGACATCATTCAGAGAAAGAATATCAGCGTTGATTCCATTCAGAATATGTCGAACTTCTCTTACTTTCCCTTCGTTCTTCGATGCGAATATAATTTTCTTTGTCATAACCTTTTAAGCAGATTTTTCAGTTCTTCTTTGCCATTTGAAATAATTTCTTTCTGATCGTACACCAAAGATTCTCCTCCTTTTATTAACCATCTTCCATCAACCATCACACTTCTTACATTCTCAGTTGTTGATGAAAAAGCTATATCTGAATAAACCGTTTCATCCGAATCAGAGTATGAGTTGGAATATGAATCAAGATCAATCAAAACAAGATCGGCTTTCTTTCCAACTTCAATGCTTCCAACTTCATCCTGAATATGCAATGCTTTTGCTCCCTCAATCGTTGCCATTCTGAAAATTGTTTTTGCATCCATCACTTCTGTTCCGTGAATTGGTTTTTGTATTAATGAAGCTAGTCTCATTTCATTGAAGATGCTGAGATGATTATTACAAGCCGCACCATCAGAACCGAGCGTAACTGAAATTCCTTCTTTTAAATATTGAGGAATCGGTGCAATGCCTGAACCAAGTTTCAAATTAGCAGATGGACAGTGAGCAATTCTTGTGTTTCTGTCTTTCAACATTTTTCTTTCATTATCAGAAGTATAAACGCAATGTGCAAGCACTGTATGATCATCAAGAACTCCGATTGAATTAAAGTACTCAATATTTTCTTTATGAAATCTTCTTCTCACTTCGTTTATTTCATCAGCACTCTCGGAAGAATGAGTATGATAGACGCTTCCCGGAAAATCTTTCATAATTTCTTTTGTTTCTTTCAGAAGCTCTTCACTGCAGGAAAGAACGAACCTTGGCGAAAACGAGTATCTGATTCTTCCATCCGCATTGTTGTGAAAACCCTTTGCAAGATTTGTCATCTCTTTTATTTCTTCTTTTACTGATGATTTGAATGACGTGAAAAGATCATTAATATCAATTAAGCATTTTCCAGAAAAGCCACGAATTCCCGAATTGATCATCTCCTGCAAAACAACTTCACCATATCTCAAAGTTCCCATATCCAAAAAAGTTGTTGTTCCACCCATCAAAAGTTCATTGATACTTAGCTGAGCTGTTACCTGGAGTGATTCTTTGTTATGTGCATTTTCAAACGGAAAGATTTTTAGGCGAAGCCATTCAAGAAGCGGCAAGTCTTCTGCCAAGCTTCTGAAAAGTGTTTGGCTTAGATGAACGTGAGTCTGGATGAAACCCGGAATGAGAGTCAGGTATCTTGCATCGTAAACATCATCATACTTTTCTTTTTGAATTTGATTGATAGGAATAAATGAGTTGATTTTATCATCAATAATTTCAACAGCCTGGTCTGACAAAATTAAATTCTTACTATTTGCTGTTACTATTTTTTTAGGGATGATTAAAATTCTTCCCCTCTCACTCTTATTCATATTCTTAATGTTTCTCTGACTTTTCTGCGTAAATCTCCTCCATCACTTCAAAAGCATAACGAAGATGAGGAATTACAATTGAACCTCCAACTATCAAAGCAATATTGAATGCTTCGTAAAGTTCTTCTCTTGTTGCACCTTCAGATATCGAACGATCGATATGATAAAAAATGCAGTCATTGCATCTCAGCACCATTGAACCGACAAGACCCATAAGCTCTTTCATTTTAACGGGCAAGGCACCTTCAATATAGGCTTTGTTATCCAATGCGAAAAACTTATTGAAATCCCTGAAGCCTGAGTTGAGGATTTTATCATTCATATCGAGACGGTATTTTCTGGTTTGAGGTATATTACTTTTCATATCACTCCTTTTTATTATTTAATAAATTTATTTTTTTCGGGATCGTACGAAACCTCGAGATCTTTCACATCAAAATCATCGAGTTCATCTTCCCAATCGTACTTCTTTTTGGGTGGATCAATCTTTCTGAACAAATATGCGGCTATCAAACCTGTTATTGCACCGAAAAGATGCGACTCCCACGAAATTCCTTTCCAGCCGGGAATCATTCCCCAGACTAATCCCCCATAAAGAAAAGTAATTACCAGTGCAAGAGCTATTGATGTATTATCTCTTCTGAAAATTCCACTGAAAAATAAAAAGCTCACGAATCCGTAAACGACTCCGCTTGCACCGATGTGAAAAACCTGCCGTGCAAAAATCCAAACTAGCAGTCCTGTAAAAAAGTAAATGAAAATAAACAGTATATATGAAACCTTTGGATAGAACGAAAAAATTATATACCCAAGTACGATAAGCGGAATTGTGTTTGAAATCAGATGTGAAAAATCTGCGTGGATGAGTGGTGACGTAAAAATGCCAAGCAGTCCAACTAAATTTCTTGGCAGCAAACCGAGTTTACTTAAGTCTTCACTGAAAAGTAATGATAGAAGATGAACCAACCATAATACAAACGGGAAAAGCAGCGGAGTAATCAGTTTGTTAATATTCAGTTTGGATTCTTGTGAGTTATCTTTGTCCATTGATCAGAAAATTTTTCATTCAACAGCAAATATAATTATATGCAGGAGATAACTTTGTGTATTAAAAAAGTAGGGACAAGTCGCGACTTGTCCCTACAAACCATACGATTCAGATTCCGGCTTTGACCAGAATAACAATTCTGTATTTCTTATTGTTTCATTTAGCACCTAACTGTGCTAAAGCTCCGTTAATTCTTTCCTGTTGATTTTCTGGCGCCATACCTAAAGCTTTTTTGTAGTAGTCAACTGCAAGCTTCTTTTCACCTTTATTCATATAACCTTCTGCAAGGCTGTCCCAGACATTCCAGCTTTCAGGAAACAGTTCAGTATTTTTCTTGAAGACTTCAATTGCATCATCAATTTTTCCGCCGCCGAGAAGTTGATAACCGAGATTATTTACATCGACTTCCGAAGCGTTAGTAAATGCTTCTGCTTTTAGTTTAGAAGCTTCATCTTTCTTTCCAAGAGCATTGAGTATCGCAGCTTTTGTGTAAGTATTAGTCACGTTTTTATTAATTCCTATTGATTTATCAGTCCATTCTAATCCCTGTTCAAGCTCAATTCCATTTACATAACAATAATTCGCAGCCTGATTCCAGCCCTGCCAGAAAAATCCCGGGATACTTGTTAATTGAACCGCCATTTCATCCAGCATTTGTTTGTGCAAGTCAATTTCGATTTTGAATGGCACTTTTAATTTTTCCCAATTTAAGGAAGCAGTTGCAGAATTGGGGGTTACTTCATCGAATGTGTACATCAGCCATTCCTGGAATTCAGCAGTAACGGGTTTTACTTTAAATCTCATCAAATCATTTTCTTCTTTGTAAAAGAAGCTTCCCCAGGCTCTGTAATCTCTGCTGAAAATAATTGTCCAATCTTTTTCCGTTGGAATCATATGCAAACCGTAAATTCCTGGTGGAACATTTCTTCCAGCAATTATAACTTCTTTAGAGAATGATATGGTTGTGTTTTCGTTTGCACCGGCTCTCCAAACCTGGTTATATGGAACTAATGCGCCCCATATTTCTCTTCCCTTTACTCCCGGACGATGATAATCAATTTTAATCTCGGTCATTCCGATTTGCTGCATAACTGTTGCATGTTGACTTGCATCAGGCAGGGTTAAATTTTGCTGTGCAGCAACTGAAAATGAAATTAAAATAATTAAAGCAGCGGCAACGAAATAAATTTGTAGTATCTTTTTCATACTCTTCTCCTTAAAAATTTTTAATGTTAAATGTGAATTTAACGAAAGGGTTTTAATCAACTAACTTTTTTTGATTGACGGCAGATTAAATTGATAGGTTACGTTAATGCAGTTATTCGTAATGAAAATCAGTAAAACCCCCGGCACTGAAAATTATTAGTAAGCACGCCACAGAACTTGTTTTGCTTCAAATCCTTTAAACTCACCTTCCTCACTTTTTATCCAGTGAACAGATTCCGCCAGCGATGGTGATTCTTTTTCAAGCAAAACTTTTGCTGCATCACTCAGCCAGAGTTCCGCTCCTTTAGCATGCTGCATAACCCGGGCTGCATAGTGAACTTCTTTACCGGCAAGGGTGTTGCCTGATGCCGTTACCTTTCCATAATGAATTCCTATCCGGATTTTTATACTGCTATGACCCGGGCTGGTAAATAAACTTACAGCGAACGCATAAGCTTTAACGGCACCATGAAATACTATAAATAAACTATCACCTGTTTGGTCTATCAGAATTCCTGAGAATTTTCTTCTCAGCAGATTTGCCCTCTCCTGGTGCGCTTTCCGGAAATCTGTGTACAATACTGTACCAACTTCTGTGAGCAAAGCGGTTGAACCGACAATGTCTGTAAATACCATACAGGCATATCCGTCAGTTTTATCAAGCCAGTTTTTAAGATTAAATTCTGTTTGCAAAGTTACCTGGTAATGAATTTCGGGAGAAAATAATAAACTTTAATCAAAAATATAATTTGCAACGATGGATCAAACTTAAAAAAATCTGAACATAAAATTGACGATTTCAATATTTATTTATCCTTTTAAAAGGCATGGAAAGCAGCATATTTGCAACTGAAAGTTATTTTTATAAATTGGGCATAGAGATTTAAGGAGGGAATAAAAATGAAAGCCGACTATTTGTGTCCGTTTTGCAGGGGTTTATTAAACGCCGGGGATTATATCGTCCTAACCAGCAGAACCAAAAGAGGCGGGCATGGTTTAATAATGCTACATCCGGAAGTTGGAAATTACACGGTTACCAAGCATCCGCTTTTTGAATATGAAAAAAACGAAAAGCTTTCCTTTTTCTGTCCGATGTGCAATAAAGAATTAGCCTCGGATGTTCACGAAAACCTTGCTAAGATTATACTAATCGACGAACAGAAAAAGGAATTCGATATTTATTTTTCAAAAGTTGCCGGTGAGCAAAGCACGTTTAAGATTACCGGAGATCATGTAGAAATCTTCGGGGAACATGCTGAAAATTATCTCCGGTTTTTTGGGAAAAGAATACCCAATGTGTAGTTATTTTACTTCAAAATCACTAGTTAACCGGCGTAGTACTTAAATACTCGGTTTTAAAAATTTTCCACTGACCGTCTTGTTTTTTAAGATGATGAATTCCTTCATCTTTTTTATTTTGAAATCCCTGACCCCTTACCGAGCGGCTAATTTGCGAGTAATAAACCTGCGCATCAGTATCTGAGGCCTGGATTACTTCTGCTTTCTCCAGCATTAAGTCCAGGTCGAAATTTGCAAAAACAAAATCCAGCCCCTGAACGGTCGATCTGTACTGGGGACTGTCTTTATGTATTGTGGCCAGAACTCTTTCTTTATTTTCAACTTTTGTCGCTTCAAGGTTTTCGTACACGATTGCTAAAATTTCTTTAGCCGTTTCCGGGTTAATATTTTCCTGTTTTTGAATTACCGGAGGCGGGGGCGGTGTATAATTTTGCTGCTGATCAGAATTATTTTTTGGCGGTGTTTCAACTTTCGATTCGCAGCTTAAAATTGTAAGCAACAGCAATGGAAATAATACCCGTAACAATATTTTCATTTCATTCCTCTGTTAAGGATAAAATTTTATCTAATTCATTATTTGTTATATTCAGTAACCCGATGGGAACAAGTCTGGGTGTAAGAGTAACCCAGTTTTTATTTTTTGAGAAAACCTCCCTGAACAGCGGAAGTGCTGCTTCCATCATACCATTATTTACGAGCGTAACAGCGTGCCAGTATTTCATCTCTTCATTTTCAGGAAACATATTTTCGGCTTCTGAATATTCCTGCATTGCAAGCTGCATATCTCCATGTTCTACGGCTAAATCGCCTGCATTCATATGGTCATACGCCCGATGAATCTTTAATAATCTTTCCAATTCTTTTAATGGTTCAGGATGATCTTCAACTCTTAAATCTATTAACCTGTCTTTCCAGACCTGACCGGTCGATTCACCTCTGACAATTAAAATGCAGGCAGATTGTTTACCCCTGATATCACCGCCTACTTCTTCAGCAGCAAAAAGAGCAGCCAGCATTCTTTCTGCAAGCGGTCCTTTTGATTCTTCGAATGCTTTAGACATTGCACCCGGTACCAAATCATTTAGCATAAGATTCGCCTGAACCGAGTAATTCTCACCAACAATATTACCGGCACCGGGAATACAATTTTTACCTGTATAACTTTTTACATTCCCGTTAACATCAATTATTGCAAGCTGCCGAACGTCTCTTCCTTCATCCTCAGCGATAAGTTTATCTAAAACCTGCTCAGCCGTCATTCCGGATTTTAATAAAGCCAGGCCATCCGGACCGAAAGCCGGATTTACAAAAGATTGAGTAGCAACAACACCAACTCCAGCTTCTCCCCAGGAAACTATTGAACCAACAGAGAACCAATGGGATTGAACAGCAACGCCCATTTCACCTGTTTCGGCGTCCCGTGCAACTATTGAGTAAGTGGAAGAAAGTGGGAACTCACCATAAAACGTCTGAGCATGTAAATCAGCTAAAAGCAGATGCGCTGAAATTACAACAAGATTACAAAATAAAGATTTCATTTCCCGATCCTCAAGTAAAATGATTTATGCTGCATCAAAATAAATCACAAACAGAATTTTAACAATGAATTTATTTTCATTTTTTTGCCGTTGTAATCGATTCACCCATATTTTTGTGTTAAGCATATAAATTCGTAATTATTCAGAAGAAATTATTTGGGTTTAATTAATCCGTCAAAATTCATAGTTCTACTGCTGACCGGAATAATAGCCGGCTTTATAAATGTTACAGCCGGTGGCGGATCAACTCTTACGCTGCCGGTTTTAATATTTCTTGGTCTTGATTCCACAACTGCAAACGGGACAAACCGTATCGGAATTCTTCTTCAGAACGTTTCTTCAGTCTATTCCTTTAAGAAGGAAAGCTACTACGAACTGAAAACTAGCTTGCTGCTATCAATTTTCACACTTCCGGGCGCTATTGCCGGTGCAATTGCTGCAATTGAAGTAGATGATAAACTGTTTCAGAAAATACTCGGGATAATAATGATCGGGATTATACTTTCGATGTTTCTTCCCGAAAAAAAAACTGAAAAGGTTAATCCGGGCAAAATAAATTTTCTTACTGCAGTATCAATGATAGCAATTGGATTTTACGGCGGCTTCATACAGGTCGGGGTCGGATTCCTGATTATGGCATCCCTGAAATACCTTCTGAAGCTGGATCTCATCCGGGTAAACATGCACAAAGTTTTTATTGTTCTGGTTTTTACTATGCCCGCATTAATAATTTTTATCATATCAGACAATGTAAACTGGATTTTAGGATTAAGCCTTGCAGCCGGAAATGCCCTTGGCGGCTGGTGGGGAGCAAAAATGTCGGTTAAAAAAGGTGAGGGTTTTATAAAAGCCGTTCTGGCTACGGTTATATTAATTATGGCGTTGAAGCTTTTAAATATATTCTAGGTTAATTCCTTACTTAAAAATTTTCCGGTAATGCTGCCGGAATTTTTTGCAATTTTCTCAGGAGTCCCTTCAGCAATAATCTTTCCTCCAAACTCTCCCCCGCCGGGCCCGAGATCAATTATCCAATCTGCCATCTTGATTACATCCATATTATGTTCTACAACCACAACCGTATTGCCTTTTTCCACAAGCTTATTGAGTACGTTCAGCAGAATTCTTACATCCTCAAAGTGCAGTCCGGTCGTCGGTTCATCCAGTACATAGAGAGTTTTGCCGGTACTTACTTTGCTCAGTTCTGTTGCAAGCTTTACTCTTTGTGCTTCCCCACCCGAAAGAGTTGTAGCCTGCTGACCGAGTGTAATGTATCCCAGACCAACATCGTGCAGCGATTTAATTTTTCTTTCTATGCGCGGCAGTTCCGAAAAAAATTCCATAGCTTCATCAACTCTCATCTCAAGTACATCGGAAATTGATTTGGTTTTATATAGCACCTCCAGAGTTTCCCTGTTGTATCTTCTGCCTTTACAGGAATCGCAGTGCACGTAAACATCTGGCAAAAAATTCATTTCTATTTTTTTCAAGCCGTCACCTCCACATTCTTCACAACGTCCTCCGGCAACATTAAAGCTGAACCTCCCGGTTTTGTAACCCCTCATTCTCGATTCCGGCAGCTGAGCAAACAAATCTCGGATGAAAGTGAAAAGCCCGGTATAGGTCGCCGGGTTAGACCGGGGTGTTCTGCCAATGGGTGACTGGTCTATTTCTATAATTTTATCCAGGTTTTCAAGTCCTTCAACCGATTTAAATGGGAGCGGAACTGTTTTAGAATTATATAATCTCTTCATTAATATTTTAACCAGTGTTTCATTTATAAGCGAAGACTTTCCTGAGCCGCTTACCCCGGTAATTAATGTAAATGTTCCGAGCGGAATTTTAAGATTAACATTTTGAAGATTATTTCCTTTTGCACCTTTGATCTGTATAAATTTTCCGTTTCCTACTCGTCTTGATTCGGGTGATTTTATTTTATGCCGGGTCTTTAAATAGGAAAGCGTCAGCGAGTCGAAACCGTTCTCCGAGTTTAATAATTTACCGGTTTCACCCTCAAGAACAACCTTGCCGCCATGCTCACCTGCGCCAGGACCAAGGTCAATTATATAATCTGAATTTTCTATAGTTTCCCTGTCGTGTTCAACAACAATAATTGTGTTTCCCAGGTCTCTCAGGTTTTTTAATGAATTAATCAGCTTGATGTTATCGCTCTGATGCAGCCCGATTGAAGGTTCATCGAGAACATAAAGAACACCTGCAAGCTGTGTTCCGATCTGCGTTGCAAGCCTTATACGCTGAGATTCTCCCCCAGAAAGGCTTCTTGCTGAGCGATTAAGTGTAAGGTAATCGAGCCCGACGTTGTGAAGAAACTCCAGTCGTTCTTTAACTTCTTTAAGTATTGGTTTGGCAATTAGAGCATCGTTTCCGGTTAGTTTTATATTATTGAAGAATTCAATTGCCCTGAGAATTGATAGCTCTGTAATTTCAGTTATATTTTTTCCACAAAATTTTACCGCCAGTGATTCTCTCCTAAGTCTTCCTCCACTGCAAGAAGTACATTTTTTGGTACTCATATAAGCTTCTACCCACTCCCGCACGCTGTTCGAGGAGGTAGTATCGTAATAATGCTTAAGGTACTTTAAGATACCTGAGAACCTGTGCATATATTGAACCGGTTTACCGTTCCCGTATGTGTAAGTGAACGAGATCCTTTCCTTGCTGCCATTAATAATCGCATCAAGCTGATCCGGCTTTAACTTCTTAAACGGAGTATCAAAATCAAACCCGAATTTTTCTGCAACTGCTTCAAGTTGATTAAAGAACCAGATTTTTCTTGGTTTTCCCAGCGGGGCAATTCCTTCATCATTGATAGTTTTGTCGTAATCGGGAATTATCAGATTTATATCAATTTCTTTTTTCTCTCCAAGACCATCACAATCGCGGCAGGAACCGTATGGTGAATTAAATGAAAATGAATTAGGTGCAAGCTCAGGATAGCTTATTTCGCAATCGAGGCACGCAAGCTGGCTGCTGAAAATATAATCTTCTGTTCCGTCATTAACGATTATACTGCCTTCTCCGTAGCTTAAGGCAACTTCAACAGACTCTTTAATTCTCGAGAAAGCAGACTCTTTAGCCGCCAGGCGATCGATCACAATTTCTATATTATGAACTTTGTATCTGTCTGCCTGAAAACCTTTTGATATTTCATTTACTTCACCATCAACTCTTACTCTTAAGAAACCATCAGATAAAATTTCTTCAAATAATTCACGGTAATGTCCTTTCCTTCCTCTTACAACAGGGGAAAGTATAGAAATTTTTTTATTCGGGAATTTTGAGATAATAGTAGAAATAATTTGTTCTGAGGATTGCTTTTTTACAGGCTTACCGCAATTATAGCAGTGCGGCACTCCTACGCGGGCAAATAAAAGCCGCAGATAGTCGTAAATTTCAGTAACCGTACCCACTGTGGAACGCGGGTTGCCCGAAGTGGATTTTTGCTCTATTGATATTGCCGGGCTTAATCCTTCAATTAAATCCACATCAGGTTTCTCGAGCATATCGAGAAACTGGCGTGCATAAGCTGAGAGCGATTCAATATATCTACGCTGACCCTCAGCATAAATTGTATCAAATGCAAGCGAAGATTTTCCCGAACCGGATAGCCCTGTGATTACGGTAAATGAATCACGTGGAATTTCCAGATCAATATTCTTTAAATTGTGCTCTCTGGCACCTTTGATTATAATGAGTTCTTTTTCCAAGAAAAATCAAATTAAATTTTTGAATAGTTATATTAGTTCCGGGACATTACATAATCAATTAAATTCGGAATGCACTTTATTACTTTTTTATGAATTATCCTGACCAGATTAAGACAATAAGAAATTCCGGAAAGCTAACTTACAAAGAAAGAAAATCTGTTTTCATTTCTGAAATATACCCTGCTTCCACTGTGGTTGAGGCAGAAGAAATAATTAAAAAAGTAAGAAAAAAATATTACGATGCTTCTCACCATTGCTTTGCTCTTAAGCTGGCAGACGGACAAATAAAAAGTTCGGATGCCGGGGAACCGAGCGGCACTGCAGGGATAAGAATTCTGAATGCAATAGAACATTTTGAACTTTTCAATATTATCCTGATTGTTTCAAGGTACTTTGGCGGAGTTAAATTTGGTACTGGTAATCTTGGTAAAGCATACTATACAGCCGCTTATAATGTAATTGAGAATGCAGAAATTATTGAAAAGAAACTGTTCCAGAAAATAAAGATCAAAACAAATTTTGAACAAGTTAACCTTGTCCATAAAATACTTTCAACTTACAATTCTATAATTCAGCACACTGATTACGGGCAGGAGGTTAATTTGAGCTGTTTGATCACCCCAAAATACCGGGCTGAAATTCTGAATAAGCTCAACAATCAAAGTAAAAACAAGGTTCAATATGAGTTAATAGACGAGTATTCATATTTGTGAAAGTTTAATGAGGTTAAATTTTCCTGTTAAAAAATTATTCTTAAATCTTGACTAAAATATCGTTATTGGTGATATTTGCTATAAACAATATTTACAATTCCACAAAACGTGGGGAAGCCATGGGTACAAACAATACAGCAGAAAGACTTGCCAATCTTACATTCAGCCTGCTTGCAAACTGCCAGGAAAAAGAAGTCCGTTTAGCCGAAGTTCATAACCTTACTCAGGCAGAATTCAGATGCTTAAGATTATTCGGCACAGATGAAAGCCTTAATAATAAGCAGATTGCCGAAAGGATGAACTTAAGCCCCAGCCGGTTAACACGAATAATTGACGGGCTGGTCGCCAAAGGATATATCAACCGGGAAATTGATCCAAATGACAGAAGAAATATGCGAGTAACTCTCTCACGCAGAGGCAAGCATCTGGTAAATCAATTAAACCGGGCTTATGTGGATATTCATCATGAGATATTAGACGATATTGATAAATCCCAGCATGAACCGTTGATTACGGCAATGGAACATTTGCTTGTAGCTCTTGAGAAGTGGCTTAAGAAACCCGAATAAAGTTTCAAACGGAACGTTTCAGATAATTTGAATATTTTTTTAATGCTTCCAGATCTTCAAGAAGAAGATTGAGGTTATTAATACACTTTTCGTTAAGAGCTAAATATTTTTCTTCAAAAAAACTCTTAGTTTTTACGTCAGCAGAAGATAATAATGCGCGAAGCTGATCGCTTACCTTTTTAAAATTTTCTGAAATATCCTGCCTTAACTGATCAACGTTGTCTGCTTCAGGAATACCCGGAGCCTTTTTAATCACCCGCATTAAACCTCTTAAATACTTTGCCGTAAAGATGAATTCATTAAAATCTTTTTCCTTTCCGGCTGAAAATGATAATCCGAGAATATCTCTTACATCATTTTTATGGTTGAATAAATGACCCGTAAATTCTTCAGCTTTCCTGATGAAATCTTCGCCTGATAAATTCATATTCAATAAATACTAAATGCAATTCATTATTTCTTAACGCCAAATCCAAGCCCATCACCTATAGGCAGAATTGCCGTAATAAGGTTTGGCTGGTTCATAAATACCTGGTTGAAAGTGCGAATGTGTTTTGTCGATTCCTTGTACTTTGCCGGAACCCGGCTGGAGGCTGCATAACCGTGCCAGAGCAGATTGTCGACAATTATCACACCTCCACGTTTAAGCAAAACCATCGAGTAATCGAAAAGCCGCTTGTAATCTTCTTTATCGGCATCGAGAAATATCAGGTCGTATTTTTTCTTTAGCTGCGGCATAATATTCAATGCGTCCCCTTCCAGCAATTTAATTTTTATGCCCATGCCGGACTTGAGGATAAAGTTTTTTGCCGTCGTAATATTTTCAGGACTTTTTTCAATAGTATGAATCTGCGATTTACCTTTTAATCCTCTTGCGATTCTGATTGTTGTATACCCAATGGCAGTCCCGATTTCCAGCACTCTTTTGGGATTAAGAAGAAGCACAATCTGTTCAATAAATTCAGCGGAATGCCAGAAGAGAATTGGAATACTTTTTTCCTTTGCAAATTCTTCCATTTCCTTCAGAAGCTCATCGCTTTCCTTTCTGAAAGATGAAGTATATTTGATCTGGATTGGATTAATAATATTGCTCATTTTATAAGATTAATACCTTTACGGATATTTATCGTTAATATAATGAGGGATAGGTTTTTATTAAAGCCAGATTATTAAAAAATAAAAAGCCCCCCGTCTTGTAACGAACGGACGGGGGCTTTTAAAAAGAGAAAAATCTTACTTCAGGAGAATTAATTTCTTCATATCAAAAAAATCGCCTGCTGTAAGCTGATATACATATACTCCACTTGGCAAGTTACCAGCATTAAATTCAACGGAATATTCTCCTGATTCCTTCCTTTCATTAACTAATGAAGCTACTTCGTTCCCGAGCATATCGTATACTTTTAGAGTTACTATTCCTGCTGATTTTATTGAGTAATCTATCCGCGTTAGGGGGTTAAATGGATTGGGATAGTTTTGCCTCAAAGAATAGTCAGTTATTTTATCCAGTTCAGGATTTTTTATACTAATTTTGTCCGGTGAACCACCTACTAAACGAGCTTCGACAATATTAGATGGTTCTGATTCGTGAGAATTTAAATCAACTGCAGTTACATAGAATTCAAAATTGCGCTCGTCAGCACATTGTGAAGGAGGAGTTGCATGACAATATGTCAAGGTTTGGTCCTCATAGTTGGTTGCAGATGTTTGATCCAAATATTGCCAGCCACCACCATAGTCATCCTTCCTGTAAACATAATATTTAGCAATATCAGGTTCATTATTAGCATCCCACTCCAAATAAGGATGACTGTTTTCACTTTCCGTTATGGTAAGATTTTTTGGTGATAATGGTACATCATCATACTGGCTGTAATAATAAAATGGTTGTGCACCACCAAAACTATACACTGCAAAAATATCGTTCGAAATACTTGTTACTTCCAATTCCCTAACAGAAACACCACCGCTTACTTCATACTTAGGATTAGTCCAATCACTTGCAGTACTATATTTTATTTTGTGCCATAACCCTGGGTTTTGAAGCCAAAATGCATGCACTTTATTACCTCCTAAATCCCCTTTAGTTTTTGCCACAGGTATTTTATAAGCGTTGTCTGCATAAGCAATTTGCCAAGGAACGCCAAGGAGAATATCTTTTTCTACTCCCCATTCTGTTTCTGTAGTAAGCTTCTTTTTGTACCTGAAATACGGAAAACCGAACGTTCCTTTATAATAAAAAACGTGCATGTAACCGTCTTCTGTAGTAACTATCCTATCCAGTTTTGATTCATCATCCCCAGAAAGAATTGGAACAGGATCTGACCAGCCCGGATAGTTGAAATCTCTTGAATAATTCTTCCCGTGGTTATTACCAATATCTGTACTGGTTCAGCGGAAAATGGAATTTCGGGTTAATTAAGTAAGGTAGATT
>CAZXGJ010000058.1:0-22700 GCA_964639955.1 uncultured Ignavibacteriaceae bacterium
ATGCTTCCTGACCAGATAATATAATTTATTTTTCTAATTAATGATATAAAAAATAACTTTAAGGTTGCAGGAGAAAAACCGGTTACAACAGTAACATCAGGTTTATAATCTCTGATTAATTTATACAAGCCGCCATAAGTAAATAAAACTTTTTCATCGGAACCAAGCCGGAATAATTTTGAATTCAGAAATTTATAATCAAACTGTGCTTCTGTTTCAAGGTTGAATTGCCATTTCCTGCGCTTGTAACCTTTTGCGCCGAAAGCTACAAGCAGTTTATCACCAAGCCGGTTCAACTCTTTGCTGAGTAAATTGAACAGCGGGATGCGGTAGGGATTGGGGATGTTGGTTATTATTAAAACACGCTTAGACAATTTAAATTATTAGTTAATTTGGTTTTATATACTTAAATAAAAATTCAGTTGTAATTTAACAAAACTCTTAAATGGTTGCATGTATGGATGGATGCATGACTGCATGGATGCATGATTGCATGATATTTTCAACGTGATTAATCCTGTGAGAATTTGATAATTACTTCTCTAAATTATTTTTCCAGAAATACAAAGGAATTAATCTTTTCAGGTCAATTTTATCAGAGTGGAGATGATCTTTCAACGATTCAATGAAATCTGATTTTGAAATTTCATTAAGCACTTCTGATTCCCATTTTTTCCCCTTTTCATCAGTCAGCAAATAATTATAAGCATTCTGAAGCCCTATTTTAGGAAGCATCCAGTATTCTTTGTCATCATTAAAAGCAGCGGCTTTGCGTAAAATGTATTTGGTAATTCCTTTTTTAATTTTTAATGAAGCCGGAATACTTAATGCTGTTCTTACTACTTCCGTATCCCAGTACGGAGAAACCGAATAAAGCCCGATTGATTTCTGCAATTCATAAGGCGGGTGAAAAAACATCTCCGGGCACATCATCACCGACTGGTAAGTAAAGTAATTAATCAAATCATATTTTTTGAAGACCTCATTGTATTCCACATAATACCTGCTGACACCAATATTAAAAATTTCCTTTTCAGTTTCTTTATTCCATTTAACATCATCAAGTTTTCTTTCCGGATAAGGAGGTATACCTATATTCCAATTTTTTAACAACGAATGAAGCTTCTTCATTTCATTTCTGTGAAGAAAACCTGTAAGCATAGAAAAGATTTTATTAAGTCCAAACTTTTTTGACAGACTGTAATATTTAAAGACACGATTGTAAAGCATTGTACGGTTCATGCCAAAGAATAACCGGTCGGCGCCGTCGCCGTCCCATAAACTTTCAAAACCTTCTTCTTTTGCTTTTAATGCAACGAGACGCATAGCAGCATCGTTAAACCTTACCGGCTCGCTGCCAAGTCTATTTGATTCTTCGAATGATGAAATAAGATCATCAATGGAAGCAATTAACTTATTTAGTTTAAGACTGTTTTTTTTTGAAAGCCCGTTTATTCTTGAATGTTCATCGTAAAAACCCTTGTAAGATAAGTTTATCCCGGTTACATCAGCACCTGCTTCAACAAGCTTTTTGGCAATGAAGCCGGAATCCACTCCGCCGCTCAAACCAAGAGCAACTCTGCCATCAGAAGGGATACGCGCTTTCAAAGATTTTTCCAGGGACACGTTAATTTCCTTCTCATAGTATTCTTCATTATCAGGGGATTGATTGCCGGATGGAAAATAACTGAGCACATCAAAATATTTTTTTAACTCTATTTTATTGCCGGTAAATGATAATGAATGACCGGGCGGGATTTTTTTTATGTCTTCAAACAATGTGGAATCGTTTGCGGTGAAACCGAAATGGTAAAAATGAATGAGTGCGTTTGTACTGAATGCAAAATTATTTCTGCTAGAGAGAAGAAAAATACCGCTTATGTGGTTTGAAAAAATTAATTGTCCTTCGTCGTAGTAATAGAAAAGGGGACGTGTCCCGAATTTATCGTTTGTTATTTTAAGATTTCCATTTTCTGAGTACTCGATAATTGAAAAATTCCCTTCGATGGCTTCATAGGAATTGTTTTGAATAAGATTGAAAATTTTTTCTTTATCACTGTAAAGCTGACCAATAATTATGATATAATTATCCTTTTCAGGCTGCTCAATATAATTTTTGAAGCCAGGTGTTTTTAGTAAAATAAAATTATCGTTTTGCTTGACTTTGCAGTATTCATCAGAAGGTGTAAAAACATTTAATATTTTAACTGACCTTAAAGATAATCTTCCAGCAAAAAAAATATTTTTTGTATGGATGTTCATCAAGTATGCCAAATATAAATGTTACGGTTCGGGTATTTATCTCAATATTTTATTATACACTTTAAGATATTCTTCACTCATTATTGATATGTTGAATTTTTCTATGACTCTTTTTTTCAATTTATTTACAATTATCTGCCTTTCTTTAAAATTTTCACACCAGTATTTAATTTTTGCCGCCAGATCATTTTCATCCGAAGCCATTAAATCAGAGCCATATTCACCCAAAATCTCTAAAGCGCCGCCACAATCCTTAAAAACAATTACTAATGTATTATTAATTATAGCTTCAAGTATTACCAGACCGAATGGTTCATATTTTGTAGTGAGAATTAAAGCTGATGCTTTTCTGTAATAATCCTGAACATTTGGTTTAAATCCATGAAATATAAAACGATTTTGAGGCAATAATTCTTCAGCCAAGTTTTGTAGTGATTTTTTTTCGGGACCGTCTCCAATGATCTCAAGAAAATATCTATTGTCATTGTTTAATTTCTGAATTGCTTTTATTAAACGATCGAATCTTTTTTTCTTAACAAGACGCCCAACACCTAAGATCACAAATTTGTCTATTATATCATTTGAAATTGAGCTAATTGCTGAACATTTAATCCCATTGTGAATAACACATTGCCTCCTACTTTTCAGCGATACATTCTCTTTCAGCCATCTGGAAACAAATACTACTATATCAGCATAATTTTTCAGAAAAAAATATCCCAGCATTCTTTTCTTAATAAAATTTTTCAATGAATTAAATTGGTTTGCTTTCTGAAATGTTCCGTGCTCAGTATAAACAATCTTTTTACCTGATGAAACAGCAGCTAACGCAATTAAAACCCCAAAACCGTGTAAATGGATAATATCGTACTCAGAAAAAATCTTTCTTATTTTGATAAATTTACTTATAGACCAATCATACCCTGAAACAAGACCTGACTCAAATTTTTTAATATTATCGGGTATTGTTTTTGATTTTTCATCTGTAAGACGTTTAGAAAACATTATTGCTGGTTGAATATCTTTTTCGGTTGCTTGATAGTTTACAAGTTGAAGCACTATTGTCTGAATTCCACCAAACTTGTTAAAGTCTACACAGTGTATAATACGAATCATATTTTTAATATTAATCGGAATATTTAGTGAGTTAAACGAAAAGTAATTATTAATAAAAATTTATTCGCAACTGATTTTAAGATTACCTGCAATCTGGAACACTCCAATATTCTAATGCATTGCATATCTTATTTTCTTGCAATGAATATCCACGAAGGTGATAAATGATATAGTTTTAATTTTTCATAAACTATTAAGTCAAGTAACCGTCTGGTCTTATGAAAAATTATCTTAAATATATTCTTCCTCCTCAGCGGTTTATATATATTCTTTAATTCAACCTTTTCAGTACTGAACACAGGAACTATAACATTGGGGTACCTGTATCCAGGGAAAACACCGTATGGAATTATTTCTGAAAAACCTATCTCACCAAGAATTTTTTTTAGTTGATTAACGGAATAAAGGTAGTTTAAGTATGGTTTTCCCTTTAAAATCTTTGAGATAAAATTTGAAATTTTTCTTGTTAAGAATGCGGTATAAAAAAGTTGGGTATGAGGATCTTTTTTCCATAAAAAATATTGGTAATCCCATCGGTTTTCAATTGCAAGATATAACCTGCCATTTTGTTTTAGGGAGGTAAAAACATTTTTGAGAAATCTGACTTGAATCTCTGTGGGTGATTCTGATATTTTAATTGTACTACTCTGTCTTTTATCATTATCTACTTCTATATCTTCTTTTAACGGAATCCACTCTAATACACCATTAACTATTGCAAAATCAAAAATATTGCTTACTCCCAGATCTTCCTGTAAATTTTTATTGATAAGTACAATATTATTCAAGTTTTCTTTTTTAATTCTCTCTTTAAGAAAAATAAGGTGATCAAATGTTTTATCAAAACCTACGGCAAGTTTACAATTCTTAGCAATATAAGTAAGAATGTTACCCCACATACAACCGAAATCAGCCCCAATTTCATCAGGTAAGATATCTAATAATTCTAATCCTTTTGTTCTTTGTTCACTGAAAATATAATTTGAATATTTTGGATAACTTTTTGATATTACCTTTTTAAAAGTAGCATCTCCACTTTCTTTAGCAATACTTAAAAAATTTTTCTGATCTTCTTTACTCAGATTACTCCAGTAGCCGTTGGAGTTTTTATCAAAGTAAATTCCATCTTTAAATTCATAATATTTGCTTATTTCTTTATGGATTTCTTCAATTGTCATATAATTTATTTCCATTATAACAAATCATTACCTCAGAATTTTTAGAGAACCACCAATTTTTATTACTTAAATCAACATATTCAATATTATTAAAATATTTTGCAATAATTCGCTTTTGATGTTTCAGCAATAAATCACTGCCTTTTATTTCGATTATAACAAAATCAGAAATATTGGCAGCATCTTTTAATAATTCTTCCGGATCAGATAATTCATTTAGAATATCTAATAAGAAAATAAAATTTAGTTTGTTTAGTTTTATTATTTTGATGATTTCTTGCAAATGTATTGTTTCTAAATCAAAATTATAAAAATTAATATTTAAATGTCCGTTTGATTCACGAATTTTTTCAGCAACTGTCAGGTAATCATAATCTTTATCTATCCCATAACCATTCTCGATAAAGGATGAAAGTTCAAACAAAACGGAACCCCAGCAGCTTCCAATATCAAGAACCGTTTTACCCTTGAAATCAACTGGAAGAGATTTTACAAATTGTTCACAGTTTTTTCTACCGTTGAAAAAATTTTGTTTAATTTTAATTGACTGATATCCAGTAAAATATGTAGCACCTATAAAGGGTTTTAGGTTTAAAACCTTATCTTCTACCATTCCGAATATTTCTAAAAGACTTTCATCTTTTTCTGCTATCGAAATGAGAGATTGGAAGGAAAGAAGTTCAGCAGTGATATATTCTGAACTGCTTTCAATATTTGATTTGCCATAAATACATAATCCTTCTAAATCTACATTATAAATTGTGTTTGAATCTGGATCATATATAAGATTATGTGATCCCCAATCTCCAATTATTTTATTTGTGGTTTTTCTGTAATTATTTATATTCTCCAATAATTCTGATAGTGAATTTCTGAACCTTACTAAATTAAGTTTACAGTTTTTATTAATTATCTGATTTTTTATTTCTTTCAAATTTAGTCCGTTAATGAATGAACTTACATAAGTTCCGTCTCTCTCAACTTTATGGAGTTCAGGTAAATGTTTACCAATAAACCTGTCCTTAGTTAAATTCATTAGAAAGTCTTTATAATCATTCTGAAATCCTTTTTTGTTCTTTATAAGTTTTAATAATTTATTGCTCGCGGTGTTATTGAACCGGGGAATCTTGATAACTTTTTTTTTATTTGCATCGCGATTATCTACTAATAAATAAAACACACCGTTATTAATTTCTTTTGGTAAATTAAGTGCTGAGATTTTGCTTCTGTATTTAAGGTAAAAATATTTCAATAAGTTTATGAATCTTCTGAACGAATGATACTTGATGAGATTCTCTATCTTCTTGAAGAAACACCACGTTCCGTGTTTCCCTTTACGGATAGAATATGAGCGGATTGAATACTTAAACTGTTTTAAGAATTTATTTTGTGCTAGCATTGCATTATGCTTCAATTCCTTGTCAAAATAAATTTATAAATACCCTCAGCTCTCTTTTTCCAACAGTAACTTACAGCATCAGCATGAGCTTTTTTAGCCAGACTATTTGCCTTTTTCTCATTCAGCAATAAATAATTCAACGATTGAGCAAGTGAATCAACATCCTCCGATTCGTATATCAATCCATTCACTTCATGCCGGATTATTTCTTTAACACTTTCAAGAGAAGAAACAACAATTGGTTTTCCTGCCGCCAAATATTCAAAAAGTTTAAGAGGCGAAGTGTATTTTGCATAAGGAAGCTCTTCAGTAGATGGAAGAACGAGAATATCAGAGCAGTAAAGATAATTTGCCACTTCAGCAGGCTGCACAAAGCCTGTATATTTAATGTTCCTTATATTCAGTTCATTTGCGAGCTGAAAATAATAATTATCATAAACCTTGCCAACGAGAAGTAAAAATATGTTACTGGTTTCTTTAATGCCTGCAAAAGCTTTAATTAAAACATCCGCGCCCTTGCCTTTAATAATTCTGCCTGTGTATGTTATTATTTTTTTATCAATAGGTAGTCCAAGCTTTTTTCTTAACTCAGTTACAGTGTCTTCCGGAGGTTTATGGTTAATGTTAACACCGTCGTGTGCAACAAAAATTTTATCTTCTTTAAGTTCCGTAAATTTTTTTAACAAATCTTTCTTAAGTGCATTTGAAATTACGATAACTCCTTTTGCTTTTCTCATTGGAGAATAGCTTTTCGGCATATCGTGAAGTTCAAGAAAAAAACCTTTGTAGTTTTTTATACGCATAAGCTTTAAAAGGTATGACAAAATACCCATAATCCGCGGCGCACGTGAATAAACAATAAAATCATCCTTTACTTTTCTCATTACATTTAAAGCGTAAAAAAATGTGAGCACTAACCTATAAAATTTAACAAGAAACGTATTCCTGTTTCTTAGGTTAGACCTGTCTGGCGTAAACAATATTTTAAAAGTTTCATCCAGACCGTAAAAACTCCATAAGTCTGTTTTAACGTCGTCAAGCCTGCTGTCAGATTGTTTTGAAGTAACCAGGGTAACTGTAATATCCTGAATTTTAGAGAAAGCACTGCACATATTCATAATTTGAATAGTGTGCGTACCTCGCCCCGGAAATGCGTTGAAGGAGAGGTAGATGACATTTAATTTTTTTTGTGTTTCCATAATTTAAATTTTAACTCACACGCATACATCTTTTGTTAAGAGAATAGTAGGGTTGAGTTTCACTTCCCGTGAATCCACTTCGCGTACCACTTTTCAAGAATCAGCACAGACCAAAGCTTGTACCAGCGCCTTTTTGTGTAATGCTTAATCATTTTTTCAAGCTCTTTAAAGTTAAGCAAACCATCTTTTACAAGATACCCGTTACTTATTGAGCGTATTGCAGGTTCATACAATCCATGTTCAAACCAGTAAATAATCGGGGCCCCGAATCCTCTCTTTTTCCTATTAAGAATATTTTCGGGAAGTTTTCCTTCGAAACATTTCTTCAAGAGGTATTTCTTTGAATCGTTTTTATAAACAATTTTATCGGGAATAGTAAAGACGTATTCAACCAGTGAATGATCGAGAAGGGGAGGACGTGCTTCAAGCGAGTTGCTCATTGTTGCACGATCAACCTTAACTAGTATGTCATCAACCAGATAGGTTTTTAAGTCAAGCAAACGGAGTGAAGCAGTAAAAGGAAGATTTGGATTCAGGAATTTTTTAAATAACCAGAGTTCATCTTTCCCTTTTTCGGTATCAAGATTGAAAATTTTCCTTTTTTCCTGATTAGTAAAGAAACACAACTGCCAGAATAAAAGCTGAAACGGATCAGTGGTCAGGTTGTATTCGAGAGATTCGATTCTTTGCAAGTATGGAATATGCTTAAGAAGATGAATTGAATTATTAAGGGGATTCCTTAATAACTTTTTATTATTTGAAGCCAGCTGGTTAAGGAAAGAGGAATAACGTGAGTAACCAAAGAACAGTTCGTCACCACCGTCACCGGAAAGAACTACTTTAAAATTTTCGCTTGCAAGTTTTGCCAGGTAGTATGTTGGTACACCGGAAGTATCGGAGAACGGTTCATCGTAAATTACCGGCAGTCTTTCAATAGAATTCTGCGCGTCAATCGTTTCTACTATTCTTATTGTATGTTCGATACCAAATTTACCTGAAACAATTTTAGCAAACTCGGTTTCGTTTCTGCTTTCGTCATCAAATCCTATTGAAAAAGCCGAGATTGCTTTTCTGTTTTGTTCATTAAGAGAAGCACACACAACGCCTGAATCTATTCCGCCGCTGAGGAATAATCCGACAGGGACATCGCTTAGAGTCCACGAATTAACAACGCTGTCTATTTTTGATGAAAGTTCATCGATTACCTGTTTTTCTCCGATATCAGAAGGATTGTATTCGATATCCCAATATTTTCTTAATAAAATTCCATTGTCATTTTTAAGCAGGTAATGCCCGGCAGGCAACTTTTTAATATTCTTGATTATTGATTTATCGTAAGGTACATAATTGTAAGTCAGAAAATCATCAAGGGCATCCTGATCAATTTGCTTTGATATTAATGGATGGATCAGAATGGATTTTATTTCAGAAGAAAAGATGAAAAGATTTTCTGAATGATAGTAGTAAAGCGGCTTAATTCCAATCCTGTCCCTGACAAGCATCAATTCTTTTTTTGAAGAGTTCCAGATTCCGAAGGCGAACATGCCATTAATTGTATGCAGAAAATTCAAACCATTTTCTATGTAAGCAAATAGAACCGTTTCAGTATCTGTGCACGAATTAAACTTATAATTTTTCTGCTCCAAGTCTTTGCGAATAGATTTATAATTAAAAATCTCGCCGTTGAATACAATCCAGTTCTGCTTTGAATCATCACTCATTGGCTGATTTCCTTTTTCGGAGAGATCAATTATAGAAAGCCGTCTGAAACCCAGACCAAAATTATTCCGATCATCATAGTAATAGCCATCAGAATCTGGCCCGCGGTGGGTGATAATGTCAGTCATTTTTTTTAGTAATAACCTTGAAATCGATTCATCTCTTTGCCATATACCAACGAAACCGCACATTATAATTTTATGCCTTTTACTGTAACGCCCGAGGCTGGTGATTTCAGAATTCTTCTGATGAAGGATTTTGACCTGTTTCTATCTTTTGTCACCTTTATTCCGGCATTTTCAAACCATTTGTAAACTTCGGGATAGGTATGATGAGTTGCAATCGGGGCTGAATACCAATCGAACACATTATGAGTCTTACCTTCAAGCCGTATAAAGCAATTAAACAGACTGAACAGAAGAGGAAAACCAAAAGTTAGTTTTCTTGTTTTTGATAAAAATGCTCCAAACTTAGCAAGCTTCGAGGAGAGAGAAAGTAATTTCTCGAGCTCCATCTTAAGAGTTTTTTTTCTTAGTATTCTGTCAAAGAACTCATAAATAAAGTTCCCTTTTTTATAAACGTGAATGCTTATAATACCATTCCTTTTTAATTTTTTGCAAAGTGAATAGAATGCTTTTTCTGCATCTCCTGTATGCATAAGTACACCAATGCTGAAAATCCTGTCGAACAGTTCATCTTTAAAAGGCAGGTTATGTAGATCCCCCTGAATAATATGCACATTATGTTTATCTTTAAGATTATTATTAGCCACATCAGCACTGCTTATATCTATTCCAATAACTTCTGCTCCAAGCTGCGTTGCCTGGTAAATGTAACGTCCGTTACCGCAGCCTGCATCAAGCACTAATTTGTCTTTGAATTCCTCATCATTTTCAAATAATGCCTTGGTAAAAAAAGATTCTTTTTCAATTCGAAGGGTGCGCTCAATATCTTTTTGAGTTCGGTTATCATGCTGCTCGAAACCGTGCTTATTATAATACTGCCACTCGAAGCCGAAATTTTTTTGAGTATGCTGCTTTATTTCTTTCAGCGGGTCATTACTTTCTACTAATGAGGCAAAGCGCGGAATATCATTTTTTACATCAAACGTCTTATTGCAACTTGCACATTCAAGTTTTCCATTAGTAGTATTCGCATGTGATTCTGTAAAAGATAAATTTCCATTGCAGAATGGGCATTGTAAATAAACTAATAATTTATGATTCATAGATGCTAATTGGTAATTTTGAAAGTTGCATCCGGATAATTGTAAATCCTTAATTTATTTTTCAATCTATAAAGATATGATAAGAATGACCAACTAATTTTATTCATCGAAAACAAATACAGTAGTGTATACATAAAAAATTTATAAAAATTTTTAAACGGAAAATCATTCAAAATTTCATGAATAGCTTTTCTACTCATATGACATACCGAATGAAGTAAACCAAATTTTATGTCTCTTTTCCTCATTCTATAAAAAAATATTTTCTTTGTTTTTTCGGAAACATAATAGTTTCCTATAAAGAATTTTTTCATTGCTTCAGTTTCTGTATGTAATTTAAGTGCTTTTGCAAAATCTAATGGTTTTGACATAGTATTTTGCCCATGCCTGTATACTGCTGTTGCCTCATCTATATATCCAACTTTCTTTTCGCTACTGATATATAACCATAAAGGATAATCACCTGCCGGCCATACTAAGAGTTTATTTCTTAATGAATTAATTGCTTCTTTCAGAATATCAGTTCTTAAAAGTACTGTCGCTGTTACTATGTAACTATATAGCAAAAGCGATTCAAAAATATAACCGGAAAGCTGGGCTTTGTAATTTTTTTTATAAACACTATGTTGAATTTTATTTTTTACCTGATACAATCTGTCATAATTAGTATGCACTAGTCCGATATCCGGGTTTGCTTCCATTATATCCACTTGCTTCTGGAGCTTGTATGGGTCTATCCAGTAGTCGTCGCCTTCAAGTAATGCAATATATTTACCGCTACAAGCTTTAAGTGTATCTATAAAGTTTGGTATCATCCCTACATTTTTTTCCTGCAGAAGTAATTTAATTTTATCGGGATACTTCGCTTTATATTCTAAAACTATTTTTCTGGTTTTATCAGTAGAGCAATCTTCTCCTATTACTATTTCATAATCGAAGTCTGTTTTTTGTATGAGAGCACTTTTAATTGCCTGAGCTATGTATTTTTCTTGGTTATATGTAATGATTAAAACACTCAGTGTCATTTATTGGTCACTTTTTATTATATATTCTTTTTCAAGCTCAAGACATTTAGAATTCCTAGCCTTTAATTTTTTAGCTGGAATTCCACTATAAATACTGAAAGGTTCAACATATTTATTGACTAATGAGTGTGCACCTACAGCGCTGCATAAGCCAATCTCTACGCCTGGTAGCACTATACAGCCAGATCCTATTATAACATGTTTCCTTATGATTATAGGTTTAGAAAAAACATTTGTATATTCCTTTGGAATAGTTGGACCAGTTAGAAAATTTCCAGAGAAATCATCGGTACTCGAATAAATAGAGCTATGTGATGAAATTCCTGCAAAATCTTCAATAACAATTTTCTCCGCTCCAATTATTGAATTATGACAAGCAATGTGCACGTTTCGACCGATCAGTATTCCACCTTCGCCTGAAGATATTATTGTAAAGTCATCTATACGCGAATAGTCTCCTATTGATATTTTTTGAGGATTATATATTGACGCTTTATCGGAGATTTTAACCTGTTTCCCAAGTTTTTGGAATCCTATTTCCTTAAGCTCTGCATCTGTTAAAAATGCCATAATTAAAGACCTCTAAATCAGATTTAAATTGTGAATTTTCTCAAAGATAAAATCTACTTTCTGTATTTCTAAATCTCCATAGATAGGTAAACATAAAATCCTATTAGCAATATTGTTTGAAACGGGAAGATTTTCTTTTGAAGCTGAAGGCAATGTTCTATAAGCCTGTAAATTACTTATCAAAGGATAAAAATATCTCCGTGCATAGATATTATGTTTCCTCAACTCATTGTAAACTTCTTCGCGGCTTGCACCAAATTCTTTTTCATCAATTAAAACAGGGAAGTAAGCGTAGTTATAATCATAACCTTCAAAGCTGTCGAAAAATTTTATTCCTTTAACATTTTTAAGCAAATTAAAATAAGTTTCAGCAGCTTTCTTTCTGCCGGCTATTTCTTTTTCAACAATCTCAAGGTTCAGCAATCCTATTGCTGCCTGAAACTCGGTCATCTTGCCGTTAATACCGGGCGCTATCACTGTAATTTCATCGGCGAATCCAAAATTCCGTAGATAGTAAATTCTTTTTTTAAGCTTTTCATCTTTCGTAATAATTGCACCGCCTTCGAAAGTTGTGAAAAGCTTTGTACCGTGAAAGCTGAGCACGGACATATCGCCTTCGAGAAGTAAATTTTTGTTATCCATTTTTACGCCAAAGGCGTGAGCAGCATCGTATATTACTTTCAAGCCGTATTTATCAGCAACAGCCTGTATCTTTTCAGTTTCACATGGATGCCCGTAAACATGCACAGGCATTATTGCGGTGGTTCTGGGTGTTATTAAAGCTTCAATTTTATCAGGATCAAGGTTGCATGTATTTTCGTCAATATCGCAAAATACGGGAGTAATACCGTTCCATTTAAGTGCGTGTGTTGTTGCTACAAAGCTGAACGGTGTGGTAATAACTTCGCCGGCAATTCTTAATGCCTGCAGACCTACAACCAGGGCAAGTGTGCCGTTAGTAAATAAGTTTATATGTTCAACTTCAAGATATTCAGCAAGTGCTTTTTCGAATTTCTGATGGAAAGGTCCGTCGTTCGTTAATATCCGGGATTTCCAGATCTCTTCAAGGTACGGCTGCAATTTATCAAGCGGAGGAAGAGCAGGACGGGTAACATATATTGGCTCTGGTTTTTTAGTCATATTAAAAATTATTTATGAAATTTATTTAAGAATGTTTTTTTTACTTCCAAATACGATTCCAGTTTAATTAATTCAGCAAAAATAATGATTAATATTAATCCTAAAATAAACTGGGATACAAGTAATGTTACTGTACCCGGGGTAAAAATAAAATTAAGGGAATAAACAGTTACTCCCATGATCAGGGCTAAAAGAAAATAAACGGATATATCGCCAAGCTGTTCTTTCATACTATATTTTATTAATTCACCGGACCAGTAGCTGTTTAAAAAGTAAGCGAACACAGAAAAGATAACCATCCCAATCAGCATTGCCATAATACCCCAGTATATACCTGTTAGAACAACCGGAACTAAAAGAACTCTCTTTATAATCTCTAATTTAAGAAATAAGTCTGATCTTCCCTTAACTTTCAGCATACTCAAATTAATTGAATGGAGCGGATAGAGCATACCTCCAAAACACAGTAATTGCAGATAAGGAATTGCAGGCCTCCATTTTTCGCCGATGAGTACAATAATTAAGGACTCAGAAGCAGCGGACATAGCTATCATTATTGTAAATGAAAAGAAGACAGTAGTTTTAATAAGTTTTTTATAACTGTTTTTCAGACGTCTTTCATCATCCTGGATAGTTGCAAGCACCGGGAAGCTAACTCTGTTCAGTACAGCAGTAAGATTTTTGGAGGGAAGATTATTAAATGATTCGGCTTTTGTATAATAACCCAAATCAGCAGCGGAGAAAAATTTTCCAATTACCAGGTAATAAATATTTTCATAAACCCGCACGATCAATCCTGACAATAAAAGCTTTGAGCCATAACTAAACATTTCCTTCAATGACTGCTTATTAAATGTGAATGAAGGATACCAGTTGTTCCAGTACCAAAACAGCGCAGAGCTGATGACACTCTGAGTAACAGATTTCCAGACAAGACTCCAGACACCATGTCCCGTATAAGCCATAAAAACTGCTATCAGACCGGACGAAGTATTTGAAATGACTGAAACTTTGGTTTGAAGTTTAAAATCCAGCCGCTTGGTTCTGATTGTAATTTGAATTTGTGAAAGACCATTAATTAAAAGATTTATACCAAGAACTTTAATGATATCGGTAAGCTCCGGCTGATTGTAAAAATTGCTGATCAGCGGTGCAGAAATAAAAAGGATGATATAGATTACCAGACTTACAGAAAGGTTAAACAGAAACACGGTGGAATAGTCTTCATCGGTGCATTCTTTTTTTTGTATTAATGCCTGGCTGAAGCCGCTATCAACAAATGCCTGCGAAATTGCAAGCACAACCATAATCATTCCTATTAAGCCGAAATCAGCAGGCAGCAGCAACCGGGCGAGTATTATTCCGATGATGAAATTAATACCCTGATGGAAAAAGTTATCGATGAAAGACCATTTAAAAGCGGAAAAGGTTTTTTGTCTTAGGTTATCTGAGTCAGGCAATTTAATCAGTTGTAAGTTAATATCATTAATTACTAATCAACACTCAAAAATTACAAATTTTGCAGCACTTCTACCTTATACCGGTGGGGGAAGTTGGGGGTGGTGGGTGGGGAGTTGAAGGTCAGTGGTCATTGGTCAATTGTCATTAGTCAATGGTCATCCGGCTACGTCCTGCGGACTATGCCGTGATAAATTGGTTTATAACGGCGAAGCATCCGGCGAAGCTGTATCATTTCTCATTGGGAGATTACAAAATTTTTAAATTACAAAATTGCAAGATTGCGGACTGTAGACTTAAGAGTGGATTGGTAGTCGGTGGTCATTAGTCAATGGTCATTAGTCATTAGTCATTAGTCATTTGAGAATTTAAGCCGATAAATTAAATGACAAATCGTCTACACAAAATTTAATTTTCAGATTTAGTTAAAAACCGCAATTCAATTATATCATAATTTTCTTGCAGTAATTAAAACTATATTAAAGCGATGATCCTACTTTAATCCTCATATTCATAAATAAAGCAGAAAAGCCCAGACTGCCGTTGTCGAGTGTAGTAAGAATAAAACTGGGTCCGATAGCAATGGAGCTGAAAGCCCAGTAATCAAATATTTTTTGTACGCTTATATCGCAGGCGTACGAGGGCTGGCGGTGTTTACTGCTGACCATAGCATCGAAACGGAAATCGAATACGCTTCCGGCAAGAGCATGCTCGCGCCCCTGGTAGCCAATGTGCCATTCATCAAGGTACTGTGCAACATAGAATTTACCTCTTGTAGAGCCAAGCACTTTAACCGGGTAACGTGTTTCCCAATTTATGTATGAACCATCAAGAAGATAGGGTCCATATTTAACGGAACTATCGGGATTGAGAACAAGGTTGTCTTTAGTATACCTGCGGATTTGTGAACTGGTAAGTTCGGTGGTTACATCGGTGAAGCCTACTTCTAAAAAGTTACCGAAAGGAATGACATAAGCAACCTGGAATCCTTCCGAAACATAAAGGTTGTTATGATTCTGAGAATTTTTAAGCTCTACCATAGCATCAACACCTCTGAAGATACCGCCGCGGAAACCAAGTATATGAAAGTTTGCTTCAACAAAATTTGTTTCGAGTGCACCCGAGTATGGTGTGCCAAGCCCGACAGAAATACCAACGTCTTTTTTTAACGGGATACCGAAACGTTCACCGCCCATAACCTGAACGTAAGGATTTATATAGCCCATAGAAGGCGAAATCTGGAATACTGAAGGAGGAACGAGAATTTTTTCAAACCTTAGCTTATTTAAAACTCTTGTGTATAAGCTGCCGAAGTTAATAGTTTCCTCAAGATTAATTTTGAAGGGATAGGTTGTTACCCTAGCACGGGTCTCCGGTTTAAGGGCGAGAAACGGGTAGAGGGCACCTTTTACAGATATAGTAGAGTTATTCGGATCGCGGATATCAACAACTATTTCAGCTTTAGGATCGGGAGGATCGATGAAAAGCTCCTGCTGAATATGAATAAAAAGACTGTCGTCAAGAGGTTCCATCTGAAAATAGAGAACCGGTTCTTCATCTTCCTGTGCAATAATATTTTCAGAAACAGCAATTGCTAAAAGTGAAA
Organism: uncultured Ignavibacteriaceae bacterium; assembly: GCA_964639955.1. Lineage (GTDB taxonomy): Bacteria > Bacteroidota > Ignavibacteria > Ignavibacteriales > Ignavibacteriaceae > IGN2. Next base: position 15,901 of record CAZXGJ010000058.1, read on the forward strand.
TAAGTATTAAACAGATAAAAGTTTTCATAGTTCTTCCTTACGGGCTTATTAAAATCAGCAGGTATTATTTAACGAGTTTGATGCCAAAAGTTTTTTAATTTGAGGCTGAAAAAAACAACCGACACGAGTGCCAAAGATAGAATGTTTAGCTTATAAGTCAAAATTACTTATAAAAATTGTAAATAGTTACCTAAAGCGAAGTCAGGGTTGTTAATTTGTAATCGGTAATTAATAAAAAGTAATCAGCACGAATAGTGGTGTTTATACCAATCTATGAATTTTCCGATTCCATATTCAAGATTTTTATGAATCAGTTTAATGCCGGCATCATTAAGTTTTTTTAAATCAGCAAAAGTATTCGGAACATCACCGGGCGGGATGGGAAGCAGGTTTAGTCTGGCTTTTTTATTTAATTTTTTTTCGAGAATGGCTATTAATTGCATAAGCTGAATAGACCGGTGGTTACCGATATTATAGATTCTGAATTTTTCCCGGGGAGTTTTATATGCCGGTATTTTTTTTAGTAAATCCGAAACACCTTTGATGATATCATCTATGTAAGTGAAATCGCGTTTCATTTTTCCGTAGTTAAAAACTTTGATAGGCTTACCCTCAAAAATAGCTTTAGTAATTATAAAGTATGCCATATCGGGTCTGCCCCAGGGTCCGTATACTGTAAAGAAACGCAGACCGGTTACGGGAATATTAAACAGATACGAGTAAGAGTGTGCCATCAGCTCATTGGATTTTTTCGTTGCACCATAAAGAGAAATGGGTGAATCGGTTTTGTCGGATTCTGAAAAAGGAATTTTTTTATTTGCACCATAAACTGAGCTGGAAGAAGCAAACAGCAGATGTTTTACAGGATAGTATCTGCAGGCTTCGAGGATATTCAGGAAGCCGGTAATGTTACTTTCTATGTAAGACTCAGGATTTTCGAGTGAGTAACGGACTCCGGCCTGGGCGGCAAGGTGTATCACGTAGTTGAATTTTTCCCGTCGGAATAATTTAATTAGCTTTTCTTTATCTGTAAGATCGAGTTTTATGAAGCGGTAGCCCGGATACACGGATGAGTGGACGAATGTGTTGTATTTTATTTTTTGTTTTTTAATTCCGGTTTCATTCAACCTGGCAAGCTTAAGGTTAATATCGTAGTAATTGTTAATGTTATCAAGCCCAACGATTTCGTTTCGTTTATTCTTAGCCAATTCATTAACGAGATGGAATCCGATGAAACCTGCGGTACCGGTTACGAGTATTTTCAAATTTACCTTTTAATCATTTAAAAATTAGTAGATAAAAATTACGAATTTAGCCGGACTTGTACTATATGAAAAAGAACAGCCTGGGGATGGGGAGTAGTGAGTAATTAGTGGAGTGCAGATTCCGGACAAGCCGGAATGACTGAACCCATCTTCTCCGGCAGTAGCCGGATATGGCGAGTTAACAGGATGCATGATTGAATGGATGCATGGGGGTTGAAATAAATTCAAAATGATTTTAATGCTTATGAGAGTGAAATAGTTTGATAGCTTAATAATTATTCATAAATTTCCAACTCAAATTATACACTCAAAATATGATGCGATTATTTTTATCCTTAGTAGTTTATTCTTTAATCTTTACTTCTTTTGCCCAGCAGGAGGATTACCAGCTTGGATTGAACCCAAATGCTTTAAGGCAGAATCAGGGTGCTTTATATGATTATTCAGATCCTGAGGGAATTAACATTAAAGTGTCAGTCTGGGGATATGTAAAATTTCCCGGCAAATATGTTATTCCCCAGCGGAGCGATATAAAAGAATTGCTTTCGTATGCCGGCGGAATAAGTGACGATTCAAACCTTGACGACCTGAGAATTTACCGGCTGAATGAAGATTCATCGCAAACGATGCTTAAATTCAATTACGAAGATTTGTGGTGGAGCGAAGATTTAAAGCAGGACCTGAAGCTTGAGAGGTTGCAGGCGGGCGACGTACTTGTAGTGCCGGGCAGAAACAGACTTTATTGGGAAAATTATTTGTCGCTTACTCTCTCGATTGTCGGTGTGCTTATTTCTCTTACCACACTTATTGTTACATTAAACAGGTAGCTGCAGATCATTAAGCGAAAAGCTGGTTAATACATTAATTGTTGCTGATGAAAATCATGTTTTGACGGGAGTCAGAGAGTATTCAGAAATTTTTTATACATAGAGCCCGTAAACAGGGTATTGCCTGAAGGACAATTCTAATCTATATTTTTTTTAATCTATTTCGGAAAATTCAGAATTAATAATGGAAAACGGATCACAGGAAAATAGTACAGCGGGTAAAACCGGCTACAGGCAAAGTGAAATAAGCTGGAATGAGTTCCAGGAAACCAATACCTTAAAGGATTATATAAGACTTATCCGAAGCAACTGGATTCCGGTAACCCTTATAACACTTGCAGGATTATTAGTTGCCGTGTTTTATGCTGTAAATGCTACAGATATTTATAAAGCGACCTCAACAGTACGATTATCGAGACCACAGGGTGGGAGTGTTTTAACTTCGCCACTTATGCCGGAGTTCGTTGATTGGGGAAACGACCGTTTTATAGCAAATGAAATTGAGGTAATGCAATCGTATAAAACACGTGAGAGAATAGCACAATCGTTAACCGACAGCTTCTTTACAAAAAATGAAGCAAACCTGTACTCGGTTCTGTTAAAAAAGAATGAAGGCGACGGAAGCAGGCAATTGCATAGTCTGGGTGCGATTACTTCACTGCTGTCGGGTGTTTCTGTAGATCAGAAGCGGGGTCTGGATATAGTAGAGATTTCAGCACTGTCACCCTCGCCTTATGAAGCTGCACTGATAGCAAATGTATATGCCAATCAGTATAAGCTTATTAATCTTGAGCTTAACAGGAACCAGTTATCGATAGTAAAAGATTTTCTGGAAGATCAGCGCGAGGAGAAATCGAATGAACTCAACAACGCCGAAGAAACACTCCGGGAGTTCCAGGAAAAGGGGGGATTGATAGCATTAGATGAAAGAGCCTCTACGCTTATAAGTCTGCTGGCACAGTTTGAAGCACAGAAGAGCGCAACTCAGGTTGATGTAATGGCTTCAAATAAAGTTCTTGAAAACCTCAGGAAAGAACTTGAGAAGCAAAATCCACGGATGGTAGATTACTTAAAAAGTCTTACATCGCAGACTTACATAAAAGGGATACAGGATGAACTGGCAAAGCTTGAAGTAAACCGGCAGGTTGCATTATCAAAAAAAGAAGGTATGAGTGAAAATTCGGCAATTATTAAGGAATACGACAGGAAAATAGATGAGTTGAAGACTGAGCTTGAGAAGCAGCTCGAAGTTATTAAGGCAGGAATTTTTGCAAGCAGCCCTGAAGAGGTAAAAGGGCTTACCCAGAAGATAATAGAAGAAGAAGTAAGGAATCAGTCATTACAAACTTCCATTAAAGAGCTTGATAAGATTGTGGACAGCTATGAAGCAAGGTTTATGCAGCTACCAAAGAATGCTATTGAGCTTGCAAGACTTAAGAGGAATTCAGAAGCGCTTGAAAAATTATATCTTATGATAGAGCAGCGTTACCAGGAAGCATTGATCAATGAACAATCGCAGCCGGGCAACGTTACAATAATAGACGAAGCCAGAGTGCCAACAAACCCGGCAAAACCAAACAGACTTCTGATAATACTTGTTGGCTTAGTGTTAGGTGCCGGGCTGGCAGTGGGGTATGTTTTCATAAAAAATTATTTTGATGATACAGTAAAAACACCGGATGATATTGAAAATAAGCGTATTAATGTTCTTGCTTGGATACCTAAGATAGAAGGATTGATGAACGGGCAGAGCGAGTTTCAGTTTGTTGTAAAGAAAAGACCGGATTCTGTTCCGAGCGAAGCATTCAGAGCCTTGAGAACCAGAATTCAGTTCTCGCGTGTTAACAGGGAATCTTTAAGGACTATATTAATTACTTCATCGGCACCGCAGGAAGGAAAAACAACAATTGCAGTAAACTTAGCCGGAAGCTTTGCACAGTCGAAGAAAAAAACACTTGTGTTGGATTGCGACTTAAGAAAGCCTGCGCTTCATAAAATATTCGGCAGGGAAAGAATTCCGGGTCTTATAGATCATTTAACAGGAAATGCAGAGCTTGATGAAGTTCTGATTAAAAGCGAAGATGAAAATTTATATTTAATAACTTCGGGAACCATTCCGCCCAACCCTGCTGAGATGCTTGATTCGCAGGAGATGAGATTGTTTCTTAAAAAAATGAGGTTGGAATTTGACCTTATTATTCTTGATTCGCCGCCGATAATTGCCGTTGCTGATTCTGAAATATTAACAAGCATGGTTGATGGAACAGTTTTAATAGTGAGCGCAGAAACAACCGAGATTGAATTAATGGAAAGATCGGTAGAACTTATTAAAAGGGAAAACACGAAGTTTCTCGGAACCGTACTTAATAATTTCAGTTACAAGTCGGGTTACGGTTCCTACTACAAGTATTATTATTATTATTCAAGGCCGGAGTCGAAGAAGCCGTGATAAGAAAAAAGGATTTTACACTTCCGGAAAGTATAAAATCCTTTAAAGAGTTTTAAGCGGATGCTTATTTGAGAACGACCATCTTCCTGCTCTCAGAAAATTTTTCAGTATTCAGGCGATAGATATATACCCCGCTCGAAAGTAAGCCGGCATCAAATTTAACCTCATAAATTCCTTCCGGTTTTTCTGTACTTACAAGGTTTTGAACTTCATTGCCGAGCATATCGTAAACAATCAATGATACATAAGTGAGTTCCGGTATTTCATACCTGATGGTGGTGGATGGATTGAACGGATTGGGATAGTTCTGGCTAAGATTATAATGTACGGGAATAAGCAACTGTTCTTCCTGAATTATAGTGGGGTTGGTTACGTTATCAAAAGTTCCTAAATCCCAGCTTGTAATATTATCGGAATCATAAACCTGCCAGTAATCACTCCACACATTCCAGAAAACAACAGGGGTTGTAACAATCGAGTTTGTGGCAAAGTTTATCATTAACAGGTCAGTCCAGAGATTTGGACCTCCGGCTACCAAAGTACCAAGGCTATCTATTAGCAAGTCAACATTAATCCAAATCTGGTTGGCGGAAATTTTAGTTACCGTTGCAGTGTCATACACTCCCTGGTGGAAGTTGTTGAAAGCATAATGAACGCCGGATTCAGGCTGCTCCGGGAAGCCAAGCAGGTTATCGTCATAAGTTAAGGTAATAGTTGCACCGCCGAGAGCACGAGGGTCAGAATCAGTATTTATCTGCAGCATTACACGGTAAAGAATTCCATCGTTAAAAAGTATTTTTATTCTGCCATTCAACTCCGTTGCAAATGAGTTCGAACAAATCAAAAGTGATATAAAAATAATAACGGAATATAGTTGATTTTTCATTTTGACCTCTGATTGATTCATATGATTTTGTTCATCTTGAATTTTATATTAAACAAATTAATTAATTGGGAACCTGAGAAATCAAACCAAAGTTGTTCCTGTAGAACGCGTTCTTATCTTTTATATTTACGCCGCCATCAAGGCTGAAGTCACCTGTGAGATAGCCGTATGAACCATTCTGATTTCTCCAGACAAATCTGAAATCTATAAAATCAACTTTACCGTCGCCGTTGCCGTCGGCTGAACAGAGACCAAACCTGCCGCCGGCTAAAATTTTCATCGGCGAATTACCGAATGCTTTGCTTTGCGAGGTGCTGAAATCATATAACGGTGGAGAATCTGTAAGCTCTATTTTTATTGCAGACATAACCGGCAAATGATTGCGGTGGCGAATAACTACGTAGTAAGGACCGTTAGGAAGTCCGGGAAACTGAACAAGCTCACTGCCATCAATGTCAATAATACGACCGTCTCTTCTTAAAAAGGCAGCACGGCGTGCCAGCATTGTTGAGAAACTGGTTTCTGCTCTAACTTCAAGTAAAACCCACTCAACAACATCTGCAGGAATTACACTTACCTGTTCAGGTCCGTAATAATTCCACGGTGCAGTATTATAGGGCTGGCTTAAAGGTAAAAGCGATTGATCATTTAACATAGTGAACATATTAAAGCCATTGTATGCCCCTTCAAGTATTATTTTCAGATTTGCACTTGCACCCTGATTAGTGTTTTGCTGGTACTCATAATTTGCAGTATTGTTCGGAGGGACAATAACATTGCCTGCAAGATCCTTTACGTTAATAACTGTAACCGTGTAATTGCCCGGAGTGTGGATTGATGTTGAAAGAGTGACTTCATTATTTGAAAGCACTGCAGAGTTTATTGTGATTGACGGAGTGATGCTGTAATTCTGTATATTTTCTGCAGAGGCTTCATTTAAAGTTTCTGAGAAAAGTATTACAAGTGTTATTGAATCCTGTGTATATGCCCCGTTTACCTCCGGAGGGGTGATATCTCCGGTTATGGTATTAAATTTCCAAACTGAACCGGCTGTTGAATTACCCTGATTGTCTTTTGCAACTATTTTCCAGAAGTAACCGGTGTTAGTTTGAAGTGTGCCGGGATTGTACGAAGCCGAACTTAAATTTACTGCTATCAGAGGTGGTACCGGTGAAGTTCCAAAATAAACATCGTAAGTAAGCGGATCGTTTTCCGGATCGCTGCACTGCCAGGCGAGAGTAAGAGATATTGGTTGATTAACAGAATTATCAGGTGGATTAGGATTGTTTGGTTGAGCCGGCGGCTGATTTATATTTGAAATCGTAGTAAAATTCCAGATGCTTCCGGAAGTTGAATGACCCTGGTTATCCTTA
>CAZXGJ010000059.1:0-21812 GCA_964639955.1 uncultured Ignavibacteriaceae bacterium
AATACCCAAAACTCTTAAGTAGATTTTCATCGCTTCGCCATTTTTTTCTGACCTTCACTCGCAGCTCAAGGAAAACGTCCCGTTGCAAAAAATCTTCAATTGATTTTCTTGAAACCTCACCGAGCTTTTTAATTGCAGTTCCACCTTTGCCTATAATTATTGCCTTTTGAGAATCTTTCTCAACAACAATCTCAGCACTAATGAAATTTTTTCCCTCTTCCCGTTCTTTAAAATCAACAATTAAAACTTCACAGCTATAAGGTACTTCATCGCGATAAATTTCAAGAATTTTTTCACGTATAATTTCAGAGACAAAAAATCTTTCGTTCTCATCTGTTAATTGATCGTCCGGAAAAAGTTTCGGTCCTTCAGGAAGGAAGCGGATTATTTCTTCTCTTACTCTTTGAATATTGAAATTCAGTGTTGCTGAAATCGGTATTATTTCTTCAAAGAATTTCTGCTGTTCAAAATGCTTTATCAGTTCATTTACTTTGGGCTGTGTAATTAAATCTACTTTATTCAGCGTTAGCAATTTTGGTTTTTTAGATTTAATCACCTTTTCTTTTACAAATTCCTGAACGAGTAATTTTTCTGCGCGAGAATCTTCCTTGACATCAATAATAAGAATAATCACATCAGCATCATCAAGAGAAGCCTCAACTTCTTCCATCATTTTTTCCTGAAGAAGATATGAAGGTGAAAGTATGCCCGGTGTATCAAGAAAGATTATCTGGTAATTTTCTTCAGTTAGAATTCCAAGAATTTTTTTTCTTGTCGTCTGCGGTTTGGCTGTTGTGATTGATAGTTTTTGCCCAAGCAGTGCATTCAGCAAAGTGGATTTGCCGGAATTTGGTAAACCGAGTATTGCAACGTAACCGGTTCTGGTTTTGATCACTGATGTCTGTGCCGGGATATGATAAAAAAATTGTTTGCTTAATCAAAAAATACTGCTGTAGATTCCAAATACCAATTCACAAAACATAAACAATATTCAAATCACAATTAATAAATTCCTAAGTTGGTATTTGGATTTTGGTGATTGAAATTTATTTGGAATTTGAGATTTGATTACGGGATTTTATAAATGAGTTTCTACTGCAAAACATTCAAAGTAAACAAACTGTTTTTTTATCTTCCTAAATTTGATTTCATCTTCTTCTGATATTCAAATAAAAAGTAACCTGAGACGAGCATTACAAAAGAAAGTATTGATCCAATTATTGTGGTTCCACTTTTGCTGAACAACAGACTACTTAAATTCTTTACATAATTGCCAAGAGAGGTTATTGATGATGATGTATCTGTGGAATGGCTTGCTGCAGTTAATACATTATAAAACAGAAATCCAGTTATACTTAAAATTATTATTCCGAAGAATGAAATTATAAGTGTTAAAAATCTTTTCTGCTGTCTTAATCTTACTTTCTGAGAATTAATCTTATTCATAACCAAAGAAGTAAAATCAGGTGATACTTCCTCAGATTTTAAAGAAATAAATAATTCGTGAGCCTGTTTAAGTGAATCAAATTTCTTTTTTATCACAGGTGATTTTTCGACTGCGTTAAGTACTTCTTCCTTCTCAGCATTTGAGAGATCACCATCAAAATAATTGTTCAATATCTCATCATTAATTTCTATCATAATATTTCCTGCTTAAGATTTTTCTTTTCAATTATTTCTTTTAACAAGTTTCTTGAACGATGCAATAAAACTTTAACATTGTTAATTGTTATTTTCAGAACATCACTTATTTCTTCGCAAGTCATTTCCTCAAGGTAAAACAAAGTTATTATTGCGGCATTCTTTTCAGGAAGTTCATTTACAATTTTACGAACTGTATCTGAAAGATCATATTCAATAAACTCATCTGCTGAATATTTACTCTGGATATTGTGAAATTCATCAATATCAGCCATATCATTTTCTATCTGCCTTTTTTTACCGGAAAGTTTAGTAAGTGCTGTATTATAAACTATCCTGTAAAACCAGGTTGAAAATTTTGATTCAAACTTAAATGATTTCAGCTTATTATAAGCTTTCAAAAAACAATCCTGCAATAACTCTTCAGCATCTTCATTATTTTTAAGCATCCTTTTCAGCATTGAGAATGCTTTATTTTTATATCGATCAATAATAAAAACAAAATCTGCCGAATTCCCTTTCAGAACCGATTCAATAATTTCCTTATCCGACAAATTTTTCATTACACTTTTAGACACGATTGATGTGATAAAGGTTACACTTTTCTTAATCTAAAATTAGTTTCAACTTTTTTCATAAACAATCTGTAACCAACAGACCGAACTAATAGTCAAATGATATAAAAGCGAATGAAATGTTTAAATAATTTTCAAGAGAAAGGATAATAAAATGAACGAAGATGTAATTGCTGTATTCATTCCAATAGTAATGTTTTTAGTCGTCGGGTTAATCTGGGTTACGGCTATATATTACAGATCCCGTGAAAGACAAATGCTGATTGAGCAAGGTTTATCAGCCGATGACATGAAAAAATTCTTCGAACAGAAGAAAGATCCCTTCTGGCTGATGAAAGTCGGAATAATTTGTATTTTCTTTGGAATTGGACTTGGCATTGGTCTGATGTCCGGTGCAGAAGAAACGCGGGAAGTGGTTACTCCAACTTCAATATTTATTTTCACCGGAATTGGTTTTGTTATCGCCAACTTATATGGTAATAAACTAAGACGAAACTATGAATTAGAAAAAAAGTCTGTGAACTAAACTATAAAGCCCCTTCCCTTAGGGAAGGGGTTGGGGATGGGCTTTAATCTTGTGCTTCGAGCCATCTTTCAGCATCGAGTGCAGCCATACAACCGGTACCTGCAGCAGTAACAGCCTGTCGGTATTTACTGTCACTTACATCGCCCGCAGCAAAAACACCTTCAATGTTTGTATAAGTTGAATATGGTTTCACTTTGAGGTAACCAACTTCATCCATCTCAAGCTGACCTTTAAAGATTTCAGTGTTCGGTTTGTGACCGATACCAATGAACAAACCATCAGCTTTTAACTCTTCAACTGAGTGATCACGTGTATCTTCCAGAAGAACACCTGTCATTCTTTTTATTCCATTCTGTTCAACGCCAAGCACTTCTTTGATTGTTTTGTTCAGAAGAAATTTTATTTTCGGATTTTTTTTGGCACGGTTGAGCATAATGCTTGATGCTCTGAAACCATCTCTTCGATGAATAATTGTAACTTCTGAAGCATGATTTGTAAGATAAGTTGCTTCTTCCATTGCTGTATCTCCGCCACCGACAACCAAAACTTTCTGATTCTTGAAAAAGAAACCGTCGCAGGTTGCGCAAGCTGAAACACCATATCCCATATATTTTTTTTCACTTTCCAGACCAAGAAGTTTTGCAGATGCACCGGTTGCAACAATCACAGCATCTGCTGTATAAACTTCATCGTAAGATTTTAGTTTGAATGGTCTTTTTGAAAAATCAACTTCAGTAATTTCTTTGTAGATACTTTCTGCACCAAATCTGTGGGCTTGCTTTCTCATTATATCCATCAACTGAGGACCCTGAATTCCATGTTCGAAACCTGGATAGTTTTCAACTTCAGTTGTAATTGTTAATTGTCCTCCGGGCTGCATTCCTTCAAATATAACAGGTTTCAGATTCGCTCTTGCGTTGTAAAGCGCCGCTGTAAATCCTGCCGGACCGGAACCAATTATTATTATTTTATGATGATTATCTGGCACTTCATATCCTTAATTGAATTATAGTTAAAAATTAATTTCTGAATATTTGATGGCACAAAGTTACAAAAGATTCACAATCACAAGAGTCTTAAACTATTGTATACCTACAGAGGAATAAAATCAGAATTCAATTTTTTCCTGCCAGCTTACCATCCGCGGAGAATTAAGAAAAAATGAAAAGTGATTTTATTATTTTAGAACAAGGTAGTTTGCTGTTACTTTCCATGGCAATGCTTAAATTTCTTTCCGCTTCCGCAGGGGCAAGGATCGTTCCTTCCAACTTTTTCACCAAGCTTTACCGGCTGGACTTTACCTGCACGCTGCGGTGCCTGCAACTGCCTACCACCTGAGCTTAAGCCTATGTTTGTTGCGCTTTGCTTACTCTCCATCATACGGGTTGGGGCATGTCTTCTTCTTTGCTGAACTTCATCCGGCGCATGCGGGAAGAATTTAAAAGTAAATGAAACAACATCGTTCCTGATATTTTCAAGCAGTGAAACGAAGAGTTTGAATGCTTCTGCTTTATATTCTACCAGTGGGTCTTTCTGACCGTAAGCGCGAAGCCCGATACCTTCCTTAAGATCATCCATTTCGCGCAGGTGCTCTTTCCATTTCTGATCAATGACGCTAAGCATCGCAAAGCGTTCAAGCCTTGACATCATTTCAGAACCAATCATTTCCTCTTTTCGCTTATAAAAATCTTTTGCAGCATCCATAACTCTCTGCTTTACACCGTCTTTGCCCAGTTGTTCAAAATCTTCCGGTTCAAGCTTAACTTCAACCAGCAAACGATGAAGCATCTCCTCTTTAATTACAGCTGCATCGGCATTATCAAAATTATTTTCAACAAGCTGCCCGACAAACTCTTCAAGAAGATCCAATATTTCCCCTTTCAGCCGATCGCCTTGCAATGCCCGGTTTCGTTTTGTGTAGATTACTTCGCGCTGAGAATTCATTGTGTTGTCATATTCAAGAAGTCTTTTTCTGATTGCGAAGTTATTTTCTTCAACTTTTTTCTGCGCACGTTCTACCGAACGGGAAATCATCGGATGCTGGATAACTTCTCCTTCCTTAATTCCCATTCTCTCCATTACAGATGAAATTCTATCCGAACCGAACAAGCGCATAAGATCATCTTCAAGGGAAAGATAAAATTTTGATGTTCCCGGATCTCCCTGTCTTCCCGAACGACCTCTGAGCTGCCTGTCAATTCTTCTCGATTCGTGTCTCTCAGTACCGAGTATATATAATCCTCCTCTTTCCTTAACCCCTGTGCCAAGCTTGATATCCGTACCTCTTCCTGCCATATTTGTAGCAATTGTAACAGCACCGATTTCCCCGGCGTGCGCAACAATTTCTGCTTCCCGCTGATGCTGTTTCGCATTCAATACGTTGTGCTGAATTCCTTTTCGTTTTAACATTCTGCTTATAGTCTCTGACACCTCCACTGATGTAGTTCCGACAAGCACAGGTCTCCCTTCTTTACGGAGTTCTTCAATCTGGTCAATTACGGCATTATATTTTTCGCGCTTTGTCCTGTAGATAGCATCGTCTGTATCATCTCTTACACAAGCTTTGTGCGTGGGAATAACTACGACTTCAAGCCCGTAAATTTCGAAGAATTCATTTTCCTCTGTTTCTGCAGTACCGGTCATTCCTGCAAGTTTGTTATACATTCTGAAATAATTCTGAAGTGTAATTGTGGCGAGAGTTTGAGAATCTCTCTGCACCTTTACATTTTCTTTTGCTTCAATTGCCTGGTGCAAACCATCGCTGTACCTTCTTCCCGGAAGAATACGACCTGTAAACTCATCGACAATTGCAATTTTTCCATCTTCAGTTATTACATACTCAACATCTTTTTCGAAGAGCGTATAGGCTTTTAATAGCTGGTTGATAGTGTGTATTCTATCGCTTGCCTCTGAGTAACGACCGTAGAGTATATCTTTCTTCAGGATTTTTTCCTGCTCAGATATACTGGTATCGTGCTCAAATTTGCTTATTTCGGTTCCCAGATCAGGGAGCACAAAAAATTCTTTTTCCTGCCCGCTGCCCTGTGCAAGCTCTTCACGGCCTTTTTCTGTAATATCTATGCTATTGTTTTTTTCATCGATAACAAAATAAAGCTCTTCATCGATGATGTGCATGTTTTTTCCTTTTTCACGCAGGTATTCCATCTCGGTATCCTGCATTAATTTTTTATAAGCAGGTTCGCTTAAGATTTTCATCAGTTTGTTGCTTTTTGGCAGCCCCCTGAATGCTCTGAATAAATGAACTCCGGCTTCAGAGCTGGTTCCGTTTTCTTCCAGCAGTTTTTCTGCTTCCTGTAACATTGATGCAACCAGATTCTTCTGCTTTCTGAAAAGCCGTTCAACTTTGGGCTTCATTTCGTTGAATTTATGATCGTCAACATCGACAGCACCGGAAATAATGAGCGGAGTCCTTGCTTCATCAACTAAAACTGAGTCAACTTCATCAACTATAACATAATTATGCCCGCGCTGAACCTGTCCTTCTTTATCAATTGCCATGTTATCGCGCAGGTAATCGAAACCAAATTCATTGTTAGTTCCGTAAGTGATATCGCATTTATAAATTTCTTTTCGCTGTTCAGGACTCATTGTATTTAGGATGCATCCGACAGATAATCCGTGGAATTTAAAAATTTCTCCCATCCACTCGCTGTCACGCTGGGCAAGATAATCGTTTACAGTTACGAGATGAACCCCTCTCCCCGTGAGTGCATTTAAATACATAGGTAAAGTCGCCACAAGTGTTTTACCCTCACCTGTTGCCATTTCGGCAATTTTACCCTGGTGCAAGACCACCCCGCCAATTAGCTGCACATCATATGGTACCATTTCCCAGGTTATTTTGTTGCCCACTACAGTCCAACTTTTACCAACAAGTCTTTCGCAGGTTGATTTTACAACAGCAAAAGCTTCGGGCAAAAGTTCATCAAGAATGATTTCGTACTCATCATTCAACTGATCCTGCAGATTTTCAAGCTCATCATATGCAGCATTGCGGTCAAAATCTTCATCGCTTTGCAGACGGGCTTTCAGCTCATCAATCTTCGTGCGGGTTTCTGCAGTATGTTTACTTATTTTTTCTTTAAATTCATTTGTCTTTGCTCTTAATTCATCATCCGAAAGAGATTTAATCTTTTCATATTCCTGGTTTATCGCATCAACAACAGGCCAGAGAATTTTTAAGTTTTTCTCGTGCTTATCACCAAATATCTTCTTAATAACATTTAACATGTAATAATATTCTCCTTAATAAAATCAAAAAGAAACTTACAGATTGAAGTTTTGAAATGCAATTTAAGAAAAATTGCATTAACTGATTTCTATCTTATTCTAAACTTAAAACACCGACACACAACTCATCCAGTAATGTTATCAATCTGAATTATTCTTAAATTTGAATATAATTGATTATTTGAATTTAACTCTCAGTCTAAGTGCACTTGAAAAAACTCTCGGACGATTTTATAAAGAAATTGCTGCAAATTTCTGCAGGCAACATTCCGTCTGCAGATTTCGAGATTTTTTTAACACTGATCGAAAACGAAATGAAGCAGACCTGGTTTACTCAATCCTCTGAAGCGAACCTGATGAGAATAATAAGCGGAATGTATGATAAAACTTTTTTCCTGACCGAATGTATAAAATATCCGCACTACGTTGAAATTCTGGTTAAGACTGCTTCAAACAGCAATTACCTCAGCGACATTCTTGTACTAAATCCGGAGTATTTCTACCTGGTGGTTGAACCTGAACGATTAAGTGCTGAACTAAGCCGGGCTGAGCTGAATAATGAATTGGAAAGCCGCACTGCACTTTTTACTTCCCTCGATACGAAAGTTCATGCACTAAATGCACTTAAGCGGAGAGAAATATTGCGGATTGGATTGCAGGATATTTTCCTGAAGAATGAACTTTCCGAAATTGCAAGAGAGCTTTCTGTGCTGGCTTCATCGGTTACTGCTGCATTGTTTTCAATCTGTTACGATTTCATATTGCGGAAATATAAAATAGAAGGAATCAAAAGGAGCTATTGCATAGTTTCACTCGGCAAGCTCGGCGGCAAGGAGTTAAATTACAGCTCTGACATCGATTTGATAATTTTCTACGATGAAGATGCAGAAGTTGGAAATCGGGAACCGGGTGCCGGAGAAAACATAACAGCAGAAAGCAACAGACGGGTACCATCCAAATACTACAGCGAAATTCTCTCTGAAACCATTCAATTATTTCTTGAAAAATGCACGTCTTCAGAAGCCGGAAGTTTGTACAGAATCGATTTACGATTAAGGCCTGATGGAAAAAGTTCTCCGGTTTGCAGAAGCATCAGAGAATATCTTGATTATTATGAAACACGCGGACTCGATTGGGAAAGGCAGATGCTGATCAAAGCAGATTATCTTGCAGGCGATATAAATCTTTATAAATATTTTATTGATTACCTAGATAACTTTATTTATCCGGCAACAATATTCACTTCACCAATAGAGCAGATGAGAAAGCTGAAAAGAATTAGCGAAGAAGAAATTGGTGACGCTGAAAACATAAAAATTATTCCCGGCGGAATACGTGACATAGAATTTATTGTTCAGGCATTGCAATTATTAAACGCAGGAAGGAATACAACTCTTAAAACCGGGAACACTTTAACGGCAATTTCAAAACTACAGGAATCGAAACTTCTTTCCTTACATGAAGCTGAGCTGCTGGAATCAGCTTATATTTTTTATAGAAAAACAGAACACTTCCTTCAGCTGATGAACAACAAGCAGACACACATAATTCCGGAAAGCGGAGAGACGGCTGAAAAACTAAGTTACTATCTTAAATTCAGAAAGTTATCTGATTTCAGAATAAAGGTTGAAGAGTACAGAAAACAGGTAAGAGAAATTTACGATTCCATTTTAGAAACACCTGATATTAAAAAAGCAGAAAGAACAGGTCTGTTGGAAATAAAATTTCAACATCCGCAAAGAGCTTTAAAAGATTTTAACTTTTTAAAAGAAGGGAAAGGGTTAACAACCAGCCGAAGGTTTGATAGGCGATCATTAGAAAGTTTCGGAATGGTTGAGCAGCATTTGATTGAATATTTGCAAAAATCTAAAAATCCTGATCTCACTTTATCCAATATCGTAAGGGTAATAAAGAACGCCGATTTTCCTTCAATCTGGTACCACGAATTTGCGGATAAGGATTTCTTCACTGCTTTCCTGAACCTGTGCGCGTTTTCTCAGAAAAGCATTGAGCTTTTTGCGGAGGATAAAGAGCTTCGTGAAGTTTTTTTAAGCAGAGAAATAGTAAAAGAGATTGATTTCCAGCAGCTGCTCAATTATAGCATAAAAAAAGTGTTGTTTATTCTCTCTTCTAAAACAGCGCTGAAACTGATACCGGCGCAGGAAACTTCTTTATTGCTGAGTAATTTTGTAAAAGAAAAAATAAAGCAGACAGCCGTTGAACATATTAAAAATAAAAGATGGAAAGATGATTGGTTTATTGCTGTAATGGGCAGCACCGGCACAAGCACGATGTCTTTTGCATCGGATATTGATTTAATATTTGCTGCTCGCAGCATTCAAGAACATCACAAGCTTGAGCAAAGCTTCCAGGATTTACTAAAGCTTCTCAGGGATAGCTTATCTCCCTTCCCAGTTGATTGCAGGCTCAGACCGGAAGGCGACAGCAGCCAGCTTGTATGGGAAGTAGAAGGTTATAAAAATTATTTTCAAAGCCGTGCGCGTATCTGGGAGCTGCAATCTTTCCTGAAAGTAAATTTTATTTGCGGAAATAAAAAGCTGTTTAATAGTTTGTATTCTGCCTATCTGAAACGCATAAACAGGTTAAGTAAAGACGAAATTTTAAAAGGAATTAATGAAATCAGGTCAAAAGCCCTCTCTGCATTTCCTGCAGAAGTTAAGTTAATTGATATAAAGAAAAATTCAGGCGGATTGAATGATATTGAATATATCGCTAACTATTTGCTGCTTTCAAATACTGAAGCATTAAAATATTATTTCGGTAAACCGGTGCCGGCTGTTTTAAAAGATTTAAGCAAAGCAATAAAAAAATTGAAATTATTAAATTCACTGGCAGACAATTACATTTTCCTTAAGCAATTGGATATGTTTAACCAGATTGCAGAAAACAGCAGATCATCAAAGATCAGCCAGGAAGCTGAAAGACTGGATAAGCTGGCTGTAATGTTGAATTACAAAAGTGGTGAATTGTTGTTAAAGAAAATCAGAGCGGTTTTAAAAGAAAGCAGGGACGCTTATTATTCCATAGTAAACTAAAATTAATTTATGAAGTTATTTACAAAATTTTATCACCTGATAACTGCTGCAGTCGTTTTCGTTGCTTATCTGTTCACCATTGCACCATCAGTAGTTCAGATTGATTCCGGAGAGCTTGCAGCAGTTCAGGCAACACTGGGAATTGCACATCCGACCGGTTATCCGCTCTTTACAATTATTGGCCATATTTTTTCTTTAATTCCTCTTCCGTTTACAAAAATATTCCAGCTTAACCTGCTTGCTGCAATTTACTGCAGCTCAGCCGTAGGAATTTTCACCTTCACTGTAAAATTATGTCTTGATAATCTTTCATTGTTTGGCATTTCCCGCAAGATAACATCAGAATCCCAATCGAAAAAGAAAAGAAGCAGAAGGCAGGCGGGTGAAAAAGAGAAGCTGCAGCCCGAAATACCGGATAAAATTAAAATTATTTCTGCTGTCTTTGGCGGATTGGTTCTTGCTTTCAGCAAAACATTCTGGTTCCAGAGTACATCGGTTGAAGTTTATTCACTCCATCTTCTTTTAATTACTGCAAGCATTTTATTTTTAATCAGTGCTTACATTCATTCATATAAAACAGATGAACTGAAACCATGGCTGTTGTTTGCATTTGTGCTCGCACTTGGCTTTACAAACCATATGACAACGCTTCTTATTTTACCGGGCACTGCGTATCTATACTTTTCACGATACAGGATAAATCAAGCCTCATTAAAAAGGGTTCTTTTAATGATTTTAATTTTCATTCCTGTTTTAATACTTGTTTATTTATATCTGCCAATCCGGGCTTCGCAGAACCCGGTCATTAATTGGGGAAACCCGATTGATATGGAAAGAATTCTAAGGCACATTTCCGGGAAGCAATACCAGGTATGGCTCTTTTCATCGATGGAAGCTGCTAAAAAGCAGTTTGTATATTTTATTGGAGCATTACCAACGGAATTTTATTTTACACTTGCAGCAGCTTTAATTGGATTGTTTTATTCATACTTAAAAGTAAAAAAACTCTTTCTGTTTTTGATAATTACTTTCTTATCAACTGTTCTTTACTCAATCAATTACGATATACACGATATTGATTCTTACTTTTTACTTGCGTTTGTAATGACGGCTTTCTTTTCTGCTCTTGGTACTATTAAGATATTTACAATGAAGGGCTCTTCGGAAAAAATTGCGTTGGGAATTTTAGGAATTGTGTTAGCAATCCAGGTATACTCCAATTATGATAAAGTGAATCAAAGCAGTATATATACTTTCGAAGATTACACAAAGGAATTGATAAGCAGTGTTACCGGAGATGCAATTATTTTCAGCTATCAGTGGGATTATTTTATATCTGCTTCCTACTACTACCAGTTTGTTGAGAATTACAGAACCGATGTAAAAATTGTTGACAAGGAGCTGCTCAGGCGTTCGTGGTATTACAATCAGTTAAATAATTACCATCCGGATTTGTTTAAAGGAATTGAAACCGAAGTTGATCAGTTTTTACTCGAATTGCAGCCATTTGAAAGAGGTGAAAATTTTGATGCTAATAAGCTAGAAACACTTTACAGAACTATAATGACAAAACTTATTTCAACTAATATTGATAAAAGAGATTTTTATATCGCACCGGAATTAGTTGAACAGGAAATGAAAAGGGGCGAGTTCAGTCTTCCACCGGGTTACAGTTTAATACCAGATCTATTTTTATTTAAAATTGTAAAGGGAAATGAATATGTTCCGGCAGCCGACACTGATTTCACAATTCGTTTCCCTGAAAAGCGTAATTATTATATTGACAGCATTGAAAGGTTTGTTGGAACAATACTATCTAACAGGGCGGTTTATGAAATGAGATTTGGCAGAACAGACAGGGCAAAATTGTATGTACAAAAAATGATTTCGGATCTGCCGAATTTTACTATTCCACCACAGCTTGGGCAATTGGTTAAAAATTAATTATCAGCAATTACTTTTTTTACGGCCACGAGCTTTAACTTGTAGATTAATTATTTCTTTAAACAAAGAATGGCTCCAGCTGAATTAGTTACGGCTAAAGCCAATTCTGTTTATTTATTATCAGTTCCACGACTTGAAAGTTGGGGCTATTTATTCCTCTAATGCATCCAACAAATCTTCAATTCGTTCTTCGGATAATTCGGATTCAGTTCTGAAAGACTGCAGGGTTACATCCACCTGCTGGATTAAATTTCGTTTGTAATATTTAGGTGCATAAATAGAGCCGTCAATCATATAAAGTCTGTTTGTCTCTTCATCAAAAAACATATAATTAACAAACGGACCGCCCATTCCTTTAACATTAAGTTCCCACAAGCCCTGTGTAAAGAGGGCATATCTGCCATTAAAATTTATTTCAGTTACAGTAAAATAATCTTCAGCAACTACCACGTAAGATGTATCATCTCTTGTCCTGTAAAATTTCTTCGTTACCCTGTCTCTTATTAGCCTGATAGAATCTTGAATTAAATAATCAGGCGTTGCGTTGTCTATCCAATGAATAAAAATCCATCGTTCCATATCGCTGCCGGGAGATCTTCTGAGCCATACAAATTTGTCTTCCGGTTTATCGAAAGCAACTTTAAAATCTGCCTGTACAAAAATTGTCCAGCCGTAATTTTTTAAGAATTTTCCTTCAATATCCATTTGCTCATATTGCGGATTATAGAGATTCTTATACAAGCGTTCATCAGAAGTTTTCTGGAATGCATAAAGCAAGTTATCGGCATTCTGAAATATTTTAAATTCTAATTCCTGCATAGTTGGCGCTGATAAAATAGTAACCAGCTGGTTCTTTGCCCAAAGATCGTACTTATAGACAATGAATCCGGGATCTGTTTTTAGTCTGTTCTCAATTGAAGAATCTACAACAACTTTAATAAAATCTGAAGTTCTGCTTACAGAATTTAGTGGAGCAGCAATAATAATGTTTTTACGGTTTTTATAATTTTCAATGGCTGATGGATTAATTCTTTTAAGAGTGAACAGCTTTTCGGGCTGCGGTGTGTAAATTTCCTTTTCAAAAGCAGATGTTAAAGATTCCTGCAGTTCTTCGTACTCTAATGAGTCTGCAACTACAAAAATCTCATCTTCAAAACCTTTAGCAGGCTTATCCGATGGATCGCAGCTAAGCAAAACGAAATAGAATACCGGTATAAAACATAATAATAAGATTAATCGCATAATTACCTCGGAACGTTTGGTAAGGTTAAATCAAGGTGCGGCAGAACCGCCAGGTAAAATCCCCACAAAGTAAATCCAACGAAAAGGGGAATTGAAAGATTATCATCAATCAGCTTGAAAGAGAGATTTTCAACCAATGCACCAACAAGTGCACCGGCAAACCCGATTAAAAATTCTTCGGGAAAGTTTCCGATCTTTGGCGTAAATAAAATCACGATACATGCACTAATGAAAAAAGCTAAAGTTCCCTCGAAGCTTTTTGATAAAAACTTAGTTCTGCCAAATTTTCTGCCAACTAATGCTGCCATGGAATCGCTGATAATTAAAATTGAAAATGCAGTTATAAAAATAACTTTGGGAAATATTAAAACACCGATTAAAGCAGAAATAAGGACATAGGTTGCACCGTTAAGGTTTCTTTTTTTCTCGTCTATTTCGTGTTCCCTGAGCAGAAAGCCAAATATTTTGTAAAATATTTTCCCCACTCCCGATGAAAAATATCTTGTCAGGTCTATCATTAAAGCGATTCCGGCAAGAATTGCCAGAATTATTACAGCGGTTTCGGAAGAGATGAAATAGTAAACTACAGGAATGGATAACGACGTAAGATGAATTGTTTTTCTTAATAATTCATCCCTGTAAAGAATGGTTCCATGATCAATTTGTGTCATCTTTTACAGCGGGGTCTTTCGCTTTACGCTGTTCAATAAATTTTTTAACATGATCAGGCATTTCTTCATTGGTTTTAATATCTGATTCGCCGGCATCCTGCGGTATTGGTGGTAATTCCTGCCCTTTTATTATCCTGTCTATTTCATCCGAGTCAAGAATTTCACGCTCAAGCAATTCTTTAGAAAGCTTGTGCAGCAAATCGATATTATCATTCAGAATTTTTTCTGCCCGAACCATACCTTTGTTAACAATTCCCCGAACTTCTTCATCAATCTCAACAGCGGTTTTTTCACTATAATCTCTATGCCTTTGAATTTCTCTTCCAAGAAATATTTCCTCTTCCTTTGCACCATAGCTTAATGGCCCCATTTTTTCACTCATTCCCCATTCACAAACCATCTTACGTGCTATGCTTGTGGCTTTCTCAATATCATTTCCGGCACCTGTTGTAAAATGATTGAAAACAATCTTTTCGGCAGCCCTACCGCCAAGAGCGTATGTAATTATAGCTTCAAGATATTCTTTGGAGTAGGTATGTTTTTCGTCAATCGGGAGATAACTTGTTACACCAAGTGCACGCCCTCTTGGAATAATAGTTACTTTATGTACCGGGTCGGCTTCAGGAATCATCCTCGCAACAAGCACATGACCGATCTCATGATAAGCAGTTGTTTTCTTTTCTTCCTCGGAAATGATAAGACTTTTCCTTTCCATACCCATCATCACTTTATCTTTTGCTTCTTCAAAATCAATCATTTCAACTTTTTTCTTATTTTTTCTTGCCGCAAGCAGCGCTGCCTCATTTACAAGGTTAGCTAATTCGGCACCTGCTAATCCCGGGGTTCCTTTTGCAAGAACTTCGAGGCTTACTTTTTCATCAATCGGAATGTTTCTGGTGTGTACCTTTAAAATTCCTTCGCGACCTTTAACATCGGGTCTGTCTACCACAACCTGCCTGTCGAATCTTCCGGGTCTTAATAAAGCGGGATCGAGAACATCAGGGCGGTTGGTTGCAGCAATAATTATAACGCCGCTGTTTTGCTCAAAGCCATCCATTTCAACAAGGAGCTGATTCAAAGTTTGTTCACGCTCATCGTGCCCACCGCCAAGACCGGCACCACGGTGCCTTCCTACAGCGTCTATCTCGTCGATAAAAATTATGCAAGGTGCACTGCGCTTGCCCTGGTCAAATAAATCTCTTACCCGGCTGGCACCAACACCGACAAACATCTCAACAAAGTCAGCACCGCTGATAGAAAAGAAAGGCACTCCTGCTTCACCGGCAACAGCCCGTGCAAGCAAAGTCTTACCGGTTCCCGGGGGCCCTAAAAGAAGTACTCCGCGGGGAATTTTACCCCCCAGCTTTTGAAACTTGGATGGCTCTTTAAGAAACTCTATAATTTCCTGCAGTTCAATCTTTGCCTCGTCCGCTCCTGCAACATCCCTGAAGGTAACTCTCTGACTGGATTGCGTGATGAGCTTTGCTTTGCTTTTACCAAACGAAAAAATTCCTCTTGAACTCCCACCCTGCCCCTGCATCCTCCTCATAATTATTATCCAGACTGCAATAATCAGAATCCAGGGTAAAAAACCTATTAATATATTCAGCCATTCACTCGATTGCTTATCGAAGGAATAGCTTATGCCTTTTTCTTTCCAGGCAGTTTCCTCTTCTTTAATTATCGGTTCGGGAATATAGACTGAAACCGCTTTTACATTTGTAGTGCTGCCATCAAGAGTTACTGTGGTTTCCGAGGTGAGCTCGGCTCTGAAGTAGTAATCGTTTATATCCGATTTAGTAATAGTTGCCGACTTAATTTTATCGGATTCATTCAATAATCTTTTATACTCAGCAAAAGAGATTTCCACATAATTTTCCTGCCCGGCACGAAAGACCTGCATTACTATTACAGCAGCAACTATCACGGCACCCCAGCCAAACACCATCCTAAGAATTTTGGACCAATCGAAATTATCATCGGGTTTATGAGGACCGCTTCCCCTCGGATTACGCGGCGGCTGCTTGTTACCTGAATTATCCGACATAAATAATCTGATAATACCTAACTTCACTTAATTTTAGTCTCCATTTTCATTTAGAATATAAATCGATCTTAAATTCCTGAACTTCTGCGCATAATCCAGGCCATAACCTATAACGAATTTCGAAGGAATTTTGAATCCAATATAATCAATTTTCAAATCATATTTAAGGCTTTCCTCTTTAACCAGCAAAGAAACTACTCTCATACTTTTAGGCGAATGTTTTTTGAATATTTTTTCTATATAGTTAACCGACAAACCTGTATCTATAATATCTTCAACAATTATAATGTCTCTTCCATTCACATCGCAGTTGAGCTCCTTTAATAATTTTACCCTCCCGGAAGAAATTTTCGCATCGCCGTAACTGGATAGTTTAAAGAAATCTATTTCACAATCGATAGTTAAATAACGGATTAAATCTGACATAAAAAGAAATGAACCGTTCAGAACACCAATAAAGACAGGTACACTGTTTCGGTAATCATCCGAAATTTGTCTTGCCAGTTCCGCAGTTCGAGTTTGTATTTGGTCTTCACTTAAGTAAAGATTAAACTGTTCTTTGCCTGTATATATTTTGTCGGGAATATCTTTTTTCATCGATAGCTTAATTTAATTACTTTTTTTGTATCCGGAGTAATCTTGAACCTGTCATCAATACGAAGATTTAGCACCCAGACAATTTTACCCGAATTTGTTAAAACAAGCTGATCTTTTTTTCTGCCGGGCGGAATTTTTTCGTCCGTAAGAAAATCCGATATTTTCTTTGAACCTTTCAGACCAAGCGGATGAAACCTGTCTCCGGCTTTCCATTTACGCAATTGAAATGTTGAGCTGAGATTATCGGCAGAGATATATTCAACAGATTTATTCTGCATTTTTTTTACCTCCGCATTATTAACCAGCCCGATACTCAACTTATGATCATTTAATTGTACTTCTTCATTCACTCTGATGATTCTCTTTGACGATTTTTCCTGACCAGGTTTTATCGGTTTTACAAGTAGAAAATTTCTGTCTTTGAATGCAGCAAATTTCTTCGGCAGCGATACTTTTTTACCCGTCTGATTAGATACGAGTTCGACAAGTGAATTTATATTATCTACAGATAATTCAAGCTTGAATTTTTTTTCTACGGATGTTTTAATGAATTCCTTCCATAAACTTCTATCAAAATTTCCAAGTTTTTTCAGACTGATTCTTAGCTCGCCGCTGGAAAATTTAATTGCAGCTTGTTCCATTAAAAGAATTTGTTTTTCAATGAATGACCTTAGCTCACGGATAATCATTGATGAAGAGAGAATTTTTTGCTCAAGGCGTGGATTAAGTTTTTTCTTCAGCCGTGGAAAAATTTCGTTACGCAGAAAATTTCGTTCATAACCTGATGTCAGATTGCTCTTATCGACCCGGTAAGATTTTTTCAGCTTGTTCAGGTAATCTCTTATTTCTTCTGCATTAAGATTTAAAATTGGTCTGATAATTTTATCTCTTCTGATTGGAATACCACTTAATCCTCTAAGACCGGCTCCTTTAATCAAATTCAGCATAACCGTTTCGGCATTGTCACCGGCATTATGTGCAGTTGCGATTTTTGTGAAAGAATATTTAGAGGCAATTTCATTCAGATGTTTATACCTTAAGGCGCGGCCGGCTTCTTCCAAAGAAAGCTTATGTTGTTTTGCAAAACTTTTAACGTCCTCTGAAATTACAAACAGCTCAACATTTTTTTCTTCACATAATGTTTTGCAAAACTTTTCATCGGCGAGTGCATCTCTACCTCTTAAATTATGGTTAAGATGAAAGGCACTAATATCAATTCCAAGCCTCTTTTTAAACTTCAGAAAGAAATGAAGAAGGAAGACGGAATCGGCACCGCCGCTTAATGTAACAAGCACCTTATCATTCTTTTCAATCAAATGATTTTCATCAATAAATTTTAATACTCTTTGTTCGATTGTTTTTTGCATAAAAGAATAAGCAGCAGCTTAAAGAATTCCAACCGTTAAAATAATAAATTACCTGCGCTAATAATAAGTTCAAAAGTAGTTGAAAAGAGAAAATACAGGAAGGGTTAAATTATACTAGTTCAAGAATTTCAAACTCAAGGAGTCCTGCAGGAGCTTTGATACTAACTCTATCCCCAACCTTAGCTCCGAGCAAACCTTTCCCAACCGGTGATGTAACTGAAATCTTTCCTGCCTGGAAATCCGCTTCTTCGGGCGAAACAAGTAAATATTCAAAAATTTTATTGCTCTTAAGATTTTTGATTTTCACCTTTGACATTATATGCACTTCATTGTTATTAAACCGGGAGGTATCAATTACCTGAGCACGGGATAAAATATCCTCGAGCTTACTAATTTTTAATTCGAACAAACCCTGTTCCTCTTTGGCGGCATCATATTCGGCATTCTCTGAGAGATCTCCATGTCCCCGTGCCTCTGCAATTTTCGCAGCCATTTCTTTCCTGCCATTGGTTTTCATCTCTTTAAGTTCCTTCTCTATCTCTAAGATCCGCTCTCTCGTGAGATATACAAAATTACCTTCAGCCATTTTTGTTTCCCGTTTTAATAAAAAAAATTGCCACCGCTCGTAAGCAGTGGCACCGCAAAAATATAGATTCAGGGATTTGAAGTCAAGAGTAATTTTATTTAAGCAGCAACATCTTCTTCGTCTCTACAAATTTTCCGGATTTAATTCTGTAGAAGTAAATTCCGCTGGATAGATTCGATGCATTGAAAGTTACTGAGTGAAAGCCTCTCTGCTGATGTTCATTTACCAATGTTGTAACTCTCCTTCCAAGTATATCATAGATTATCAATGAAACTTCACTTGTATTTTGCAAATCGTATTTGATTGTAGTGGTAGGGTTGAACGGTCGTCAGACTCCGGAGAGTCTGCCGGACTCTACGAGATTCAGGTAGTTCTGGTAAAGTGTGTATTCATTCGGAAGAAGTTCTTCTTTTTTATTTAAGCTGCAGGCAATTACCTGTGTAATCTGATCTGAGTAAGGTTTTACCGGGCTCAACATATTTCTTCAGGTGCCAGTCGCCGTTTACCTGTCCGTTCCAGCTTTGATATATTTCGGTTATCAGATGCGTTCCCGGCTGTATTGAGTCTATTATTTCATCTATTCTTCTCATCGGGTAATAGTAGTCCACTGTCCTTGGTTCGTTTACACAATACCAGTATTTAATATTTGACCTGTTTAATGTGTCAAGATAGTCTGAAATAAAATTTATAGCACTATTGGGATCGTTAAGATATATTCTCCATATATAATCATCACAAACCTCTGCGTAGTCAACGTAAAGCTTTCCAACACCTGACCAGTCAACTCTGAATTCGATCCCTGTTTCAGGCCAGCTATCTTCATAAGTTATACCCGGTGGCAATATCATCCCTTCCCCCCGCTTATCCGGGGGCAGCAATGAATCGGCGTAAGAGTAATGAAGGTCAAATGCATAAAAATTATCTGTTGGAAAATCCCCAACTAACAGAGACCTTATTGCAAGCGTATCTACAGTGTATTCCCCGGTTGGGTCTCCATTCAGCATTATCATCATTCGGTGCACTACAAGCAGCCTGCATACTTCAATATCTTCCGGGTTCCAGGGAATGTTTGCAAATGCTAACCTAAAGGTTGCTGTAAAGTCAACTTTATTATGTGGAGGGTTTACAGGATAAATCAAAAAATATTTTTTATCCTGAGTATAATGCGGACCATAAATAAGCTCATCCTGTGCCTGGATGGCTGCACCTGTTGACCAACAGCTATCTCCTTTCCAGAAATCCTTATGACCAAACCTGTGAAGTATTCCTGTTGCCCGTGTATTTCCCTGCTCATTCTCTGCTTCCCATCTTTTATACATACCGTTTGTATAGTGATAGATCCTGTCTTCCCGTGAAGCAGTATTATGAGCAACAAGATTAAAGGGCTGAGCATTTGTATATGTATAATAGCGCGCCTGATTGATCACGTAATTAACACCTAAGTTTAATAATTTATTATAGGCGGTTTGATTGGTATGAAAAAAATCACTTGTTGAAAACACACCAACCGGAAATTCAGGTGGTGTCTGCTGTCCCTGCTGGGCAGGAATCTGAATTGTGCAGATAAGCACTGCAAAACTAATCCTCCCTAACCAATGAAGGATTAAAAGAAATCGTGAAATTTTTTGTTTCATAGTGTTGCCTCCGTTTATTGGCCCATCCCTGCCCTTCCCTAAGGGAAGGGAATAAGAAAAGGCAGTTTATAATTTATGTGATTTAATTCCGCTAAGTCCCCCTTAGGGGGATTTAGGGGGCTTTTTTATTTCAAATAAATCATCTTCTTTATGTCTGAAAAAACAGGTAACTCATCCTCATTCCTTACCATTATTTGATAAATATAAACACCGCTTGCCAATACAGGACTGGAGTCCTGTCCTACGTTGAACTCCACCTCATAATATCCTGCTTCCTGTGTTTGATTTACTAATACTGATACCAATTCTCCCTTAATGTCATAAACGTAAAGCTTAACGTACCCTCGTTCCTTCAGCCTGTAGCCAATCTTTGTTGATGGATTGAATGGGTTAGGATAGTTCTGGTATAACCGATAGTCATTTATAGTCATTGGGTAGTCATTCATTGCGGTTATTATTATTTCCAATTCCTCTGAAGGACTGGATTCATTGCCCTGGTTGTCTACTGCTGTAAGCTTGAAGTAAAGCGATTCAACGTTCGCAGGAACCAAATGAAGATAGAAAGAGTCAGTTATAGAAGTTACAAGCTTTGTTGAGTCGATTTGGAAATTTTTCGTTGTGTCTCTGTAAATATTGTAATGACTGAAATCGGCTTCTGTATTTTTATTCCAGCTTAAAGTTATAAAGCTGTCAACTTCTGCAGTAAGGTTAACCGGCGGTCGGGGAGGCAGATCAAGATAAACGTAACTTTCTCCGAACGGTCCTCCATAAAGTCCTATGTCGCTTCTTGAGGAATCTTTATCCAGTATTGTCGGGTCACCAGCATCAATTAATGGTGAGAACATCTGTAAGTGAAAATCAAGGCTGTCCTCATTTACTACCATCGGATCTACTGAAAGGTTTGTGCTGTCTGGTGTGAACCCGATATAGTTAAACTCATTATTCCACGAATCATTGTATTGGATTAAAGCCGGCGAACTGCTATAAGTCTCAATTCCATTCTTTCCATCCTTGACTACGTTATTTCGAATTTTAACATAACTATCTCCCCAAATACCAAGATCTACTAATCCACCTATGAAGTTATTATCTATCAAGGTCTGTACTCCGCCTAAAGTAATTCCTTCTGTATTACCGGTTGCATTAATTATAACTAAATTATTTTTTACAATTTTAATACCCGAATAAGTACCAGAAATTCCACCGCTTGATAAATCATCCCCCTCAATAAAAATTAAATTATTAACTATAGTTGGGTTGTTACCTGCTGCGAAATCTATATATATACCCCACTCCGAGGAAAAGATGATATTATTTTTAATAACTGGATTAAATGGGCCAACCGAACCACCTAATATGATTCCCCATATATCTATATTCATAATAAAATTCTTCTCAATTATTGAAGAGGAATTACCTGTTCCAATTCCAGCATTTGCATATCTAACTTTATTATTTCTAACTTCTATTATACCATTACCATAAATTCCCACGCCTCTCCCTCCATATTCCTGCCCGCTTACCCAATAAGAAACTAATATGCAAAATCCTTCTAAACGACAATCATCTACTACTTCGACTGCATCAAAGTTTGTTGGTGTTGAAAATTCCCTTGTATCTATGAAACAACTGTCAGCGCCAGCGCCTTTAAGGGTTAGACCGGGTATCATAAATA
>CAZXGJ010000060.1:0-8963 GCA_964639955.1 uncultured Ignavibacteriaceae bacterium
ATCTCCGCCTGTCCGATTGAACTATTGGGAGCAGCACTGGAGTTCACAATTATTTCGAATCAGGAAATTGTATTATTAAAAATCCTGGAGTATTTTAAAATAATTTTCTTTGTGAAAATAATTTAATTATTGCTGGGGTAAGGCGAAAAACCAATTTACACCCACACCAAGAGTCAACAATCTGCTATTTGCAATTGAAGTTCCTTCGTAATCAATATATTCTGAATCATTAACCCAGTGATATCGTACATTAACATCTAATAATAATTCTTTATTTAATGGAAAGAGTACACCTCCACCAAATGCAAATCCGGGTTCGCTTCTGAATTCAGATTCATCAACAGGTGCACCACCGCCATAGGTTCCGCTGAAGCTTTTGCTATAAGAATATAAACCACCTTCTAAAAGACCATAAAGTCTCATTCCGGGTCCGGGTGATATTAATCTTATGCTTATTAAAGCCGGAATAACACCAACTCCGCCTGTTATGTTAGCTTGCTGTCCTCCGCTGGCGTATAATTCATTTACTTTGCTTTCATTTACGTTTAATCGCATGTAGCCGAGAACCAAAGCTATTCGAAAGTTTTCGGCAACATCATAGTAGAATCCAACCAATCCTCCAAAACCTATATTGGAGTATTCAGCATATTTACCAATTGGAATTACAACGTTTCCTGTAAGCTCAGTTCCATAGCCAGGCTGAGCGAATGAAGTGAAATTTAGTGCCAAGAAACATATTACGA
Source organism: uncultured Ignavibacteriaceae bacterium (assembly GCA_964639955.1). Lineage (GTDB taxonomy): Bacteria > Bacteroidota > Ignavibacteria > Ignavibacteriales > Ignavibacteriaceae > IGN2. The sequence goes on from CAZXGJ010000060.1 coordinate 744, forward strand.
TGAGAAGGTTCTTTTTCATTATTATTTCCTTTGTAATTGCAAAGTTGAGTTATCTAAAAGTTATTTTAAATAAATTTATTTCATATTAATTAATGAATCCCTTATTTTTAAGCCTGCTTACAAGTTCCTGACTGAATGAGCTGATGACATCAGATGCTTTATCCGGCTCAACTGTTTCCGAAACACCGCTCCAGATTAATTTTTTATTTATTGTTTCGTAAATATTTGTCTCAAGAACAACAACAACATTTTGAGAGAGATATCCGGTACTGTTGGCTATAGAAATACCGGCATAATAATATCCGTAAAATCCATAATAAGAATTATATGGAATAGTGTAAAGGTATCCGGCTTTATAATCACGTTCAGCATCAACAGCAACAAGTCTTGATACTACAACAGCGTCCAAATCGAGTTCTTTAAAGTATTTTTCAAAAATTGTAGAATCAATAGCAACGTCATAAGGCATAACATCCATAGATGGAGTTGCATTTATTCCTCCATCCCGAAATGCCTTAGCCATTCCATCTTCGAATTTTCTTCGGAGCAGGGGTTTTTCTTTATTTACTATTCCAAGTACTAATACTTTCTGAATATTTCCTTTTTGGTAAGTATCATCCTGCCATTCGCCGATTATATCAGTCTTAGTTGATGAGCACGAAATTAAGGTAGTTATTATGATGGTGAAGAAAATAAGCGGAGCGATTAATGATTTATACATTTAGCTTTTCCAATAAATTTTAAATTGAATTGATTATTTGATTACTTTAATTAATATAGCGGATAACCTACACCAACGGGTGGATAATAACCCAAACTATAAGGTCCACCCCAGGCTCCGGGAACATACACTCCGATTGGGAAGATCAAATGACTCTCTGTAAATGCTTCCACCGCTGGCTTTAACATCTCTTAATTTGAAAATACCTGCTGTTGGTTTACCATCGAGCAGAACGACTGAGTAATCGTTATCAGATTCGCCAACATCAATATAGGTCCAACCAAATAATTCATAGTAAAATTTCTTTACTGCCGTAATATCATTTGTCATTAAATCTCTTCATACAAATTTTCCGGGATGTGATTCACCTGTTGACGTACTATTAATCGGAGGTACAACCGGTAAGTCGGGTAAGCAGCCTGAAATAATTATTAATGAGCTTAAAATTGAAATACAAAAGTTTAATGTATTCATCTAATCGATTTTATTATTTGAAAAATAAATAACAGTTGTTCTAAATTAAGTAAAGTGAGTCTTAATCAATAACAAATCCTTACATCTCGAATCCTAATAACACCTTTATTTGCGAATATTCAAAATCTGATTGACGATCAAGAGAATTCTCATCGCCTTCAGGTGTTATATCAATTTTATTTGCGAGTGTTTGTGAACCAAATGAATAAACAACACCTAAAGTAATTTCCGATTTCCAGATATTAAAAGTAGAACCTCCGGCAAGGTGAATTATATCCCAGGCTGAATAGGAAGCAAGATTTGTGGTTGTATTTTCTACATAAGCTGAGAAATCACTTGTCACACTTAAAGAAAAAATCAGGCTATCAGTTGCGAAATAATCTAAACCAAGACCAAAGTTTATTATACTTTTAGCTTCGTGAGTAAGATCGTTTGTTAATTCTTCTCCTGAACTTTGAGATATGTAAGGTTCAGTATCCAGGACATCGAATTTGCTTATCGCATCATACCATTCAGCACTTAAATGGAGTTTAATATTACCAAAATTGTATGCCCCACCAAGAGCTGCTGCCCACGAAGAATTAATTTTTGATTTAATATCTTCCTGATAGTTGCTGTCGAATCTGCTTGAATCTACTCCGGAAATAAACAGATGAGTTCCAACTGAACCACTGCCAAAGATATTCAAACTCGGTGAAGTTACAGTTAAACCAACTGTCAAAGGATCTAAATTGAAACCAATGCCGGCTTTTAGTAATGTACGGCAATTATTAAATCTGTAATTGTTAATATTTGAGAACGATGCAATTTCACCATTGGATTGCAATGCCTGAAGTATAGTTATTGCAGAAGCTCCATGGCTTCTGTAAGAAACATAACCTGTAATTCCTATTCCAACCGTGTTGCTCAGCTTAGTAGAGTAAGTAATTCCACCCCAAACATCATTAAATTTTTTCTCGGTGTTAATGCCTCCTGCAAAGCTCTCTTTACCCGGTGAAGATTCAATTACTTCAAGTGAATCAATAATTCTTGTTGAAAATTCCAGATTTGCATTCTGGCGTGTCAATATTGAAAATGCCAAACGATCATCTCCAAGAAAATTAAAACCGAGATCAAAAGCTACAAAGTTGGGTGAGGGAACTATCGAGGAATAATCCAGATCTTTTCCTTCTGCGGCTCCATCTTTAATTTTAAAATTATCGAGCTGATAAACCTGTGCACTCAGTATAAATTTTACATCAGGAAAGAGCGCAATTGCACCAGGATTATAAAATGTTGCACTTAAATCAGAAACGCTTCCGATTACAGCACCACCAAGTAAAGTTGATCTTGTTCCGTATTGAATGTTCCAGTAATTATTTTCCTGAGCTGATAAACTGATTTGCCACAACAGAATTCCTGAAAGAATAATTATTATCTTTTTCATTTCATTATTCCTTAAAATATATATTTAAGCGAAGTTTGAATATTATAATCTGACTGGGAAGCATTTTCAGATTGTGGCTGATTATCATACTCAAAGTAAAAAGTTAGGTCCCAATAAAAATCTAAAACAATCTCCCAACTCAATTCTATATTATAATTAAATCTGAATCTACCCAGGTTGCTCAGGCTTGGAAAAACAAAAATGTAAGTTAAAAGAGTTGCCTTGGGGTGGTCATACTTAAAAAACTGGTATTGAGCATTGAGTAAACCCTCAACATTGTTAATTGTTTCAGTTTGATCGCTTTTAGCTTCCCTGTTAACAGATAAACCTGCTAATGTATAAAGCCATTGATTCTGTGTCTGGATGAAATTATTACCAACTCCACCGCCTAATGATGCTCGTAGTTTAATTCCAAGTTCACTGTTTTCCTGGAGTGCTGCAATACCTCCTGCAAACCATTCATACTCGAGGTTTTGCTGATAGGAGAATGATAAATCATTTTTACTTGAGGTTGGTTCTTTATCGGTTGCCGTAATGATTGAGTTTAATGATAATTCCGATACATTAATTTTAGTCCGGTATTTAGCGTTACCGCCCAGGCTTAGCTGTCCAATATTACTGGCTTTTGTAAAACTAAAACCAAATTTTATAGAACCTTCAATTATATCCCAGAAGGATTCTTTTATTATGTTGATTCGCACCACATATTTCATAAAAAGTTCGTGATTGATCGTAACACCTTTTATAATCATCATTCCTTCATTATCAGAAGGAGAAATAGAACCAAAAAAAACTCTTCCATCCGACACTTCCACTTCAAAAATATTTTTTGTATTGATGCTTTTAATTTTATTCCATTGGATACTTACTGTTTCCATATTATCAGTTTTGAACGTCAGAATTCCTACTCTTAAATATTTTACTTCACCGGTTAGTTTATCCCCATTTTTTAATATGACAACGTCAGTCTTTTGAGCAAAAGAAGCAACACACGATAATATAAAAATGGTGAGGAATATTGCGGCACTTCTAAAAGAATTATTATTCATATGCTAAAATACAATACATTTTACTTCATATTTAATTGTGTTGTCCTGGGGGAGAATCTTGTATGAGGTAAATTATTTCGATACATTAAATCAGGATTGAGTAATATTGATTTCGGTATCAGAATTAATCAGAGAGCGAGTCCAAGTCCAAATGCATATTCAAAACCTGTATTCATAGCATCGTCGTCATAGAAATTATTCTGGTAATTAACTCCAAAGTCTATGCTGATACTGCTTATAATATTCACTGTAAATCCTAATCCAGCCTGCCAGGCAAATTTAACAAGGTTTTTGTCCTCGTTTTCTCCAACAAGATTATCACTTTCAAATATTAAGTTTAAGCCGGTCATAAATTGCACGAACGGCATAACGATGTAATCATTAAAATAATATCTTCCACCAATTTCAACGGGTACCATTGTTAAATATGCATCGTCATACTCAAGGCTTTCCTGAGTATTGTAATCATCTATAAGTTTATTGCTAATAACACCAGCACGCATCATAAGATAATTATGTCCGGGAAAAGCAATTCCATAACCAAGATATCCGCCTGAAGCATTTGACCAGACACTGCCGAAGTTTCCAATATTCCTTATATATAATCCTTCAACAAAAATTCTGTTTTTAAGATAGCTGTCAGATTGTGCCGTAACCGTATTTATCAATCCAACAGAAATAAAAATTATCAGTATTAAAATTAATTTTTTCATAATAAAAATCCTTTAAATCGAATTCTGATTACTTGTAATAAATTATAAATCAAGTATAGCTGTTCTGAAAAATAATCTTCCAACAGGATGTCTTTTAGAGACTTCACTCGGTTCTCTTATATATTCAACACCATTAATAATCCCGCTGTAAGCATCATAATAGCTGTTTCTCCAATACACACCGGTGCTAAATCCGATTGAGAAATATTTAGTGAGAGGATATTGTGCTTCAAGTATCAGGAAATGAATATGATGCTTTGAATTATCCGGCTGAGATTGAGTCCATAACCAGGCACCGTAATAAAGAACGCTGACATAATTCCAGATTCCATTCTGTATTGCCGCATAAATTCTTGTGCCTACACCCGGACCAAAATCATTTGTTCTTCCTTCAACATCAACGTAATAATCATTTGGAGTAGCCGCCATCATCATTCCATTTATTCCAAATCTTGTTACTAAATTAGTTTTTTCGCCGATCGGAAATGATGATAATAGGTGAGGAAATATCTGAGTAGAACCAAACAAAAATCCTTTGTAGGTAGTATCAGTCGCTGAAATTTCTTCTTTAATAAGATCATTAAAATTGAAGTCAAGGCTAACATCAAAACGGTGTTTGTTTTTTTCCAGCTCCCAACCAAACAGATATCCTGTACTGTTCATAGTAGTAAAGTGCGGCTTGTTAGAAGCTATTGCAAATTCAAATCCGAAAAAGTCAAATGGTTTCTTAGCCTTGAAACGATTGCCGTATGCTAAGTTCATAGTGAAGAGTCCTTCAACCTCTTTTGAGGTGTATTTTTCATCGCCATCTTTATCAATTGATCTGGTGCCGCCGTCAAAAGTAATCAGGAAATCTTCAGGTCGGCTCCATTCGGGATTATCAAAATTCTGACCCATCTCACCGGAGATAGCTCTGTTAAAACCTCTCACAGGATTAAGTAATGAGCCCCAAATTTCTGACCAGACTCTCTCCGATCCGGATGCACGATTGTCAGTAATCATTGATGATAATCTGTAGAGAATTTCTCCCAGGTTAGCACCACCAACACCGGTGTAAATCCAGTCATTAAAAGATGGTCTGAAGGTTTCGCCAAAATGTTCCCAGATAGCACTTCCCGTTAAAGAGAATGCAGTTGATTCCCAGAAATTATATCCATTCGCTCTTCCTGCGTTAAAAAATAATGCGCCGTGATACGGATGAGAAAAGTTGTTTGTTAAAAAATTATCTCCATCATACTCAAAACCGCTTTGAAGATTTCTCCACCATGTATCAGACGAAACATTTGCCCAGTTATCTGCAGGATCTTCCCAGGTTCGAAACCATTTTGCAAGTGCCCATGGAATGAATTCGAGAATTGCTACTTCACCGACTCCAATCCAGAAATGCTTTTCAGATTCCCATGGTTTGAAATCATCATTGAGACTCTCTGATGGTAAATTCACCGAGCCCCATTTTTGACTACGCTGATTCTTAAAAGCCAGACTATTCAGGTAGTATGAGTTTTGGTTATTTTGCAATTTATAAACAGATAAATACAATGAAGTTTCAAATTCCGAATGGTCTGAATACATTAAAAATGATTCGCTGTTTTGTGCGAATAATGTACCTGTTAAGAATGTAATAAAAAAAAGGAAGGTATTTATTTTTTTAAAAAAGTAAACGAGTTGCATGGTAAACTACTTTTAGTTTTTAAAAATATTTAATCTTTACGCTCAAATATATGAATAGAAATGTTTTATTAATTAAAAGTTACATTCTAACTTTAAATAATAACAAAAATATAATCTGAAAATTTATTCCTCTTTGCAAATCAAATCGTACAATTCTTTTGCTGATTGATGACCACGCTCAATTGCAGCAAGTAAATCAGGGCAAGCTTTATCAGGATCAACTTCTGTATTCGCCAGGGCTCTTCGAAACAAAGCCTCTGAAAGCTGAGGGTCTAAACTGACAGCCTTATCAAAATCATTTAAAGCTGCTTCCTTATTCCCAAGCTGTAAATATGTTCTGCCTCGATAAAGATAGATTTTAGCAGGTTCATCTCCCTGGTATTCAAGTGGTGTGGACTCGTACTTCATAGTTTCAGTACTTACTTTTTCCCTCTTGGATATACCGGTATATGTTTTAGAGGATGTTTCCATATACTGCTTTTCAGATTCATTTGTATAATTTTTTTGAGATTCCCGAATGTAGCTTTCATTTGATGCTTGTGTCACCGCATCATTTGTCTCTGAGCTTGAAGTTTGAAGGGCCGCATTGAAACTCATTAGTGCAGCCTGATAGTCACCATTCTGGTAGTTATTAAAACCTGCCTGAACGTGCTCAGAAGAGGTTTGGCTCAGAATTCCAGAAGTAAAAAACGATACAAATATTAAAGCGGAAATAAAAATTTTATTCATTTCTTAATTCTCCTTTATTACTAATTTAGAAACCTGAGTTACTCAGTTTTTGTTGGTGGAAATTGTGCTAAAATTTGAGTAACTGCGTTGTTAATATTTGCTGTCCGTTCTTCAACGCTGGGGGAATCACTAAGAGCACCGGTACCAACACCACGCCAGACTAATTCTTGCTTTGCCATATCAACAAAGTCAATAACGAGTGTTCCTTCTTCGTATTGCGTAACGTACGTACTGCCGCCCATTCCGCCATAACCTCTGTAACCATATCCATAACCATATCCATAAGCTCCGGTGGATTGAATACTTGTCTTGGTATCTTTAGTAAAAAACAAAGCTATACCAAAATCTGCTTGCTCTGAAAGAGTATATCCCTTTGCGGTAAGATTTGCTTTTATTGCATCACCAAGTCTGGTAGCATTTAGCTGATCAATTCCAGCTTCTTCAGTGATAGGAATAAATCCGAAAGTTTTAAGTTTTGAAAAATCATAAGCCTCATCGTAATCCTGATTGACTGAAATAGTAGAACATCCAGCCAGAAATAATGCTGTAATAGCAAAAAGCAGGATCAAGGATAAGTTGATTTTAGTTGTGAACATTTGTAACTCCTTTTATTTTAATAATTATTTTTAATATCTGAATAAATCATAAACAAATAAAAATTGTAACGCTACAGTCTGATCCTGTAGCTTTGAGAAATAAGAATAGAGCAGTTCGCCTCCAATTGAAACATAACTACTAATCGGATATAGGTATGATACTCCGGCATGCGCACCAATACTTATTTGACTACTTTCTAAAGCATCATCGAACAAATTACCTGAATTAAAAAGTAAATACACTCCGGTGCCCGCATTCAATCTTATGTTTGGTGTAACTTTCATAGAGAAGACTGCAAATATCGGAATGTTATACATTGATGCTGAAAAATCTGTTGTACCAAACTCGGTATCATAATTACTCACATCAATTGAGTACAGGTATTGATATCCGCTCTCAAGACCAATACTAAGCAGATGCTCGGGATTCCACATTACTCTAACGGTGCCTGAAAAACCATTTTGATTCAACTCATCGTAATCCATTGTTGTAAAATATCGTGAATAACCAGCACCTAATTCTGTTGTGAGTGAGTAGGTCTTTTCATTTTGCTGAGGCAGCATTACTGAAGATATTATAAAAACTGCAAATAATATTTTTAATATATACATAGATTTTTCTCTACTGCTTAATGTAGTGATAGTAAGAAACTATTGTAGGATAATTTGTAAGGATTCCATCAAACTGACCTTCATTAATAAATTGCTCAATATAGTTTGCATCGTCCAGCGTCCAGGTAAAAACTTTTCTTCCTTCTGACTGCATTTGTTGAACTGTAGATGTTTGAGTTCCCTGAGTCCATCTTGGTGCCCAGACTAATGCGTTTGCTTCTCTTACCTG
>CAZXGJ010000060.1:9063-21390 GCA_964639955.1 uncultured Ignavibacteriaceae bacterium
ACTAATGCGTTTGCTTCTCTTACCTGATCAATCGAAAGTTCAACAAGACTTGGAACATCCTGATAATCTGGCTGTTCAAGGAATTTTTCATAAACATCATCAGCAGGAATGCCAAGATATATTTTTAAGTTCCTTCCCATATTAACTGCACGCTGATTAATTTCTGTTAGCAATGCAATTGAATTGGGAACAACATCAACATCTTTTGTATCAAGCCAAACAACTTTAATACTGGTTTTTTCCAAAACATATTCCAGTGCTTCGCGCAATGATGGAATCTTTTCACCATTTCGTAAAGTTATTAATGTTCTTAATTGAGCCCAGGTAAAATCTTCAACTTTACCCCAAATCAGACTTTTCTGACACAGACGAAGATTAATATCACCATCATGATATATAAAAGGAACACCATCCTTTGTTAATCGTGCGTCAATTTCAACTCCTGTGGTTCCAAATCTCTCAGCTATTTCAAGCATCTCAACTGTATTTTCAGAAACGCCGAGGTAATCTGAATTTCTTCCACCGCCGCGGTGAGCTAAAATATCAAAATCACTTTGCTTGACTTTGTTGCTGAAAGGTCTTTTGAATTTTAAGGTTATAGGTTTATTTGCTGATTCATTTTCATTTCCGTAGTTGCCAATAAATTTTATTGTAGTAAAACTTGTATCGCCTGAAAGTATTTCACTGCCTCCTTCATTAGCAGGGATGGTAAAATCAACTGCGCCTGTTTCTGTACTTGTTGAATATCGCCAGTAACCGAAAAAGTAAATATCTGAGCCAATGTATCCGCTTTCAAGAACTATATAACCGCCATTCTTTCCGGAAAATATTGATAACCTGTCACGGTTCCATTTAACTACAACCTGATCGCCGACAAGTTCATTTCCGGCAGTTACTTCGTAAACACCATCCATAATCGGTTTAACATTTCCCGGCAGCGGAGTAGTCTGACTTAAGAAATTATTTGGATCAACAGTAGGTGTAACTATATCTACTTCATTATTACACGAGTAAAAAAGAAGCAGGCTTGCGAATAATATTAATATTTTTTTCATAGTCTAATTCTTTAAAAGATAAATGTAAAAGTTGCTTCAGGGATATAAAATGCTCTGTCAAATGTGGAAAATGCTGCCCACATCGGGTAATAGAATTTAAGGAAGGTCGACCTGACACCTAGAACAACATAGTTGTCTCCCCAAAAAGGCTGTTCGAGGTAAAAACCAATCGTCCATCCGTTAAAAAAGTCAAGATCATTTTCAATTTCTGATTCACCGTTTTTTGATGTTTCAGCTAAGTTGAAAACAAGCTCGGATTTTAGAGATATCGTAAACTTTTCAAACTGATATCCAGCACTGATATTCGGATATAATGCCCAACCTGTAAATTTTGTATCAAAGCCGAATTGCTCAAGCTTACCGAAGTAATATGATAAATCGGTACCTAATGAAAATCCCCATTTGTCAAACTCATAATTCCATTTAGGACCAAGCATAAAATTGTAAGTTACGATATTGGTTTCAACACTACCCTCGGCTAGAAAATTTTCCGGTAAACCGTATTTTAGCCGATAAGAGAATAGTGGGGCTCTGAAAACGTCATCAGTCTCAACAACATCTTCAGGGAGTTTAGCGAGCGCTAAACCTAATGAACTTACTATCTGCCCGGAGTTAAAAGAATGAGGATAAAAAAAAGTGTTGTCATCAAAGTTTAACTGCTGTGCTAATGCAAAATTGTACAAGACGAACACTTGCAAAAGGAAAGTTTTCAGTAATAATTTTTTAGACATTGGACTGCCTTAATTTGTAATTTTTAACTAGTTTCTTAAAGATAGCAATAAGTTAAATTAAATTAGTTTTTATTGACTTATCAGTAAATAGTTATTTAGTCCTATATTATTTTAATTACCATTTAAAGAACTGAGATAAAAAATTTTCTCAATAGAACGCCGTCTGAAAGGCGACTGAAATAGTTGAGAAGTCACCTCCAACTCTTATAACTGCACCGGTACTGTATGCTAACTTTATCGAACTCACTCTGCTAACCGGAAAGTTGAATGTTGCACCGATACGTGAGTTATTTTGCCTGTCATCTTTGTAAACATTATTTATTGCTGACTGACCACCAGTGTAATATGTAAAGTCTATTGCTCCCCACATTAAAGGATTAAAACTATAAATAACGTGAGTCTGGAAAGTTATCAATGGATCCTGGCTGCGCAAAGAATTACCAGGGTAAAATGATTTGTTCTCGGTAAATAACCAGACCCCAGCATATAGATCAAATAACCAATGCTTACTGATATAATAAGATAATCCGATTTCAGGCTTAAACGACCAGCGGTTAGTACCCAGGTTTATTAATTTATCGTTGAAAAATTGTCCTGTCGGTGCTGTGACTGTGAGACTTACTCCCAAAACAGTTTGAGGTGAAGATTTTGCGAACTCTTCGACAGTTGCAGCCGGAGCTCCTAAAAATAAAACTGATACCCTGAAACGTGTATCACCAAATCCGTTACGAGTTATACTTGAATCTTCACCAATTACTTTGCCGGATGCTTGTGCCCAGGAGTAGGGAAGAACAACATATGCCTGGGAAGTTAGACCAAACAGACTGAATGTCCTTGCAATTCCGAGCATTGGTGACTCTACTTTTGCTTCCAGATCTTTAATTGGTAATGTTGGATCCAGAACAACACTTCCATAAGTGTAGTTGAAACCGGCAATCAAAACTGTTGCATCAACAGGAACTCTGGCATAAGCTCTTGGGTCAAGATCCTGTGCTAATAATCTGCCTGTTAGAAACAATGAGATACCGAATAACAGCAAATAGTAAAATTTAAAACTCATTGATCATCTCCAATTAAAAAAATGATTCAGTAATCCTGAACAAAATAATTTCATTTTTATTCTTTCACTGAAGCAACTTTTATTCTTCCGCTCTTTGCGGCACTAACCAGTGCCTGATAATCTTTTTCAGTCTGATCAGTATAAGCAAAAGCAAAGTTTACCATTGCTTCATCCAGTTCATCGCTTTTACCGACATATCCTGCTATCATTGCTGCATCACCGGATTTAGCGTGAGCCAGTGCTAACGCCCAGGCACACAATGAACTGTACTGATCCATATTTTCTGTCTTAACTTTTTTAGGATCAAACTCAACTCCGCCCTTCATATCTCTTAACTGGCGAACATAATATTGCATTCCGTTCTGTTCTCCCCATCCAAGAAAAATATCAGGAGCGCCTTGTATCAATCTCTGTCCTGCAACAACTCTCTGACCTTGATTTGAGTAAATGGATTTTTGAAGATATGGTTCAATGACAGAGGGTTGTGCCTCTTTCAGTTGAAGAAATAACGGATCGTCAGAGTGATTCCCTATAAGTAAAATTATCCAGCATCTTGTTCCAACGCTTCCCACACCAACAACTTTTCGTGCTGCATCAACTATACGATACTGTTTAAGTATAGTCTTGCGATCATCAGCGAGTGAACTGAAATAAGATTCAAGAAACAAACCCAGTGCTTCTTTGATTGTCCGTCCGGTTTCCGTTTTAGTTTCCCTGACTATGAATGGTGCATTTTCTTTCAGAAGAAATTTTTCATCCACAAGGTCAGTGAGTTTACCAAGCACCTGCATATGTGTCCGCTGACGGGCTTTGCTAATTATTTTTTCTGCGCCTGCTCGTGCTGATGGAGTTAATGATTTCAGGATATCATTCTCATTGATTGTTGAATACCATAATTCGAGATTTCCCATCTGAGCATATTGTCTCACTCGTTTGCGATATGTTTTTACCGCGACCATAACCGATTCTTCAATTTTAATTGTACTTGCATTCAAAAATCTTCCGGCAGCTGCAATACTTGCTACGAGCCGTTTAAGATCCCATTCCCATGGTCCGGGCAGTGTTTCATCAAAATCATTAATTCCAAAAACAAGGTTGCGTTCAGCTGAGGCGAAAACACCAAAGTTTGCAATATGCATATCACCGCAAGCCTGAACATTAATTCCTGTAGTTGAACCATCAGCTGCCAGATCAGCAGCCATAATTGCTGCTGCTCCACGTAGAAATGCAAACGGAGAACCGAGCATTCTTGCATACCTTACGGGTACCAGATCAGGAATTCGGGTTTTTGCCTGCTCTTCTAAAATTGAAATCGGATCTATACGATTATCAGCGGTTTTATATTCACCTTGCTTGATACGAGGAAATTTATCGCGAAGCTTTTTGCCTGCAATAATTCGTTCCTCTATACTAAGCTGCTTTGACTGAAAATGATCTAATAATTTATTGCTTATAATAACAGCATTCAGACTTTCTTGTTACAAGAATAATATTGATAACATTCTTTATTTAATTGTCAGCGGGGCTTTCAAAGGAACTTCAACTAAAGTTCCTGCCGGTATCTGAATATGATTTTTTCCGGAACTTAAAACAGCCAGACCGCCTGCAATCAATGCACCTGTACCGGAACCGCTGCCACCGCCAAATGCACCGCCAATCAAAGCACCTGCACCAACCATTTTTGCAGTATTACCTTTTCCGCCCTCAACACCAATTGGTTCAGTTACAATTTCAGTTAATTGGTTATTGATCATTAAACCAGTGAATTCAAAAGTAAGCTTTGATCCTCCGAGTACTTTTCCACCGCGGCACTCGTCAATTCGTCCATAGATAGTTGACCCTTTAGGTGCTATTACTTTTCCATCATATACAAAGTCAACTTCCAAAACCTCAGTAAAAGTAGACCCAGCCGGGTTTGTAGCCGTGCTTAGAGGTTGAGATAAATTTACCATTAATTTTGTGCCGGCAGGTATAGTAATTCCAGTTACTGCTTCAGTAGTAGTTGGAGTTTGCACAGCAGTTGAATCCTTTGTTTGCACTGAATCTGTTTGAGCAATGGAAATCGATTGCACAACGAATAAAAAGAGTGTGCAAAAAAATAAGTATGATAATTTGTTAGACAAATCGTCCTCCTTCATAATTTATAAATAACTTTTTAATTTAAAATGCTTCCTCAATTCCAAAGTAAATTCCGGTGCTGCCACTTCGGTTGATCCCTATATCTACTCTAACATTAACCTTTTGTTCTTCATTAAACAAAAACCTAAGTCCGGCCCCATAACTAAATTCAAATTGATCAATTCTTATTTTATCGGGTGATGTTGCAACCGCTCCAGTTCCGGCAAAAAGTACATAACCCAAACGCCACCAAAAAATCTGGCGGTATTCAAGCTGAATAGTAAAGTACACATTATCACGATATCTGCCATAATAATATCCTCTCATCCTGTTCTGGCCGCCCATTGACGGTATTTTATAGAAAGGAATATCACCACCTGAAGCTGTAAAAAATGCCTGACCAGCAAGCACTTGATCTTTATTGAATGAATTGTAATGCCTCACATCCAGTTCAAATGAATAAAAGTTAAAATCTCCCATAGGATATGATAAAAATTTTAATGATGAGTATTTTCCATCATTAGGGAAGAATAGGTTATCTCTTGAATCCCAAACAGCTTGAATTCCCATTCCAAAAAAGGTTCCACCGTCGCTGCCAGTAACTGCATTATCTATCAATTCCTGATTCGTCTGCTTATCTACCATTTCAGTATAATTATAATCAAGTATGAGTCCCGTTCTATCGCTGGTAAACCAGTATGAAGGAATTTGAACGTAAAGAGTAGCTGTGTAAACACGCGAAATATAATCTTCATTACCATCATCCGGGGAATTCGGACCGATGCCAAAATATTTATCAACGAAATAACCGAAACTTAATGGCATATTTACATACAGTTTATTATCATTAAAATAAAACGCAGGATCTAAAGTCACTTTGTATTGTGCTTTTGTAGAATAGTAACCTCCGAGTACAACTTTTGAAGGCAAAATTACAGTATCATCAGCAGTATAAAAAACCATTATTCCGCCAACTCCAAATGCCAGTTCTGTTTCCGGGGTGTAGTAAATGTACGGATAGCCATTTAATGACATTTCTCTTTTGCTGGTGGAATCAGATTCACTTTCGTTATCGTTTTTTTCTTGACCGAATGTCATATGTGAAAATAAAATTATGGCCATCGTCAGAATTACTACTTGAAAATATTTTATTAAGACATTAATCATATTTCGCTTTGAAGAGCTGCAGGCTGCAGAAAATTCACAACCGGCTATTGCTTATTTGTTACTCACCATCAGACGTCTTTGCAAAAGGTAAATTTTCAGCAATGCTCAGGTCCAATATTAATTGAATCTGGTTTTCGAGCTGCATATATTTTGCTGCAACAATCGGTGTTAATACTTCAGCAAATTTTTTGTAATACTTCTGATTCAGATCTAATCTATCATCAAGAAAACTGAAGGAAGCTTTAATCAGTTCATCAGCTTTCTCATTTGTAAGACTATCATAGTTTGCTGCAAAATCTTTAATGTTTGCTATTCGTTTGTTTGATAGTTTTTCTAATTCGTATTCGAATTCAGTGTAGATTGGCCAGAAAGCTGCTGACTGCTGCTCTGTAAACTGCATTGTCTCTGTTATGATTGCTTTCTTGTCAGTTTTTACTTCTGACTTCAGAATCTCGATATAGCTATCCGCATCCTGTGCAAATACATTTGCCAGTGAAAATAAAAAAGCGAATAAAAATAATTTTTTCATTTTTGTTTCTCCTATTTAATTGTCTGAATACTTTGTTTAGTTTTTATTTTGTTTCTGTTGTCTTGTATCGGTAAATGAGTTAATTCTAAATCGCTCATTACAGAACCTTGTTATGAACTTGCCCGTCTGAATAAATTAAAAATTAAAAACTGCTGCAAGACCAAATCCGTGATTAAAAGTATCATAAAGAAAATAATTTTTACCTTCACCTTCCTGATAATCAACACTTAAAAACTCTATAACTAAGTGCAAGGGCAAAGAGCTCGCTGAAATTATATCCCAGCTCCGCATTTCCAAACCATGCAAAATCAGAACCGCCGAGACCTATATCGCACGCACTGACGTATACCATTTTTCTGCAAAATCAGTTTTGTATCTTGAGCCTATGAAGACATCAAACCAATTTTTTTGACTAGAGGTATTTGAATCATCGACTTGAATATCAACCTCCATATCATAAAACCTGCTTGCTAATAACAATTCAAATGTTTGGGAAATCCTGTAACCAATGGCGCCTTCCACCACCCATTCCTTTAAATCTAATGAACCGGCTTTTGTAATAGTGGTGTTTCCAATCGTCTTTTGAACTTGCGTCTCTTGTCCAAGTCCCATATAAAACACATCTGCAATTAAACTTACGCTTGGATTTCTAGCTTCAAAATGTCCGCCCATAGTAAACTGAAGATTTTTTAATAAATCCGTTGGCGTTGCATCAACTTGCTGCTCTAATACAGCCACCCCGACTGTTCCATCTATTCCTGCAAACCAACCATAAAGTGAAGTATTAAATTCCCAATCTGTTTGTGCGTTTATATCGCCAATACTAATAAGTAGAAAGAAAAATATTATGATAAATTTTAAGTGCTTGAGTATGTTCATAATTTTAGTTTCCCTTATAGTTTTTAATAGATAGATTTTCAATCTTCTTTTATTCGCCTATCTTAATTTCCAACTAATGTTTTGTTAGAGTACTTTAAAAAAGTTTTAATAAAAACGGTCATCAAAATTGGTGACCGTTTAAACTATTTCGTTCCTTATTTAACTTCCACAACAAGCTTAGGTATTCTTCCATTAAATTTAGATTTAGCTTCAGCTCCAATTCTTTCCACAACAGGTGTAGCTAAATCAATGCCCACATCCGCAGTTTCATCCGCAGAGAAAATACCGGGCTGAGTACGTTCTATTCTTCCTTCACCTACTTTTTTGCCATCAATATAAAGTGTGCCTTTACCGCCTTTACCAATACCACCGCCATCGTAAGCAAAATCAAACTTCACTGTATGTTTTCCGGGTGTCAGTTTTAAACTGGATTCTACCGTATAGCGAGAAATACCGAGGAAGTTGTAGTCGTAAGCTAATGTGCCATTGAATACATACAACGCCCAACCGCCAAATCGTCCGGCTTGAGCGATGAGGATACCATTAGCTGTTTTACCTGCTGGTATTTCTATCTCAGCCGTAATTGTTTTCGATCTGTTCTTTACATTTAAGAATGAATTTTCAGGAATGCCCACCATGCCTTCAGCAAGGGTTAGCGATGTGCGGTCTCCTAAAAGAGTCGGACGACCCACAGCTTTAGCATCCAAACGTTCAAATAGACGGTCATCAATGGGTAATGCAAAATTCTTTTCTGCTTCCTTCAAAAACAGATCCTGAAGCTCTTTTAATTTATCAGGATACTTAGACGCAAGGTCGTTGGTTAAGCTGAAATCTTCAGCAACATTGTAAAGCTCCCAGATATCTTCAGCCAAAGGTCGTCTGACTTTTTGCTCCCAAGGCGCCCTGTGTATGGTGCGTGCATACCAGCCTTCATGATAAATGGCGCGGTTGCCTGCCATTTCAAAATATTGGGTGGTATGTCTTTCTTTGGCATTGGCATCGTTAAAAGTGTAAACCAAACTGGTGCCATCCATCGGTCGTTGTTGCACACCGTTTACTATTTTTGGTTCAGGTAAACCTGCTGCTTCCAGAATAGTTGGTGCAATATCAATCACGTGAGAAAATTGGGTACGCAACCCGCCATTTGATTTAATACCTTTAGGCCAGCGGATAGCCATTCCTACTTTTGTTCCGCCATGGTCTGATCCTACCTGCTTTGTCCATGTGTAAGGAGCATCAAACATTACTGCCCAACCGGCAGCCATGTGCGGATAAGTTTCAGGACCACCCCACTTGTCAATTTTTTTGAGCATGTCAGGAACGGTTTCTATCACCCCATTGAAGTAGGTCATTTCGCTGAACATTCCATTCATACCACCTTCGGCACTGGTTCCATTATCACCATATACAAAAATGATCATGGTGTTGTCTGCCTGTCCTGTTTCTTCAACAGCATCCAGCAAGCGACCAACTTCATGGTCGGTCATATCCAGATATCCTGCAAAAGTTTCTGCCTGCCGGGTAAACAATTTCTTCTCATCGGCGGAAAGTTTGTTCCATTCCTGAATAGCTTCAGGTTTTGGAGCGAGCTTGGTGCCTTTTGGTACTATGCCCATTTCAATTTGGCGTGCTAAAATTTGTTCACGCATAACATCCCAGCCAGCATCAAATTTACCTTTCCATTTGTCTATGTATTTTTGAGGTACGTGGTGGGGGGCATGCACTGCACCGGGTGCGAAGTACATAAAGTAAGGTTTATCTGGTGTCATAGCCTTTTGATATTTCATCCAGGCTACAGCCTGATTAGTCATATCATTCATAAAATGGTAATTTGGATCGTCAGGCAATTCCACAGGATGTACACCGTCATAAATAAAAGGCGCCCACTGATTCGTTTCTCCTCCAAGGAAACCATAAAACTTGTCAAACCCCTGACGTGTAGGCCAACGATCGAATGGACCTGAAACACTGGTTTCCCAGACCGCCGTTTCATGCCACTTGCCGAATGCGCCCGTACTATAGCCATTAAGGCGAAGCATTTCTGCAACTGGTGCAACTTCACCAGGAATTTCTCCTGTACCGCCGGGCAAACCTGTTGCCATTTCAGTAATAAATCCCATGTTGTTCACCTGATGATTGCGACCGCTTTTTATGGCAGCGCGAGTAGGTGAACACACAGCAGTAGTGTGGAAGTTATTATAATAAATACCTTCCGTAGCAATACGGTCAAATGTAGGAGTACTAACCGGTCCGCCAAAAAAACTGGTTCCGGCAAAGCCAAGGTCATCGAGAAGTACCAATATAACGTTGGGTGCGCCTTCGGGTGCTTTAACCTCGACACGTTCCGGAACTGTTACATTACGAACGTCCAATTCGCTGCTTGTTTGACGTGGTGGTGTTTTGATTGGGAGAACTGTTCTGTCTAATTCGCCCGAAGTATTTTTTACTTCCGTTCCTTCCTGACAACCAAAGAAAAAGGTTATCAATATTGAAAGGAACACGAACGAAAATATTTTC
The DNA here is from genome assembly GCA_964639955.1 of uncultured Ignavibacteriaceae bacterium. GTDB lineage: Bacteria > Bacteroidota > Ignavibacteria > Ignavibacteriales > Ignavibacteriaceae > IGN2. The sequence goes on from CAZXGJ010000060.1 coordinate 19,120, forward strand.
TTCATAGATATAACTCCTTAAAGTTTATAGTTGATTGAATTATTGACACACAAATTTAATTTTAATTAATAACTGAAGCTGCACAAACAAGTCATTCTGATCCCGACTTGTCGGGAGAAGAATCTCAAAGATTACAATTTTGAAATAATTTAGATATTTCGTCCCGCTTTTGCGGGACTCAATATGACAAATCATTCAATTGTGTAAATACAGTTAATAAAAAGAACAACTTTCAATTAAAAAATACTTGTTGGCAATAACACCGCAGCCAAAATTCTTAATTGCCAATCTGCAGCGTACTCTGGCTTAACAACATTGTTAAAATAATTTATGTTAAGATTTACAGGTAACTTTCCACCGACCTTAACTAATTTTCCAACACCAATTCCAATCGGAACAGTCCATTGATTATCACTATCAGCTTCCCAGTTAGCTGTAATGATAGGCGCAAAGGTTAAATAAAAATCCGGGAAATTGTAATTAATAAATGGTTGAAAAGTTAAAAAGTTTACATCGGATCTATTTTCATCGCCAGCAAAAGACCAGATGTTATTGATTACACCACCAACAACCCATTTGCCAGGCATTGCAAGTGCGACTAAAGAAGGCCCAGCTGCCCACTTTCCAGTACCGAAATTATCACCTCCTGTGGGAAAAGATATAGCCGGCCCAATGCCCCAGGTTAAACTTTTAGATTCTGGAGCGTAGAAAGCCGTGAATAATATATCACCGAAGCCGGTCTCAGAACCACTTTCCTCCGTATATATTGGATTTGTTGGAATGTTAAAAATGGTTCGCGTAATAAGTCTTCCTTCAAATAAGGGAATTACCGGCTGAATGTTTAATAGATTTCCCGTCCGGTCTCCATTGGGGCCTAATCCAAAATTGGTGCTATTTAAAAAAGGTATGCTAATCATATTAGCAATAGGATTTTGTGCTGCCTTAGTCAATTCCTCTTTATTTTCCTGTGAGAACATTAGGCCGGAGGTGGTGAAAAAAATAATAAATAATATTAAAGTGGTTTTCATATAGTTCATCCTTTTAGTTGTTGGTTTAAAAGACAATAAATTATTTTACGGAAGTTTTTACTTGAATTTTGACATCATCACACAAACTTCTGATTGAACCCTTCAGTATGCTGAACTCATTATTATTAAAATTACTTTTAAGTTCATCAATACTATTAAAGGTTATCTTGATCTCCAGATTGTTATCCGGACTAACGTCCAATTCAAATTCGCTGCAATAATTTTTAACTAATGTTTTAAGAGATTCCATTGTTTGATAAAATTCAACTTTTCTCTTTTTATCGAATGAGGCATTGATTGTAACAATCTCCACAACTTCTCCGGAAATTTTAAATTGAAGTGTACGTAAAATAGTTAGCCTACAAAGTGATATAATGCCAATAAGCTTGCCAATGGCGAATCATTGGAATATTTTCGATTTTCACCATTAGTTGAAGGAAAGTCAATTCAATCAATCATTAAATACAATGGAATTCATTAAATACAATGAGTGCTTACTAAGATTTTTTTCGACTAATTCCTAGTTTTCGCATTTTAGATCTAAGGGTTTCAGGATGGATTTTAAGGTAAGAAGCAGCACCATTTGTTCCGCTTATTTTCCAGTAAGTTTTTTCAAGAACTTTTATGATGTGATTTTTTTCAAGCTCTTCAAGTGGAATAAATTCATTCGCAACATTCTTTTCGGCAGTTAAGGTTTCAATATTCAGCCAATCATCTTCAGAAGTGATGATTGCCCGCTCGATTACATTTTCAAGCTCACGAATATTTCCCGGCCAGGAATAATTTAAAAGCTCCTGCAAGGATTTTTCAGGAATTTTTTTTATGGGTTTATTAAATTTTTCGGAATAGTAGTTGGTATAATATTCAACAAGAGGAAGTATATCAGCTTTTCTTTCTCTCAAAGGAGCAATTGAAATTGGAAAAACATTCAAACGGTAATAAAGATCATTACGGAATTTTCCTTTTTTGATTTCCTCCTCAAGAACTTTATTTGTTGCTGATATAATTCTTACATCAACTTTGATTGTTTTTGAACTGCCTATTCTTTCAAATTCTCCCTGCTGTAAAACGTGCAAGAGTTTTGACTGAACAGTAATTGGTAATTCCCCAATCTCGTCAAGAAAGATTGTTCCGCCGTTTGCTAATTCAAATCTGCCGGTTCGTTTTTCAATGGCCCCGGTGAATGCCCCTTTTTCATGTCCGAATAACTCACTCTCAATCAGATTTTCAGGAATTGAAGCAC
>CAZXGJ010000061.1:0-21197 GCA_964639955.1 uncultured Ignavibacteriaceae bacterium
GCCTGTCCGCTTCCTGAATGAACAAAGAAATTAATTATTGCCTGAACAATAAACATCTTCTGTGAAGCAAAAATTGGAGAAGATGATTCAATGTATGGCGATAGACCGTATAAAACTGTATCAATAATTTGTCCGTCTCTTGAAATCACTAATGTGGCGCGGGCAAGTGCTACTATAATTGCGGTGCCAACTAAATCTTTTGCACCATCAATAAAACCTTTAATGATGTCATCACTTTTTAATCCACCAATAATTCCGACGGCAATTCCCATAATAAAAAACATTGCGGAAATTTCTTCGATGAACCAATTAAATTGAACGACTCCAACCACAAGCATAACAAGTGATAAAACAAAAGCTACCAGAACAATCTTGTGTCTTAATGAAAAGTGATTTGAATTATTATAGACGCTGTCAAAGTGTTCTGTATTTCTTCTATCGTTATCTTCTTTAAATGTTGGACTTATTTCAGGATTTTTTTCTAAACGCTTCAAATAGTAGAGTATGAAAATTATCGCTGCAAAAGTTGATATCAGCCAGCAGATAACCCTGTAACCAATTCCGGAAAAAATAGGAACATCGGAGATTCCCTGTGCAATGCCTACATTAAACGGATTAAGGAATGCACTTGCAAATCCAACGTGAGCTCCAATCAAAGGTATTGCAACACCAACAATTGAATCGTATCCCAGTGCAAGACATATCGGAACAATTATCAGAACGAAAGGAATAATTTCCTCATTCATACCGAATGTTGCACCACCTATTGAAAACATAAAGATAAGAACCGGGACAAATAGTTTGCGAAGTGTATTTGAATTGCGATGAGTTTTAGCAAGTTTATTTATTAATGAATTAATTGCATCTGTTTTAGCAAGAACATTAAAAGCTCCTCCAACAAGAAGTATGAATCCGATAATCATTGCTGCTTCAACGAATCCTTTTAATGGAGAAATGAAAAGTGCAAAAAATCCCTGCGGATTGCTATCGACATACTTGAATGAATTCTGAACAACAACTTCCCTTCCGTTTACTGTTGTTCGTTCGTATTCGCCACCCGGAATGACCCAGGTAAGCACTGCAATCAGAATCAAAATAGAAAACAGAAGTAGATAAGTATTCGGTACCTTGAACTTAAATTTTTTGGTAATGGGTTTCATTCGATTACTTCTTTTGATTTAAGATCGAACCTATCACCATTAATTAATAAGTGCATTTTAATATTCTCGCCTCCGAGGTTGCTGTTCTTATCCAGTTTAATATTTCTAGAATTTGTTGCATCGAATATCATAACCTGGTTCTCGCCAAGAACTTCAAATGTTTCATCAGGATTAACAACAATGCAGGTTGATTCATCAATACCTATTCCCAAAAGCTCAGGATTTTCAAGGACAACACTAATAGTTCTGTTTAATCTTTTTCTCTTTATAAAATGCTGATCAATGAAAGCAGATTTTATGAAACCGAAACCTTCTTTTATCTCAATATTATTTTTTTGAATGGAAATGAATGCATCGGTAGAATCTTTGTTGATAAGCTCATTACCGGTAATCATAACTTCACTCATCACAGCAGCGCCGGCACTGGTTCCGCTAATCACTCCGCCGTTGTTATAAATATCATACACCTTTTCTAATAATTTTGTATTAAGCATATCCCTTGTTAAAAAACTTTGATCACCACCGGAAAAAAATATCCCCGTTGCTCCGGTTAGTTTTTCTATTAGTGAATCTTTATCAGCATCTTCTCTGCTGAACATTATATAATCGACATTCTTACATCCAAGAATTTTGAATTCATCTACATTATATTGCGCTGATTCTAAAGGTACAGAACTGGCGTTCGGTATGATTATAATTTTTGCATCCTGTCCCCCGGCAAGATCAACAATTTTTTGCATTATGTATTCGGTCTTATCCCCGCCACCGATAATAACCAGATGACCTTTTGTGGATTGGGCATAACATCCTTGTTCAATGAACACAAACAAAAGAATTAAGAGAAGCTGTAAAAGTTTTTTCATAAGCATTAATTTTTCTTTACAAGTTCAAGGGCAATTTCAACAGATTTAACAAGGTCTTCAATAAAAATAAATTCATCATTGGAATGCGGATTCTGAGCTCCTATTCCAAGGTTTACCGATTGGATGCCTCTTTCATTCAATGAATTTGCGTCACTGCCTCCGAGAGAAAACCTCGGAACCGGTTCAAGACCAACTTTTTTCAATACCCGGACAATTTCTTTGTAAACAAATGAATCTTCAGTTACAGTAAAAGGTTTGAAATCCCAAAATGAATTGCACTCAACTTTTCCGCCAACAAGTTCTGCTTCCTTATTAAAGGTATCGAGAGTAAGTTTAAAATACTTTTCAACTTTGAGAACATCAAAGGATCTGATCTCACCATCCAGCTCAGTCATTTCAGGAATAACATTAACCATCGATCCACTCTTTAAAATTCCAATGTTCATAGTTGATTCTTCATCAATTCTTCCCAGGGGCAAATTGCTTATAGCTTTCGAAGCAATTTGAAGCGAGTTAATACCTTTTTCCGGTGCAATGCCAGAATGCGAAGCTTTGCCTAATACTCTTATATTAAAACCAAGAGCTCCGCAGGCAGAATTAATAAAATTGCCGGGTCGATAACCAGAATCGAAGATGAAAGCATGATTAATGTTGCCGTTTAACCCCAGAAATCTCGAGCCAAAAAGAGTAGTTTCCTCACAGGTAGTAAATGCAACTGTAAAATCTTTAACAGGAATTTTATCTCTTGCAATTTTTTCAAGAGTATACAAAAGAACTGAAACACCTGCTCTGTTATCAACTCCTAAGACTGTATCTCCCGAGGAAATAATCCTGTCTTCAAGAATTAAAGGTTTCAGGTTAAAAGTTGATCTTGCGGTATCCATGTGAGCTGTTAGGATAAAATTGCCGCCATTACCTATGGAACATATAAGGTTACCGGAATTGCTTTTGGTATACTTTGCTGATTCATCTTCTATAACAGCGTAATTATGTTTAATTAGGAATGATTTAATAAAATCGGCAAGCGGTTTTTCTGAACCGGATAGAGCTTCGACTTTTGCAACTTTCAGGAACAGATCAATCAGATAATTGTATTTCATCTGAAAATGATATTACATTATTTACAAAAAGTGTATAATTTATTACAAATATTAATAATTTATTCTTCAGAGTCAAATAAAAACGTAGAATAATTAATGATTTTTATTGTTAACTGTTTTTCCTAAGAAATCAGAATATTTCATTGGGCAGTGCAGGGCAAGCAATAAACCGATAAAAGCTTCTCAAAACTGTTACTGATTAATAAATGCATTAGTGTTTTATTCACCCGAAATCCATTTGTTCGTAAGCTCTTTTAATTTTTCAATTGTTGCATCGTCAGCTTTTCCTTCGAGCTCAGATAATACCGGCAGCAGCTCTTTCGAATAATTTAATCTGAGCTTAAGAAGTTCTGCGCTGAATTTGGTTTTAAGCTCCTCTTCTCTGCCTTTAAGCATTTCCTTTGCATCTCCTTCAACCATAGTAACGAGCATTGCAACAATTCTGTTCAGAATTTTCATAACGGCATCCGCAGAAAAACCACCGAGAATTGCAATTACGTAAGGGCTAAACTGTGTAAAAACATTTTCGCTGATGTTTAGCAGTGTTTTTACGTCTATTATGTTTGCAAGAATATATCCGGACAGTATGCCGATAATTATCCGGTTATAATAAAATGTAACATATTTCGGATCGAATGTTCGGGTTACTACATACCTGTTTGCAGTATAAAGTGAGAAGAAATATGCACCGAGTCCGGATGCAAAAAAAAGACTGACAGGTAATGCTACATCTGCAGGCAGAATTTTTAGCCTGCTTACAATAAGCCCTGCCAGAAAGAATAAACTCATCAGCCACATCATTCTTATAATCGGTATCGTTTTTTCCCTTTGAAGAAAAACCCGACAGAAGGTTTTGTAAACTCAATTGAAAGCGGTGAAGCCGGAGCAACGATTTCTATCAGCTTGCTGTAAATCTTCGAGAGTTTATCCGTTTCCGATTTTAATTTATTGCTGATTTTATTTTTAATTTCAAAACCGGTTTTATCCGTCAGTTTTTTTGATGAGGAAGCGTCAAAGAGTTCCTGCTTAAGATCATCAACTGAAGATGAAATTTTCACGAGCGATTCAGCAAGCCACTGAGGAATATCCTTACCGGAGTCCATTGCATAATCTGCCATAAGCTCGCAATCAATAAGCATTTTATATGCAGTGGGTTCGATTACCGATCCTGTTTTTTTGTCAATCAGAGTTTTCATAACTGCCTCAATCAATATTAATTAAGTTAATCTGTAAATGAAACTATTCCTTCATCAATTACTTTTAGCAAGTTTACAGGTGAATACGAAATGGTTATTTCATTCAGCCTTTCAAATACGCTCATATGAATAAATTCATTAGCATTTTTATTGTTGTAAATTGGTCTTAAAAATTTTCTGAAGAGTAAATAAAATGATTTTCTTGAATTTCTTAATTCACCAAACGGTTCCGGGTTTATCGTTCTTTCAATATAATGCCGGTTAAATTTCAATCCGAACTTTTCGGCTCTCGATTTCATCCAGAGGAAAGAAATATCTGAAAGACCTGTATCAACATATCCGCCTCCTATATTTGTATGAACACCTGCAAACCAAACCTGCTCAACTGTCTGGTAGCTCTTAACCCCATCCTTTTTCCAGAGTGAGGGCGCAAAATGCTTTCTTTGCTCGTCAATAGCCAGTGCTTGGAAAGCATTTTGTACTATCGGAGAAAGTTGTTCGTTATGAAACCTGTAGTAGGGACGCGTGATAAGTCTTAAGAACGGTGTCGGAAATCCAAGAGCACCCACAGTATCCCATACACCCAGAAAATGAATTTTAATCTCTATGCAGTATTCTGATTTGAAAGAAACAATAGCCGGATGATCGGAGCTTAACCATCTTTTTCTGTACAAGCCGTATGCCTGGTCAATCTTTTGGAGATTTTCCCGCCTAAGCAACCCGCATTTGTTAATTAATCCGCACAGGCTGCGAACTGTATACGCACCGCGGCTGTAACCGAAACAATAGATTAAATCTCCCGGCTCGAAATTCTCAACTAAAAATGAATAAAGATCTTTAATATTCTCAGAGATGCCGAAACCTGTCAGCCCGCCAAAAATCTTATTGAAAAATCCACCCTCAACTCCAACTCCCCTGTCATAAAATTTCCATTGTTCATTGCCTGCATCATCATATTGATCTATAGCTCTTGCCATTTTTACAACATTGCTCGGAGATAAACGATCCCGATCCTTTTGTTCCGGTCGGTTCCAGGTTCCGTCTGAGAAAAGGATTAATTTTTTAGCCATACAATCTCAGTTAGTTCAAAAGGTAAAAAATTTAATCAGTTAAAAGATTAACTGCAGAGCAGCAAACAAAAAGATTAATTCTATCGGTTCAACTTACTTCCCCAATTTACACAACGCAAGATTATATTACGAATAATTCTTAAGGAAATTCTTATCTTTATGGCGGATATTACCAAATTACAAGGAGGCGATAATGAAAAAGTACAAGATTAAAACCGGAGATACACTCAGAGCATTAGCACTCCGGTTTTATAACGATCCGGATAAATATTTGCTTATCGCTGAAGAAAATAAAATCAGCAACCCGGATAAAATTGAAGTCGGGCAGGTTCTAAAAATACCTGATAGTGTTTCAGGATTGGCGAAGGATAAAGCTTTAAGGCAGAAAAAATCCCTAACAACTAAAAAAAAGCTCTCCGGATTGAAAAAATTCCACAATGCTTTTAGCGATGGAATCCGCTGGAGATTGACAAAGGATGGGGTTGAAACAGAGCATATCGGAATAGAAAGAACTGCAGGCCCGCCAAAAAATGTTACAAAAATCTGGGAAAATTACTATAGTGAAATAAACAAATGGGCTAAGCACTTTGACGTACCTTGTGTGCTCATTATAGCGACAATTGCAACAGAATCGGGTGGAGAGGCAAATGCAAGAAGAGAGGAACCTGGTTTTATTTCGGATGAAAAGACTCCGCACAGGGTAAGTGTTGGACTTATGCAAACTTTAATTTCGACGGCAAGAGCTACACTCAATAATAAAAATATAGATGCGGCGTGGCTCAGAATACCATCAAATTCTATACAAGCCGGAACAAGCTACATAGTTGAACAATATCCGGTAACTAAACTTGATCCTCCAAAGGCTGCATGTGCTTACAATGCTGGTGGAGTGTACGAAAATAATAACCCGAATAACCGCTGGAGAATGAGGCAATACCCGATCGGAACTTCAGAACATTGCGATAGGTTCATCAAATGGTTTAATGATGCTGTTTTCGTGTTGAAAAATCATACCGTTAAACCTAAAGTGCCGTACAAAGAATATTTTGCATGAGTTTATCTTTTATTTTTTGGAATAATGCATTAAGTTGGAATAAAAGATTTAATAAATTTTCTTAAAACGGGGATACTATGAGCGGCGGCGAATTTCTGCTTGATTGTATCGTTGCAATTTTAATCGTCTTTTTTATCCTGGCTATTTTATCCATTCTTATTCATCTCCTAACCAAATTTTTACCTGTGAAACCGACAGATGATGATGCCGCTTTGCTTGCTGCTATATCAACACACATTAATAGAGTTTCTCCACAGTCTAGAATTTCAAAGATAGAGGAGTTAAAATGATATTCACCAAAAATCCTAAAAAGATAAGAGTAATGTTCACTCCCTTCAGGGATGGTCTTCAAAGTTCATTCGGAGGAAAAGTAAGATTGAACGATTTTCTTCCTGCAATGAAAGTTTCTGTGGAAGCTGGCATTAAACATTTTGAATTCGGCGGAGGCGCACGATTCCAGGCACCGCTGTTTTACCTCGGTGAAAATCCTTACGAAACTATGAAAGCAATAAGAGATGCTGTTGGACCGGATATCGATCTTCAGATTCTTACACGTTCTGTTTCAGGTGTAACTTTAACCACTCAATCACCTGAAGCTCTGGCGCTCCAGGCTAAGCTGATGAAAAAATACGGAACAACGTGGGACAGAAACTTTGACTATATGAACGATGTTGAAAACCTGATTAAAACCGGAAAACCCATAGTTGATGCCGGGATGCATCACCAGGTTGCAATTGCACTTATGGGGCTGCCTTTTTACTCTGATAAAGTTCACACTGCCGAATTCTATATCAATATTGGCAAACGACTGCTCGATAGCGAAGTGAAGATAGACAGCATCTGCTTAAAAGATGCAAGCGGCACAACCGATCCGAAAACAATTTACGATACAGTAATCGGGATGAAAAAAATAATGCCTCCGGAGATGCCGCTGTGGCTCCACACCCACGATACAGCGAGCACTGCTGTAGCTTGTTATATGGCCGGAATTGAAGCGGGTGTTGATGGTGTCGATTTGTCTTTACGCCCGATGGCAAGTGGAACCGTACAGCCCGATGTCCGGTCGCTTGCACACGGGTTAAAAGGAACAGGTTATTCGCTTGACCTGGATGTTTCAAAAATGAATGAACTGGAAAATATTCTGACGGAAGGCTTGAAGGATTACGATTTTAATCCCACAACGACTACAGCCGATGCAAGAGTACTAGGCTTTCCGATGCCGGGCGGCGCGATAGGGCCTAATGTTCATATGATGGTTAAAGCTGGAATACTCCATAAATACAGTGAGGTGCTGGCTGAGTTTCCTGTAGTTGTAGAAGCCGGTGGTGCGTGGACGAGCGTAACGCCGGGAAGTCAGCAATACTGGCTGCAGGCATTTAATAATGTAATGTACGGTAGATGGGAAAAAATAGAGAGCGGTTATGGAAGGGCGGTGCTTGGCTACTTTGGAAAAACTCCCCTTCCCCCGGACCCTGCCGTTGTTAAAAAAGCTTCCGATCAATTGAACCTTCCGGTTTTTGAAGGTGATCCGCTTGAAGCTGCACCAAAGAATATTGAACCGGCAAAGAAGGCACTTGAAGAGAGAAATCTTCCGGTTACGGATGAAAATATTTTTCTGGTATTGGCCTGCATGGTTCCGGGCAAGAAAATGGAGTTGAATGAAGGAATAAAATTCCTTACTGGTAATATAAAAATAGATATTCCTCTTAAATTAAAAGAAGAGACCAGAAAGGAAGAAAAAGAAAAATTATCAGTTCCTGTATTTGCGGCACAAGGACGGATAAAATCAAAATGTACTGTTGAAGAAAACGGAAGAACAAGAACATTTATAATAACAACAGAACCAATTGACAGCGAAGCTGCTGTTGAAACTGCTGCGGCGCAAAAAAATGATCTGACCGAAAAGCAAAACGGAACGCCAGTTTTTCATGCTTTTGGTGGTACCGTTGAGGTGGCAGATATACTTGTTAAACAGGGAGAATCAATAAAAAAAGGACAGGTAATTGCACAGGTTGAAGCGATGAAGGCTAAGCATGATATCAGATCTCCGAAGGATGGTGTAGTCGCATCAGTGAATACCAAGATAGGTGCCGAAATAGATTCAAGTCAGCCGATCATAATTATTAATTAAATTTCTCCTGAAATGGAAAAACTAATTCAGCTTTTTACCGATTCCGGATTTGTAAATCTTATTTGGAGCAACTGGGTGATGTTTGTTGTAGCCGGTCTGCTCGTTTACCTTGCAATTAAAAAACATTATGAACCACTGCTTTTAATTCCCATAAGCTTCGGGATGGTCCTGGCAAATTTCCCTCTTGCTGAAATGGGTTCTTACGGAGAAGGAATAATCGGTCTCATTTACGAAGGTGGCATTAAAACCGAGCTTCTTCCTCCATTAATTTTCCTGGGTGTTGGGGTGCTCACAGATTTTCGCCCGCTTTTAAGTCGTCCCATTACGTTTTTGTTAGGTGCAGCTGCACAGCTTGGAATTTTTGTTGCAGCTCTTGGTGCATCTTACCTGCTCGGTTTTACAACAAAGGAAGCGGCAAGCATAGGCATAATCGGAGGAGCCGATGGACCTACAACAATATTTCTCGCCAGTCAGCTTGCGCCACATTTACTTGGACCCATTGCACTTGCTGCCTACAGTTACATGTCTCTCGTTCCAATAATCCAGCCGCCGGTTTTGAGATTGCTTACATCTAAAAAAGAAAGAGCAATTGATATGCCCCAGGCAAAACCGGTGTCAAGAAAAGCAGTAATACTTTTTCCAATGTTAACGGGTGCAGTAGCTTCTCTCGCCGTTCCATCCAGTGCACCATTAATTGGAATGCTGATGTTCGGTAACCTGATAAGAGAAAGCGGTGTAACAGACAGACTAAAGAAAACAGCAGGAGGCGCTTTAATTGATATTATAACTATCTTTTTAGGAATTGCAGTAGGTGCAACTATGGAAGGCAGTACATTTTTAGATCCCAAAACTCTGATGATTTTTGCTCTTGGTGCGATAGCTTTTATATTCAGTACAGCCGGAGGAATAGCTTTCGGAAAGTTTTTAAATCTGTTTCTTCCTGAAAAAAAGAAAATCAATCCCTGTATTGGTGCAGCAGGAGTATCTGCAGTGCCAATGGCTGCACGGGTTGTACAAGATTTTGTCTCAAAGAGCACCGACGGAGAAGTTAACCCGCTTATGGCTGCAATGGGACCGAATGTTGCAGGCGTTATAGGTTCTGCGGTAGCAGCAGGTGTGTTTTTAACTTTGCTTGGGTAAAATTAATAAGCCCTCCTCCTTACAAAATCGGAAGAGGGCTTCAATCCTGATATTCAATCAGCCATTTAAGCGTTCATTCATTCTCTACCTGATTCGCTTAAATTCTATCCTTCTATTCATTCTTTTATGTTCCGGTGAATCATTCGGCACTCTTGGGAATTCTTCACCGTAACCTCTGGAAATAATTCTATCCGGCTGAATTCCCTTACTTATCAGCCAGAACCTTACAGAATCTGCACGCTTTTGTGAAAGCGATTGATTGCTCGAAGCACTTCCAACATCATCGGTATGACCGCTTATTTCAACAATTATATCTCCGTATGTCATCATAGTTTGTAATGCACCCTGCAGAACAACCTCAGATTCAGGTGTGATATCCCATTTGCCGGTTTCAAAAGTTATTCCTTCCAGAACTATCGGCACATCCATTTTAACCACATCATCTTCAGGATTAAGCGGGTTAGTTCCCCGGTTAATTTCGGTTAAATCGTCAATCGTTCCGCTGTCTGTATCAGAACTTAACGGATTGGTTTTGTAATTATTAATTTCTTCCGAATCAGTTAATCCATCTGCATCAGAATCGGAATTATTCGGATCTGTTTTATGAACCATCACTTCATCATAATCCGGTAAAGTATCGCTATCGCTGTCTGGCTTTAGAGGACTTGTCAGATAAGTTTTTAATTCATCATAATCAGATAATTTATCTTCATCTGTATCAGGGTTTAGTGGATCTGTATTGAAGTTTTTGATTTCATCATTGTCTGTCAAACTATCATTATCACTATCGGCTTTAAGCGGATCTGTTTTGTAGGTAAGCAGTTCTTCACCATCATTAAGCCCATCAGAATCTGAATCTGCATTCAACGGATTTGTTGTGTATGACCGAACCTCTTCACCATCTTTAAGATTATCACCATCAGAATCAGGATTTTCAGGATCAGTGCCAATTTCTTTTTCTTCACGCTTTGTTAAACCATCTCCATCTTTATCGGAAGAGCCACTGCCACTGATAAATATTACGCCCAATCCCAGGCTATAGTAACCATCATTTGTTCCATCGACACCGGGAACATCTTTGTTATTATAGCCATTAAGATCATCTGAAAGAGTAAAGGTATAACCGCCGGAAATATCAAGTGCAACTGCTTCCGAAATTCCGATTCCGAATCCTCCGCCTACCGGGAAAATACCTGTCCAGCCTTTTTGCTTGGTTGGTTTTGGAGAATTAACTGAAGGCTGCTTATCATTATTAAAATACATAGCGCCGGCACCACCGAACAGATAAGGATCCCAAACATCCATATTAAAAGGACTAATGATAAATCTGAAATCGAGCGGTATTAAATAAGTCCACCAATTTAAATTTTCAGTATCAACACCGGCAAGTCTTCCAAAACCGCCTCCTATTTCTGTTTCAAGAACCTCGGTAAAGAATTCAAACCTTACGAAAGCACGTCCGATTCCGGAAAATTTATAGGAAGCATCATCCGGTCTTAAGTCCTTGTCAAATTCTGTATCTGAGAGAAGGACATTTCCCTGAATGCCAAGCTTTGCGGTATAGTCGTTAAACTGTGATAGTGAAGTTGGTGCAAAGAATGCTATAAACAGAATCGTAAATAAAATTGCATTGGTAATATTTGATTTCATTATTGTTTCCTGATATTGTGAATAATTTTGTATTATTTTCATTACAATATAATTCAATCTTTTAAGAGAATGAACGCCTGATTCAACAAGTAGCGTGCCATCAGAATTATCTGATTATTTAATTATTAATTATACAATTATATTATTTTTCCTTATCAAAGATAAAATTGTAATCCGGTATATACAGATTAGCAGTGTGAAAGTGTTTAAATAATTATAAGCCCAGGAATTGCCAAAACTAAAATTTGGGTATTTATTCGGTTATTTTGCTATTTTTTTACAATGTCATATTTAAAGTATTAATTATTTAACTTCCTTAAGGCCTGCGTCAGCAGGAACAAACGAGGGCTATGCTTTACTCTATTATAAGAATTCTTACATCATTATTTGTGGTTTTATTTTTTCTCAACGGATGTAAACAATGCTCAACCGTTGATGAATTGGGATTAAACGAAAAATTCAACTTTGATTTTTCTTCCTATCACACCGAATTTAGGAAAATATTTTTAAGCGGTGATTCTGTTTTTTTTAATAAAGATTCTTCAATCTTTTACTTCGATACCTTAAAGTATTTTTATTCAAACCGAAATTTTCAGCCGTTCTTCATCAAAAGTTACGAAGAGCAGGATCTGATTTATAAGCTTCTTAATATTTTCAACAAAGCAGACGAGCACGGTTTAGACCCGGAAGCATACCATTATAGCCGTATCAGTAATGCTTACTCAAATTCTATAAGGGATAGTATTGAAAGCATAGAAAGATATTCTTCGCTTGCAAAAGCAGAGTTTTTACTTAGCGATGCAATTCTAAAATATGCATATAATCTGCGTTACGGGGTTCTGAATCCGAAAGAACTATTCCCCGACCGATATTTTTTGCCGGTTCCCGATTCATCAGTAAGAAATCTGTTCGAACCTTTGAATCAGGAAAGCATAGTTGAGTACCTGGAAAAAATTCAACCAAAAAGTGAAAAATACACCAAACTGCAAGCGGCATTAGAATATTTCACTAAGTATAAATATTCTGAATGGGCATTAATTCCTGTTCCGGATAAAAAAATAGAGCCGGGACAAAAAGATTCATCAATAGCTCTTATTACAAAAAGATTAATAACACTCGGATATCTTGATACAACGCAAATCCGGATAAAAGATTTTACACTTTACGATTCACTACTGATTTTACCGGTAAAGCATTTTCAAAAAGTTTATGGTTTAAATGACGATGGTTTGATTGGAAAAAGTACAGTTGAAAAACTGAATATCACACCTGAAGAGTTAGTTAAAAAAATAAAAATTAATCTGGAACGATTCAGATGGTATGATTATTCCGATACTGCAAGTTATGTATTGGTAAACATTCCTGATTTCCGGGTTTTCATATACGAAAATGGCAACGAAATATTTAACTCAAAAGTCTGCACCGGTAAAAAACGACCGGCAAACTATGAAAACCGGTTCAATTATTATAAAAGAACTAAACGCTGGCAGGATAAACCTGACGACTGGGAAACTCCCGTTATGCATAGCGATATTTCTTATTTGATTCTCAACCCTACCTGGAATGTTCCGCCAAGTATTATGAGGGAGGAAATTTACGCCAAAGTAACAAAGGATTCCAGCTATCTGAAATCCAGAAACTTCAAAGTTTATAAAGATGGTCAGGAGATCGATCCAGACTCACTTAATATTAAAGAGCTTCATTCTAATAAGATTCCTTACAGAATTATTCAGGACCCCGGGGAATATAATGCACTCGGAAAAATTAAATTTATGTTCAACAATCCTTTCGGGATTTACCTGCACGATACTCCGACAAGGATTCCATTTACTTATTCTAACCGGGCAGTAAGCCATGGCTGTGTAAGAGTTGAAAATCCACTTCCGCTTGCTGAATATCTTTTAAGAAATCATTTATCGTGGAATATAAACTTTCTGAAAATAGAAATCGGCAAGAAAGTAGAAGACAAAACAATTATCGCTGATTACTATAAAAAGAGGGCTTCGCTAAGACAAAAATCAAGCAATAATAAAACCACTGAAGTTAAACTGGTGCAAAAGACTCCCCTCATAATAGATTATTATACTGCGTGGGTTGATGAAAACGGAATTACAAACTTCAGGGATGACGTTTACAGTATGGATGAAAAAATAGAGGCACATTTGTTCGCCAGAAAGAACTCATCTAATAAAAACTAAAAAACTGGTGAACGGATTCTCTCAAGAGGGTTTCGTCGGAAGAACCGCCAATAAATGAATAGCACAATTACCAGAAATTATATTTTCAAGTTTAAAATAAAAAACCCTCTCTTTTAAGAGGGTTTCAAGAGCTGGTGAACGGATTCGAACCGCCGACCGGCTGATTACAAATCAGCTGCTCTACCAGCTGAGCTACACCAGCTTAAAGATTAATTTTCAGCTGCTCTACTCCGCCAGGGGCGGAAGCTACACTGGCTTTAAATTTGGCTACCAAAAATATTATAATCGCTCTTTCTGTGCAACTTTCTATGAACTCCATTTGATTAAAATTGTGAATTTATTTCTAAAAATTTCTGCTTTTATGCCCGGCTCAATGGTATAATTGAACTACTAAAAGTATTTGCGTAAAATTGAGATGTAAAAAAAATAATTACAGGTGGAAATTTGATTCCGAAAAGCATAAAAATAAAAGAGAAAAAAAATCTCAGCATTATATGGGAAGATGGAACTGAATCATTAATTTCTCTTAAATACCTTAGAGACCACTGTCCCTGCGCAACCTGCAAAGGTGAAACAGTGCTTTTGAAAACCTACAGACCTCCTGCTAGAACCATTATCACTCCTGAAATGTACCAGATAAAAAATATAGAAACAGTTGGCGGTTATGCTGTCCAGATTACCTGGGCAGATGGTCATAATACAGGCATATACACATTTGAATATTTGAATGAACTGGCAAAAGGACAGCTTGAAGAAGGCGGACAAGGCAAACAGCAGAATTACAACGATTTGTTATGATTACTAAAAACGATCTTCAGTATTATTCATCACTTCTCAAAAAGAAGAATCGCAAGTCTGAGAACAAGTTTCTTGCCGAAGGAATTAAATCTGTACTTGAAGGCGTAAACAGCAATTATAAATGCGAAGTGATTTTCGTTACTCACAAATTTGTTGAAGAAAATGAAGAAGTTTTTAAGGCATTAGGAAATGTAAAAAAGAGAATTGTATCAGTTAAGCAAAAAGAATTTGAGAAGCTTTCGGATACAGAAACTCCACAAGGAATAGCGGCAGTATTTCTGAAACCTGAACGTGAATTTTCTCCTGATATTTTTGCCACTGAAAAACTTATCGTTATGCTTGAAAATATTTCCGATCCGGGAAATCTTGGAACTATCATCAGGAACTGTGACTGGTTTGGTGTTAAAAATATTTTTTTAAGTGATAGTATTGTTGATTACACAAACCCGAAAGTTATCCGCGCATCAATGGGTTCTGTTTTTCACGTAAACCTTTTTGAGGAAGTGAAACCAATCCACCTTAATGATTTAAAAGAAACAGGCTTTGAAATTCTTTGTGCTGATATTGAAGGTGAAAACGCATTCACCTATGGTAGTGAAAATAAAAAGATATTAGTTCTTTCAAGCGAATCTCACGGACCTTCCAAAGAAATTGAAAAGATCAGCGACAAAAGAATCTGCATCCCAAAAATCGGGAATGCCGAATCGCTTAATGTAGCATCAGCATCTGCTGTGCTGCTTGCCAATTTAACACTGAAATCTCATTGAGGAATTATAAACTCACGTTACGATTAGTTGTCATTCCGGCAATCCGCCAAAGACGGAGAATTCGGAATCTGTGGTTATTAATGTTTTTGGGTTTAGTCAAATAAAAAAGGCGACCTTGCGACCGCCTTAATTAATTTTTCAAAATACGTAGCACAGGACTCCAGTCCTGTGAATCATTTGCACAGTTCAGTCCCAAGGACTACTTTTGTGTAGAACTGTGCTACGTAGGATTATTTCAAGAGAATCATCTTCTTAACCGACACAAAGTCACTGCTCTCCAAACGGTAAATGTAAGTTCCGCTTGGGAGACTGCTTGCATTAAATGTTACTTTATGATATCCTGATTCATACATCCCTTCCGCTAGAGTTGCCATCTGCTCGCCGAGCATATTGAAGAGATTTATTTTTATCTGCGTTGCCTGCGGTAGTGAGAACCTTATCGTTGTGCTAGGATTAAAAGGATTAGGATAGTTTTGCGATAGCTCGTAATCGTTTGGAATTACTTCAACTTCAACCACATCTGAATATTCAAACTGACCGTCTGTATCAATTTGTTTTAATCTGTACTGGAATTTACTTCCTCCCGTAAAAAGGTCTTTATCTGTGTAGCTGTATTCTTTCGGCGAGTTTGAGTTGCCATGTCCTTGAATGAATGTTACTTTATCCCAATCTCCACCGTTTATTCTTCTTTCAACATCGAATCCAAAGTTGTCTACTTCAGTTTCTGTTTTCCAAAATAGATTAATCTCGTTTTTAACCAACGCTGCCGTAAAAAGAGTTAACTCAACAGGCAGCGGACCATTGCAAAGAGTTCCGAGGCCGGTGTAGGTACCCTGAATTGTTACATTAACAGCGCATATATCTGCACCAGCAGTAACTTCAATTGTCGTTCCTGTTTCAAAAACTACAGAGCTTTGGGCTGATGCAAGATTCGCCAAAGTAAGAGAGAATAGAATTATTTTAATTTGCTTCATTTTATTCTCCTTTATTTTCATTAAAACTGGATCCAACAACTTTATCCTGGTACGTCGTCAACTGATTCTCAATCTGCTCATCTAGTTCCTTTTTTAGTTGTTTTAAAGCAGCAATTTGCTCCTTAACAGATTTCAACTCATCGAGCTCTATTCTCAACTTATCATTTTCATACTTCAATTCCTGTATCGCTTTTATCATCGGTGCGAACAGGTCATTGTATCGTAATTCATACATCCCTTCATCAGTTACATTCAGCATCCCAGTATTTTCTATTTTTTCTGAATTCAACACTTCCTCCACTTCCTGTGCTATTAAACCGTATTCTGTTCTGTGATTTTCATCATTTATCCTTGTGTAAGAAACAGGATTAAGTTTAGTTATAAAATCAAGTCCAAGATTTGTTGGCTGTATGTACTCTTTCCATCTTCTGTCGCTTGTTACTGTCCAGGCTACCTGTATGGCTGCATATGTAATTGATCCATTACCAAGTCGTACCTGGTTACTACCAGTACTATTGGGTACTTGTGCATTATAACCTATCGTAATATTATTACTGCCTGATGTAAGATCGTGCCCTGAAAAGTATCCTAAAGCAGTGTTGTAATTGCCATCAGTTATAGAATAAAACGATTCTGTTCCCAGAGCTGTATTGCCAATACCCAGACTATTTCGAAGTGTGTTCCATCCAAAGGCAGAATTGGAATAACCAGAAGTGTTTGAAGAAAGTGCATAAGATCCGAAGGCGGAATTATAATCGCTATTATTTGAATGTAAGGATTGAAAACCAAACGCCGAATTTTCTTTACCGGCTATATTCGAATATTCAGCTTCGCTGCCAAATGCCGAATTGTTAATACCTAATGTATTTGAGTATAGTGAACTATGACCCGCTGCAGTATTTTTTCCACCAGTGGTGTTTGAATTTAATGAGTAATTACCAAATGCTGAATTTTGATCTGCAGTATTATTTCTTAATGCAGAAGAACCGAACGCCGAATTTCCTTCCCCAGTCTGATTAAACATCAAAGAAGTATTTCCAAAAGCCGAATTATTATCTCCGTAAGAATTGAATTGCAGTGAGGAATAACCAAATGCTGAGTTTCCTTCTCCTTCCCAATTATTCGTTAATGAAGAAGAGCCAAAAGCAGAATTATAATTTCCAAGTGTGTTTGATACTAATGAGTTATAACCAAATGCCGAATTATAGTCTCCTGCAGTATTTGAAAAGAGGGCGTGAAAACCTATAGCAGAATTAAAATTGCCAGTTGTGTTTGAATAAAGTGAAGCAACTCCAAATGCAGAATTTTGAATTCCAATCGTATTTGAGTAAAGCGATCCAGAGCCGAACGCAGAATTATAATTTCCGCTTGAGTTATTGTATAATGTGGAAACTCCGAAAGCGGAATTTCCAGTACCTGTTGTAAGTGATGTAAGTGAACTGTTACCTGTTTAATAGCGTGTTTTTCATTTTATTTCATCCTTTCGAACAATAGAATTACAAGAACTATTAAGTAATTGATCTACGAAATTTTTTTAGCATCTTCATAACGAGCTTATTATACTTATAAATATCATAGAAGCGGCAACGCTGACAATGAAAAGAACTACTATCATAGCAAGTTTGAAACGCTTTTCGCTTTTTTGAATTTCTTCAGATATTAGATCCAAATCTGCTTTACCCTTCTCCTTATTTAACAAGCATCATTTTCCTTGTCTGGAAGAAGCTTCCCGCTGAAATTGTGTAGAAGTAGATCCCGCTCACCAAATCATTTGCATAGAACATTACAGAATAATTACCAGCAGGTTTTGTTTCGTTAATTAATTCACCAACTTCTTCACCCAATGAATTATAAACTTTAAGCGAAATAAATGCTTCTTCAGGAATTGAAAATTTAATTGTGGTTGAGGGATTAAAAGGATTTGGGAAATTCTGACTCAGAGAAAATTCAGTTGGAATATTATCATCTTCGTTTTCAACATCCGTTATTAATTCCAGGTATCCAAATCCAGAAGTATTACCAGCACTTGTAGTTGCGGTCAATGAAACAGCTTCTATAGAAGGATCTGTAATTTCATAAGAAAATACGCCATTACTACCTACTGTCGTTGAGCCAATCCATTCATATGCTGAAGGTGAAAATTCATTTATGTTTGCTTTATAAACATCTATGATGGAACCAGGAACATCATGAATCCCTGCAATGGTGTTGTTATTAAAAGATAGACTATAAGGAGGCAATAAACCATTGTTAGCCTGAGATGACACAAATAGATTTGCCGTATTATTCTGGTAAATTTTATTTTTTCTAAATACAATTTTAAAGGGAGAAAAGCCAAATTCAGTTTCAATCCTGATTCCCGAGCCAGAATTCCCCACGATCGTATTCGGCAAAAAACTTCCACCTTCATCAGTCCCAATATTAAGTTTATCCACATTTCCAATTACAAGAATACCATTAGTTCCATTGGGAAAAATATTTCCACTTGAATTTATTCCTATTCTATTATTTTCAATATTATTTAATGTGTTACGACTTTCGGTATCATACCCAAAAATATGTATGCCGTTCAATAAATTGCCAGCTATTACGTTATTCTTTATGAATGAGCTCCAGACTGCATTAGTAAATGTAACACCAGTTCCATTTGGGATAGCAAAAGATTGTGAACCATCCAATCCGATTATATTATTTTGAATAAAATTAGCATCTGAATTATTATCAGGTGGCACACCACTAACAGCAATACCTACAACCGAATTACCTGAAATCACGTTTCTATCAGTATTGTTATCGCCCCCAATTGTGTTGTGTATAGAGCCGGCAATGAGAATTCCCTGTGTATTCCCTAGTCCCGGATCGCCGGCAGACGTGGTCCCGATAAAATTATTCATAATTTTATTGTAACCACCTTCTGTAATGTTAATGCCAGCAATACTACTTCCGCAAATTGTATTTGAGTATGTAGCCACCGACCTGCCTATTCTGTTATGGCTTCCATATATCATTATGCTAACCTGATTGGGCTTTAATACTTTATTGTCATCAATACCAAAGTAATTTGATATTACCTCATTGGAATCACCTTCAATTTCTACAGCCACATAACAATTTGTAAAAACATTTCCATTGAGTACTCCACCTATCTGATTGTTTTTACCGGTAACATAAATGGCATTAAAGACATTGTCGAATAAAATCCCTGCTATCTTTGTATTTTCATCTATCTCAAAGCAATTTGTAAATGGTGGTCCTGTTATTTCAACCTGCTTGCCTCCGTTTATAATTGAACCATTGACAGGATACAGAATGTCAATAAGATTTATTGAACCTGATACACTGAAACCCAAGTCCAATGGTATATCCATATTATTTGATTCATCAATTGCTGCCCTGATTGTGCATCTGCCTAATTCATCCTGGCAAATTCCATCCTCGGATTCATCCTGGGGTGTATTAGGATCATCCCAGGCATACGCATACTCATCATCAGCCAAGGAGTTTACTGTCATATTCAATTGAGCGTGAATGTAAGTCGAAACTATTAATAATATTAACAGTAAACAGGAAAAGAAAAATTTTGCCGGTTTCATTTTCTGTCCTCCTAAAATTTTATTTGAGGTAAATCATTTTTTTCGATTCAGAAAAGCTTCCCGCAGAAATTTTATAGAAGTATATTCCACTTGATATCTCCCTGATTCCGGACAAGCCGGAATGACTATTCGAGTTGAACTCAACCTCGTAACTTCCAGCAGGTTTTGTTTCATTCACTAAGTCTGCAACTTCTTCCCCAAGTGAGTTAAATACTTTAAGCGAAACAAATTCTTCAGAGGGAATCGAGAAAGAAATTGTTGTTGATGGATTAAATGGATTAGGATAGTTTTGATATAATACAAAATCATTCGGCATACCAGATTCTGTTTCAACAGCAGAAGGTGTTCCGGCTACAATAAATTCCACATTGTCAACTGCATTTCCAGATGAATTTAGTCCGCCAATTACATAAAAGTTGTCTTTGTAATAAACATCCGCCATATAAGCACGATTTTCAGTAAGGAAAATATTCGCATCAGTCCATTGATTTGTTGCGATGTCGTAAACAAGTGTATTATTAAATGTTCCTCCGCCTGAGCCTGAAGATCCTCCGACACAATAAATTTTATCATCCACACACCTTAATGATCCGCCGGTAACAAAGTATGGAAGATCAGCAAGCTGTGTCCACTGATCAGATGCCGGATTGTATTTATAGAATTTTGCAAGAGTCCAGCCAACAAGATAAATCTCATCCTGATAAACAGTTGAGAATAACCACGAGCCATTCTGGCTAAGTGTTGTTCCCTGCGTCCAGGAGTTTGTGCTTATGTCATATTTATAAACATAACCATTGAAGAACATGTAGATAAAATCATTCACGCATTCGATTGTATGTCCATATGTAGAGCTGATATTAGGACTATTTGCTGCAGAAACCCATGTATTTGTAACAAAATTGTAGATCCTGAGTTTATTATTTCCGAAAGAGTACCCGCCATAAACAAATACACTATCGCCTTTTCTTGTTGAGCTTATTCCCCAGACATCGTTATCCGGCATAGAAGAATAATTCTGCCAGCTTGAACCATCGTATTTATAAATTACACCATAACGCGTACTACCACTCCAGCTTGAGCCGCCTCCAAAATGGTATATTGAATCTCCCCACACTTCAGCACTTCCTACACCGATTGGTATAGGTAAATCGGGAATGGTTTGCGGCATTACGACTACACTTAATATTGCTACAATTACGATGAGTAAAAGACTTTTCATTGCTTTATCCTTTCGTTTAATTGAAAAAAAATGAACTTTTATCTAAGGACAAAGTTAATTTTTATGGGAAGCGGCTGCTGTCGCTGGTGTGTCAAACTTTAGCGGATTTGTTGCAAAATGGAAATAACAAAATCCAAATACCAAAAGACAAATAAATTCTAAACAAAAATATTTGAAATTTTCTTTTATAAACATTGTCTTGAACTCATCCTACAATCCTTCTCTTAAAAAGAGGCTGTGTGAAAATTAGGTTTAAAAAATAAGGATTAATAAATTGGGATAAA
>CAZXGJ010000062.1:0-20920 GCA_964639955.1 uncultured Ignavibacteriaceae bacterium
TGTCCGTGAGAAATTTCTTCGGGAGTCGCATCTCTCACATCAAGTAATTCAACATCAAACTCAAGATTTTTTCCGGCAAGCGGATGATTAAAGTTTACGGTTATGTCTTCATTCTCAATTTTTGTTATCACAAACTGAAGATGCTGTCCTTCGGGAGAATGTGCAAAGTAAGTCATTCCGATTTCAAGCTCTGCTTCTTCAGGAAACAGACTGCGATTAATTTTTTGAACTGCGTTTTCATCATATTCACCATAAGCATCTGCAGCAGCAAGTTTAATATTTTTCTTACTTCCGATAATCATATTGCCAATAGCTTCTTCCAGTCCGGGCAGTATCTGATGATTACCGGAGATGAAAGAAAACGGTCCGCCTTTTTCTGTTGAATCGAGCAGTTCGCCGTTTTCATCTTTTAATATATAATTGAATGTTACAACTTTGTTTGCTTGTAAAGCCATCTTTACTCCATTTATTTTTTAAAATTGGGTGGTATTATACTATTTATATGCAGGAAAACCAATCTGAATTACCGCCGTTCCGTGCTTTGGCATCACTTTGAGAGACTCGGAATTCTTCAATTAAACAAGTTAATAGATTCAGGTTCTTCTACCGATAAATCGCGACCGACCGGAATTACTTCCGTTGATAAAATCTGCTGCACTAATCATCATCTCAAAAACTATCGTATTAAATCTATATTTTTGACGTCAACAGCAAAAGGATTTATCAAAGATGAAACAAATAATAATTGCCTTCGTTATCGTACTTACCTGCTCGATTCAACTGCATTCACAATTCGGCTCACAGGATTCCGGCGGTCCGCTTACACCTGAATGGGCTGCGTACGATGTTAAGTTTTACAACATAAACCTCCACATCAATCCTGATAAGCAAACGATAAACGGCTGGGTTGGTGTAACTGCTGAAGCTGTTACAAATATGAAAGTGTTTGTTCTTGATCTTGATGACAGATACAGAATCACCAAAATAGTTTGTCCGCCAGAGGCGGATTCGGATTCTCTTGTTGATTACAAAGAACTTTTTTTCAAACACGAAAATGGCAAAATTAAAATTCGATTGCCGGAAGAAGTAAAAAAAGGGAATGAATTCACGGTAAAAATTTACTACAACGGAAAACCAAGAGTTGCAGAAAAGCCACCGTGGGATGATGGATTTGTCTGGAGTAAAACTAAAAATGGAGAGCATTGGATCGGAGTCACTTGCCAGGGCGGCGGTGCAGATACATGGTGGCCATGCAAAGATCATCCTTCCGATGAACCGGATTCTGTTTTATTGAACTGGACAGTCCCTGAAAATTTAATATGTGCATCAAACGGAAAACTGAGATACGTTCTCGTCAACAAAGAAGGAACAAAAACTTTTAGCTGGTTTGTTTCAAATCCGATTAATAATTATGGTATTTCAATTCACGCTGCACCGTACGATACTATTCAATACAAATACATAAGTGTAACCGGAGAAGAAATTCCTGTAACCATCTGGGTTCTTCCCGAAAATATGGAGAAAGCAAAAGAACATTGTCCAGAATTTTTAGATCACTTAAAATGGTATGAAGAACTTCTCGGTCCATATCCTTTCCGTGTAGATAAATACGGCGTTGCAGAAACTCCATACCTCGGAATGGAACACCAGACGATAATTGCAAACGGATATGGTTACAGAGATGATCAGTTTGGATTTGACTGGCTGCATCATCACGAGCTTGGTCACGAGTGGTGGGGGAATATGGTCACCGCAAAAGACTGGAGCGATTTCTGGATCCACGAAGCAGTGTGCGGTTATATGCAAACACTTTACATTGAAGATAAATTACCCGACAGAAGTCCTTCTGCATTTATGATGAACTGGAAACTCTGGAAAAATGAACAACCAATCGCTCCCCGAAAAGAAATGACCAGCAACGATGCTTATACAAACGATATGTATTCAAAAGGTTCTTATGTGCTTCATACGTTGCGATATTATGTTGGAGATAAAACATTTAAAATGATTTTGAGAAGATGGGCTTATCCCAAACCTGAGATGGAAAAAGTAATAGACGGAAGTCAATGCAGATTTGCAACTAGTGATGAGTTTCTTGAAATCGCAGAGCAAGTTTCCGGTCGTGAGCTCGATTGGTTCTGGGAAGTTTATTTCAGGCAAGCGTCTCTGCCGGTTCTTAATGTTAAAATTGAAAACGGCTTTCTTTATCTCGAATGGAAAATTGAAAACGATCTTCCGTTCTCTGTCCCTGTTGAAGTAAAATTAGGTGAGGAAATTATTAAAGTAGAAATGCGTGAAGGTGCAGGCTCGCTTAAAATTCCGGAAGGAGTTGAGCCCGTAATTGATCTGGATAAGTGGATTACGATGGCTGAGCCGGAAGGAGAGTAAGATTAGGAGTAAGAGTATAAATAAGAGTAAGAGTTTAAATTCTTACGCTTGCTCTATTTCCTATAAACATCCTTCCTATGTTTAATGCGATAGATATAAATTGTTTGCGATTTGTCGTTTATTTCGAAAAGGATCCTGTATTTCCCGGAACGAATTCTGTACCCTTCTTCATTCGTGAGCTTTTGAATTCCGATAGGTCTTGGCTCATTGTTTAATTTTCTTATATGATGGAAAAGTTTTTTCACTTCCAAATCTGGTAAGCGATCAAGGTCTTTAGAGGCGGAAGGTTCTAAAAATATTTTATAACCCACGTTTTGTCAGGTACTGATCAATAGTTAAACTTTTCCCTTTCATTTTTTTCGCTTTTTCGAAGTCTGAGATATCTTCCAGCAATTCTATTGCTTCACCTAACACAGGATTCTTTTTTAGCTTTTCCCAGTCAGAGGAAGTTATTTTAATTTGCTTTTTTGTTTTTATAATTGTCATCTTATAGACATTCCCATTGTTGATTATTCTGATTTCCAATCCAAAACTAAGTTCAATCTACAAAATTATCAACTCATATTTAGGCTTTTAACAGAAAATTTGATATTGAGGAACCCCCATTCCATCCAAATTTATCCTCCATCCGGCAACTGCCGAATCAGCGCAGGAGGATTTATTTTGCGAAGTTTTAATGATGTAAGACTATCTTCTTTGTTTCCGAATACTCTCCAGCTTTTAACTGATAAAAATATATCCCGCTTGCTATGTCAGGACTGGAGTCCTGACCTACGGAAAACTCAACTTCATACTCACCGGCTGGTTTTTCTTCATTAACAAAGGGAAGCCTCACCCCGTCCCTCTCCGAAGGAGAGGGTGGATGATTTTTAAAAATTCATTTTAACAAAACTAATTTCTTTGTGTCACTAAATCCTTGTCCTGAGCCTGTCGAAGGATCACCGGCAGTTAATCTGTAAAGATAAACACCGCTTGGTAAATTGCTGCCATCAAAAACTTCTTCATAAACACCGGGCTGCTTTTCTTCATTTACAAGCACCGCTGCTTCTCTGCCTAAAAGGTCATAAACTATTAATTGCACAAAAGTCCTCTCCTTTGGAGAGGATTTAGGTGAGGCAGGTATTGTAAATTTTATTTTTGTAACCGGGTTAAATGGGTTGGGGTAGTTCTGCTCTAGCACAAACTCTGTTGGTACTGGATTGGGTTCAACTCCAGTAATATAGTCCACGTATACCGTAAACTGGAGTGAGCCTTGGGCCCCATGTTCATCCTTAACCGAGATTAAGGCTGTGAACCAACCTGTGTCAGTAGTCTGACCTGTGACTACCGCTGTCACCTCGCCTACTCCAGAACCTGACATCAATTGCATACCTGGCACGCCGATATCACCCGGAAGGGTGAATAGAGTATCACCATCCATATCCTGGAACAAAAAGTTCCAGGTGTAAGATGAGTCTTTCCAACAATACAGCGTATCAGGCCAACTGCCGACAAATTGGGGCGCGTGGTTTATGGGCGGAACATAGAGTTCCACCTGAATTACCCAAGACAAGGTATCCTGTCCGCCATAGCCGTCATCAGCTAAGACAGAAACAGGATGAGAGCCAGTATCGTTGATACTGGGCGTGCCTGATATCACTACACTGCTAATGCCTTCGGTTAAAAAGGTGAGCCAAGAAGGCTTGGCCAGCCAAGAGAATGATACAGTGTCGTCATCCGCGTCTTCAACATTAAGTTGAACTTGATAACTACTATCTACCCACGCGTGAGTGGGTGGCCAAGGCGGGATGAACACGGGCTGGCGATTAACACGCAAATTAAACTGCGTATTAACCACATTAATATCTGTATCCTTGACTGTAACAGTGATGGGAAAGCTGCCGCCTTGAGTTGGCGTGCCGGCAATCAGGCCAGTGCGGTAACCAATTGTCAGTCCTACAGGCTGGCCTGACATAGTGTACTTTAAGCCTAAGCCTGAAGCTTGAACCTGGTACTGGAACGGCGTACCCATTTGGATGAGTGCATTGGGTATTGGCTGAACCACAGGTGGTTCAACATAATCGTAGCGGTAAATTTTACCAGCACCACCTATCCAACCATGATGTTGGTCTGGTGTTGCAATTCCAATTAATGGATCTGACATAACCTCCATAAGTATGTTCCAAGAAGAACCGTTATCAGTACTTTTCAGAATTCCATTTAGAGCTAATGTTCCACTTAAATTACCAGTAACAAATAAGCTTCCGGTTTGTGGATTTATAGATAATCCCTCTTTTTGGCCTTGATCAATCCAGCTATAATGTAAGTTCCAAGTGAAACCGCCATCTGCTGTACGATACAAATAAGCATCAGGATGATTAGACCAAACATTGGATACTAAGGCGTAACCCAAGTTATCGTCTAAGAATTTAACTTTTTCCACCTGATAATCAGACGGCAGGTTAGCTGAAATCCAACTGTTACCTCCGTCAGTAGTACGGTCAAGAGTTCCATTAACTCCATAAACAATGAAGTTTAGGGAGTTAAAAGCATGAATGCCTCCACCTATATGCTGAGGAAATTGTTCTAAATCCCAAGTAGTACCACCATTTGAAGTTTTAAGTATCAATAGATACTCAAAACTGCCGTCATATGATCCAACTATCCAAATACTGGAACCAACCTTTATAATTTGGCCCCATATACTTTGGGAAGCTGGGTGTGTCATTTGAACCCAGTTAATACCGCCGTTGGTTGTTCGGTAGATAGGTCCTGAACCTGAATTACCGCCACAAGCCCAACCATTTAGGTTGTCTTCCATGTACACGTCGTACATATTGAAAGGAAGAGCAACATTGAGTTGCACATCAAAAGTATATCCACCGTCTGAAGTGTGAATTATCTTTTGCGAGCCTATGTGGCTGAACCAGCCGTTAAGACTATCGGTAAAGTGGAACCCAAAAAAGGCTCCTGGATTGTTGTAGGCTTCGGTCCACTGTGCTTTGAGCGGCGTCATAAATAACGCCATTATAAGCCCAAATACAAGAAATAATTTAAGTGTCTTCATGACGTACTCCTTTTTTATTTAAATCCCGAAAAGAAGAATTACTAAATACAAGACCAATTGCCACCAGTATGAAAATTAATATTAATTGCTACTTAAATGTTTAATAAATATTTAGAGCAAAATCAAATTTCGAAATACCGGACTCGCTTATTCTCAAAAATAGTTTCGAAATAATAGACCTAATTAATTTCAAAATTATAGACCTGAAGATTTCAGAATTTCAGACCTGAACTCCTTTGTACTTCGCAAGCGCGGGATTGAATTCAAAATAATTCGCTTCATCAAACCATGCACACCTGAAATCATCAAGCGTTAACCACAATCTGAGTGAGAGTGCCCTTGCATATAGAAATAGTTGTCCAATCGCTTTTTTATCTTTTACGGCCTCAGGTTTGTAAGCAAGAATATATACTTTATAATTTCTTATTTGTGAAATATCAATATGCCCGGATATGCCTTCATTTATTTCCTTAGCCCAAAACCAAACCGGTACTTCAGCAGCAATTGTAGTTGAATCATTCAATAATACAAAATTTTCTATTGCCTTGTGTTTATTTTAGCGGTTGGGATTTACAGGCATTCAAATAACAGGCGTTAAAATGAAAAAACTGATTCTGCTTTTATCTTTAATAATTACTCATTCAATAATACCACAAACAGATACAATTCTTGTCCAGAAACTAGATTCTCTTTTAAAATACAACGAAAACCTTGAGCATCGGCTCGATGTGCTCGAGAAAAATATTGATGATGTTCTCTGGTTTCAAAGAGTTGGTGATGTTGCTTTCGTTGATAAAGTATTTATGACCGGCCCGCCAAAGTGGAGGGAGACCGACACAACAGATCCAGCTTTTGGCAATCCTGTAAAGTTCTGGTCGTATGTTTTTATACCGAAGAATATTAACTTCAATAAAAAATATCCACTGCTGGTTTTTCCTCACGGAGGAGTTCATAGTAATTTTTCGACTTACTACATACACATTATAAAAGAGCTTATATATCAGCAGTATATTGTTGTTGCGGCTGAATACCGTGGAAGCACCGGCTATGGCAAATCGCATTATGAAAAAATAGATTACGGCGGATTGGAAGTTGAAGATGTTGATTCAAGCAGAAAGTTTATTCTTGATAATTATGAATTCGTTGACCCGGAAAGAGTTGGTATTATCGGATGGAGTCATGGCGGACTCATAGCACTAATGAACATTTTCAAATATCCGGAAAATTATAAGGTGGCTTTTGCAGGTGTTCCCGTTAGCGATTTGATCACTCGGTTAAATTATATGGATGAAGAATATCGAAAACTTTATTCTGCAGATTATCACATCGGGCAGACAATTGAAGAAAATCCCGATGAATATAAAAAAAGATCTCCGGTGCACAATGCATACAAACTTCAAACTCCGCTGCTCATTCATACAAACACAAACGATGAAGATGTAAACGTAATTGAAGTTAAAATGCTCATCGACACACTAAAATCGTTGAACAAAGATTTTCAGTATGAAATATTTGAAGAATTACCCGGCGGACATTCTTTTGATCGGCAGGATACAAAACTTGCACTTTCAATCAGGTTGAAGATTTATAAATTCCTTGAAAGGTATCTTAATCCGCCAAGAACTTTTAACAGCGTTGAGGAAATCCGGGAAAAAATTTATCAGTAATATATTTCTTTAAATTGTTTAAAGCCCCAAGGATAGTTTACTCCAAAGGAATTATTTTATTTCAGTTAAAATTTGAAGGAAAAACTAAATTCCATTTATGAAGCAAAGGAATGGTTTTTGTTAACCATTAACTTGTAAATTATTAAAAACCTGAGGAAAAAATATGAAATTCTTTACCGGGTTAATTCTTATGGGTGCCATTGGCGTCGGCATCTATTATTATTTTTTCGAAATGTCCAAAAAGGAAGTAGAAGTTACAGGTAAAATTCAGGTCTCTCAGCAGCAAAGCTATGACACTAACGCCCCATCTGTTTCAGGTCCGTTATACCTTGCGGTTGTTAAAGGAACAGTAAAGAACAATACAGACCAGCATCTTACAAATGTATTTATCAAATATTCGATTGCAGGTCAGGAAGCCAGTGCAACGGTTTTCGATTTAGCCCCGGGACAGACAGTCGATTTTAACACACGCGGAGTAAAAACAAGAGCTGTTAATCCGGAATATTATTTTGAAGGTGTGCAGTTCGACGAGAAAACCCTCTGAGGTTTTTTAATCTGTTATCTTCATCATTTTATTGAGCAGGGATAACCAAACTCCTGCATTAACCAGTCCGGGGGAAGAGGTTTACTGTTTTATCATACTGGCTTTTATCAATTAAAATACTGCGCTTATGCCAACCGATGGGAGTATACCAACCGATTCATTAAAATCAGGGCTTTGCGTTCTTGAATCCCAGCGAACGCCGGAAACATTTTTACGGTTGTAAACATTCTGAACATCAATGTAGGTAATCAAGCTCCATTTGTTGAAGAACCAGAACTTATCAACTCTTAAATCCAGGCTGTGATTATCGGGGAACCTGATTGAGTTGTATTCGCTTACATTTTGCGTCCCATCGGGATTATATGGAGTATAAGGTCTTCCGGTTGAATAACGAAACTTAAGACTTGCCTCCCATTCAGCACTTATTTTGTAACCGCCGCTTAAACTAACAATCCAGGTTTGATCATAAGAACCCGTTCGCTTAATTTTATCAAGCGCAGTGTAATCTGCAATGCTGTAAGTTAAACTGGCAATTCCATAATAAGGAGTATCTGACAGTTTTTTCTGAAGTGATAACTCAACGCCTTTAGCGTTACCTGTTCCGGCAGAAGTTAATGGTTCAAGACCAAGTGATTCATAATTTTCATCACCAAAACCTGCGCCTGTATTTGCAAGCGTGAGATATGTTCGCAGCAGGCTAACCGGGTAATCATAATAATCTTTGTAAAACCCTTCCAACTTAATTAGTGCATCTGCACTTAAATAATTATCAAAACCAAGTATGAACTGATTAACCCGCATGTTTTTTAAATTTGTATTTGATGGAGAACCTGCAAGCCACAGGTAAGACGGTGATTGATAGTAAACTCCGGTGCTGAAATTAATACGGGTAATATCAGTAATCAGATAAGATAAAGAAAACCGCGGGCTGAAATACAGCTGCTTGTTCAGTGCGCTGAAATAATCGCCCCTTATGCCCAGATTGGCAACAAGCCTGCTGAAGAAAACTGTATTGAAATTCAGAAAGAGAGAGTTTTTATAGTAAGTTGTGCTAGTATCCAGTGTGGTTGCCGGCAGGGAATCACCGAAAGTTGTTTTGTATGCCGGCAGCAAAATTCCGGCTTCAAAGTTAATCAACTTTACATCACCGCCGAGAGAAATATCCGAATTGTGAGACAGTTTATAGGTTAATTCTGCACTCAGATTATTTTCTTTCTCTTTCGATTTGTTAGTGTAAACCGGGACCAGAAGTGAATCCCGCTGCTGAGTATCATAATCAACAAAATTTCTGCTCAGGGTTATATTAATAAATCCGTTATCAATAAGATGTCTGTATTTAATGCCGGCAAGATACTGAAGTTGTTCGCTGCCTATAATGCTCGAATTATCGTATCTCTGATCCTCTGAATCGTTAAAATAATTTATGTTATCAATTGCCGAGATAAGCAAAAAGGAAACTAAGTTGTTCTGATCTATCTCAAAATCGGCCTTGCCAAAAATATCCCAGTATTCGGGCACAAAAGAAAAACCGGCTGCCTTAAAAATAAAATCGAGGTAACTTCTTCTTGCTGAAAAAAGAAACTGCGAATTGCCGGAAACCGGACCTTCAAGATTTAAACCGAACTGGGTTGCTGAAATAGTTGCTTTGCCTCCAATTCTGTCCTGCCTTCCGTTTCGTAAATCAATTGAAAGTGTTGAAGAGAGTTTATCCCCGTTATTAACAGAAAAGCCGCCGGTAGAAAAAGTTGTTCCGCTTACAAAATCAAGATTAATATAGCTTAAAGGTCCTCCGGTTGCACCCTGAGTTCCAAAGTGGTTAATGTTTTGAACTTTGTAATCATCAATCAGGTAAAGATTTTCTGACGGTGCGCCACCGCGAACCACCAGGTCATTTCTTCCCGCATCAGCCTGAGCTACTCCGGGCAGTACAGAGAGCGCCCTGATTACATCTTCAAATCCACCGGGGCTGCGGCGTATTTCTTCGCTGCTGAATCCTCTTGTGCTGATTAATTCCAGTCCGCCTGTTTCAAAAAAATCACCTTTAACCACCACATCTTCAAGTTCTATGGCTTCTTCTTCCAGTTCGAAAACAAGTTCCTGTGCAAAACCGCTCATCAGCATTACATCGGTTTTGGTTACGCTCCTGTAACCCAGAATAGAAGCACGAAGCTGATATTCTCCGGGCAGAAGATTTTTTATTTCGAACCTGCCGTCGTCTCCAGTGGATGCGCCATAATCAGTATTTAAAACCAATACATTTGCTGCAGGTAGGGGCTGCTTTGTAATTTTATCAACCACTTTGCCGTAAATTGTAACTGAATTTTCCTGGGCAATTGCAAAAGTGGAAGCCACAAATAATAATAGTATTAAAACCGAACTCTTCATTTTTTTATTTGTTAATGAAATACTTAAAACACCAGAAAACAAAAAATGGTTCTGATAATTTTTATTGAAAATAATTAAGCACAAAAATAAATGATAAACGAAAAAAGAATACGGATTTTAAAAAAAGGTACAGAAACAAATGGTCAGGTAATTTACTGGATGAGCCGAGACCAGCGTGTGCACGATAACTGGGCTTTGTTATTTGCCCAGCAGCTTGCATTGAACAAGAAAAAAGAAATAATTGTTGTCTTTTCGCTTGTACCTGAATTTTTAGGGGCAACTCTCCGCCAATATGATTTTATGCTTAAAGGACTGACAGAGGTTGAGGACGAATTAAAAAAATACAACATTCCTTTTATAATGCTGTTGGGGGAACCGCAGTTTAAAATTCCTGAATTTATCAAAGAAATTAATGCCGGTATTTTGGTAACAGATTTTGACCCGCTGAAGATTAAAAGAAAGTGGAAAAGTGAGATTGCTAAAAAAATCAATATTCCGTTTTACGAAGCAGACGCACATAACATTGTGCCTTGTTTTTATGTTTCACAAAGGCAGGAGTTTGGTGCATACACAATTCGCCCTAAAATTCATAAAAATCTGCCTGAATTTCTGGAAGAATTTCCAGAACTCAGAAAGATGAATACCAGCCGGTTGTTCTCTTCATATAAAATTGATTGGAAGGAAGTTTATTCTTCATTAATAGTTGATGAGAGCGTTAAACCGGTTGCCTGGCTTATGCCCGGGGAGAAAGCAGCCCGCGAAACATTCAACTACTTTATAGAAAATAAGTTTGATAGCTATGCAGAATTACGGAATGATCCGAACGCCGGTGCGGTTTCCAATCTTTCGCCTTATTTACATTTCGGGCAGATTTCAGCTCAGCGGGCAGCATTAATTATAAAAAATTTTACAGGCCATCATTCCACCGATGCTTATCTGGAAGAATTAATTGTGAGAAGAGAACTTTCAGATAACTTTTGTTTTTATAATTCCAATTATGATTCGTTCAATGGTTTTCCGTATTGGGCAAAAAAAACCCTGAACGATCACAGAAATGATAAGAGAGAATATGTTTACTCATTGCCTGATTTCGAAGAATCAAAAACACACGAGGATTTGTGGAATGCGGCGCAGAATGAATTACGAAATACTGGCAAACTACACGGTTATATGCGGATGTACTGGGCTAAAAAAATTCTTGAATGGAGTAAAACCCCAGAGGAAGCTTTACAAATTGCAATTTACCTGAACGATAAGTATGAGCTTGATGGAAGGGATCCAAACGGATACGTTGGCTGTTCCTGGTCAATCGGGGGAGTGCATGACAGAGCCTGGACAGAGCGCCCCGTATTCGGAAAGATCAGGTTTATGAATCGCAATGGTGCAAAAAGAAAGTTTGATATCGAAAAATATATTGCCGGAAACGCAGAATAAAATTTGAGGATAGATTTTTAATTATACCTGCTTTCCCTGATAGCTTCAAGCTCTGTTCTGAGCTGTTTTGTATCTTTAACCACAGAAGCATTAATTTCATCGAGAATATCCAGGTAGCCGCCGGCTGCTCTTCCACCAACAATTAAGGAAATATGATCTGGCAGCATTTTTTTCAGTCTGATAAGGTCTTTCCTGAGTTTTGGATCATCATTAGGGTAAATGATACTTAAAGCAATTGCTCTTACCTGCAGACTTAATGCCGCTGCGGCTATATCTTCAACCGGGAGATTCTGACCGAGATAAATAACTCTCCACCCTGAAGAAGCAGCAACTAAGGCTGCAATCAGTGCGCCTAATTCATGTTCCTGGCCACGCGGTGTTGCACTGATTATCACGGGGGCATCTTCATTAGCAGTGTGCTGTTCTACAAGGTTTGAAAGAAATGTGCGTATAACCGCTGAAGCCATATGCTCGTTCGATACCCTTATCTCCCCTTCATGCCAGAGATCACCAATCTTATAAATCAACGGAACCAGAAAATTTTCTATTAACTGCGGCTGGCTCAATTGTACTGCAGATTTTAACAACAGTCTTTCAAGAGTTTCATCATCATATGCTTTGATAGCTTCAATGCAGCTGCTTATAAGTGAATTGATGTCTGTAAAATCTTTTCCCGTAAGTTCTGAACCCGACAAAACAGATGCTTTAGTTTGGTTATTTTTTAAAAGATTGTGTAACTCCTGAATTGATAACTTCGCAATTCCGCCAATACTGTGTCCACTTTGCACTGCTTCATTCAATAATTTCAGCTTTTCAATATCGTCGCCGGAGTACAGCCTGCGGTTTGTGCCCGTTCGAGAAGGCGAAACAACATCATATCGTTTTTCCCATGCTCTTATAACGAATGCACTCAAACCCGTCATCTGGCTAACCACTTTTATGGGATATTTATAGTTATTTGTCATATTCAAAATTATTAAATGTCTAATCCTTGTCCAAATTGAAATTTTTATTATTGTAATTCTCTAAAACCTCTAATTCTAACAATTTTTGACGATTTTAGTTCCAAATTAAAAATTTATCAATTTTGTCCAAAATAATACTTGACAAATATTAGACAACATATTATATTTGTCTAAAATAATTAGACGACTTATAAACAAAACTGAGGCAAAAATGAACAACTTAAATAATAACGAAGACGGAATAATGGTCAACAATATCAGGGAAGATGAATTCATTAAAGAAGCATTACCTCACGAAGATGCACTCTACAACTACGCATTAAAAATTTCCGGCAACTCAGACGATGCTCAGGACCTGGTTCAGGAAACATATTATAAAGCTTACAGACACTTCGACAAATTTCAAACTGGTACAAATAGCAAAGCCTGGATGTTTATGATTCTAAAAAACTCATTTATTAATGATTACAGAAAATCAAAGCGCGAACCTTATAAACTTGACTATGAGCAGATACAGAATTTTTATGAAAATGTAAAATCTGATCGTGCACAAGAAAATAATTTGGATAAAGAATTTTACAATGATCTTTTAGACGATGAGCTTACTGCGGCAATTGATCAGCTTCCTACCAAGATGAGAGAAGTTTTTCTTCTTTGTGATCTGGATGGAAACAGTTATGAAGAAACTGCAGAACTTGTTGGCTGTCCGGTTGGAACAGTAAGATCAAGATTGCACCGTGCACGGCATATGCTTCAGGAAACTTTAACAGATTACGCTAAAGAAAAAGGCTTTTTAAACTAAATCAAAAACAATAAATCAAGGAGATACAAAATGAAAACTTTCAAAATTCTTTTAGCCGCAATTCTAATAACAGGACTAAATTTTACTTCCGCTCAGACTGCACGATTGCAGGTAATTCACAACGCTGCCGATCCGGGTGCTGTGGCAGTAGATATTTATCTTAACGGTGCTTTATTGCTTGACAACTTCGGCTTCAGAGAAGCCACTCCATATATAGATGCACCAGCAGGAACACCAATTAATATAGGTGTTGCTGGTCCCAACAGCACATCTGCTGCTGATACAATTAAAAACTTCAATGTGACTTTAACCGCAAATGAAACTTACGTTGCGATTGCCAATGGTGTTTTAGATCCAAATTTATTTGCTTCGAATCCCAATGGAAGAAGCACTGCGTTTACATTATTCATTAAAGCTATGACCAGAGAAAATGGCACGAGCTCGAATGTTGACTTTTTTGTATTGCACGGTTCAACAGATGCACCAACAGTTGATGTTTTGGCAAGAAGAGTTGCTACGCTTGTTGATGACGCCGCTTACGGTGATATAACTAATTACGTTTCTGTACCGGCTGCTTCATATATTTTAGATGTAACCCCTGGAAATGATAACTCAACAATTGTTGCTTCTTTCCAGGCTGATCTTTCAGGTTTGAGTGGTGGAGCCGCTGTAGTTTTTGCTTCCGGATTTTTAAGTCCGTCTCAAAATCAGAATGGTGAAGCATTCGGAATTTTTGCTGCTCTTCCCAATGGAACAGTAGTAGCATTTCCCTCTGTTCAACTTTCACGTTTACAAGTTATTCATAATGCTGCTGATGTTGCCGCTGGCAGCGTAGATATATATTTAAACGGTGGTTTATTACTAAATGATTTTGCTTTCAGAACGGCAACTCCTTTTATTGATGCGCCGGCAAATGTTGATTTAAATATTGGAATAGCTCCGGGCAACAGTACATCAGTTGATGACACGTTAGCAAATTTCACGGCTAGTCTTGTTAATGGTGAAACTTATGTTCTTATTGCAAACGGCGTTTTAGATCCTAACTCATACGCTTCAAACCCTGATGGAAGAAGCATTGCATTTACACTATTTGCTGATGTTGATGCCAGAGAAAGTGCTACAAGCGGAAATGTTGATTTCTTCGTTGTACACGGTGCAACTGATGCTCCAACTGTTGATGTTATTGCAAGAGGTGTTGCAACTTTGGTTGATAATGCTGCTTATGGTGATATCACAAGTTACATTACAGTTCCTGCTGGAAATTATACTCTTGATTTAACTTTGGCTGATGGCACAACATTAGTACAGTCATACGTTGCTGACTTAAGAACTCTCGGCGGTGGCAGTGCTGTAGTGTTTGCCTCCGGTTTCTTAAATCCATCTGCAAATCAGAATGGTGAAGCATTCGGAATTTTCTTTGCACTTGCTGATGGAACTGTCGGACAATTTCCAGAGGGGGTCGCAAGTGTAGAAAATATTTCTGGTGTAACGCCAAGCAATTATTCGCTTACTCAAAATTTCCCGAATCCTTTTAATCCGAGCACAACTATCAATTTTACAATCCCGAACAACGAATTTGTAACATTGAAAGTTTACAATATTCTCGGAAGCGAAGTGGCTACCCTGGTAAATGAAAATCTTGGCGCTGGTGCATACAAATATAATTTTGATGCACAGAATCTCGCATCTGGTGTTTACCTCTATGAGTTAAATGCCGGGAACTTCAGAGAAATCAAGAAAATGAATCTTCTTAAGTAAACAATAAACTGAGTAATGAGGATAAATGCCTGTAAAATGAGTTCTGATGTTCGAATGTTAAATATGACACGAAATCAAAGAAAAGACATTTATGAATTTGTAAAGCAGGTAGTATCCTCATTTAATATAAAATTAACGGAAACTAAATTTGGAAATCAGTATCTTATAGCAACCTCATCAGTCATAAAATTATAAAATGAAAAAAGCAGTTATAATAGGTTCGGGTCTCGGTGGTTTGTCAACCGCTCTAAGACTTTCTCATAAAGGTTACGATGTAACTATTCTTGAGAAGCATTCAACTCCGGGTGGAAGATTGAACATTATCGATCAGGATGGTTTTCGTTTTGATATGGGTCCGTCTTTTATGAGTATGACTTATGAACTTGATGAATTATTCAATAGTGTCGGAATGAAAGTCCCGATTGAACTGGAAGAACTCGATCCGCTTTACCAGGTGTTTTTTGAAGGACAGGATAAACCAAGACTCATTTATAAAGACCTAAAGAAACTGGCTGAAGAGTTCAAAGACATTGAACCAAATCTTGAAGAGAATGCAGAAAAATATCTTAAGCGTGCAGGGCAATTCTTTCATGATACGTTGGATAAAGTTGTGAAAACAAATTTTAGCAATAAGCTTGATTACGTTCTTAAATTAAGCCGTGTTCCGCTTAAACATCTTCCATATCTTCAAAGGAATATGTGGGGCGAGGTTGAAAAGCATTTTACATCTGAAGAAGTAAAGGTGATATTTTCTCTTGTTGCTTTCTTTCTCGGTTCAACACCATTTCAAACACCGGCTATTTATTCTCTGCTTAATTACACAGAGATGAAGCACAATGGTTACTGGAAAGCTAAAGGCGGAATGTATCGGCTTGTTGAAGAGCTTGTGAAGATATTAAATGAAAAAGGAGTAAAAATAGTATACAATACTGAAGTTGTGAGTGTTGGGAACAACAACGGAAAGTTATACGAATTGATGGACCAGAATGAAAAGAAATGGACTGCAGATATCTTCATTTCAAATTCTGATGCTGCTTCATTCAGAGGAAAAATATTAAACAGAGAAAAATACAGCGATGAAAAATTAGACCAGATGCATTGGACACTTGCACCGTTCACAATTTATCTCGGCGTGAAAGGAAAGATAGATAAGTTAACTCATCACAATTATTTTCTCGGAAGTAACTTCAGAGGATATGCCGATACTATTTTTACTTCTTCGATAAGTCCGCAGAAACCGTATTACTATGTAAATGCACTTTCAAAATCAGAAACGAGCTGTGCACCGGAAGGATGCGAGAACTTATTTATACTTTGTCCGGTTCCAGATCTTCGCTACAAAAAATCGTGGGAAGACAAAGAAGAGCTTGCACAAAATATTATTGACGATCTTTCAAACAGAGTTGGATTTGATATTCAACGCAATATTATCACTAAAAAAATATTAGCTCCCGATGACTGGGCAAATATGCTCAACCTTTACAAAGGATCGGGACTCGGTCTTGCACACGACATTAACCAGGTTGGTGCATTCAGACCAAAAAACAAAGACGAAAAACTTTCTAACTTATATTACGTTGGCGCATCGACAACGCCCGGTACTGGTTTACCAATGGTTATCATTAGTTCAAAATTAGTAACGGAGAGAATAGAAAATGACTTTGGAACATTACACTAATACCAGCTACAAGC
Source organism: uncultured Ignavibacteriaceae bacterium (assembly GCA_964639955.1). Lineage (GTDB taxonomy): Bacteria > Bacteroidota > Ignavibacteria > Ignavibacteriales > Ignavibacteriaceae > IGN2. The sequence goes on from CAZXGJ010000062.1 coordinate 16,682, forward strand.
TGAGCAAAAAGCTAACAACAGCTTACAGCACTTCTTTTAGCTGGGGAATAAAGGTTTTCAAACCTGAATACCGGGATCCGATATTCGCAATTTACGGATTCGTTCGTGTTGCCGATGAGATAGTCGACACTTTTCATTCACACGACAAAGAATATCTTCTTGAAAAATTTACAAACGACACGTGGGAAGCAATAAACACAGGCATTTCCACAAACCCGGTCCTTCACGCTTTCCAGAAAGTTGTTAATGATTATGGAATCGACCGCAAGCTGATTTCTGCTTTCCTGAAAAGTATGGAAATGGATCTTTCGCGTTCCTCATACAACAGGGAAAACTACGATGAATATATTTACGGCTCAGCGGAAGTTGTGGGACTGATGTGCCTTAAAGTTTTTGTTGATGGTGATGAAAAGAAATACAAGGAGCTTGAACATTCTGCACGAATGCTTGGTGCTGCATTCCAGAAAGTGAACTTCCTCAGAGATATTCAAAGTGATATAAATGATCGTGGAAGAATTTATCTGCCCGGCGTTCATCACATTGATTACATTGATGATCACAACAAAGCTATGCTTGAAAAAGAAGTTGAAGCTGAATTCAAAGAAGCTTTCAGAGGAATAGTACATCTTCCAATCGCTGTTAAGCTTGGTGTTTATTCGGCTTATCTTTATTACCTGATGCTCTTCAAAAAAATTAAGCGGTTGGATGTTGAGCAGTTGAAAAGAAAGCGTGTGAGGATTTCTAACTTGTATAAGTTTTACCTGCTGATAAAATCTTACTTTGAGGTAAAGGTTTTAAAAACAACTTAGTAACTAAATCTTGGACGTCACGGACGCTCCGTGACGTTTTCTTTTCGTATCACGCTATGACCACGACAGCTGGGGAATATCGTTCGGAATATTATAGCCACACAATTACATTTTTGAAATGAAACAGAATTATTAGTTGGTGATCAGCAATTAAAAAGATTAATTAATCTATTGCCTTACAATTTTTCATTTGGTAAGTTAGGTCTGAAATTAATTCGGGGTAGATACCTGATGAATATTTTCTTGGCACGATATTTAGCTCTCTCTCTCTCTATGGGGGGAAGACGCAATGATTCCTTCCCTTAATATTCTTTTGTCCCCGTGTGATGCGTATCTCCTCCTTTTTCAGAAACTTTTCTCTACCCTATTTTACACAACCGGTTTTACATAGATTGAAAAAGTCATCTATAATTCCGGACTTGTTTCGGAATCTAACAGTGTTTCTTTCCCTATACTGTTTAAAGAAGGAAGTAAATTTATGATAAAGAAGGTAGTATTGATTATAGTGATTTTATTTGGCTGTTTCTCTATTGCACAGAATAAATACATAACAAGAGAAGAAAAAAATCAGCAATTAAAAAACCGTGAGGATGTAAAAGTAATAGAAGTTGAAAAAGATTTACTCAGGATAGAATATACTTGTGGTAAAGTCTTGTATAAAAATATTTCTGACTACAAGTATCCAGAATCAAGCGCCCAGTATCCAGCTTACTCTCCAACATTCGACAGCACAATAATAGACCTTACAACTATTGATACAACTCTTTATTACCAGAAATACAGCTATTGGACAGAAGTACCCGTCCACAACTGGGAGTTTGATCATTTAGTGATTGGAGATGTGAATAATAATAGAAGAACTGAGCTTTATGGTTCAAGAAAATTTTTCTGGTCCGATTTTGAACCAGTTACTATTTATGAGCTTAATGAATATGGCAACTTTAATTTTAAGTATCAGTATGATTCTGTTTTAATTAGCAGAAACATATATGATGTTAATAAGGATGGATTAACTGAGGTTCATTTATCAATTGGCGGAAATCTTGGAATACCAATGCATCAACGATTCTATTCACAGGAAAGTCAGGATTCATTAGCTGTAAAATTGGATTTTATATTCTCTCCATATACTTATCAGTCCCAACTAAACGACCTTGAAATGGCTGAACTTGATGGTGATGCATTTTCAGATTTGTTGTTTGTCCGTGCGCTTGAACCCGATATACATATCTACGAATATAATCCCGCAACCAACAACTTTGATTCAGTATTTCAGTTTAATGTTTTTGAAGAGCCACCGTGGGCAAATGCTGGTTTTTCAATTTCAGATTTTGATCTTGATGGAAAAACTGATATGGTGTTTGGTACAGGAAAAGGTGCAGTTTATGTTTTGGAAAATGAAGGGAATAATCAGTACACAAATTCCTGGCTGGGAATGGTAGAGACATATCACGCTTATGTTCACACCTGGTCACACGATATTGATGGAAACGGAAAGCCTGAGTTCTGGGTTCTCGGTGATGCCTTTTATAACGGGCAGGCAATAACAAGAATTACAATTTTTGAGACAAATGGAAATAACAGCTACCAGGTTGTAGGCAGGATAGATTTAATTGGAGTATTTTCATTCTATGCTGGCACTATGCAGGCAGTTGATATCGATAATGATGGTATTGACGAAGTTGCGGTTTGTATAGACGAAAATTTCCTGATTTTTAAATTTAATGGCAGCTCTAATCATCATACTTATGAGCTTTACTATATCAAGCAGAATGAGCTTGCTGCTGCTGGAGAGAATAGTGTCTACTTTGGAGCTAGAACTTATGACCTATTAAATAATGGAAAAATTAACATTCTAATATCAATGGATTTCATTAATAAACAGGGCACTACTGGCAGAAGATTTACTCAAATATATAAGCCAGACAGCACATCAAGTGTAAGTGAAAATGTTTTTATTCCAAATACAAATATATTATTTCAAAACTATCCGAACCCCTTTAATCCAGCTACAACGGTTAGATTCAGTTTAGTAGAAATTGAAGATGTTTCGATAAGAATTTATGACATCGTAGGGAAAGAAATAAAACTTCTGTTAGATAAAAATCTTCCCACTGGAGAATATATTGTTCAATGGGATGGGAAAGACGATGAAGGGACCATACTCCCCGGGGGAGTTTACTTTATCCAAATGACAGCCGGAAACTATCGGCAAACAATTAAATCAGTTTTATTAAAATAAAGAGGCAACAAATTGAAAAAAATATTTTTTATAATAGCATTAATATATTCGGTTACCTTCGGGCAATCATGGAATACACCTGTTACAACTACAATCAGTGCATCTTCACTTGATAAGATGGACTTGTTTACAAACAAGGATGGTAACCATCTCCTCATAAAAAATTCTAACGGAAATATTATCTATTACAATTTTAACTCATCAGGAACGGTAGATAATAACAAAACGGAAACTCTGGAATCAAATGGTGATTATCCTGCCATTACGGGATCAAGCAATAAGATCTATGCTATTTATAAATCGGGCATTTACATCAAAGGAAAATACTCAACAAACGGCGGAACAGACTGGACTGCATTATCAAATATTAATGTCGGTTCAAATGCCTGCAATGGTATAGATGCTGTTTATGAAATAGATCGAGGTGTTCACCTCGTTTATGCAATGCAAGATAACTACGAAAACTTTGAAACCTATTATTATCTACTAAACCCTAGTGATTCGTGGGTTAATTATAAAAATGTAACTGACTATGGTAGCGAAGTTGGTGGCGTTCCTTCGGTTACATATTCTAGTAACAGAGTTCACGTTAGCTATAATACACAGGCAGAAACTCCACCCTATATCGGTGTTGGTGTCTCAAAATCCAGAGACAAGGCTGGAACTACTTGGCAGACTCCACAATTAGTTTCAGATGGCGAATTTGGTTTTGCAACTTCCCGTGAAAAACTTCAGGTGAGGGGCAATAAGCTGTTCTGTATATTTTATGATGCATGGGTAGATCTTGGACAGTATGGTTGGCGGATTCAAGTTAAGTCTCGTGATTTAACAGGCTCATATTGGCCTTCTTCTTACACGACTATTTTCTATTATGGTGAGCCAAGGTCCTTGCTAGGTTCAGAAATTACTAGTGATGGAAATTTAAATGTGGTACATGATAATATCGGTAATATCTTACATAAATCTTATAATGGAACTCAATGGAGCAATGACTTTGAGGTTTCACCAGATTATTTAAACTATGAAATGCAGCATCATGGATTTTCAACATTCTCAAATGATTTGTTTGTAATGTGGAAACCAAATAATAGCAACTATATAAAGTATCGTCAATACGATGCGGCTCCTCTTGCACTGAACCGTACCCCATATAGTAGACAATAAGAAAAGCAACTATATTTAGAATAA
>CAZXGJ010000063.1:0-20506 GCA_964639955.1 uncultured Ignavibacteriaceae bacterium
CTAATCTACCTTACTTAATTAACCCGAAATTCCATTTTCCGCTGAACCAGTACACTATTATACCGATATAATGCCAATGATTATTAGTATATGGACATTTTTTCGCGTTAATTTCATCAGCATAAATATTTACTTCTATAGGTTTATCTTCTATTTTATTGCCCCATAGGTCCAACTTCACACACTCCTCGCTTTGTTCAATCTATTCTGCACAAGCTCACAAACTGAGTAATAGACTTCTTCACGCTCTGCTTGGGTTAAACCAATTGCATCGAAAATTATATCATCGAGTGCTTTTCTGTCCGGCAATGGATTTGGCTTTTGTGAGCGAATTGGTTTGGTTTTGTCGAAACCAAGTTCTATAATAATTTCCTTTTGTTTCCGATTTAAAAAATTCTCTATTTCTTTTTCATCTATAAATATTTCTTGAATAATATAAAAAAGCCCAATATCATAAGCTGAAAACTTTAATGCTCCATCCCCTAAGTTAGTTAAACCAAAAAGTTCCCTTTGCAAAATGACAAACGTTGAATTCAATTGAGAAACCACTGAAACAATATCTTCCATTGAATTCGGAATAATTTTATAAAATTCTTTCGCATAGATCCCGGCTTTATTCCAAACAACAAGTTGTCTATCACCTAATGTTCTTGGAAAGAGAATTGGTGAAACCAAACGTGAATTACCTTCTTTTTTAACACCATACAAAATAATTGCTTTAGAATTCATTGTAAGCAATATACAATCAAGCTGCTTGACAGTTTTTATAAATTTAACTTTTGGGAATTTTGGACCTGTATTATTATCGTGAATATAACCTTCAATATTACTTATTCTATAAAGTCTTGTTAGTTTATCTTTTCCTTTTTCAAGAATAGTAAAGAAAATATCCGGTGCTCGTAAGTATTTTCCACCCCATTTATCACCTTCATAAATTCCATTACCAAGTTTTTCATCATTTTCATCTCCGTAAACAGTGCCGGCTTCCTTCAGTTCTTTGTATGTAATTGGGTAAACTCTAAAATCATCATCTTTAGTTATAGTTTCGGCATACTCGTTTAAGAGTAAGTTTTCAGTGTTTAGCACTTCTTCAAATGGTTTTTTGAAAACAATAAATTTTACTTTGTGTTTTTCATCTCTTTCATTGTTAGGTGCATCTAAAACAGTAATTATTGTATTAACATCTGCACTTGCAAAAGAGCGTTTTGCGTGGTTATCAATTACAAAGAGAAGTTTTGAGTTTTCCAGAATAAATTGCTGCAACCATTTTCCATAGCCAACATCAAGCCAAGAGTTGGAACAAATAAATGTAAGCACTCCTTTCTCATTTAATAGCTTCAAGGATTTCAGATAAAAGAAAGTATATAAATCTGATTTGCCATCAATTTTAATTTTTAGTTTGGCTTTCAGTTTATTTGTATAAAAGTAATCAGGATATTCTTCATAAATAGTTTTACGAAGCAACTCTTTATATTCAATTGGCGTGTGCTTGCCATTTGGATCAGATATTTGTTCTTGTCTTACATAAGGTGGATTTCCGATAATAATATCAAATCCATTTTTATCATAGAATATTTCAGCAAACTCAATATTCCAAATAAGCGGATGTTCTTCTTTGAAAGAATTCAGTTCTTCTTCAAGCAAAGATATTTCTTCTTTTATTTGTTCTTTCTTTTTCTCATCGAGTTCTAATTTTAATTCTGCTTTTTGTGATACATTACCAAAAATATCCTCAACCGGCTCATTTCCGCTAAAAACTTTTAAGGTTCTCTTCTTTTCAAAAATTTGCTCTTGAATAATTTCTTTGAAGATGTCATTTTCTTTTTTCTTGATTAAATCTGCAGTTGCTCTTTTCCCTCCGTAAAAGAAATCACTTTTTTCTTTTTTGAGTTCTGTAATTTTTCTTTTGATTGAACTTGAAATATTAGCGTGGCTATCTACCGGAAATATTTTATCACCTATTTTCTGAACAATAGAATCACCTCTACGGATTTTAAATTCAAGATTGGGCAACAAAGGTTCAAAAGATTTACTGAACTCATCTGGCATATCAATAAAAAGAGAAAGCCACAAACGAAGCTGGCAAATCCAAACAGCCCAAGCTTTAACTTCAACACCGTAAAGAGAGCGACTGATTATTTCTTTCTTCCTTTCAAAAGCATTTTCGTTTTCTTCTTTTGATAGCAATCGGATTGTTTCATCCAACACTTGTAACATTCCAACGGGAAAAGCTCCAGAACCAACAGCGGGATCTGCTATGGTAACATTTTTAAGCAAAGTCAATAGTTCAGTTTTCTCATTTTCATTAAAAATTTCTTCTGCGATATGCTCGTTGTGTTTATCGAACAATAAATGATAAAGTTTTTTCTTATGAATATTAGAAACTTTTTCAAGCCATTTTACTAAAGATATTCTGCAAATAAAGTCAACTTCGGTTCTTGGAGTATAAACAGCACCATCTTCTTTATTAACAAGACGTTCGAAGATAATACCTAAAAATTCGGGATTTAATTCTAAGTCTTGATCGTAAAGAGTGTTCTCTTCGATTGTAAAGTTGTATGAGAAAAGAAAATCGAAAAATTGTTCAATGGATTTATCCGGAATAGAAAGCTCTTTATCATCAATACCGGTCTTTTCTTTGAACAATTCACCATTAAGATATGGTGCCATTTGTAAAGCAAGTGCAGTGCTTTCTGAAAATGGAGTTGTGCGATTAAAAACTTTTCTTCCCGGAGGACTATTTAGTGATTCAAAGAATAAAGGTCTTAGCCATTGGGAATAAAATAAATTTTTGCAGTAATATTTTTCTTTGTACTCACGCCAGTAATTGATAATAAATTCTTCATCTTTGTTCAACCAAAGTTTCTTTTGAACGAATCCAAGAAAAATTGTTCGAATAATAAATAGCAAAGCAAAATCTTGTTTTAACTGTTTATCTTTTGTTCCATCTACACTTTCAGAAAGTCTATCAAAATTTGGTTTGAATTCATTATAGAAATCATCGGTAACAGCTTCGATTGAGAATCGTTTTCGTAAATCCTCAAAATCTTTTACTCTTCCTTTACTGATGAGAAAATTATGTGGTGTTTTTACTTTTGCATCCGGTCCGAGAAAGAAAGAGTATCTGCGTGGATTGGAATACTCTTTCTTTACTTTACTTCCTTCAAGTGAGAGTTCAATTGTTGCAAGCGAAAGACGATAGTTTTTTGATTTGGATGAATGAAGCAGAACAAGTGCTCTTTTGTATCCATACGATGACATCAAACGAAAAATATCTTTAGACAAACCAACTCGCGGATCATTTTCAGAATCGTGCAAGACTTCAAGTACTTTCAGTTCAAGAGATTTATCCTCGCCAATAACAAAAGCATTTTTTAAGTATTGCGGTGTAAACTCAAATGAAAGTTTCTCTTCGGAGATTTTGAAATCATCAGTTAAAAACTGATTTTGAAAAAAATCTTTGTACGCTTCCCGCGAATATGGATTGTTGAAGTTCATAAATATTCCTCAGTTTGTCATTTGTTCTGTTTTTCGACCTCACCCTTGCCCTCTCCTAAATTAGGAGAGGGTTTTAAAAAGTCCCTCTCTTTGAAAAGGAGAGGGATTTAGGGAGAGGTCAACTCCTCTGCTAATATTAAGTTCTCTTCTGCTTCATCAATCATTTGTGCTTTTCTGACTATATCCATCAAATAACTGTGCGGAATTTCTTCCATCAGCTTTTTCAAATCTCGTTCAATTGTCTTTTCGCTAATCTTTCTTATCTGTCGATGATACAATTCCGGCAAAGAATCAAGCTCAGTAACGACAAAAAGAAGATCTTTAAGATAATCCTGATTTCCAATTTTACTATCAATCAAAAAGCGAAGCTTATCAATCGTTTCCCGTTTGCCTTTATCAAGAGCAACTTCGTTTTTCTTTGTAAACAAATTCGCTTTCACGGTTTGATATATTGCTTCAAATTCATTGCTGACTGTTTCTGCTTTCTCTTGCGGCTCTGATTTGAATAGTTGAATTGCATCTCTCGCATTCAATGTTTGATATTCTGTTGGTGAGTTGCCAAGTTTGAAAATGTAATCTGTACCTTTCTTGCCGAAAACAATAACTCCTTTTTGTTCAAAAGTTTTTGTTCGTTTAATTCTGATTCTTCTTGGCAGTTCTAATGCTTGACGGTAAAGTTCTGTATTTGAGGATTTAATTCTATTCAATTCATTTAAAAATTTTGCATCCCAAGATTCTTTAGCTTCCTGCTCTTTCAACTCTTCACGAAATCGTTCAACAAAAAATGAGCGAAGTTCTTCATCTGTAGTAAGCACCTTAGTGTCTTCACCAATTAGTGCCTGTATCATTGCAAGCTTAAGCGTTGCAATCTGTGTAACAAAAGTATGCTGCTGTCCTTCTGCTGATGGGAAGAAATTATAAATAAATAATTCATCAAAAACTTTTTTATTGATACGGTTGATTCTTCCAACCCTTTGAATTACTCTCGTTGGGTTGTAAGGAATATCATAATTGAAAATTATTCCCGCACGATGAAGATTAAACCCTTCTGATATTGCATCGGTAGCGATAAGAATGTCATAATCATTCTGCATAAGACTTTCACGAATGCCAGCATCAAAATTTCTTCTGATAATTTCTTTGTTTGTAAGGGAAGAATCTTTTGATGAATATTTGAAAACTCTGAATTCATTTTTTAACTCTTTGTAAAGATAATCTGCTGTATCACTAAATTCGGTAAAGACAACAATTTTACGCGAAGGCATTTCCTTGTGTTTATTTTTCAGAATTACCTTAAAATCTTTAAGCTTTGGATCATCCGGATAACCATTAGCAAACCAATCATTTCTGATTTCTTTCAGTAAGTTTATGTCTTTTTCAAGATCACGAATGAAATTTATACTCAGTTCTTTTTTATCAATCAAGAAAAGTCCCTTTTCTGTGTAAGAAGCAAGCTGTTCTTCAAAGTTAATTTCTTTCAAATCTATTTCTGCATCTTCGCCTTCAAGATTAAAAAGTTCTTCGATTGACGGAAGATTTCCTTTTTTGTAAATAGGAACTTTACCAAGCCGTTCATACCATTCTTTGATGTACTCAGAAGATTGAATCATTGAATCAAGACTTACAGCAAATGCTTCAATCGAGCTTTCAAAACGGCGAACAAGTAAGTGTTTCATAAAGTCAGCTAAGTTTCGCTGAGCTTGTTTGAATAAGTTTACATCATCAAACTCTTCAGAAATTTTCTCCTTATACTTTTCAATATTTTTTATGTAATTAGCCGGCATATAACGCGCACCGATAAAACCTTTTCCTTCTTCCTGCGGTGCAATTTTATAAAATGTGTTTATATATAATTCGGTTAGATTACCGAGCTTGTATTCGAGAACGACTGGATCATTAACTTTTGGAAAAGAAATTTTCTGATGCTTCAAATCTTCTTTGTATTCATCAATGAGTTCGAGATCAATTCGTGAACGTCGAATGATTACTGGAGAGAGAATGTCTCTGATTTTGTCTGCAAGAATTTCAATTTCATATTTTATTTGTGCTTCTGATTTTGTTTTCTTCTTTTGACTTTCCTTCAGTTTCTTAAACTCTTTTATCATCTCTCTGAACTGGTAGCTCAAATTATCAACTGTTCTGATTGTTGATTTGGCGGTTATCTGGAAAAGCCTGATTAATGCAAAAATATCTTGCGGACGGTTGTTAAATGGAGTTGCAGAAAGTAGTATCACTTTGTTTTTCTGACAAAGTTGATGCAGCATTGCATAGTCTTGAGTATTTTCATTTCTGTATTTATGTGCCTCATCTATGATTATTAGTTTTTGCTCATCGTCATTATTTTCTTCAAGTGCTTGTTGAATTTTTCCGCTGGAATAAATTTTTGTCCTGAAGTTGAATTCATAAGAGTAATCTTCCCACTGCGGTATTAAATGAGGTGGTGAAATAATTATAGTTTTTAGTTTCATATTAAAAGCAATTGCCGAAGCAATGATACTTTTACCAAGTCCCACAACATCGGCAATAATAACGCCATTATGCTGCTCAAGAATATTTATTGCACGATTTATAGCATCAATCTGATATTTTAAGTCTTTAAATTTTTCGCCGGTGATATCCGATGGAAATGAGATTGTACCGCGCTTGGCAATTGTAAAGTATTCAATTAAAACTCTTAGATATAGTAAATAAGGGCTTGGCAATTTATCAATCCAAATTTTCTCTATTACGTTTTTATAGAAATCCTGAAAACTATCTTTATCAACAATTAAAACAGCATCTTTCCAGAGAGAATTAAATAAATCCAATCCTTCCTGAAAATGTTCATCCCTGAACACAACGTTTATTTCGTGCTGACCTCGAAGTCCAGCGTGACTAAGATTACTTGAGCCTGTGATCAGTGTTCCAGGGAATTCACCGCCTTGAGAAAATTCATCTTTATTTTCAAACAGATATAATTTGGAATGATTGGGATGGAGAGTTTTTTTTATATCGAGTGTGCCGTCTTTAATTTTTTCAATAAATATCCTGAATGCTTCCTGTTTGGGTAATGAATCGAAGAAATCTGTATCGTTAAAAATGGCAATTAGTGATTCGTTAAACTTTCTGCGAACATCACCACGTGAAAGATTTATTCCATCAATGATTTCATACTCACGAACTTTATTGAATAAATCTTTTTCTACATCAAGACCAACGAGTATCTTAATATTTTTATCAGAAACGTTCTTATAAATTTCTTCAAAACCAGAAAAGTAAAAGTAGCCGACTAAAAAATAGAGAGCTTTAGATGAGGGTAAGATATTATTAAAAACTTCTGAAAGAAGCTTGTCTTGATTGGTAATAAATTGATGCGACATTTCCACCTATTTATGATTTAAGCGAAGAATAGCATTAGTTTTCTAACTGTACTGATTAAAAATAAGAAAAAAGACTTTGATTATGGAAAGAATTTTAAGGAATGAAGAATACGAAGCGTAAAAATAAACTGTCTACTCCACCTTCACCACAACCATTGTCATATCATCATTAACTTCGGCTTCGCCGCGGAAGGATTGAACTGAGCTCCAGATTTCGTCTACAATATCGACGGATCGGGCTTTTGATTTGTTTTTAAGAATTGCGTTGAGATTTTCATCACCGAACAGTTCATTTCTTTCATTCATTGCTTCCGTTACTCCGTCTGTAAAGAAAGCATAAATTTGTCCCGGAGAAAGTTTTACTTCTTCTTCAACAAGAGATTTTTCAAAAACAATTCCTCTCTCGATTCCAACACCGAGCCCTTGTGTTCTGAATGATTGAACTGTTCCGTTTGTTGCCTGAAGTACCGGCATATGTCCTGCACGGCAGAATTTTACCGTTTGTTTTTCAAGATCAAACAAAGCAAGCGTTATAGTTACAAACCAGCTCTTATCCATCTCTGTATAAATTCTTCTGTTAATATCAATTAATATTTCCTTCGGTGATTTATTATCTGAACAGTTTAACTTAATCATCGTCTGAAGTTTGGTCATATACAAAGAAGCTGATAAACCTTTACCGGAAACATCACCGACAACAACAAATAATTTTGAATCAGAAATTTGAATCAGGTCGTAATAATCTCCGCCGACCTGCATTGCAGGAATCATTTCTCCGCAAATGTCGAGACCACTCATATCAGGAATGCATTGAGGGAGAAGTCCCTGCTGAATTTTTCGTGCAAGGTCAAGGTCTCTTTCAATTTTTTGTTTTTCAACTTCTGATTTATAAAGACGGGCGTTCTCAATTGATATTGCAGCCTGGTTTGCAGCAGCCCATAACAATTCAAGATCTTTTCCGGCAAAGTGAGAGCCCGAGTGTTTGAGACCAAAGAGAAGCAAACCAACAACTTTTGTTTTGACGAGCATAGGAATGATTGTGTAAACACCCTCGGAAATTAATCTTTCAGCTTTTTCATCAGTAAACACTACTTTAAAATCATTTCGCTCGATGGATGGGTATTTTACAATAAGATATTTATCTTTTAAGAACTGAACTATTCTTGATTCTGTTATCACACATTTTTCATTTCTCATTCCAACACTTTCTATAAGACTCAGATTTCCATCTTTATCTCTCAGCATTATTCCAAATGTTTTAATTTTAAGAGCATCGACAAAAGTTTTTTTCATCAGTTGCAGTATATTATCAAGCCCAACCACAGTGGAAAGCTCGTTACTCAAATCAATCAACACTTTTTGAGAAGCAAATTGTTCGGGATAAAATCTTTTTGTAAGAAAATCCTGGAATTTGTTTTTGGTTGATTGAAATACTAGAGCAAAAATTATAAAAAATATCCCCGCAATAATTCCCTGGTTCTCAACACCAAAGAACGAGCTGATACTTTGTCCGGCAACATAAATAATGAGGAAATAAATTGCGGCAACTGTAACTGTTGCTGTTCCGTAAACAATCGTATTTCTTATAACAACGCTTACATCCATCAACTGGTATTTGAAAATGGAATAAGCAAAAATGAGTGGAACTAATGCTACTAATAATATTGGTGCGTAAAACTCAGGTGAATTAAAGAACGTATCGGATATGGCTGGTGCAATTTGCCACATATAAATTGAGATTGCGAATGCAAATGCAAAAGCTATTATAAAAAGCATCAAAGGTTTTTTTTCCGCTTTTGTTTTGAGCCGCCTGTATTGAAATATCAGAAAATAAAAAGCAGCAATATTACCGGTAATAGAAACAAATCTAAGACTTTGTATGGTCTTAAAATAAGTGTCCAGATTCAGAGCTTTATATTTGATTGTGAGTACTGCAATAGTGATGAATGCAATAGCTAATATTGAAGGCAGAATAAACATAGATCTGCTTATCCACTTTTTTTCAAGAAAGCTAAATGGTTTTGGGAAATACCAGAAGAGATAGACTAAAACGAAGGGAGCAAAACAGATTCCAATTGTCCAGGCTGTTCCGATTATTGTTGCAAGGAAAGTATTCTCTGTAAAAAATTCAATAAAATTTGTACGAAATGGAATTAAAACGCTCATTGAGCCAAATACAATCAATACTGCAAGAGAATAAAATATCTTTTGAACTTTTCCATCAGGTTTTGCAGTTAACACTATAAAACCGATTATCATCCAGAATAAAGCACTTAAAGAACCGGCGAGCCAGTCGAATTCAATGAGTTTTTTAACATAGACTTTTGTGGTAAAAACTTCACCGTTTCTTGAATATTTATACTCAGCGTATTCACCTGATTTGAAACTATTAAAAATAGCCGTTGCCTGGAGAGTATTGAGAATAGTTTTACCACCAATTTCTAAAAGTTGATCACCATCTCTTATCCCCGCATCCCAGGTTACACCACCAACTTTAACAGACTTAAAGATAATTGCTGAACTGTCTTTTGAGACTTTCACCGGAGCCCAGATACACTCGTCATTACTGGTTACTCTTACTGCAAGAGAGTAATAAATATTCAGAACAGCAACACCTATCAGAAGTATTGAAAAGACTGTAATCAGTGGTGAGCGGTACTTCAGGAAAAATGATTTTAAAATATTCATTTAATTATTTGACCTTTATAACAACCAGAGTAATATCATCCGACTGAACGTTGCCCCGGGCAAAATTCTGAACTTCCTGTTTAATGCCTTCAAGTATTTCTGCGGCACTGTTTTTCTGTAAAGCTTTTACCACTTCCTCAAGTCTTTCCTCAGTAAACTCTTCACCCTGACTGCTCATAGCCTCGGATACTCCATCAGTGAACAATACTAACACATCATCCTTTAGTAATTTTTTTTCTTCAGAAGTATATGGATTCAATGTTTTCATCACACCGAGAATCATCCCGCCTTTATCGAGTTTTTTAATTTCATTTTTTCTTAAAAGAATGGGCGGATTGTGGCCGGCATTAATATATTTAAAAGATTTCTCTTTAATGTTAATCATTCCCCAGAAGAAGGTAATGAATCTTCCTTCTGTTGTGTTTGCGCTCACAAGGTCATTAAGCAGAGCTGTAGCTTCTTCAATTTTCAGATTCTGCCGGCAGATTACCTGAAGAAATGCCTGAATATTAGCCATCATCAGCGAAGCCGGAACGCCTTTGCCCGAAACATCGGCAATGGCAATAACAAAATTTTCTTCGTCGAGAGGAATTATATCATAATAATCCCCGCCAACCTGTTTCGATGAAATATTCAACGCAGCAATATCAAAATTATCAAAGCCTGGAATACTCTGCGGCAGAAGGTTTCGCTGAATATCCCGCGCAATGGACAGCTCCTCTTCAAGTTTTTGTTTTTCAAGCGCTTCTTCAAAAAGTCTTTTATTTTCAAGCGAGATAATGGCAAGATTACCAACAGAATAAATGAACTCAATATCGGAATCGAGGTACTCCTTATTGCCGGCCCTGCTGCCGAGCAGAATTAATCCGCAGGTTTTTGCCTGCAGTTGTATAGGCACAATCAGTTCAACACCAAGCAGATGCAGTGAGGGGTAACGACGCAGAATATCTGCAGAGCGCACTGAATCCTGTGTATTCAGCAAATCGTACTGTAAAAGGCTTGCAGATAATTCGCTGCGATTATATTTAGATTCGAGTATTTCTACACCGCTATCCTTGAATAAAACTACTGCATACTTCTGCACCAGGAACTGACCGATAATTGAAAAAATCAGCAGCTTAACAAAGCGGGATGACTCTGCTAACATTCCGAATTCTTTACTAAGCTCAAAAAGTGAATCCAGCCGCTGAACACGTGAATCAAGTAAACGATTAACCTCTTTTAGCTCATTAATTATTATTGAATTCTGGATTGCTGTTGCAGAAATATTCAGAATAGTTTTTAAGAATTCCTGATCATCATCGGTAAAGTCGGATTTATTAAGTTTTTCGCCAAGGCAAACCAGGC
Organism: uncultured Ignavibacteriaceae bacterium; assembly: GCA_964639955.1. Classification (GTDB taxonomy): domain Bacteria; phylum Bacteroidota; class Ignavibacteria; order Ignavibacteriales; family Ignavibacteriaceae; genus IGN2. The sequence goes on from CAZXGJ010000063.1 coordinate 10,893, forward strand.
CTATACAATCATCCGAGGAACTTATTTTTTCTACAATTTTCAGATTGGAGACATGCATAAATGAGTTTAGTTTAGGGTCATCGGTACAATGCGGACCGGCAACAAGGTATGGAAAAGTGCGGATAACTTCCTGGCTCAGACCTTTTGAATTTTTCAGAACTAAAACTCCCTTCTCCTTAATTGCAATTAAGCCCCGCGTAGCTAAAAATTTTCCGAGACAGGTAAGCAGAACATTGTTAAGTATAAAATCAATATCGATGCTCGAATTAATTACCCTGCTGAAATCTATTAAAGCAGAGAGGTTCCTTTTAATTTTTATGCCTTTTGTTTCTGCCATTAACATTATACATGTGTAATATTTTTTGAGAGCAATACCTGGTTGTACTTGCCGGGGATAGATTTATATTTAACATCGTCCATCAATTTCTTCATTAAGTACATTCCAAGTCCACCCACTTTATGTTCCCGGTGATATTTCTTCAAATCGGGGGTTGGTACTTTTTCCGGCTCGAATGAATTTCCAAAATCAATGATAGTTACTTTAAATTTTCTGTTATTGTATTCAATTCTGATAATTATCTCTCCGTCGGGAACGGATTTGTATGCATGCTTAATAATATTTGTGCAGGCTTCATCAACGGCAAGGATAATATTATCGGCATCTTCCGGAGCAATGCCTGCATCTTTTGCAGAATTTCTGATGAAATCTCTGATTACAGATAAATTATCAGTTCTGCTTTTAACTTTCAGCTCTCTATTTTTTTTATCGCTGTTCTCCAAACTCACCCCTTCGAAAACTTCTCAATGGCTTCTTCTTCGGTTTTGAATATTTCATAAAGAAGCGGAAAACCTAGCAGATCGAAAATATTATAAACTTTGTCACTCATACCGGCAAGCTTGATATCACCATTATTTTCCCTGATCTTCTCTATATAAGCCATAAAAACTCCCAGACCGGCGCTGCTTATATATGCCAGGTCTTTAAAGTTAACCACAATTTTGAACCTGTTTGAATCTATGAGCTGTGAAAAATTATTCTCGAGTGAAGGTGCAGTGTGTGCGTCAAGGTATCCCTTTAGATTTATTACACTAATATCACCCCTCTCAAAAACAGATGTGTTGAATTCGGCCATGCTTACACTCCAGCTAATTTAAATTTTGTTTCCACTTAAATATAACCAATGTTATGTCGTCGTACTGAGAATGATTTTGTGAAAACAAAGTAACCTCCTTAATTATTTTGTTAGATAATTCCCCTGCGCTAATGTAGTTGTTTTCTGTTAAAAGCTTTTTAAAATGAAGCTCTCCAAAATCCTCAAGCTTTTCGTTTTTTGCATCGGTAATTCCGTCTGTATAAAGAACAATGGCATCCTCGGGCTGCAAATCGATTTCAAATTCTTCCATATTGTTTATAAAATATTCATTATTGCTCAAACCCAGCCCGATGCCCAAAGGTTTAATCTGCAAAGCATTATTATTTCTTAACAGCAATATCGGGCAGTGACCTGCTCTTGCAAGGCAAATTTTTTCTTCTTTTAAATCAATAAACCCAAATGCAGCGCTCACAAAGGTCCTGCTATCAAGGGTATTTTTTAATATTTCGTTCGCCTTTGCCAGAATTTCTTTCGGTCTATTAATAGTTTTAGAAAGTGATTCGAAGATTCCTTTAACTTCAGCCATTATAAAGGCAGCAGAAATACCTTTTCCGGAAACATCGGCAATTACAAAGCCAAGCCTGGTTTTATTTATTTCGAAGAAATCATAATAATCACCGCCAACTTCAAAAGCCGGTATAAAGACAGCCGAGATTTCAAGATTATCGTAAACCGGCACCTTTGATGGTAAAATTTTAGTTTGAATTTCCCTCGCAACATCAAGTTCTTTTTCAAGTCTTTCTTTTTCAATTGATTCTTCCAGCAGCCTTGAGTTTTCAACAGCAACCGAGGCATAATCCGAAAAAGTTTCAATGGCACTGATATCATCTGCGGAAAAAATAATGCCGTATGGTTTAGCAGCAATCAGCAGTCCTTTAACCGCACCTTGTGTACGCAATGGTGACACAGATAATAATCCAAACTTTTCTGCTGATTTATCCTTAGACATTTTTTCGGATAGTGAAATAGTTTTGGTTGATTTCAATTCCGCAAAATCAATTTTGCTTAGAATAATAGTGCTCAGTCTTTCAGAATCAACAAATCCAATATTTTTATTTGCAATTGTTGTAAACCGGTCATTTTCTTTCCAGAGTATCCAGGCAGCGCCTGAGTTACTCACCCTTGCAGTTATATCGGTAACGGTTTCAGCCAGTTCCCTGAAATCCAGAACTTCCGTAATCAGCTTGCTGAAATACTGAAGGGAAGAAACTTCCTGTGCTTTCCGGTCAAAAGCCTCTGCAGTAGGAAGATGAAAAAGTGTTGTGAAAAACAACACGAAGAAATATATCGCACCATAAAGCATAACTATTGATAAGAATTTTTCAGCAGCCGGAGAAAAACTGTTAAACACCTGGCTGTGTATTGTATCCGATGTATTGCCAAGATTTACAGAAAACAATACAGAAATTACAATTGAGAGAATAAGTAAATAGATTTTTTCTTTTTTTGAAAGAAAAGCAATCCACGATATCCTGATAGAATTAAAAATAATCAACAGTACAGAAACAATTAAAAATGTTTTATTGATAAAGTCAAAACTTTCACCAGTGAAGAACTCGCTGCTCAGGGATGCGAGGATGAAAAATGCAAGCATCGTATTGAAGTATCTTTTGGTATTTTTGGTTTGATTCAGATAAAACAAATACCTGAGGGTAACCAAAATGTACGAGAAGTAAACAACAAAAATCAGCAAATAAATAACCAGGACAAGACTGTAAACAAACCCCGGATCGCTAACCAGCTGCTTAACGTTATCAAACAGGGAAGACATAATAAAGCCGGCAAAAACTATAACCAGGAATGCAATTGCATTCAGAACTCCGGTGTTCATCACAAGCGACAGCGGGGCTCTCACCTGGTAATGAAGATATTTGACAAGAAAAAGAATAAAAAAGAGCGAGATTAGTGTAATAAATATTACCTGCAAAATTTCCAGAAACAGTGAAACCGGCTTTCCAGCGATAAAACGAAAAACAAATAACAAAATTGCAAATCCGATAGATAGCTGTAAATGAAGATTCTGTGAACGATTTATTAATACTGATTTCATTAAGTAAAATCTGCCTTGCTCAGCGGCTAACTTATAAAATATTTTGTTCTAAACTTCGGGTTAAAATAACCCTTTTCATTATATAATTAAAGATTTCAGTTATAAGCGGATAAATATTTGGATAACTGAGTTATAAGCATTGCGGATGAGTGATAAGAATTGGCTTAAAGAAGGAGAACCGCTGAACCCGCAGTTCTCCTGCAGATGGGTCAGAAAATATTATTTTACCCGGATCTCCCTCCCTTTCCGTTTGATTGAATTTTTCTGTAAAAGTTCCTGCTGCAGCTTATTCATTTCTTCCTTCAATTGCAGCATTTGCTGTTTCATTGTTTCTCTGTCATAATATCTTGAGAAATAATCTATGTCGAACTGATATCTTGAAAGAGCTGAATCATTAAACCACTGGAACCAATTTTGTTCATCAAACTCCATTAGTTCCTCAGGATCCAGTTCAGATCGAAAAACCGGATCGGTGTTAATATCTTCATATTTAAATTCGAAGGAGAGAATCGAGTCGCCTTCAAAATAATCGATTTTAACACCTTCTTCTAAATGTTCAACTTTTGGGATATTATAAGTATAAAACTGGATTTTCCTGGTTGCCTCTTCAATAAAAGAATTAATACTGTCAAAGTCCGGAATCTGAATTTCATGTGCATAAAAGTCAGGTATATCCACCCTGCAAAAATTTGAATCCACTTCTATACGGAATGACTGATTTTTTTTCTTGTTTCTATCTAACTGTTTCCATGTAGAATCAAACTTCAGATTGATGCTTAGTTGCTTCACCCGTTCGATATCGACGTTCAATTTTTTATCAGGATTTTTCAGCTCCCAATCCATCTTCACAGGTTTGAATTCATAACTATCTGAAAAGACTGAATCAGGTGTACAAAAGATATACTGATTACCCGGGACAGTTTTTAGATGTTGAACCGCATTAACAACTCTTATTCTTTCTTCATCCGAAATTCTTTGAGGAATAAATTTCAGGGCTTCAGTTCTGTTCAGCTTCTGAGCAACGGTAATCAGGTCAGCAAAAATGGCTTTTCTGTAATTCCACAATTTTGAATTTATTGCCAGCGTGTTTTTATCGTTAATCAATAACTGGGATTCCAGTTCTTGGGCATAACTGCCAATAACCGAATCAACGATTTGTTTTTCCTTTTCACCAAGATTTAATGCAGTCAGAAATTTATGGTAATCACCCTCGTAAACAGATAACACAGCCGGTCTAATTTCAAAATATTCTTTACCAGAGTCGTCATAGCCCAGGTGAAGATACTGGTCTCTCTTATTATTAAGCGGAATTTCGTTATTAAATGCAAAATTGAATATATCTTCGTTCGTCAAATTAGCTGCGTAAAGTACCGGCTGTAAATTTTCTTTATAAAAACCGGCTAACGTGGATTTTTGTTCTTCCCAGAAGTTTGTAATTATATCGGGATTAATTTTAAGAACAACAGCTATAATGACTGTAACAGATAACATGGCAAAAGCCGGCATCCATTTTCTTATTCCGGTTTGTTTTTCTTTTCCACTGCTTAATCGGGCCAATATTTTGCTTTCAAGGTACGATGATTCAGCCAGTGGTTTTATTTGCCGGGTAATCTGTTTGATTTTTTGCAGCTCGCTCAACTTACTGCGCAACTCTTCAGATTCCTGTAAAAGCTTTTCCAGCTCAGCTTTTTCGGCACCCGAGAGTTCACCATCGAGATAAGCTGAAAGAAGCACAAAATATTTTCTTTTGTTTTTCATAACATCAACTCTTTTTCCATTGGTTGTAAAATCGTTTTCAATTTTTCCCTTGCCCGGAATATTCTTGATTTTACTGTTCCCATTTCACATTCCAGTGTTTCTGCTATTTCCTGGTAACTGAATCCTTCTATGTCTTTAAGCAACAGAGGCATTCTTAATTTTACCGGCAGTTTGGAAACCGCATCCATTACAATTTTCGAAATATCATCCTCTTCGAGTGACGACTCTGTGAAGGCAAAATCCTCATTATCCTTAATTGGTGTAAATATCTTTCTTACACTCATTTTCCTCAGATAATCTTTGCATTTGTTCACCGTAATTCTGTAAAGCCAGGTTGTAAACTGGGATTCGAACCGGAAAAATTTGAGCTTGCGGTAAATAGTAATAAAAACCTCCTGGGTAATATCATCCACCATATTACTGCTGCTCATCGTTAAATAAACTATGTTTCTAACTTTCTCTCTGTGCTTTTTAACAAGAATCTGAAATGATGAATTATCACCGCCGATGAATTTTTTTATAATTAGAAAATCATCGTCAGGATCAATATCTATCAGTTGCGTCAAATCCTCTTTTTTATTATTTAATTCCATTTTTTAGACGCAATTATGTTTTGTTTGTTCCTGGGTATATCTTTAATTAAATAAGTTATAAAGATGGTAAACTGTTAAACGTTTAGCTTGCAAAAGTATACTCAACTAATTAAATTGACATAAGAAATTAAAGGAGTATTACATGAAAATCAAAACCACAGAAAAATACGAAGCTGTCGTAATTGAATTAAAGGGGAATGTGATGGGCGGCGAAGATACAAAAGAGTTTAATGATCTTTTACATAAACTTATAAACGAAGGAAAAAACAGGATTATTGTAGACCTTGGAGAGGTGAAGTTTATGAACAGCTCCGGGCTCGGTATGCTTATTGGCGGACTTACTACCGTTAAAAAAGCAAACGGCTCTTACAAGCTTGCAAAGATTACAGATAAAATTGAAAGCCTTTTAATAATTACTAAGCTGATAACAATTTTTGAAACCTATGATTCATTAGATGCAGCAATTGAATCCTTTGAAAAATAAAATCGGGCATTGAATAATCAGCGTTTAGTTTTAAACTCCGGATTTTTTATCCGGAGTTTTATTTTGCAAAAAATACTTCAAACTATTTCAATTCATTTTCAACCGGGATTAATAAATGAGCGTAACAGTACTTGTCGGCAGCCAGTGGGGAGATGAGGGCAAGGGCAAGATAGTAGACATATTAAGTGAGAAATATGATATTGTAGCACGATATCAGGGCGGCGCGAACGCAGGGCACACTGTTGAAATTGCCGACAAAAAATATATACTCCACCTTATTCCATCCGGAATTCTCAGAGAAAACGTTACCTGCGTAATTGGCAATGGCGTAGTTATAGACCCCGTTGCACTGCTCGATGAAATAAAAATACTAGAGGATAACGGTATTAACGTTAAAGGCAGGTTATTGATCAGTCATAACGCACATCTTATAATGCCTTACCACAAACTTCTGGATTCAATTCACGAAAGCGGTGAGCAGAAAGTTGGCTCAACAGGCAGAGGTATTGGACCCTGCTACACAGACAAGTACGCACGGAGGGGAATTAAGATTGTTGATCTATTAAACAAGGAATCACTCGAAGCAAAGATTAAATTGAATCTTGAGGAGAAAAATACCTTGCTAAGAAAAGTCTATGACAAAGAAGGATTCCGGATTGATGAAATAATAGCTGAGTATATAAAATTCGATGAACAAATTGATAACTATATAACCGATACTGCATCATTTCTAAATTCTGCAATAATTGAAGGTAAATCAATACTGCTCGAAGGTGCACAGGGTGCTCTGCTGGATGTTGATTTCGGAACTTATCCGTTTGTTACTTCTTCAAACCCTACATCCGGAGGTGCAGTAACCGGAACAGGAATTCCTCCAAACAAAATAACAGATGTAATCGGAATCGTTAAAGCATATACAACCAGGGTTGGGCACGGACCTTTCCCTACCGAATTAACTGATGAAACCGGAAACAAACTCAGGGAAGCCGGTGCAGAATATGGTGCTACAACCGGCCGACCGAGAAGATGCGGCTGGTTCGATGCTTTTCTTGTACGTTACTCAAACATGATAAATGGTGTCGAGTCTGTAGCAATTACAAAGCTCGATGTACTCAGCATTCTTGATGAAATTAAAATTTGTACCGGCTATGAATTAAATGGCAAATTGTTAAAATCATTCCCTACCGATTTGAATCGCCTGTACGAAGTTAGACCTGTTTATACAACTTTGCCTGGCTGGAAGGAAAATATAAAGGATTGTATTTCCTACGATGAATTGCCGCAGAAGACAAAAGACTACCTTCATTTTTTATCAGAGCAGGCGGGTATGAAAATAACCATTATCTCAGTAGGGCCGAAACGGAAACAAACGTTTTTTATAAACAATTAGTTTTTACCTGCGCTTATCCTTTTTTTCCCTATTACTGCCGGTACTTTGACTGGATTTTTAAACCAGAAAAAGACGATTTTACATATCGTAATTCTTAATTTCTAAAGGAATAATACTATGAAGATGGCAGGCGGTCCGGGATCGGTAAACATAAAAATTATTCTGCTTATTGTTGCCTTGCTTATTGCTGCAGGTACGCTCTTCTACACGCAAAACCTGGTTAATAAACTTCAGAAAAAAGAAAGAGAGATAGTGGAATTATACGCCAAGGGAATAGAATACATTGCAAATTCCACAAATCCTAACGAAGATATCACTTTTTTATTCGATAATATAATTAAACCGATAGATTTTCCGTTAATTCTTACCGATGCAAATAATAAAATAAATATTTACAACCGAACTGATATCAGAAATATTGAAATTGATACAACATTAACAGATGAAGAGTTGAATTATTTTATTAATTCAAAGGTAATCGAGATGGATGAAACACATTCACCTATTGAGGTTACTTACGCTGATTCGATTATCCTTACCAAAATCCATTATGGAGACTCGGAACACATTAAGCAGCTTCGTTATTATCCGTACGTTCAAATACTTATTGCCGCACTTTTTATCATTCTCGGTTATGTGGGCTTTAGTAATATTAAAAGAAGCGAACAGAGCAACATCTGGGTAGGGATGGCAAAAGAAACTGCTCATCAGTTTGGCACACCAATATCAAGCTTAATGGGCTGGCTGGAAATGCTCAAAATAAATTACAAAGATCCGGATAAAGTTCTTGACGTAACCGAAGAGATCAGCAACGATGTCGAGAAACTAAACAAAATTACATACAGATTTTCTAAAATAGGTGCAAAACCAGAGCTTTCTAAAACGAATGTAATCGATGAACTGAAAAAGGTAACAACTTATTTCGAACGAAGACTTCCGCAAACCGGTAAATCTGTAGACCTGGTGATTGAAGGAAATAAACATGCCTGCGCACAGTTAAACCCGGAATTGTTCGAATGGGTGATCGAAAACTTAATTAAAAATGCTCTTGATGCAATTGAAGAAAAAAAGGGTTCGATTAAAATGTTTGTTAAGGAAACCAGAAAAGAAATTGAAATTGAAGTTACTGACAGTGGAAAAGGAATTGATTTAAGCCGCAGAAAAGATGTTTTCCGACCCGGCTACAGCACAAAGAAAAGAGGCTGGGGTCTTGGTCTCAGTCTTTCAAAAAGAATTATTGACGGTTACCACGGCGGTAAAATTTTTGTAAAGAGTTCTGCTCCCGGCGAGGGCACAACCTTTAAAATACTCCTGAAAAAATGTTAGCCCATTTGCAGCATCCTGTTTATAGGTATTAGTGCCTTTTCAGCAATAACCGGATCGATTGTAATTTCAGGAAATTTATTCTTCATGCACAAGTAAAGCTTTTCCATTGTGTTAAGTTTCATATACGGACATTCATTGCATGAACAACTTTCTTCTTCAGGCGGTGCTGGAATAAAATTTTTTCCCGGCTCTGCTTTTTTCATCTGATGAATTATACCAACCTCGGTAGCTACAATATAAGTCTGTGATTTATCCTCTGAAATATATTTTAATAACTTACTTGTTGAACCGATGAAATTTGCCCACATTAAAATTGTATCTGTACACTCCGGATGAGCAATTAATTTAGCCCCCGGATTTTCAGTCAGGAGTTTTATTATTTTTTCTTCACTGAAATGTTCGTGAACGATACACGAACCCTCCCACAAAAGCATTTCTCTTCCGGTTTTCCTGATTAGATATTTACCAAGATTTTTATCGGGTGAGAAAAGAATTGGTTTATCTGCCGGAATCTGATTAATGATTTTTTCTGCACTGCTTGACGTACAGATAATATCACTTAAAGCTTTCACTTCAGCTGAGCAGTTTATGTAAGTTATTGCAAGATGATCGGGATGTTGTTTTCGAAATTCTTCAAACTTATCTGCAGGACATCCTTCAGCAAGTGAACACCCCGCTTCAAGATCCGGAAGAAGAACAAGTTTGTTTGGATTTAATATCTTTGCCGTTTCTGCCATAAAATGCACGCCGGCAAATACAATAACTTTTGCATCTGTTTCTTTAGCTTTCCTGGCAAGTTCAAGACTGTCTCCAACAAAATCTGCAATATCCTGAATTTCTGATTCCTGGTAATAATGAG
>CAZXGJ010000064.1:0-19630 GCA_964639955.1 uncultured Ignavibacteriaceae bacterium
TCCTCGTAGAGGATTCATAAATAATTCCCGTTTAATGGGTCTATTATTTATTGATCATCTACGATGATCTATTCTAAATTGGAATATTTTGTCTACAATAATAAAACATCTACGATGTTTTTTAACGAATAAATTGAAATAATAGGTTAATTAAAAGTTTACGTTTGACCTCTTAGAGCCTGCCTGCTGCAGGTAGGGATTTATAATTGATTTCCGTTTAATGAATCTATCATCTACTGATCATCTACGATGATCTGTATTTGGCTGATCCATTTTTATTCACAATAATAAAACATCTACGATGTTTTTAACAAATGGATTCATAAAAATTATCTTAGCAATGATTTTTATCTGACCTCGTAGAGGTCAAATAATTGTAGACACGATTTATTTCCCCAAATAATCAAATCCTCGTAGAGGATTTATAATTGATTCCCGTTTAATGAATCTATCATCTTTTGATCATTTACGATGATCTTTTGGGATTTGGAATATTTTGTCTACAATAATAAAACATCTACGATGTTTTTAACAAATGGATTCATAAAAATTGTCTAAGCAAGGATTTTTATCTGACCTCGTAGAGGTCAAATAATTGTAGACACGATTTATGCCCCCCAAAAAACAAATCCTCGTAGAGGATTCATAAAGAGATTTACCAACTCATAAATCAAACATCATTCAAAAAAATCAAATAAATATTTTTCCTCGAATTTAATTTCAAACCGCTTCAATAATTCTATATATTCTTCCCGGAATGTTCGCCTTTTATGATGTGCTTTTTGATTAGCTACATATTTATAAATATCATTCAATTGTGATCGTCCGTATGAAAAAGCTCCATATCCATCCTGCCAATGAAATTTTCCCCTGAACCATTTCTTATCATTTATAAAGTAAGAAGATTCCCTCTTAATACAAGCAACAAGGTCTGAGATTTTATCGTTAGGATTTAATCCAATCAAAATGTGAATATGATCTGCCATTCCATTTATTATTATGACTTTGTGTTTACGATTGGTTATAATACCACTGATATATTTAAATAACTCATCACGCATTTCTTTGGTTAACAATCTTTCGCGGTACTTTACGGCAAAAACTATGTGAACATATAATTGCGTGAATACACCAGGTTTCATTCCGCCTCCTTCTATTGATCCTCTACGAGGATCGCTTCTTAATTAAATATTTTTGCTACAATTATAAAACATCTACGATGTTTTTAACAAATGGATTCATAAAAATTATCTAAGCAAGGATTTTTATCGGACCTCGTAGAGGTCAAATAATTGTAAACACAATTTGTCCCCAAAATAATCAAATCCTCGTAGAGGATTTATAAATAATTCCCGTTTAATGGGTCTATTATTTATTGATCATCTACGATGATCTATTCTAAATTTGAATATTTTTCTACAACTATAAAACATCTACGGTGTTTTTGTATTAAGAATTTTATAAATGACTCTTTATCTTCGCCTCAGCCTTTGCCTTTATTACTCTCACTAGAATGATACTGCGAAGGCGCTACGCCAAACTGCTTCTTAAAACAATCGGCAAAATAGGATGGATTATTGAAGCCAACTTCAAGCGCTATTTCGGAAATATTTCCAGTATTGGATTCGATAAGTTTTGCAGCTTTATTCAATCTTAATTTCTTAATCAATTCACTGGGAGATGTGCCGGTTAAAGAGGTGATTTTCTTATAAAGTAATGATTGGCTTACGGCAATTTTTTCTGCCAGCACTTCTACTCCGAATGATGTATCCGGAATATTATCATCAATAATGTTAACGACCTTCGTTAAAAACTTTTGATCAGCGGATGTAATGTTCTTTTTTTCAGTATCGGCAAATCCATATTTATTAAAATGCTCGTGAAGTCGTTTCCTCTGCTCCAAAAGATTTTTTATCCTTGCTTTCAGTTCTTCAGCGTCAAATGGTTTCATTATATATTCATCTGCCCCGATTTCAAGACCGTTTATTTTATCCTGCATCGTTGCTTTTGCTGTGAGCATTATAACTGGAATATGACTTGTACGTAAATCAGTTTTTAATTTTTTGCATAACTGAAATCCATCCATCTTCGGCATCATCACATCGCTGATGATTAAATCGGGAATACATTCAAAGGCTTTATCAAGTCCCTCTTCACCATCATTTGCCTGATAGATTCTATACTCGTTTCCAAGAATCATACTGATATAGTTCCTTACATCGGGATTATCTTCCACAATTAGAAGAAGTGGTTTTCCCGATTCGGTTATTGAATCAATTTCAAGCTTATCTGTCGTTGTTTCTTCAATATCAATTAACTCTTCCGGAAAGCCCTCTCCTTTGGAGAGGGTTTGGGTGAGGCTTTCTTCGCAAATGTCTTCCGGTTTTAAATGCGCTTTACCAAGTTGAAAGATTATTTTGAATTTTGATCCTTTCCCTTCCTTGCTTTCAACTTCAATCCTGCCTTTGTGCAGTTCAACTAATTCCTTTGTTAAAGCAAGACCGATTCCGGTTCCTTCGTGTTCTCGTGTATGGCTGCCATCAACCTGGTAAAAACGATCGAAGATTTTATCAATCTGATTTTCGGGGATTCCGATACCGGTATCACGGATTGAAATTTCAACAAATCCATCATCCCGAACCTGCCTAGCCGGCAGGCAGGCTTGTTGCGGGATCTTTATATTAGCTGAAGTTGCTGAAACAGATTGAGTTCCTGAAATAAATTCAGGATGAATCTGGATTCCAACATCAACTTTCCCGCCTTCCGGTGTAAACTTAAAAGCATTCGATAAAACGTTACTTAGAATTTTATCAACTTTGTCCCTATCAACATAAGCGATCAGTTCAGCAACAGTAGAATTGATATTGAATGTAATTTTTCTTCTTTCAGCCAATGAAGAAAACGATAGCGCTGATTCTTTTACGATCTTAACCAAATTTAATGGACAGGCTTTAAGCTTCATCTCGCCTGCTTCAATTTTTGAAATATCAAGAAGTTCATCAACAAGTCGGTTTAAATTCTTCGCACTTCTGTGAATTAGGTCCGCTTTAGTTTTGGCAACTTCATCTTTTAATTGTTCTGATAATTGTTTTGCCGGTCCAAGTATTAAAGTTAGCGGCGTGCGGAACTCGTGAGAAATATTAGTGAAGAATCTTGTTTTAATTTCATCTACTTCGTGGAGCTTTTTTGCCTCGAATTCTTTTTTCTCCAATTCAGATTTGATCTTGAATCGTCGGGTTCTAACATTTACCATCAGTATAATTATACCAATCACAACAGATGAGTAGATTATCAGCGCCCACGTAGTTATCCACCAGGGAGTAAATACTTTTATTCTATCCGTGCCGAATATTACATCAGTAAAACCTGCTCCTTTTACGCTTACGTACTTATGTTTACCCAGCAGTAGTATATCGTTAGTCTCATTAAAAACATATTCCCCTTTCCCCATATATATCGTTCGTGGATTTGAACTGTCTGGTAAAATTTTAAGCAGCGCAATTCTTAATGTCTTCAATGATTCATCCGGTGATTGACCAGAATTATTATCGTCACCCTCCGGACTAACATAGAGATTGGCATTTACTTGAGTTAATTTGAAATTTTTTATTGTTAATGGAAATTTATCGACAGGCTCTGCGTTAAGAGCGCTGTAATATTTTACAGTAAATGTATCGATTGGTACTGCCATCGGATTTCCTCCACCCAATCTGAACAAGTCGTTGCCCATTATTTTGGCAAAATTCATAAATATATTACAGGGATATTCTGATGAGAACTTAAAAAGAAAAGGATTATACTCGATATGAATTCCTCCACCAGCAATACTTGCTGTATTATTGCACACAGTTACATTATTAAATTTACCCATTGCATCCCTAAGCCAGATCCCACCACCATACTCAGCCGAGTTATTTTCAATTCTTGTGTTAGTAATTTGAATATCAATTTTACCAACCTGTTCCCTGAATTCATTATAAAACTCATCAATAAAAATTCCTCCGCCTAATACAGCTTTGTTATCACATATTAAAGAATTTCTAACAACAGGTTTTGAATTTGTGTAGAAACATATACCACCTGCCCTATAATTACTCGTATTGTTTTTTATAATGCATCCATCAATTATAGGGCTGCAATAGTCCTGGAATGAAATACCAGCCCCCATACCGCCAATATTCCCACTTATTATTGAATTTTTGAGAATCGGATTTGAACTATTTTCACAATGTATTCCGCTGCCTTCACCTCCAATGTTATTTTTTATTTCGCAAAAATTTATCTGTGGATTCGATTTGTTTTTTATAGTAATAGCACCGTGCACAGCCGATCTATTATCAGTAATTAAACTATATGAAATTATTGGGTTAGAATGGGTGATTAAGATTGCACCACCATCATAATCACATTCATCACAATCAGGGTCTGCTTTACATTTTTCATAATAATTGTCCTCAAGTGGAAGAGATTTTGTTTTCCCGTTTCGCAGCACACAATATTCCAGTGTGCTAAAATCTTCCGCTTCAATAAATCTTATACCGTGCCATCCAACAGCAGTATCGCTCGGGAAAAAATAAATTGAGTCGTGCTCATTTCCTTTCGCTTCAAGTATTCCATTTACAATCAGTTTGTAATGCCCGGTGAAAATAACTTTTACTCCGGCTTCAATTACTAATTTCTTTCCGAGAGGGATTTTTATTTCACCATCAACGTAGTAAGGTGAGTTTTGCTTTAACCATTTACCGTTTACGTTGCCCGCCGGAATATGAGTTTGGGGAAGAGTCTGAAATGACAGAAAAAAAAGCAGTAAGAAGATCAAGCCGCAATATTTAGTTGGGTCCCTCATTTGAGTAAATATTTATTTAACTCAAATGAAAATTCTTAATAATTAATCAGAGTTGCAAGCAGAATATGCTTGATGATTGGTAAGTAATAGTATTTTTTTGAATCTCTGTTTTATTCTTTCCCTTCAGAATTAAGCTTATTGATGCGTACATCAATTCCCCAGAGAAGCTTTTTACGGAGAGTCCCGAAATAAGTCGTAAGGGAAGTTTTAAGAAGCTTTAGCGGACGATCGCTTTTCTTGATTACGATCTCCAATGGCGGTGGAAAATTATAAACGCGCTGACCATCGCAGCTAACCTGCACATCTTTATAAGGTGAATTTGCTTTTAATTTTATTACCTGCTCGCTCGATAATACAATCGGTTTTACTGTCAGGCTGTGCGGAGAAATTGGTGACAGAGTTATTGCCTTTGCAGTAGGTGCAACTATCGGTCCGCCTGTGGATAGCGAATAACCTGTCGAACCGGTTGGAGTTGCAATTATTAATCCATCGGCAGAAAAAGTTGTAACGTATTCATCATCAACCCAGGCAGTAAGCTCAATCATTTTTGGCCAGCCGCCTTTTTCAATTACCAGATCATTCACTGCAACCAGCTCACCGGTTTGATGACCAATACAAACACCGGAAAGAACCATCCGCTCTTCGATTGTGTATTTCTTTTTCTTCAAAATATCAATAACACTATCCATCTGTGCAACATCTGTCTCAACAAGAAATCCAAGCTTGCCGAGATTTAATCCTAAAACAGGTTTGTCGTAAGAGTGTGCTTTGTAAGCTGTGGCAAGCATCGTCCCATCACCGCCAATTGAAATGATAACGTCACTCTTCTTAAAAATTTCATCGTCCTCCGATAGAAAACTTTTTCCGGATTTAAGTTTTAATTTCCCACCGGAATCAGTGATAGATTTAGTGAGAAGATAGTCTAAGTTTTTCTTTTTAAGTTTGGATGTGAATGAAGTAACAACATCCAGTATATTCCCCTTGGTAGTATTTGCTATTATGCCAATTACCATCTGGAGCTATACTTTCTCCTCAGCTTTTTCTTTTTCACCGCTGGTTTTCTTTTTATCCTTATCAACCTCATCTACATAATTGAGCTTCAGATCTTTCAGAGTTTCAATCAGAAATTTTTCCTCATACTCGGAAAGATTTCCTTTTGTTTTTGCAAGAAGCATATCGAGAGTGTCAATGTAGATTTTAGCGTGTTCAAGGTTACGTTCTATCCTTTCCGTAACCGGATTTTTTATTTTGCCCATCGACATCATCGCAATCTGCTGATTTTGTATGATGAGCTGCATAAAAAGAATATTATGATTTGCATCATTCACGGCATCTCTCTCCAGTTTGTTATTTTAGTACTCAAAATTACAATAATTTAGGAAAACTTTCAGAATAGTGATGTTTTTAAGAAAAAAACTGCAAATAAAAATTCCCGATTTATGACTTTATTTAATTTTCATATCTCAGCTAATGCTGCTCTGTGACTTGTTCTGCAAGTCATTTTTAAGAATTTTTACTCTGAATATTTAAAACAGAAATGTCGTTAACCGATAAAGTAATAAAGAACACATTCTATCATACCCTTTCGCAGGTTGCCGGGTTGTTGTTTCCCCTTATTCTCACTCCGATAATTATTTCAAAAATCGGTGAATTCGAATTTGGTATTTATGCTATCGCAATTGGGTTTATCGGCACTTTCGGGCTGTTCGATCTAAGCATCTCTTCTTCTTTTATTAAATTTATTTCCGAACATTATAACAAGGCAGAAATAAGAGAACTGAATAATACTATTACCACCGGGTTTGCATTTTACGTGGTATTCTCTTTACTAATTTGCCTGGCGGGGTTCCTGTTAAGTGATTTTATAATATCTATCATCAATGTTCCTCCTGAACTGGCAGACAAAGGAGTTTTTGCAATAAGAATCAGCCTGCTGATATTTTTTATTGCTAACACAACAACAATTTTTGTTTCCATTCTAAACAGCCTGCAAAAAATGTATATCAATAGCTTGCTTGGAATAATTGTTAACTTTCTTAACGCGATCAGCATATATACACTACTGCAATCAGGGTTTGGTCTTAAGGGGCTTTTATACAGCCAGCTGGCAACGGTGGCAATAAACGGTTTCTTATCTTTTTACCTCGCAAAAAGAGAGATGCCGGAGATGAAATTCGGCATTAAAAATTTAAACATTGCCTCACTTAAGAAGATGTCAATATTTGGTGCACAGATGCAGACTTCCAAGCTTGCAACATTTGCATCGGAAAAATATGATGAATTTTTACTCGCTTACTTTTCTGTACTTTCAAACGTAACATACTTTAACCTTGGCGGACGAATTTCACGTCTGGGTAGATTCTTACCGTTTCAACTTGTTCCCCAGGTAGCACCTGTAGCGGCAGAATTAAACGCCAGAGGTGAGAAGGAAAAAATTAACCGGCTTTTTGAAGATACGACCAAGTATTTAACAGTAATTTCTGTCCCGGTTTTATTTTTTATATTTGCTTTTGCTGACACGATTTTATTTACCTGGATGGGCTCCGATAATTATAGTATTTCAGCATACATCCTCAGAATCCTGATTGTTGGTCAGTTTGTAAACCTCCTCTTTTCTGCACCGGGAAATTCAATTACTCCTAATCTCGGTTATCCTAAATATCAAATGCGCGAGGGGATAATAAGTCTTATTATAAATCTGATTCTAAGCTACATTCTTATAAAAAATTATGGAATTGTTGGTGCTGCTGCTGGTAACACTGCTGCCATTATAATTTCATCTCTGTATATTTTTTATGTGTCAGCCCGCTTTTTTCAAAAAAAGATTTCCTCCTTAATCGCAGATAATTATCTGAAACCAATAGCTGCCGGTTTTGCAGGCATTACCATTTCTTTAGTAATTAACTGGTTGATAAACAACTTTATATTTAGCGTAATTAACAGGGCAACAGGGCTGGCTAATCTGGCGGTTAACGGATTTATTCTTATCCTTATTTACAGCTTGTGGCTTCTGAATTTTAACTACATCAACGAGAGGGATAAAGAAGTTCTCGCCAAAATTATCCTTAAAATAATTCCGATTAATTTTTTCCTAAAAAGAAAAAAAGTCTGCGATGAGAAAAAAGAATATAACAATGAGCTTGTTAGCATCTTCGTCGTTACTTACAACAGGCTTGAGTTCTTAAAAAAATGCCTGAATAATTTGCTTCCGACATTGAAAGATGTCAGATATGAACTGATTGTCTGGGATAATAATTCCACTGATGGAACCGTTGAATATTTACAACAATTTAAGGACAAAAATGGTATCCGGGTTGTATTACACAGCAAAAACATCGGAACAAATGCAAAGGGGAAGTCAGCTGAATTAACAAAAGGTCAATTTATTATTGGATTGGATGACGATGTAATAGAATTTCCTGAAAACTGGATTAAAAAAATGATAGCTGCTTATAAAAGCATTCCCGATATGGGATATCTTTCTGCTGATGTTATACAGAATGAATTGACTGACGGAGCAAAGCAACCTGATGAGTATTACCGTGAAATGAAGTTCGATAAAGGTAACCTTACGCTTCTTGTGGGACCTGCAGGAGGCTGGTGCTTTATGATTTCAAGAGAAGTCTATGAAAAAGTGGGTAAATTTTATCAATCAAAAAAAAGAATATTTTTTATGGAGGATATGGATTACACCAACAGGGTAATTGATAAAGGAATGAAAGTTGGGATACTGAAAGGATTGAAAGTTTATCACGCAACAGGAATTTTACAAAATGAGGCATATAAAGAAGTTTACGAAAGAAAAATGAAAGACTTTGAAAAAGGTACTACCTTTTTTTACAGGATTAAAATGAAGCTCAGAAGGATTTTCAGTGCTGGCAGATACATTAGCAAATTGATTGAACTTGCAGAAAAAGAAACTAAATAAAATTAAAACAATTGATCTCTATACTCATCGTAAATTATAATACGGGAAAGATTTTAAAGGACTGTATCAGTTCAATTTATAAATTTGAACAAGGCGAAAGCTTTGAACTGATATTGATAGATAATAATTCTACTGATGATACCAAAGATATAATTGAACAGATTGCATCAGAGAAGAAAAATGTAAAAACAATTTTTTTAAAAGAAGATCAGGGATTTTCATTTGCAAACAACAGAGGATTCGAGGTATCATCGGGTGAATATATTTTAATAATGAATCCCGACATTATCTTTACTGAGCAAATTTTTGAAAAACTAATCGAAAATTTTACTGATAATCCTGAAATGGGTGCTGTATCCCCCTTGTTGATAGGTACTGACGGAAAATTTCAGCGAAATTATTTCCAGCGGTATCCTACCATAACTCAATTTATACTGTTTTACTCATTTATAGCAAAACCTTTCTTTAAGTTTCCAAGGCTCGTCAACCGTTACCTGATGAATCTTGTAATTAACCCGGAATCGGGCAAATTAGAATTTACCGAACAGATTCCCTGCGCTTTCTTTTTTACGACCCGTAAAATTTTTGAACAAGCCAGTAAAATGGATGAAAGCTATGTCTTGTTTTTTGAAGATGTGGATTTAAGCTTCCAGATCAACAAAAAGAACAAACTTGCGGTTGATACCCGTTTAAGTGTGACCCATCTCGGCGGGATAAGTTTCAGAAGTAAAGATAACTGGTGGATGCACGGAAGGTTTATACTGAGTATGATTAATTTTTTTGATAAAAATTACATCCCGCTTAAATCTTTAATGCTGAAAATAATTATCGTAAAGAATTCACTGCTTATTTTATGTTTCGAGTACTTAAAAAAGATATTCGGCGGCTCTGATGAGTACCGGATTAAAAAACACAAATACTTTTTAGCCGAGTTTAAAAATCGTTACCTGTAAAAATTGATTTCAATAGTTATTCCAAATTACAACGGTGTTCAGCACCTAAAAGTTTGTTTTGAATCCCTGAGAAACCAAACCTGCAAAGACTTCAGGTGTGTTCTGGTTGATAACAATTCCTCGGATGATTCGGTGCAATTCACCGGGGAAAAATATCCCGAAGTGGAAATTATCCGGCTCAATTATAACACGGGTTTTGCCAAAGCCGTTAACGAGGGAATAAAACATTCGCTTGAAAATGAATCAATTAAATATATACTCCTCCTTAATAACGACATTGAGTGTGACCCTAACTTTCTTGAAGAAATGTTAAAAGGATTTAAATCTGAAGAAGTTGGAAGCGTTGCCTGTAAAATGCTGAACTACTTCAACAGAGATTTAATAGACGACGCCGGCGACTTCATAAAAAAAAGAGGCTCTCCTTACCCAAGAGGCTTCGGTGAGAAAGATAATGGTGAATACGACAAAGAAGAGTTCATTTTCGGGGCTTGTGCGGGAGCGGCGATTTATAAAAGAGAGGTTTTTCAGGATGTTGGCTATTTTGATGAAGATTTCTTTGCTTATTACGAAGATGTGGATTTTAACTTCCGGCTGCAGTTGTTTGGTTATAAATGTTATTACAATCCGAAAGCCGTCTGCTATCATAAACGTGGTGCAACTTTAATAGATAAACGCCAAGTACAGACAATGTACTGCGAAAAGAACCTGATTGCAGTCAGATTAAAAAATTACCCGCTCTGTTTATTAATTAAATGGTCGCCTTTTTTTATTCTCGTAAGAATAAAGAGATATTTGATTTTTCTCATTGAGCAATCGCCAAAACTTTGCTGGTTTGCATTTAAAGGATACCTGAAAGGATTAGCAGAAATTCCCAAATCTCTCTCTAAGAGAAGAATAATTCAGAAACAAAAAAGAGTAACGTCTGAATACGTAGAAAGCATATTCAGATAATACAACCATGACATTGCAGGTATTAGTAAGCATAATCATATTGACCCACAACAGACCCGAATTTTTGAAAAACTGTATTAAATCAGTGATTGCAACCACAACAGAAGTCAGAAAGGAAATCATAGTTTGGGATAATAACTCGAATGCTGAAACAAAGGATTACCTTAAAGAGTTAGAAACGGAACATCCCTTCATAAAAGTTATATACTCCGATAAGAATATTGGGGTCAATGCTAAGCGCAGATCTTTTGAAATTTCAAAGGGCGATTATATTGTTGGCGTTGATGATGATGTAATAAAATTTCCGGATGACTGGATATCCAAAATGATTTATGCTTTTAATAATATAAAAGACCTGGGGTATTTAAGCCTCGATGTCGTAAAAGATGAATTTACCAATGGGGCAAAGCCTCCTGAAAAGAGATATACTGAGAAAGATTATGGTAATGGATTAATCCTGCAATTCGGACCCGTTGGTGGCTGGTGCTTTATGATACCAAGATATATATATAAAAAAGTTGGTAAACTCAGAGAGTGTAAGAGAACTATATTTTTCGCCGAGGATGGAGATTATATTATCAGGACTGAAATGAAAGGACTCAAAAGCGCCATTTTGAAAAACGTAAGATGCTATCATGCTACTGGTGAATATCATAATAAAAAATATCAGGCGGTTTACAATAATAAAATGCGGCACTGGGACCATTCAGATAAAGATTTACACAAATTGCTAAGAAAGATTAAATACACGATTTTCAAAATTTTTAATTAACAAACATCTGAATTGATTTCAATAATAATTCTTAATTATAACGGCAAATCTTTTCTGAAAGAATGTCTCGATTCTGTTTTAGCGCAATCTTTCAAAGATTTTGAAATAATTTTTGTTGATAATAATTCTACAGACAACAGTGTGGAATTCATCCTGGACAATTATTCTGATGAAAGAATAAAGATATTCCGGGCAGAAAAGAATCTAGGTTTTGCCGGTGGTAACAACCTTGGACTAAAGAATGCCTCCGGTAAATTTATTGTTCTGCTCAACAATGATACGGTTGTTGATAAAGACTGGTTAAAAAATTTATACGAGCTGATTAATTCAGATGAAAATATAGGCATAGCACAATCGCTTGTCATTACCGAAGGGATCCCCGAAAGATATTACAAAAAAAACGGAACAATCAACCTGCTGGGCCACAACATAATGGAAGTATTTAATATCGGCGCGGATGGAACGGGTGAAATTTTCCAGGCTACGGGCTGCTCTTTGATTTTCCGTAAAAGTCTGGTTGATGCAATCGGCGGTCTGTTTTTAGATGAATACTTTGCTTACGCAGAAGACACCTACCTCTGTTTAAAGGTTAAATTTTTCGGTCAAAAAATTATGCACACTTCCAAATCGGTGGTTCATCATAAAGGTAATGCAACGACTTCAAAACAGAAAGCTTCGCTTCTATATTTTTATCAGGAGAGAAACAGGCTGCTAAATTTTCTTCTCTTCTTTTCAAAAAGTTTTTTAATGAAATATTTCCCTTATTTGCTGCTCAATTTCTTATTAAAATTTTTTGCCTCTTTTTTTATACAGAAATATTCGCTGGCAGGACTAATTAAATCCAACTACTGGTTAGCGGCAAACTTTAAATGGATAAAAAAACACAGATCAGGATTAAACGGCTTAAAGAAGGTAGACGAAAAAGAGCTGCTAAAATTTATCAGCGGGAAGATATTAAATGGTGAAAACCTTTTTGTAAGGTTTATCAACCACTTTTCGTTGCTTTACTGTAAGGCGGTTAAAATAAATATTTTGGAAAACGCAAAGTCTTATTAATGGTCTCAATAATTATAATAAACTACAGGCAAAAGAATTTACTGACACAGTGTGTTCAATCCATATTCGATAAATTAGCTTCTTATCCTTTCGAAGTAATAATTATAAATAATTCCCCGGAGGATGATCTAAGCCAAATCGCCGGCGAGTTTCACGTGCGAATTATTGAAAACGAAAATAAAGGTTACCCGCAGGCAAACAACATTGGTGCAGGACTATCGAAAGGTGAATTTTTACTATTTCTTAATGCCGATACAATCATAAAAAATGATTTTCTGAAAAACTCCGTTGAATTATTTAAAGATAAAGAAATTGGAGCTATAGGATTAAAACTTCTCAATGAAGACAGATCATTTCAGCTTTCATTCTGGAAAGAGAACAATTTTATAAATGAGTTCCTAAACAAAAGAGATGAAAAAGCATTTCAACGAAAAAACAAAAAAGTAATTCAAAAGGTCGGAAAAAGATATACTAACGTATCCGAAGTGGATTGGGTGACCGGGGCAGCTATGGTGGTACCAAGAGATACTTTTAAGAAAATTGGTGGTTTCGATGAAGATTACTTTTTATTCTACGAAGATGCAGACTTCTGTAAGCGGTTAAAGAGTGGTGGTTATAAAATTATGTTTTATCCCTTCTCCGAAATCATTCACCTGAAAGGTGAAAATGTTAACGAAAGATTCTCTGATGAAACTTATTTTTTTGCAAAACAATCCCAGTTGACTTATTACAGAAAACACAATAATCTTTTTAACAGAATTCTTTTAAGATTTTACCTTGTAACAAAGTTTTCACTGCTTTCAATTCTGACTTTTAAGAAAATCAACTTTGAAATTTTATTACTTGCACTTGGACTGAGGAATTCCAGATGATAAAGGTGCTTGAACTTGTGGATGGGGGATTTCTCGGCGGTGGGCAGATGCACATCCTGTCAATTGCAAATAATATTAATAAAAATATATTCGATATTGTCATCTCTGCCTCACCAGCCGGCGAATTCAGAAAGATGATATTAAGACAGGGGCACAGATTCGTTGATATAAATCTTCCGAAAATTTACAGCGGCAGCAGCCTGAAGCATCTTATAAAAATTGCGGATAAAAATGAAATAGAAATTATTCACTCACACGGCGGCGTAGCAGGATTATACGCCAGGATGCTGAAGAAGGAACGGAGCAGCATAAAAATTGTTCACACCTTTCATGGCTTTCATTATTTGAACTCAAAAAATATCTTCAGGAAGTTTTTATCCGGCTCAATAGAGAAGTATCTTGTAAAATATACGGACAGATTTATTTGTGTGTCAGACGCTGATTCGAAAATTGGGGCTGCAAATAATTTAACTGACCCAAAGAGAACAGTTGTTGTTAAAAACGGAATTAACCTGCAAAAATTTTCAAATGCTGTTAAGAATTTCAATCTGGCAGGCCGTTTGGGTTTAAAAGAGAGCGATACAGTTATCGGAAATATATGCCGTTTCGATTACCAGAAAAATCAGAGATTCCTTATCAGATCTCTTAAAGATATTATCAGTCAAAATCCTGATGTTAAATTATTGCTTGCCGGTGATGGCAGATACCTTGAAGAATGCAAATCACTTGCAGCAAAATTTAATATTGCAGATAAGACAATCTTTACAGGTGAAGTCAACGATACAGAAAATTACTACCCATTAATCGACATTTTTATTTTTCCCTCTCTATGGGAAGGATTATCAATAACATTAATAGAGGCTATGGCTTCCGGAAGATGCATTGTCGCAAGTGACATCCCCTCAAACAGGGAATTGATAACTGACAATAAGAACGGGATTCTGTTCAGGCTCAGCAATAATTCAGACTTAGCTGATGTAGTTGCTCATCTGCTTAATGAAAAATCCAAAAGAGAAATGCTGTCAGGAAATGCAATTGAATCGTCGATGGATTTCGATGAAAAAGAAATGGTAAAAAAGATTGAGAATATTTACAATAAGGTCATTTATGAGCCGGAGTTGTTAGATGCTGCGGGGTAGAAAGACTTTCAAGATGCTGGATAAATATATTGGAATTCCCATTTTGTTCCTGCTGAAATTATTTTCTCATAAAAAGAAACTTCCGGGTAAAATAAATAAAATTGGAATACTTACTGTCCCT
The DNA here is from genome assembly GCA_964639955.1 of uncultured Ignavibacteriaceae bacterium. Taxonomy (GTDB): domain Bacteria; phylum Bacteroidota; class Ignavibacteria; order Ignavibacteriales; family Ignavibacteriaceae; genus IGN2. The sequence goes on from CAZXGJ010000064.1 coordinate 14,639, forward strand.
GCAATTGGTGATGTGGTATTAATGAATGGTTTCCTGAGAGATGTCCGTAAATTTGATTCCGGAATTAAAATTATTTTATTTGTTACAGATGAGGTTAAAGAAATTGCCGAGCTTATGGGATCTTTCGACGAAATAGTGCCGATAAAATTGCACAATCCTTTCAGCGCTATAAAAACTCTTAGAATGCATCCTGCAGATATTTTTATTGACGCTTCGCAATGGGCACGGTTGAATGCGATACTGACTTTTTTTTCCGGCTCCGGATTTAAAATTGGCTTCAAAACGAAAGGTCAATGCAAACATTTAATTTTCGATCTTGCTGCCGGGCATTCAGATCAGGTGCATGAACTTTATAATTATAAAAAGCTTTCCTTCACCCGGGAAATGAAGAACGACAGCCTGCCTGAAATAAGGCTGAATGATGATATACCGGTAAAATCCAAACGCGTGGTGATTCATATTATGCCGGGCGGTTACCTCTCCGGATTGAAAGAATGGCCGGATGAGAATTGGAGAGAAGTAATCGAGTATTTGTTAGACAGGGAATGCGAAATCTATTTTACCGGCTCGAAATCCGATTATGAACGAATTGAAAAAATACCGGGAGATTTTAAGAACAATAGTATGTTACACAATATCGCCGGAAGATATTCGATGAGAGAAACTGCAATTCTCTTGAAAAGCTCGCAGCTGGTAATTAGTGTTAATACAGGAATCATGCATCTTGCTTCTACCTTGGGCTGCAATCTGATTGCGCTGCACGGTCCCACAAATCCTCTAAGGTGGGGGCCCCTGAACAGTAACTCAAAAATTATTCAGAGCAATTATCCCGAAGCCCCCTGCCTTAACCTGGGCTTTGAATATAACTGTAAAGACAGGACCGGTGAATGCATGAAAAGAATTACACCTTTTTCAGTTATCTCGGCAATAAAGGAATTCGGTCTTTAAAATAAATATTAACTTGCGTTTATGATTGTAAATAAAAAATCATTATTCCTGCTGAGATTGTTCAGCGACCTGTTAATGGTCTGTGCTGCATTTCTTCTTGCTGCAGTTCTCGCTCAATCGTGGGAAATTCTGATGGAAAGATATTATATGTTTTTCCTGCTAATCGGATTAATTCTTCTGTGGATAGTTTCCTCAAATTATTTCAGCTTCTACGACGATTTTTCTTCCCGGAATTTTCCCGTTCAATTTACAAACATTTTAAAGAACACCTTGCTGCAGTTAATAGCAACTGTGTTTTTCATCTTTTTAGTAAAAGAAGGATTATTCACCAGAAATTTTATCGTTTACAATGCGGTCTTTTTAATTTTACTTGTTAGTCTACGCGTAGTGATATTCCGCAAAGTACTAAAGTTTTTACGTAAGAGAGGCAGAAACATCAGGAATATTATGATTATCGGCAACGGAGAGCTTGCCCTGAATTTTAAGGAAATGATTACAAGCAATCCTGATTTCGGGTACGATTTAAAATCTGTTATAATTGACGATATGGGAAATCAGGCAGAAACAAACCCGGGCCAAATAGAAAAGAAACTATCAGCGCTTGAAATAGACGAAGTGGTTATTGCTTATTCCGATGCAAACCGGCATCTAATCGAAGGAATAATAAAAATATGTGATAAGAATGCCGTTAAGGTTCATATAGTACCTGACTATATCAGCTTTGTTTCCAAAAGGTTTCAGTTAACCACCCTCGGAGATATTCCCATAATCACTGCAAGACGTGAGCCGCTTGAAGAAGCACAATGGAGATTGGTAAAGAGAATTTTCGACATTGTTTTTTCTTTGACCATAACTATGCTTGTTCTCAGCTGGATGTTCCCTCTTGTGTTTTTATTATCAAGATTTTTTTCCAAAGGTTCCATTCTGTTTATCCAGGAAAGGATCGGTGCGAAAAACAAGAAATTCAATTGCTACAAATTCAGAACGATGGTACACGAAAAAGAAAACGGTCAAAAGTTTAAGCCGGTAGTAGAAAATGACCCGCGTATAACAAAGCTCGGAAGATTTCTGAGAAAGTCAAACCTGGATGAACTGCCGCAATTTATAAATGTGCTTAAAGGAGAAATGTCGGTTGTTGGTCCGCGTCCGCATGCAGTTCCTTATAATGATTACTACGGCACAGTTGTAGACGAAATTCGTATAAGGCATAACGTAAAACCTGGCATAACCGGATGGGCACAGATTCACGGGCTCAGAGGTGATGTTGCAGATGAGGAAGAAAATAAAATCAGAGCAAAGAAAAGAATTGAGTACGATATCTGGTATATAGAAAACTGGTCTTTTTCTCTCGATATTCAGATTATTCTATTAACCATCTGGAAAATGCTCAGGGGGAAAACACAGGCAAGGTAGTTCTTCATTGCAGCTTATAAACGTAAAGCGCATTGTTCCTGTCCGATACAATAAATAAATTTTTATTCTGTTTATCGAGCACAATTCCTTCGGGTTGAGCAACTGATATTCGGTATTCCTGCAGCAGTTTTCCGCTGAGATCGCATTTGCAAACAAGTTTACTTTCATCGCTTAGTATCCAGAGTTCCTTTTCTTCTGCATCAAAATAAATTCCCGATGCATCTTTTATAAAACCAAGTGTATCCTGTTTTATCAGATTCAGGTTCTTATCAAGAATAATCAGGAGGCAGGGATTTTTTTCATTCAGAATAAAAAACTTTTTCCCAACCGTATCATAAGCAATGCCTTCCAATCCGCTGTTGTCATGTCCTTTAATATTCAACGATCTCCGAAATAGCTCTTTCCCTGAAGTATCGATAATTACAACTTCCCTGCTTCGTTCAAGAACCACTGCAAGCCGCTCCTCATCCAATACGGTGATTCCTTCAAGATCATTCCCGCTTATTTTAAAGCTTTTAACTTTCCTTGCCCATTTATCGAGCTTATAAACCGTACTGTTTTCATCGCTCACAGTCCAGAAACCGTCATTCCTAAAAGTTAAGTCGAGACCCGATGGCTGTTCTACCGGGATATCATAAGCCCGGTGATAAGTGATTGATTGGTGGCCGGGTTTGCGGGCGTCACAGCCGTAGGGTAAAATAAAAAATTGTGCGAGAAGAAGTGCCGGGACGAAGAAATTTATTTTCATCACAATTACTTTGCCATTAAAATCTTATAACTAAAAGCAAATATAAACCTATGTCTACTAAAAGCTGTTATTGTTTACGGAGGTTAATTTAGTTACAATATTACAGTAAGTTTATTATTTTTGGGTGTGGAGAATTGCAGGGATGCTTTTAAAGCTACAAAAATAAAATAAGGAGATAGGAATATGTTCAGCACTTATTTGCTAAGGCTCTCATTTTTCTTCGGGGTAATTGTTATTCTTTGCATCCTGCTTTTTGGTTTTCTTTTCTTCGAACCATTTCTTACCGAGACCGAAGAAGTTATTACAGTAATTAATAAAGAGAAGTGGGCAGGTGAGAAGGGGCGATATTTCATCTTTACAGAAAATGAAGTCTTCCTGAATGAAAATAATTACTACCACAATAAAGAAAATGCCGATGATCTTTACCCGATGTTCAAAAATGGCAGTACATATCGGGTAAAGGTTGTAGGTTTATACTTACCTTTTATTCCCCGCTTCAGAAATATTATGAGCATAATGGAACACAAAGAGAGAAATGTTCCTCTGCCGCAGGATTTTTGATGATTGCCCAGTACTAATTATTATCTACCGGAAAAAATAAAGCTGCATCTATTCATTTTGTAGAATTACTGTTTCCATTTCTGAGAAGTTCTGCTCTTATCGGATCGTAATAAATGTCATTATTTTGAAAATATTGCCCGATTGCCAAATAATTTACGACTTACAATCAACAAAGTACAGGTATGATTTTTGTCCACTTCTCAAATCTTAATGGTTGATTATAAATAAATCAGGAACAAAAAATGGCTTACCTTATAACCGATGATTGCATCGACTGTAATGCATGCGAAATTGAATGCCCCAACAATGCAATCTATCCCGGAGGACAACCCTGGGAACTTCATGGACAGGAACATCCCGCATTAAACGATACACACACCTACATTGCATTTGATAAATGTACTGAATGCGTTGGCTATTACGATGAGCCGCAGTGTGTGGCTGTTTGTCCGAGTGAAGCTGTAATTAAAGATCCCGATCGGGTAGAAACCCACGAAGAGCTTCTTGCGAAGAAGGAAAAAATAGGAACCATACTTAAGTAATGATTATGAAAGATGACATCTCTCCGGAGAGATGTCGTCTTTCCTGCTTTAAAGTAAATAATCCGCTGCTCCTTTAACAAAATAATAAGTCATCATAGCAGAAACAGCAAACTTAAAAACTATCATAAGCAAGCTGCTGAAAAATGTTACCATACCTACTTTCATTGCTTCCGGCCCTTTTTTACCTGCTATGAGTTCACCGATAACTGCCCCGAGAAATAATCCGGCTATCATCCCAAAGGGAGGAAAGAAAATAATCCCGACGATCATTCCGATTACGGAACCCCAGATACCATAACTGCTTGCTTTAAATTTCCTGGCGCTCAAAACAGGAAATACATAATCCAGAACAATCGTAGCAATCATTATCAGTACCCAGATGAGATAAAAATCTAATGAGTAAGTCCCCCTTGTTGCTATCTCCAAAAGGAGTAATGATACAAAATTCAGAGGCGGACCGGGTATACCGGGAACAATGCAGCCAATTAAACCAATTATTGCAATTATCAATCCAAGTATAATTAAGATTACTTCCAGCATTTCATATCTGTCCAAAATAATTGAACTCACTCTAATTCGCCGCGGCGAACTCTCTTAAAAAAGAGAGAGACTTGCCTGCCTGGCGGCAGACAGGTTGGTAATAATACGTTAAATAATTTTTTTCTAACAGTCCGTCGCGGCGGATTAATATTAAGTCATATAATTTTATAATCCCTTCCCTTGGCAGAGGCTGTGTGAAAATTAGGTTTAAAAAATAAGGATTAATAAATTGGGATAAAA
>CAZXGJ010000065.1:0-5907 GCA_964639955.1 uncultured Ignavibacteriaceae bacterium
TCTTTTTTACATTAAGTAAATTTAGGAAATTCCTTTTCCTTCTGAAGCATTACACACTCTTCAATTATTCCATTCTTTGGATCAAGTCTGTAAATTCCGCTTTTGTAAGTACCAACCCAAATAGCTCCGGCACGATCTTCATAAATTGATGTTATGCTGCTTTCTTTAAAAAATTTAGATTTTATTTTCCAATTCGTAAACTTATCTGTTTTGGGATCATAGCGATTAAGTTCACCATTCTTTGTTCCAATCCATATAAAACCATCCCTGTCTTCAAATAAGCACCACAAGCTATTATCAGATAATGAAGTGGAATCTTTTTGTATATGACGGTAAATTTTAAAACTATATCCATCAAAACGATTTAATCCGTCATCTGTAGCTAACCAGATAAAACCATTTTTATCCTGAATAACATCAAGTACCTGGTTATTGGATAATCCGTCATCTGTTGTCAAGTGTTTGAAAGAGATATCCTGTGCAAAAGCCTGGACAGATAATAGTGTATAAAATACTATTATATAATAAGTATAATTTTTAGTTGTATTCCCGATCTGCATACTCAATAACTGTATAACGAATTATAAATAACAAATTAGTTTGATTGGTTAGCAAACAGACAAATATATGCAAGGCTATGTAATAATTGCAATGAAATGTAAAAACATATCATAAAGTATCGGGTAGATTTATAATAGATAATAAAATCACCTGCTGTCATTCGAAGTAATTAACCGATAAACTTTTATTAAATATATCGAGATCAATATGCTCCATCCGTGAAGATATCACTTCAACTCATCCATCATTTTTGATTATATTTACTCAAAAAAATCTTACAACTATGCCAGACATATCCTCCATCGTTCAAATAATTCAGCTAATGCTTGCACCGGGATTGATGATCTCTGCGTGCGGACTGCTTTTGCTTGGTATGAACAACAAATACTCACTTGTTGTAAACAGAATCCGCCTGTTGAATGAAGAAAGAAGACGAGTACTGAGAAGAATGGATGAATCTGAATTCAGTTACCAGGAAAATGTACGGCTTGAAAGCATCAGCAAGCAGCTTGAAAAGCTTACATACAGAGTAAAGCTTGTAAGGAATGCGGTTCTGTTTTATACAATTGCAGTTGCACTTTTTGTAATTACCTCCCTGCTGATTGGATTCGGCTATTTGTTTGAAATTACTCGTCTTAATAGTTTTATAACCACATTATTCCTGCTCGGAATGGTTTCGGTTCTCTGCGGAGTGATTTTCGCTGCGTACGAAACTTATAAAGGATATGAGATAGTTAAGTTTGAAGTGGAAAGTGAGGAGTAATGGCCCCACCTCGTCAGAGTCCATTAGACTCTGACGGAGTTTAACGATCAACCCTCCCCTAAGGGGAGGGCTTTTGATGAATAGCCCTGACTTTTAAGGCGGGTGAAAAAACCTAATCTCGTTTTCGGCTTTAGCTTAAGCGATTATTTCCATTTTGGCTAAAGCAATTATTACTTTGTTATTCCTCAATATACGGAATAAAGTTCGGGCTTTTATTATTCTAATTTCGATTCTACAAAACTTAAAACATCACTCAATTTTTTCTGTGCTTTCTCTTTCAACTCTGCACAAACAGTTCTCATTTCATCCACAAACTTTTTGTCTTTAATATCTTTCAGATTGATCAACACATTATAAATACCTCCAAGCACACCGGTGTAAGCACTTTGTGCACCAACTCCCACATCTGTTACTGAATTCGGATTTCCGTTCTTTGCAACAACTTCTGCAATTTCGAGTGCTCTGAAGCTTTGCTTTGCCGTATTTAGTGGAACCATTACTGCCTGCTTCAATCCGGCTTGCATCGCATCTTCTCTTGCTTTCTTTTCTTCTGCAGTTTTATTTGGTAATCGTTTTGCATCCATAAATGCATTAAAAGCATCTGTGTCTTCATCAATCGCTTTTACTAATGCCTTTTTTATTTGCTGACACTCTTCTGCTGCATCATTCAATATTTTATCTACAGCATCACTTCCCCGTTTGTTTGCTGTTAAATTGCTCACCATTGAAGAAAGCGAAGCTCCCAAAGCTCCAGCCAACGCAGCAATTGAGCCGCCGCCCGGTGCAGGAGATTCACGCGAGACTTCGTCAATAAAGTCAGTCAGCTTCATTTCAACCAAAGCATTATCCAAATTTTTAGGGAGACCAAGAACTCGTTCTTCAATTTTGAATTCTGAAACATCATTTAATCCAAGTGATTGCACCGCTGTGTTCAAAATATCTTTTACCGGAACACCGATTGAACGGTGCTGCTTCTTTAAATAAAATTTTCCTGTCTCAAGCAGAGCCGGATACGGAACCATCCCAACAATTTCACTTCCGGTCACAACCAGTCCTCTCTCCATCGCTAATTTTCTTGTTTCTTCCAAAACATGATGCATTGAAGTTACTTTGTAATTAGTAAGATTGATAGAAATTTGTGCACGATCATATTTCGGAACCATCCATCCTATTGCTTTGCAGTATTTAAACTTACCCGGCTTTTTAACTGACTGACCTTCTGGATTTTCCGGATCAATTCCGTGCTGCTCAAGAATATCAGCAAGATCGTACTGATGTTTTTCTTTGCAATGATCAATCGTTTCTTTAAATGTCTTTCCATTAAAATCGCAATCGCCGCAGGGATAATTTCCTTTTTCATATTTCAGAATATCATCACTCTTATAATAAAACTTTGCATCATTTACTCTGCGTGCAGATCTTCCCTTCTCTCTTATTTCAAACGCAATGTCTGTAGCATGGTTTACTTCACGTGTATTCAGGTTAATGTTATATGCAATTAAAAATTCTCTCACTCCTATTACAGTTGCACCTGCTTTAGCATTAAATTTCGCAGGACCAAAATCTGGTTTCCATTCTGGCTTTTTCAATTTTTCTTCTAACGCTTCGTATTCACCCTGACGGATTTTCGCGAGGTTAACTCTTTCAGGTTTAGAAGCGGATTTTTCATAAAGATAAACGGGAATACCAAGTTCTTCACCAACTTTTTTAGCAACTTCTTTAGATAGTTCAATGCATTCATCAGTAGTAACTCCTGTTACAGGAACAAAAGGACAAACATCAGTTGCGCCCATTCGCGGATGTGACCCTTTGTGTTTACTCATGTCAATTAATTCTGAAGCTTTTTTAATAGAGTTGAAAGCTGCAACTTTTATTGCTTCAGGAGTTCCAACAAATGTTACAACTGTCCGGTTCATATCATATCCGGGATCTACATCGAGCAATTTTGCTCCTTCTACTTTTTCAATTTCATCTGTTATAAGTTTGATTATTTCCGGTCTTTGCCCTTCAGAAAAGTTGGGAACACATTCAATTAGTCGTTCAGACATGAAATTCTCTCCAATCTATAAGTGTGTTCAAATTTCAAAAAAAATTATGAAAAAACTTAACGGTTTAATTGTACTTTTACAACAAACAAAATTAAAAATTAAGTATTGCAAGTACTTCTACAGAGGCAATTCAAATGACAATTAAAAATATCGAACTCCGTCACACCAAAATGGAATTAGTTTCACCATTTACAACTTCAATGGGTACTGAATACGATGAAGAGCATATCATTATTAGAGTTAATGCAGATGGAATCACAGGTTGGGGAGAGTCAGTTGCGGAAGGAACTCCGTTTTATTCATATGAAACTGTTAAAACAGCGTGGCATATTTTAGAAGATTTTTTAATTCCATCAATTCTTGGAAAAGATATTTCATCTGTCGAAGAAGCAATTTCGCTTTACTCAAAAGTTCGTGGACATATGATGGCAAAAGCCGGCCTGGAAGCAGCTTTGTGGGATGTATTTGCTAAATCAAGAAATATTTCTCTTTCAAAAATGCTTGGAGGAACCAGAGAAAAGATTGATGTTGGCGTGAGTATCGGTATTCAGAATTCTGAATCTGAACTTATTAAAAAAGTAAGCAGCTATCTGGATGAGGGATATAAAAGAATAAAAATAAAAATTTCTCCTGGTAATGATATTCAGTACGTTAAAGCTCTGAGGAAAGAATTTCCAAAAATTCTTCTGCAGGTAGATGCAAATTCAGCTTATGATTTAAAGCATGTTAAACTTTTTAAAGAGATGGATGATTATAATTTACTGCTGATTGAACAGCCACTGGGATATGAAGATATTTACGATCACTCAAAACTTCAACGTGAACTTAAAACACCAATTTGTCTTGATGAAAGCATTCATTCACTTGATGATACCCGTGCTGCGATTAAATTGGATAGCTGCAGAGTAATTAATATCAAACCGGGAAGAGTTGGCGGATTCACTGAATCAAAATTAATTCACGATTATTGTAAAACTAAAAATATTCCTGTCTGGTGCGGTGGAATGCTCGAATCCGGAATTGGTCGTGCAGGAAATGTTGCACTCGCTTCTCTTCCGAACTTCACTTTGCCGGGAGATATTTCTGCAAGTAAAAGATATTATAAGCAAGATATAGTTGAACCGGAGTTCAATGTAAGCAAAGATGGAACGATGGATGTTCCAACAAAACCAGGGATTGGTGTTGAAGTGAATATGAAAAATCTGGACAAAGTAACCGTTAATAAAAAAGAGTTTAAACCCAGCAAATGAAGTTTCTAAAACTCTTTCTACTTGCATTCTTTTCTTTCTTAATCGTTTTTATTAACGGATGCACCTCAAACAAATCACAATCCGCAGATCTTGTTTTTAAGAATGGATTTATTTTTACTGTTGATAGTCTGAACAGCATAGCTGAAGCTGTTGCAGTAAAAGAAGGTAAAATTATTTTTGTCGGTAAAGATGATGCTGTCAAAAATTTTATAGGAGAGAAAACTAAAGTCATCGACCTGAATGGGAAAATGCTTCTACCTGGCTTTATTGATTCACACGCTCATCCGATTAGTTCTTTTCGTTATTTCTATGAGTTAAATCTTTACGGAATCAAAACAAAAGAAGAAATTCAGGATGCAATAAGAAAATATTTGATCGATCATCCGGAAGCCAAATTCATAAAAGGCAGAGGCTGGAGTAATACAGATTTTCCTAAAACTGGTCCTGATAAAAAAATTCTGGATGAAGTTGTAAAGGATATTCCCGTTTCGTTCTCATCAGAAGATGGACATTCAAAATGGATAAACTCAAAAACACTTGAACTGGCAGGAATAAATAACTCAACTAAAAATTTTGATGGTGGAATCATTGAAAGATATCCTGGTACAAATGAACCAAATGGAACTCTCCGTGAAAATGCTGCTGATTTTGTGTACGATATTTTCCCGGTTTATTCTGTAGAAGAATTAATGAAAGGACTTGAAAAATATCAGGAGATGGCTTTAGCATTCGGAATAACAACCGTGCATGATGCTTACCTTGATGCCGGAAGCAATGAAACAGAAGCTTATCGAAATCTTGAAAAAGATAAAAAGTTAAAGTTGAGAATTCGTGCCTCACTTTATATTGACCCTGAAAAAGGAACCGGACAAATCCAATCACTTCTTGATGAAAAGAAAAAGAATACCGGAGAATTATTTCAAACAAATTCTGCAAAAATTTTTATTGATGGTGTTGTTGAAGGAAGTACAGCTTGTCTTAAAGAACCTTACAGTCATCAACCTGATAATTATGGAGAGTTACTCTGGAATGTTGACGCATTGAATGAAGCTTGTGCAGCTTTAGATAAAATCAAATTCCAGATTCATGTGCATGCAATCGGTGATGCAGCAACTTCTGTAACTCTTTACGCATTTTCGTTCGCTGAATTTCAGAATGGAAAAAGAGACTCGAGAAACTCAATAACACACTTGCAGTTAGTTGATAAAAAAGATATAAAAAGATTTACAGAACTTGGTGTTGTGGCGGTAACACAACCATATTGGTTTTCCAAAGATGATTATTA
>CAZXGJ010000065.1:6007-18355 GCA_964639955.1 uncultured Ignavibacteriaceae bacterium
AATTTTCTGGAAAAGGAAACCGGATCAATCGAAGTTGGGAAAAAAGCTGATTTGATTATAATTGATAGAAATATATTTGAAATTTCAGCTACTGAAATCCACCAGGCAAAAGTGTTATTGACTTTGTTTGAAGGTAAAAAAGTTTTTGTAGATAGTACGTTTACATACTAAAAAAATTTTCATTTTTTAGCTACTACTCTCAGTACTGGAAAATATTCATTTGCTTTCAGCAGATGAGCAAATTGCTTATAAGTCACCAAACCTAAAATTGATTTCGGTTCAAGCGCAGTAACAATCAGATTATTTTTTATTTGATTCGTAGGGATAAAGTAATATTCTTCTTCAATTATCTTTTCAACAACTTCTCTTAATTCAACATTCGGGTTTACAACTGTATCACCTTCAAAATCTATTGAATCAATACCGCTTATATAATATTCCTGAACTGATTTATCCTGAGTCAGTTGAAAAGGTGTTATTGTTAAATTTTGTCTTATTGCCCAGTCATATAATTCAGTAAAACTTTTGGGAATCAGATATCCAAGTGGTCTTTTAACATCATAAATCGAATTCACAACGGGTCGATAATCATTAACAATAATAACTGTGTCTGAGTCTGTACTTAGTGAATGAAGAGTGAGATTTAATTGCTCTCCGGTTTTTATATGATCCATCTGTATTGCTACGTTTTCATTTACGTTATTTAAAATTAATTTCTCTCTTTCCTGTTTAACCAGCGATTTAATTTTGTAAACGTTTTCATAAATAAATAAAAGAAATCCCATCATTCCAGCTGCCTGACCTTCCGCTCTTCTTTGAATATTGTCAATTGAATCTCTGCCATTCTTCCCTTCCTGTATAAAGGAAAAAGAATTTTGAATTCCGAGACTTTGTCGTCCATCGTTGATGTCATAAGTGCTGTGCCTGATAAGATTAATTTCCGGAGGTCCTCCCGGTATGTAATTATGAAACGAGAAATTTCTATCATTCAAAAACTTTTTGATGTAAGTAAGATATTCATCATTGCTAAATCTTCTGATTCTTATAGATACATTAGGATTTGTTGTCGTTCCGACCTGTTCATCAAAATATTTTACGTAACCATAGTTTATATAATCTTCCGTATAAGGATAATATTCGTGAACATCCATGGTAGCCTCAAACAAGTACGTGTCAAATAATTTGTGAAGTGCAATTGTTTCAGGTTCAGTAAGTATTAAATGATTACGATTTAAATCTGCACCATTAAAATTTCGTCTTACATTTATTTCTGAGCCATCAGGATTCATCTGTGGAATCAAAGCAAGGTCAATTTTGTCAAATAAATATTCTTTCTCAGTTTTAAGTAACTCCCGCGATAGTAATAATGCACCTTCCTTTCCGGATTGCTCGTTGCCATGCTGCTGAGCAAATATCAACACTTTAATTTTAGAAGTATCTTCTCCGAAAATTGAATTGGAAAATTTAAGAGCATAAAGATTTCTACCTTCAACAGATTTTCCGATTATGTCAACTTTCAGCAATTGTGATGATTCATCAAGCTGATAAATAAATTCTGTTAGTTCATCATAAGAAGTCAGCTTTTCATATTTGTTTTTTTCCAAAGGTGTGGGCTGTGCAAAGAGTTGAGTGGAAAAGATTAAAAGCAGGGGTAAATATTTAGTCATATTATTTCAGTAGTATCATAGATTTCGTTGTTGACTTATCTCCAAAAAAGAGACGATAGAAATAGACACCGCTTGACAGATACGATGCATCAAAAATTATTTTGTGATTGCCAGCAGGTTTTTCTTCATTCACGAGTGTTGTTATTTCATTTCCAATTATATCATAAACTTTTAAACTCACTTTCCCACCAATAAATAAATGATAAGTAATAACTGTAACCGGATTGAATGGGTTCGGATAATTCTGTAATAAAATGTAATCATGCGGAAATTCATTTACTTCGTCATCTACTGAAAGACTGGATTCAAACCTACCTTCCGGGATGGAATAACCGTTACCATCATAAGTTGTAATGTTATAACGGATATTATTCATGGCAACAACCTGCCTTGGACCCACAGCATTGTTTCCAAGAAATGTAGAAGAATCAACCCAGCTTGTTTGTGATGCATCAATATAAATCGGTGGCATTGTGCCGTATGCCCGAACCATTTTTTCATCTGAGTTCAATAATGCCATTGCATTTCCATGCAAATAAATTCCGAAGCGTTTTCGGTTTCTCATCAATCCCCACAACACTGATGACATTCTGTTTTCATAAAAATCACTGTCATCAAATAAAGAAGACTCAAACATCAGATCACCAAATAAATTTAATCCGGGATTATTTGTCATCTTTCCGCGATATGCAGCATAAACATCTGTGTAAAGATTATCAGTATAGAATTGACTTGTAGTTTTTCCGGATTTTCCAAAGAAGAATTGCGGAGTTTTAAAGAAAACACTTTTCTCCCTAAAGGTTTCACCAACTATTGTTGAAATATCTTTCAGAAAAGAAATAATGTTCAGTGAATCGCCGGCAAAAACAAAATTTGTTGCTGAGTTTATTAACTGAGCAGTTGAAGCATCATTTAATATAGATGGTGATAAGTAAATGATTTCATAATTGATGGAAGATTGATCAAGATAATTTTTTATTGGTGTAAGTTGAGCTGCAAACCCCGGATGTGAAAAGATTATTGTCTTCGTGGTATTTACATTAGAAAGATAGCCGGTAAAGTTCGGTTGAATATGCTGTGAAATATTTTCAGATCCGGTTAGCCAAATATTAGTTAAAGGATATTCCGTTTGCCTTTGTGTATCAACTTCTTTTGCGGAAGGCGGCATATAAGAAATTTGTTTGTTGTTCAGATCATACTTCCAGCCTTTTGTTAACTGCTCACATTTTAATCTTTCTATGGTATAATTACCAGAATTGATGGGCTCAAGCACTGTTTCATTATCAATTGTAAAAATTGAAGCAGCACCGCTTCCCATCACTTCACCAATTCCATCTGGTGTGACACAAAAAGCTGTTCTGTCATCAACGCCAATTCCAATCAGACTTCTTCCTGTACTGAAATAACGATTGTAAAGCATTGCAATTAATCTTCCGTGCCTTGCTCGCTCGATGAAATGTGAATCGAATATAACATCCGGTACAAGATTGAGAAAGTTATCTTCGAATCTCATATAATTATTAAATGGATTTAGAAGTGATTCATCTGGATAGACTGATCCATTTTGTGCGCTGAAATCAACATCTCCCAGAACAGCAAGCCCGGCACTTGTTCCTGCTATCACACCTCCATTCTGAAAAATATAATTAATTGCTGAATCAGTTTTGGTCCCTTTCCATAAACTGATATAATCCCATTGATCACCACCGCGAATGAAAATTGCTTTTGCTGTGATTAGTTCATCATAAGTTTCCTGAAGATTTGCAATTGCAATTGAGCTGATTGTTTTGTTGAATGCTGTATCTGCTCCTAAAGACATAAAATAATCAGGCAGCCAGGATGTAGCAGAGCTAACACCAAGGATTATTATTTTACCACTATCAGATTTTTGTACTATCCAGCTATAAGGCGCATCACTCCAGCTATTATAATCTTCTGAGCCGCCGCCAACCGCACACACATACCCTTGAGGGAAGAGGTTAATCGTAAGAGAAATAATAAGAGCAAGTAAGTAAACTATTTTAAGAAATATCCCCATTCTAAAAACTTAAATTGACTGATATCCTGTGAACACCTGGCAATAAATCATACACTGAATAAGCATAATCAAAATATACTGCACTGCTTGATATCGGAACGTTAGCCCCGGCTCCGAACGCAAATTTCTGGTCATCAAAGTTTAGTTTATATCCTCCGCGAACATAAAATCTGTCGAAGAATGAAAACTCAGTTCCAAAAAGAACTCTCTCGCTATTATCATTTGGATGACTCGCATCGATAGCACCTTTCATCTTTACAAAGTCAGCTTCAAAAATATCAAAGCCAATTCCTACCTGGAAGTGTAAAGGCAAAGGATAATCCTCTGTTTGTAATCTGCCGGGAATAATTCGTGACTGAGGATTAATATCTGTTCTTTCATAATTAATATCGAGGTCGGGTCCATCGAACCTGAGATCGCCTCCAAAATTTGTCATACTCATTGCTATCGTCAGGTTCTGGAAATCAAGCCTGTACTGAGTTCCGATATCGAAAGCAAGACCACTTGCAGTTTCGTTCCAGATTTGCTGGTAAACATATTTTGCCGTGAGTCCTACACTAAATCTATCGGTTAAATATCGGGCATAACTAACACCGATTGCCATATCACCTGCATCAAAAAATCTTCCTGTTCCGTTTGGTTCTATCTCTGTTGTAATTTCCATTTCATTTGTGTTAAACATAATCAGGCTCGCACCGAAAGCTCCAACATCTTCAACATTATATACGATGGAGGCAGCACTGTGATCGAACAAAGTCAGCCAATCCATGTAAGAAAAAAAGACTTCAACATTTTTAACTTTGACCATACCTGCAGGATTCCAAAACACTGAAGACGCATCATCGATATAACCGACAACAGCCCCCGCCATTGCTTCAGCTTTTGCACCAATTGGTATTTGCAAAAATTGTGCACCACCTGTTCCGAGGTTTGGATTCTGCGGATAGGCGATACACAAAAATGTAAGGCTTAAAATAATTGGTAAAAACTTTTTCATAAATTTCTCCTGAATAAAATCCTGTAATTATTTTATTACAGCGAATCGTTCGAGATATTCTGTATCCTGTGTTTTCACAAGATAAATGTAAACTCCTGCAGCAATTTCTCTTCCACCTTCAGCCCGCAGATCCCAGACTTCCGTTCCGTTAGTTGAGCTGTGATAAAGTGTTTTTATCAAATCTGCATCAACGGTAAAAATGTAAATTGTACATTCCGGCGGAAGGTTTATAAATTGAATTTGTCTCAAAGGCTCTCTTCTCAGTTCTCCATATTCGGGTTCCCAAAGTGAAGCTACTACATATGGATTAGGCACAACACGTATTTTGTTTATATCCTGAGCTATTTGTGTGTTATTAACTTTCGCTCCTTCAAGACGGAAATAATATTTATCTCTTACATCCGGTAATTCAGGTTTCACTGTTTCCAATGAAAATTTATTTCCGGGTGATGGAGGATTATCACTTGGAAATTCTATTCTTCCCTGAATACCATCAAAATCAAAAGTGCCAAATGTGTAAAGAGTATCAGCAACAATCGGAGTTTCAGAAACAGAAATAATTACATATCCGTTTCCTGTTGTGTCTTTTCCACTACCGTCAATTGAAATAATATACAATGCACTTTTCACAAGTGATTCATCAATTACTTCAAAGGTCAAATCAACGTTATCCGTTCCTCCAATTCTTGAAACTGACTGAATAATTTCCGGAGGAGACAATGAAAAAATAATTCCATCACCCGTTGATTGAGTTTGATCAATCATAAAGCCTCGGTTCTCAATTACATTTAATTCACTGTTTCGTTCAACAGTTATAGAAAAATCTACAACGATCAAATCACCACCCTGCGGCCTCTCGTCTTCTGTTGCATTTGGATCATCAAACATGCCGATTCTAAGCCCGTAACCCGTAATACTGACTTCCCTGCCTCCAAAAGGATAATTGTATCCGTCTCTGATTATTTCGTTGGTCGTCAAATTAACAACATCAAAATTAGTTGAACTGTTAAACTTAATTCCGTATTTGTAAGGTTTTGTTTGTGCAGAATCAGTAATTGTGATAGTAACTGCGGTAGCTAAATTTCCATTTTCTTTTTTCGAAATGAACCCGAATGAAGTTCTGTATTCATTACCTGCTAATGATTGGTCATCAATAGGTTCAACATTAAGCACATAGTTTGATTCACCGGAACCGATATGTTGATTTTCAATTACTGAAACCGGTGTTCTACCTATTGCATCACTTCTCGGAATTATTGAAACCAGATTTATAGCATCGATATTTGTTCCGAGCGGACATTCAAGACTCTCGACAAGAGTATCTCCTCTGTCATAGGAAGTAATTGTATACCAATATTCAAACCCATTAATAATTGTTGTATCAGTGAAACTGTACTGCAGACCAGTGTTTTCACCAGTAGAGTTAGTGAGATCATAATCAGCAAGCTTTGTCCAGGTGATACCTCTATCATTACTTCTATATAACCGGTAACCTTCAAAATCATAATTGCCGCTGAATTCATCAAGAGTGTATTCAGCAATGTCGTCCCAGTACAAAGTTGCTTGCATATTTCCTGCAATACCAGATAAATTGGGACGAAGCGGAGGTTTAGGCAGTTGAAAATTAGCTACAACAGTTGACTTTGCTGTTGCTGCAGAAAGTAACAATTCTTCTTCAGTTTCACCTGCAACTAAAGCAGTTATAAAAATCAATGTATCATTTCTGCCAAGTGTATAAGGTCCGGAACTCAGATAAGCCAGAAGATCCAATCCTGAAGCTGGTATTGTTGCGGGATCATCAAAGTGTAAATCCGGATTACCACCAATATGAAAGTATTTTGAACCGACTGATGAATTATATAGATCAGGGTCGCTGGACATAATTCCATATTGCATTGAATCAATATCATAATCATCATTATAAACATTATAATGCATGTCAGTTGCGCCAAGTTCAATTCCATTCACTTCCGGAGTTTTGATGAACATCGCACCGAAAAATCCTGTCTTGCCTCCGGGCCATTCGGAAGAAATCCCATCATCGAAAAAGTAAACGAGGCTTTGTTCCTTAATGAAATCTATCCGGTCGTCATCATATTCGGGAATTCCACCGCTTACATTGCCAACATCACAATCGATATATAAGCAAAAATAAAAGTCCTCAAGATCCTGTGAACCGTGGTTGGTTATTTCATATTTATAAAAGATAATATTTTTTGCGAAGGTCACTCCGAATGCATAACCTGTCTGAGCAATTTGAATTCCCAGGATGGAAACTGTATTGTTGCTATCATTATACACGCAATAGCTATCCTGATCAGAAAGAATTAAGTCATTTCCATTTGCATCTTTTACTGGCCAGCCCAGAGTTGGATGCCAGTAAACGGGGTTATCACTAAAAGCAATTCTCGCAGAATCCTTAAGATGGTATCCACCAACAGCTTCCCATTCTTCGTTTGTTGTATATCTAGCCTGAACAACATTGCCCGGAATTCCAGCAAATTGATTGATACGATAGATGTAATGTTTTGTGCTGTTTATAGGAAACTCACCAGATGGTCCCTGAGTTAATCGTCTTGGATATAATTTTCCCCTGTTCTCAAAGAACAAACCGATGTTACTTGCATTGTGAATTCCTGCTGCGCGATCTTCAATGCCTAGTACTTTGTTAAGATCATCAGGAGTTAATTCACCGCCATCTCTTCCTTCCTGGGCATTCAGAAGAGTTGATGACAGAATTAATAATAAAATTAAAATGATTTTTTTCATTTTGTATCCAATTTCATTTATGAACATTTAAAATCTTATTGAAGCACCAAGCCTTATAGTTCTCGGCGGACCGTAGTTAGAAGGATCCTGCATATATTCTTCTGATTGACCGCCTTCAAATGTAAAATCCGGATCGCCGGTATCAGGATAGACATAAAGAATATTCTGATGATCCGTGAGATTATAAATTTCTGCAAATATTCTCATCTCAATTGATTGCATTATAAAAAATGATTTACCTAAGATCATATCGATGCTGTAGATTCCCGGCTGCCTTAAGGAATTTCTTTCTACAAATCCTACATCTCTTCCGGATGGTGTATATGGTGCACCCGAACTGGCTCTGAGAATTAGGCTTAAATCAATATTCTCGAGAATTGGAGCTCCGAATATTAAAGGACCTTCACCATTCGGAATTTGATAAGTTGCAGAGGCATTTAAAACATGAGTCCTGTCAAAATCAAGATAATATAACTGAGTAGATTCTGATGTGCCTGGATATTGTTCAGTTTCAGAAGAAGCGCTTCCTTTTGCATCCATATATGTATAAGTCAATCCACCGGAAAAATATCTGTCAGGTCTGATATCAAGAGTAACTTCAAATCCTTTAACGTTTGCATAGTCTTCATTTACATAGAGTGTGTAGCCTGTATATCTGCCGTCAACAAACGGGAAATAATATCGTGTTCCAATCAATCCAATAATATCCTTATAATAAGCTGTTACATGTGCTGCAATTCTATCAGAGAACTGATGTGAGATTCCGACTTCATAAGAAATAGTTCTTTCAGCATCAAGATCTGCCTGACCAAATAATGGCTCTCTTACATTCAAATCATATTGATTATTTTCGAAAAGATATTGGAATTCAGGAATCTGAAAGAAATGTCCATAAGCAAAATGCAGTTTTGTTCTGTCAGATATCGGATGAGCGATTCCAATCCTTGGAGAAAGTTGTGATTTCGGTCCTGATTGAACTGTTGTGTTTGGATCGAGTGGATCAGCACGATAAGTTACATTTGCATTAGAATAATCCCATCTCAATCCAAGATTAAGAACAAGGTAAGCTAACTCAATTTTATCCTGTATGTATGCTGCAAGTTCAAATGGTTTTGTGTAATAATCATCATAATAAGGGAAGTTACGCTTTGGATCATAAACATAATATAAATCCAGCCAGTGCTGCTGAAATTGTCCACCAAATTTTATTTCATTAAACTCATTCATCTGCCATACAGCATCAAGTTTAAAATCTGCTGTAACAGTTCTGCTGTCGGTTAATTCAAGAGTATCAGTAATCTTATAAAACTCAAAACCGTTTCCGTATTCACTAAAATAAATCCATTCACTGGTAGGCAAATAACGTGAAGTATCTTTATCAATTCCTGAAAAATATCCCTGGTTAAAGTAAGAAGCTTTGAAATCATAAAAGAAATTGTTGGCTGTAGTATGTGTAAAGGTAAGTGAACTCTGCCAGCTGTCAGTTTTTATTTTTGGGTATTGTTCAGGAATATATTTAAATGCGTGGCTGTAATTTTGTCTGTCTCCAATGCTTCCTCTGTTCTGCAAAGAAATTTTTGCAAGAGGAAATACAGTAGTTGTAAGTTTTGTAAAGAAGGAACTAAACTTTCCATATCCGTAAGGTAAATAACTGCCACGATTATCAACCTCTCCTGAAATAAAAAAGTTTAAATCGTTAGTAAATAAAGGACCGCTCAGACTGCCATTAACACGTGATTCATGGAGACTGGTATATCGGTCAATTCCAAACTCACTTGTTCTTGCTTCAAATTTGCCGGCAAACTTATCCTCTCCATCTCTTGTTACAATATTTACTACACCGCTGAGTGCATTACCGTATTCAGCATTAAAAGTACCGCTAAGTAAGCTCATTTCCTGGATAGCATCGTTTCCGATTTCCAAACTTAATCCGCCGAGTAAAGGATCTTTCACATAAACTCCATCAACGAGATAAGCAACTTCATTTGAACGACCTCCACGAACATGCAAATTATTACTTCCGGTTTCTACTACACCAGCTTGAAGAGATAATAAATCTTTAAAATTAGAAACAGGAAGTGATTCAATCTGGTCCCGGCGGATTACAGATACACTGCTGGTTACATCTTTCTGTATCATTGGAGTGGAAGCAGTAACTACAACTTCCTGAACTTCAATTGATTCAGGAGTTAAAACGACAGGCAGAAGTGTTGTCTGGTCAACAATAATCTGAACATCTGTTACCTGCCTTGACTGATATCCAATGTAGCTTATTTTAACAGAATAATTGCCCGGAGGAATATTCAGAATAACGAAATTACCATCAACATTGGTTGCAGCGCCGAAATCGGTTCCTTCAACAATAACGTTTGCACCAACAAGAGGTTCACCTGTTTGTGCATCCTTAACTGATCCGGAAAGTTTACCGGTGGTGCCGGCATAAATAAATTGAGATGTAATAAATAGTAATAGTAATAATTTTCTCATATTCAGCTCCCGCTAATAATCAGGTTTTGGCTAACAGCGATTTTTTCTGATTCTTTCAATATTTTTTTTGCACGTGCTTTGTCTTTAACAGCACAAGAAGTCGCTATAGCATTTATTAAAACAGAGATAGCAGCAAATGAATTTGTAAAAAGCATATTTCTGCTTTCAACAATCAAGTTAGCTTTTGTATAAAATGTTATTGGAGATGCCGGCTTATTAGTAATTGCAATTACATCGACCTTTCTTTCCTCTGCAAATCTTGCCAGGTCAACCGTTTCTTTTGAATATGGCGGAAATGAAAACAGGATCAACAAATCTTTTGATTTAAGAAAAAGAACATGTTCGTGAAATAGAGTATGAGTATGTTTTAATGGACTTGAATCTATTCCAACCTGAGTTAACTGGTAAGCAAGAATTTCGGCAAGTAAATAGGAAATCCCAAGCCCTCCTGTCATTACTCTGTCAGCAGAAAGAATTCTATCAATTATATAATTAAAAGATTTTCTTTCTATAAGATTGAGAGTATCATTTATATTCTTTATATCAAGATTTGCTACTTCAGTTAAAAGATCATCTTCTGCTTTTCGTTTTTTAAGAAGCGGAAAGATTTCTTTATTATTCAAACCTTTCTGAAGAGATTCAGCAACTGAATCTCTTAATTCACTGAATCCTTTATAACCGGAACGCTGAGCAAACCTTACGATTGAAGCAACACTTGCACCGGTTGATTCTGATAATTCCTGTACATTAAGAAATGGGATTCTATCAAAATTGTTTATGAAAAAGTCGGCAATCTTCCGATGATTCTTAGGAAGTGAGTCGTACTTACTTTTTATTTTATCAGTTATTTCTTTGTATCGTTCCATACTAATAAAACAATCAGTAGCACAGATTATTAATCTGTACTACTGAAACAATTAATTTTATTTGACCAAAGTCATTTTCTTTGAGATAACCTGATCTCCAGTTTGCAAAGTGTAAACATAAATCCCTGAAGTAAGATTAGATGCATCGAATCGATAGGTGTAAGTCCCTGCTTCATGATATTCATTTACGAGTTCAGCAACTTCCTCACCGAGTGTGTTAAATATTTTTAATCTGACATTCGAAGCTTCAGGAATACCAAATTTAATTGCTGTAGATGGATTGAATGGATTCGGATAGTTCTGCTCAAGTACATATTCATTCGGAATTAAGTTATGATCTGCTTCAACTGAGGTTATCGAATAATACTTTTGAACAGCTGCATTCATATTTGAAATCATTTCAGCTTCATTGGCCCCAACAGAAACAGCGTAGTAAACAATAATTGAATCATTTGTATTAAGTATTATTGGATCTTGTGCTGTAATAGTCACAGGACCATCAGCCGTATTTGATACATATTGTGGTTGTATCGAACCGTAAGTCATCCAATTCCAGTAGCTTGAATCTACGGAATAATCTGCGTACCATTCAAAAGAATAAAGGGAAGCAAGATTATGCGATAATAGTTTGTAACCGACATTTGTTGCACCTCTATGCGACCTAATTATCTTGTTAGTGCCATCATAGGTAACGGTATCATAACCATACTCAGCGTCCAAATACGGAATTATATCGAGACCAATTAAGGCACCTTCTAATGGAGATGATTCTCTATTGGTGATTGTAAATTTTAAAATAGCATAACTTTCTCCATTCCATCCATAAACGTTTAATTTTTCAAAAACATCCGGTGGGTCATTTGAGTAGGTATTATTAAATGAACCAAATATTTCATGGTCACTTATCAGCGGATTTGAAATATTGACCACTGGATCTTCGACTTCAACATCATTCTGGTAATCGAATACAGCATTTGGCCCAACTCCAACCAAAATTGATAATCTTTCAAGTTGAATTGTGCCGGCAGTATCAGGAGTATAAATTTGGAATCGACCATAGGTGCCAACGTAAATTCCCAATTCTCCTGTATTAAACGCAGCCTGTCCGAAAATTGCCGGTGATGTCAATAACAGAATAACAGACCACTGAACAAGTAACATTTTTTTCATAGCACACCTCTTTTTTTGTTAGTAAATAATTTATTAGTTAAGAAGTTCATTGCCATCCAATTAAATTAGGTGGAATTAATAATAAAAGTCCAAGTAACATCAGAATTATTTGTAAAGGTAAAACCCATTTTGCCCATCTTTCCCATGGAACGCGAGCCATCGATAAAGCTCCCATTGTAACTGCAGAAGTTGGAATGATAATATTTGTGTATTCACCAAATTGAAATGCCAGTATGGCAGTCTGTCTTGTAACTCCGGCAAGATCTGCAAGCGGAGCCATTATCGGCATTGTAAGCGCCGCCTGTCCGCTTCCTGAATGAACAAAGAAATTAATTATTGCCTGAACAATAAACA